>JAGACK010000009.1 GCA_017614155.1 Lachnospiraceae bacterium
AGTATTCCGCCCGTTCTTCTTTGGTCATGTCATCTGTGTTGATCATAATAAAACCTCCTTTTGCGATCACCTCTGGCTACACCAAAAGCCTACCGCATCGGAGGTTATTTTTGAATGATGTCCGTTTTGTACTATTTACCGCAAAAGAGCATGTCCAGTTACTTCTATGAATTCATCTGTACACTTTTCTCGAATCTGTTCTATGGTCATAATCCAATAAACCTCTGTGTTTAACTATATCATCGTGTGAATGTTTCTGCAATGCAATGGAAAAAACACCCCCGGGATGATCCCGGGGGTGTTGGTATTGCTTTTTTAATGTCCGTCAATGGTTGTCTGTTCCGATCCTTATTATTCGCTGAGGATCAGGTTCTCGTTGGTGTGAGGTACGATCTTGAACTTGACTGTCACAGATCCGCCATAAGGATAAGCCGTATTTGCCGAAGCAGAGGTCAGATCCCTCTTCATGGTGATCGTAGCAGAAGCTGTTCCTACCTTCACATTGTTGTTGTAGGTTACGATGAAGTTGCTGGACTCTGTCAGACCTGCAGGGAAGCTGTAGGTTGCATCTTTGCCAAGTATAAGTTCAGTTACGCCAGGATTGATCTCTTTTCCTGTGTATACATAGCCCTTCTTTGCTGCATCATATCCTGAACCGCTGCCCTGTGACAGGGTAGCCTTCATCTTTACCTTCTTGCCGTATACATTGAAGTATGCGTTGTCGGTCTCATCAGCATTCTTCACAAGTGTATCCTTTGCAAACTTGAAGTTTCCGCTGGTTCCGTCTGTGATCGCTACTGTGTAGCCCTTCTTTGCATCTTCCTTGCCAAGAGCTGCCTTGTAGTCCTTCGTGCCAAGCTTTGTAGCCTTGCCGCTTCCGCATGCATCCATCTGATACAGTACGCAGCTCATCTTGTCAGCCTTTGCAGCATCGGTGATGACTGCGAATACCTCGCCATTATCCATAGCGTCAACTGCATACTCTCTGACCTTCTTTACTTCATTGGTCTTGATATTGTAATTAACCTTTGCTGAACCCTTGAAGTAGTTCTTGCCAGCTTTGGTAGGCTTGATCGTTGCTACAGCTGTTCCTACCTTCTTGTTCTTTGAGTAGGTAACCTCAAGGATGTTCTCGCCTGCCCACTTGACATAGCCCTTCTTGCTTGTGCTTTCAGGTGCTCCGTTTGTCAGATATATCTTGTTTCCTGATGCATAATAACTGAAGTTTGCATTCTTCTCAGGTGTCATGCCTGCTATGGTCATGTGCAGATCTGCAGGTGTTCCTCCGACATTTACAGGTACCTCAACTGCCTCTACCTTGAAGAGATCGCCGCCTACAACCTTCTTGAGATTAAGTCCGCCTCTCTTGTAGGTAAGCGTGATGTACGCATTGCTGGTTCCTGTATAGTACTTTCCTGAAGGACGTATGCAAATCTTGTAATCGCTGAACAGACTGCTGTTGAATGCCTTCGGTGAAACCGTGTAAACACCCTTTCCTGAAAGTGCAGCTGAAAGCCTTACTCCGGTGTCATAATACTCAGTTGTTGATGATGAATAACCGTTGTTATATGCTCCAGTCTCTTCATTAAATCCACCCCAGGTTTCGTCAATTCCATCAGCATCTGCTGCATCTACTGCGTCCTCTTTGCTAGCTTCCTGCTTCTTTACGGTGGGCATTGCCATAGGAATCTTGCTCTCATTGTCTACAGGGAACTTGGAAGGCTTTGCAAGTGTAACTGCAACTGCCTTGCTGTTTCCGTCATAGTCAACGATTACTGTCTTCGATGCTTTCTTTCCATCGATCATGAAGTCGCTGGCCTTGAGCTTCACACCCTTAACTGTAACCTTGATGGTATGTGTTCCAATGATGCCATTTGTCTCCATGAGTTTATTTGAAGCTTTAAGTGTGATGGTATACTCGCCTGCATCCTTCATGGTAAAGGCTTCTGTAGCAGGATCATACTCATAACCAACACCCGTCTTGCTGTCTACATCATCTATGAAGTATCCCGCCTTGTCATCAGTCTCTGATTCTTTGATAAGTACCAGATCAGTCTTGGGCTTCTTCTTGGTCGTAACCTTTGTGATGAAGTCAGCTGCCTTGATTCCGCCTGATGCCCATGCGATGCTCTTCTTGAACTTGATCGTCTGCTTTGAAAGGAGATCTCCCTTCTTTACAGTGATGTTGTAAACCGTCTGTCCATAGTAGTTATTTACGAACTTGGCAACAACCTGATAATTGCCCTCAGCGATCTTTTTGAAGTCTGTAACCTTGGTCTTTGTTCCGTTGTCGGCAACCTTGTAAACCTCAGTCACATAATCACCGGTATAACCGCTGAGCTTCTTTGCGTTGCTCTTTCCAAGCTTGAGCTTGTAGGTCTTTCCTTTGGTGTATCTGGTTGTCCAGATGTAATCATTTACCGTAAGCTTTGTATTGAGAGTCTTTCCTGCAAGCTGATACTGTGTACCATAGCCCCATCCGTTTGCACTCCTCGGAAGGATGTCAAAGAGTACCGTGGTCTTGAGTGACTTGAAGTCGCCCTTACCTTTGACGATGATCTGAGGCATCTGCTTGTCAGATACTATCCTCTTGAAGGTTGCATCCACTCCGTCATCGCCGCTTACGGTATTGTCATAAGCTACAGATGCATTCTTGTTGTTCTTGTAGGATACCGTGTAATCATCGCCCTGGACAAGATATTTTCTCCAGATCTCGTTAGTACCCTCGTCGCGATTCCATCTGTATCCCTTGTCAAAATACTTATCCTGTGTTTCCAGATCCGCTGCTGCTATTGTTTTTTCGTCATACAGAACCAGTTCAAGATCGCTCTCGCTCTTCTTTTCGTTTGTGTCATCTGTTGTTACATGAGCCATGCCGTCATAGCGGACAGGAGTGATAGACTCGACCATGACTCCTTCTTTGGTTGCCTTTGCAGCTACTACTGCATATACTGCATAGTCATAATCAGCAAGTTCTACTTCAGCGGTAAGACCGTACTGCATTGCATTACGAGTCCACCCTGTTACCGGTGTATCTGTGCTGTCATACTCCCTATGCGTTACATCATTCAGGCTATCGGCTTCCTTTATCTCCCACTTGGTGATCGTATCACCTTCCGGAAGGATCTGGTTCCAGCTGTTTGTAAGCTTCTTGCTGGGTGTGAACTTATAATAATCACCTATAAAGTTCTTTGAACCGTCTTCAGCCTCAACGATGACTTCGTCAGATGATACGTATCTCTTTCCGGCTGTTGCTCCACGTCCGCCATACTCAAGGATGTACTTCACATACCACTTACCAAGGATCTGATATTCAACATTGTCGTCTACTACTACATAGTTCTGAGCATAGTTCCTTACCTTGTCGGCTGAAAGTGTATAACCTGTAAGAGCTGCGTCATAACTGTTCTTCGGAACATTTGTGTTAACCGCACTCGTATCAAGATTGATGAACTTGTCGTTTGCGAAGAGTGCTTCAGCAGTTACTGCCTCACCCGCATATGCAGGAACATTTACCCATGTCTTCTTTGATTTATCATAATAAGAATCATCATCTACAACATAAACTGAAAGATCTGCTTTATTTACACTTACCTTCGCAGGCTCGCCTCTGTATGATTTAATCGGATCTCCAGTCTTGGTATTTATTACTACAGGTCTGGGCTGAACTGTGATCTCTATAGCATCCGAAGATACAGGATCAAGTGTCTTTCCTGCTACGCTGTGTTCAACATCGATGAAGTAAGCATATATCTTTGTGTTACCACTGACTGTCTTTGTATCTGTGATCTCGTCTGTTGCTGCCTTTGCATTGGATGAAGGAGATTTCAGGAATTTGATCTTGCCTGTATAAGCTTTCGACATTCCATTAGTTACATCCACTCCGCCAAATGTGAAGGAAGCTGAGATTGATGCTTTCACATCATCTGTTGACTCGCCATAGTAAACAGGATCAACAAGCTTACCCGTAACCTTGAGTCCTTCTGATCCCTTAGGATCAACAACCTTCACGGTTGCTGTTGCTGAATAATCAGCCTGCTCCTTATCCTTAACAACTGCATAATTATCTTTAGCAACAAGAGAACCCTGGCTGATGCTTATCGTGTAACTGCCGGGGGCAAGTTTATTCCAGCTTGCTGCATCTGCTTTTTTGCCATCAATGTAGTAGAAAACATCCTTGGTTCCGCTTTCATTTACAACATCTGTTGCATCAAAGCCTGTAAGCGTGTTGGTTGCCTTGAAAGAAGGAGCTTCAAGTACATTACCTGAAACAACTACAGGTGAAACTACAGGCTCATACTTAACAGGAGCCTTGATGACATTGAAGGATACTATATTCTTATCCTCAACAAAACTATCATACCCGTTATAAACAGTCTGAGCAGAATCATAAGGAGTGAATTTTACTTTTGCAACATACGGGAATCCGTCGCCATTATTTACAGGAAGCTGATAATAATATGCTCCACTCCAGGTCAACCAATCAATATGTGCAGGATCTAAGTCTGTATTATACTTACCGAATACAACCTCGACATCACCGAGCTCAAATCCATCGCTATCCTTCAGCACATACTTGTTGTCATTAATGATATACTTTTCATAATAAGGATCATAATTCTCTTCCACGGTAACAGTCTGACCATAGTCATGAGGTGTGAAAGTGAAGAAGTTCTTATTTACAACATTTGTGTTGCTCTGAAGTTTCTCAAGTGTATCATAATCTGGTACATCACCAATGTAGTTCGGTGAAAGGGTTGCATTTGTCAGATTGATGGAAAGGGTTGCTTTCTTCAGAGTTGTGAATGAGCAAACCTCAAATACATCTGATTTGTACTCTGTTGCAGTTGATATCTTCTGACCGAAGAGTACATAATTCTTTCCAGATTCTGCATTTCCGGCAGTTACCAGTTTTTTGATAAGTCCGCTATCATCATTTCCGCCTGTCCAAACTGCTCCGTCCTTGTTTGCATCTACAAGACCGGTTGTTGCATTGTTTGAAAGGGTAAACTGATACTGACCTGCTATGGCTTTCTGCTCGGTATCATACTGAACATTGATACCTTCAGAAGTGTTCATACCAGTTACAAATCTGTTGATCCACTTGCTGATACCCTTCTGAGGTACGTCGATAACCTTTGCGCCTTCAAGTGAAGCAGCATTGCTTACAAGGATAACCCTCTCACCGAAAAGAACGGATATTCCCTCGTAGCGATTATCGCTAACCTTGAGTGCTCCTGCCTGCTCAGCAGTAAGAGTGGTAAATTCTGCTCCGTTTCCGCTGAGGATCTTAGTTGCAGAGCCTTCAAGCAGTGTATTATCCATAGGAAGCTTTGAGCTTTCCATCTTCGGATCCTGTGCTGATGCGCCAACGATGAGGATCCTGCTGTCTGCAGGTACCTTGTATGCTGCATCGGTGCCCTTCAGAACTGCTGCATAGGAAGCCTTTCCATCAGTAAGGTTGTTTCCGCTGATGAGGATTCCTGCGGAATTGCCGCTGATCTGAACATCTTTTGCGACCTTCTCAAATGACTTAGCATATGACGGGCTGGAAGTAAGACCATTGGTAACGATCGTACCTGCACCGGTGATGCTCATATGTGAATAATCTGTTATAGCGCTGGTTACATCAAGCTCAACGCCTGCAAGGTTTATAGAAATAGCTTTTTCTGCAGTTCCCTTCAGGGTAACTGTTCCGGGTTTTGAGTTATCACTAAGACTAAGTTTTACAGTCCAGATGCCATAAGCGTTGTCTGTTGATATTGAGCCTGTGGAAACAGTATTGTCACCAAGTTCAAATGTGTAGCCGCTTACGGTGAAGGAGTTCTCTGCGGGGGGCTCAGGAGCATCAAGTGTGATACTCTTAGATGTTGCTGACCAATCTGATGAATAATTGGAAGCATCCGCTTTCAGCCTTGCATACACATAATATGTCTTGCCGGCTGTTCCGGTAAAACTAGTTCCTGTTACATTTGCTGCATCTCCTCTTCCAGGCTGACCCTCAGTCTCAACATAACGATACTCTCTTGATGATGCATCGCCTGCCGAATCCGTAATATTAACGGTTGTTCCTTCATTTGCTAATGCAATCGTTGTGACGCCAGGAGCTGTCTGTGCCGCTTTTCCAGTTACGGCCGAAACATACTTTGCACCCTCGCCAGCTTTATACACTACAACAGTCGAAGCTGCTATTGCGGCATCAGTGGGTGTAGCCTTTGCCTCTAAAACTGTTGATGTTACATCTCCAGTACTATCATGAAGGGTATAACCGGTAGCATAGGCTGTTTTAAACTTCAGTTTTCCTTTTCCACCCGTTGCACCAGCATCGTCATATTCTACCGCTTCTACAGCCGTACCAATTTTAATAAGTGTATATGATCCATTTGCCGTTAACTCTGTTCCATTTGCATAAACTTCTCCAGCTGTTGTGTCAAAAGCATCCGTAGCAAGAGTAACTTTATTATTCGATGTGCTGTTCAATACCACCGTAACGACAGCATCACTTGCCAGAGTTAATGTTAAATCATTACCTTCTGTTGCTGTTTCAGTAATTGAGAAATCTCCTCCATCTGCTACTGATGAGATATGGCTATCATCTTCCGAGGACCAATCCGTGCCTTCCGTACCTGTAACATCCCACCCAGCAGGTGCTGCCCCAGCCGGCTCTTCTGCCTTTGCAGGTTCTTCTGCAGGAGCTGCGGGCTCTTCTTCTTTTGTTTCTTCAATAGGAGTCTCCTCGCTGGAATCAGCGGGAGTTTCTGCGACGGGTTGCTCTGTCGCGGTCTCTTCAACTGCAGGTACCGGATCGGTAACCTCGTCTGCGAATGCGCTGACATTCATGGAGAATACCATAGCAAGCGCGAGAACCACTGACAGGATCTTTTTCCACTGTCTTTTTCTCATTTCACATATCATCCTTTCTTTGAAATTGTGTGCTCTTGTGTGTATATACCTTCTCCCCGAAACTCTCGTCCGCTCCGGTTTTCATACCCTTAGAACCTTCGGGTTCGTACTCCCTGTCCGGATGAAGGTGTGAGACTTCATTTCCGGATACCGCCTGATCCTTCGTGTGAGTTAAGGACCGCTTGGTCAGTTCTGTGTCATAAGCCTCCCGTGTGAGAGGAAGCCTGTGCTTTCAGGCACAAAAACAGACAGTTATATACATACATTTGTAAAACTAATACAAAAAGGCAGAATTGTCAAGAAACAATTCTACCTTATTATTCGCATGCGCATAAATATTTTTGGGGTAAGGCCGAAACCTTTTTATTTATTATTTCCTTTCCAGTTTGAACATCTTCTTCATGAGGTCTATCTGATCGTCAAGCAGGTCTATCTGTTCTACGGTCATGCCGTCAAGCTTTCTCATGATGCGGTTCCGGACATCATATTCCGAATAATGTTCCTGATGTCCAAAAAGGAGCTCGTCTGCGGATACGCCGAACCGGTCGCAGATCGTCATGTATTTTTTCAGGCTCAGGGAATATTTGCCTCTTTCCACATCGGAGATATACTGGCCGGTACAGCCTGCGATCTTTGCCAGCTCCTCCTGATTCATGTGCTTTTCTTCCCGAAATTCCTTCAGGCGTATCCCGAGCTTCTTTTTCTCCTGAGGGCTCAGGGCATTTGCCGTGCCTTCTGTCTGCGACTGCCTGCCGTTTCCCACTTCATACCTCCGGAACATTGATGTTTATCACTGTCCGGTCACTATAACCCCCCCCCCGCATTTTGTCAACACCTCTCAAACCCGCTCCTGCTCTGGGTTTCAGACGGTCAATCTTTCGAGCCCCGCATGTTTGCAGGGTTTTGGGGTTGCTGTCTTTTTGTATGACTATTCCTGAATTCCCGGCACTGATCACGCTGCTGATCGCAGCATTCAGTATCGGATATAAAGTGGGCAAAACGCCTTTCATGTTTTGTCTTTTATGCTTTTAAGTGCACGAACTTCTTCTCGCAAGAGTTCTATTTCCTTTTCCTTTTTATCTAGTTCCTCCTGCATATATTGCAAATCCTCGAGAGCAGCCCTATCGTAATCTTCCGATGTAAACAGCAGATAGTCGTCCACGATTTCCTCCTTGTATTTTTGCAGAAACTCCGAAAGGATGCCTTGCTACGCAAGCCTCTTATCGGGATTCCTTCGCGAATGCACTCTTATCCATCCCCTGCTTAACTGATATTTAATCTGCAGGAGAAGCCTATTGCATTTCATTCAAGGCAACACCGACAGGTGTTGCTTCCTTTTACAGATCACACAGATGAGTCCTTATACTTGAGATCTTTTTTGCTGTGATACCCGGAATGCTGGCCCTGTAATCTGGATCAGATTTTTTTCCCATATTGTAACAGGGTATCACTGGGAAGATCCACCCGATCGTTCCAATATATACATGTTCTGCTTTCGTCTACCTGAACTTTTTCATACAGTCCTGCTTCTGTCTTGAGAACAGAAAAATCCGGTATCTGTTCTATATCCTCATTCAGGTCGTACAGTACCTCTTCTCCGGTATCAAATCTTATTTGCAGAACATATCCTATTTGAGGTTTAACGCTTGTTATTCTTGGAATCATTTCAATTCTCCCTCTATAATGGCGGCATTGTTGCCAAAGCTATTATCCGTGCCAGCTGTCCAATGATAAAACGGACAAAAATGCAAAGTAACCGCCTAAGTCCTGTAAACTGAGCGGTTACTTTGTAATCACGCTATTCAGGGCTAACCGTTGCTACGGTAACGCCTTTATTATATCATCATATTTACGCTGTTTTGTCAATCCCATTTTGTCATTTTGTATGGATAAAAGTATTATCCTGTTGTATAATACTATTGGGCGTTATCGAAACGGTAGCGGTTAGCCCTGATGTTACTGTTAACCTTGACATCCCCGTGTGATGCGGAGGAGTCATAAACGGGGAAATATTAACAGAAGGGACTGATGCATTATGACTTTGCTTGAATTCTCGGCGCTGATCACGCTGCTGATCGCAGCATTCAGTATCGGATATAAAGTGGGCAGAAATGCAAAGTAACCGCCTAAGTCCTGTAAACAGAGCGGTTACTTTGTAACTCATTTATTCAGGGCTAACCGTTGCTACGGTAACGCCTTTCATGTATAAAAATAACACATTATTCATGGATAATCAAGCAATATTAACCCAGATCAAAGACCGCGATCTTTAATCTTTACCCTTTTTCACCTGCTCATAGTACGCCCTGTATCTGTAGATGCTGCGTTCGCTGATGCCGTTTCGGTCAGCGATCTCTGTCAGTGTCATGCCGCCTTCATAGCATTCGACAAAATCATTGTAGATCGCCGTCCACTTTGCATTGTGCTTCTGCCTGCCACTGGCTTTCCGTTTTTTGTAGTATTCCAGCTCCTCTTTCAATACGGCATTTTCTTTTTCAAGCTTTTCTATCCTCTGAAGAGCAGCCTCCAGCGTTTTATATTTTTTCATCATTTCTTCCTTTCGTCTCTCCTCAGGGTTTGCCAAGGAGAATGTATACTGCCGAAGATGACAGGCATAAAAGTACAAGCAGGCAGGATATGAAGAGTTCTCTTTTCCTGCCCTGTTTTGAATACAGGCCCAGGAACATGGCCTCGATGACTATGACATACTGGATGTATCTGAAATCCTGGGATGAAAAATACGGGGCGCTGAGGCTGAAGTTTATCAGAAAGACCACCGGGACCAGCCACGATATGAACCAGTAGAGGGTTTCTGTTATATTCTCTTTTTTCCTCACGGCTCTTACCGTCACGCTCACCGTCGCAAAGACCGCTATGAGGGCCAGCGCAGTCCCCAGTATCAGCGCTGCCCAGGCAAAGGGAAGGATCCTTGCCTCGTCCGCGGCCAGGTTGGTCTCGCCAAAAAGGGATGTTTTTATTATGGAAAGGGGAATGTTGAATTCATCAAAAGGATCCCCTTGGCTTATCATGTTGATGAAGGGTTTTGAGGTCTTTACATCAAAGAACCTGCTCATCAGGCTATACCGGCTCACCTCTGCTCCGACTTCGGGCGTGTAGTTTATCGGCGTGCCGAACTTTATCAGATTTCTGACGGGATAGAAAAGCGCAGGCGGCACACAGATGACGGCAAATAATAAATACTGCTTCAGATACCGGAAAAATCCTTCTTTTTTTCCGCTGACCCACTTTTCGATGAAAAGAAATGCTATAGGGACGGCTGCAAGAGATCCGGACAGCTTTGCCGCCATCGACAGTCCCACGCACAGCGCTATGGGTATGATGTTTATCAGGGTGCTCTTTCTGTACCATCTGAGAGCAAAATACAGGCTCATGACCATGAGCAGCTCGCACAGGCAGTCGTTGTTGATGGAGCCTGCCATCAGTATGAATCCCGGGTGAAATGCTGTGAGGACAAAGGCCATGATCAGACTGTTTCCTTCCAGGCCTGCTTCCTTGAATATCAGATAAGCAAAAAACAGGATCAGGCAGCTGTATAACAAAGTCAGATACTGGACGTTCTCGCAGGCCCTGTCGTAGTTTTTCCCGAACATCGTCTGAACGCCGATGAAGACAGCGGACAGGATATGATGGAGCGGAGGCTGGAAAAAACCCCATTTGTCGAGGGGATCAAAATCGGGAAGCCTCTTTTCCCTCAGAAACCATTCGATATAGGCTGCCTGTCCCTCATCGGCGCCAAAGCCGATCACATCATGCTGTCTGAGCCAGTGAGGAGTATAGAGCACATAGTCAAGCCGCAGCAGGAATGCCGACAGTGAAGCAAACATCAGGCAGCCTGCTGTCTTCTTTTTCCTGTAGATGATCAGGGATATGATAGCAATCAGCGCAAAGAATATGAAGATCTTCAACAGATAGATCCTGCCCTCCGTCATCATGACTTCTTTCCCTTCTTTTTCATGATGAAGATCACCGCTGCCGCGATGACAGCAAGCAGCGACAGGATGGTGAAGAGCAGCTGTACGGGAGTGCCGGCATACCTGACCGTGACAGATCCGGACCCGTTTGTATGGACCCTGACCTGTCCGTTGTGCCCGCTGCCGTCAGATACAAGCTTTCTGCCCTCTGCATCTGATGCCGTGTATCCTTTGTAATATACAAAAGGAACATCGACAAAGGCGGCTGAAGGATCGATGCCTTCCACCTTCAGGCTGTTTTTGTACCTTGTGACACTTAAGGTATTTCCAATGTCGTCAAAGGCCATGTCCGCTTCCTTTATCAGCAGATCCCTGTCCTGTACGGATGCAGGGAGCCATTCTCCCCCTATGACCTCGGCTGTATACGAAGGATAATCAAAATAATCATCGGAATAGGAATAATACTCAGGCTCTGATTTTTCAAAGCAGTATACGGCAGAGAGGATCATGACGGAAAGAACGGCAAAGACAGCTGTCTTTTCTTTTATTATTTTTTCCTCCACTGCAGCTTTCAGATAAACTGCACCAGAAAAGGCCGCCAGAGGCCCTGCGAGCACAAACAGCCTCCATGGAAACTGGATCTGATACAGATACGCTTCAAATCTCTTCCAGGGGAAGAATCCCGTGGTAAACAGGCAGGCTGCCAAAGCTGTGATCATGCATATATCCGCAAATCTCATCATCCGGTCGTCTTTTTCTTTTTTGATGAAAATACGAAGAAGCAAGGGGATGAACAGTACAACCCCCATGCCGGGACCCGAAAAAGAAAATACATCCTTCAGCAGAAGCTTTTCATTTCCGAGATCAAAGACGATCCCTGAAAGGGAAAAGTCCGTGGATAACAGCATCTCCAGCATCGGGAAGACATAAAAGGCCGTAAGGAGCACCACTGACAGGATGCTAAGCAGCAGTTTCTTTATCTTTCCGGCATTGATGTTCTTTATCCCGGTTATGAAAACGACAATGCAGAGTATCAGGCACATCGCCGTCGTGATGGTATGCGTCAGTATGACCCCTGCCATGCCGATGATGAGCAGCTGCGGTTTTGCAAAATCCGAAAACAGCATATCGTACAGGCCCGCCAGGACAAAGGGCACAAAGATCATGGCCGTAAATTCCCCGGCTGCGCCCCTGACATAGATATCAAAGAGATGATACCGGAAAAGTGTAAATATGACCGCAAACATAAGGGCTGTGGCTCTGTCCCGGTTTATCGTGTACATGCAGTAATATGCGGCCGCAAAGCCCGCTGCCAGGCAGAAGGCGATGTATATATGCCAGGATGCATTGATCCCGACTCCAAGTACGCGCAGCAGCGCCGGGATGTACAAAAAGAGATCGGGATAAAACAGGGAGCTGGCATAGCCCTGACCGCCGAAAAAGAGCATGTTTATGCGCAGAAAAGGCAGGCCGCTTTCTATGCCCGTTTTCAGGCTCTCTATGCGGAGCAGATGATATATGGAATCATGTCCGGTTATGCAGTTTAACGTAAACAGCGGAAGGAATGCCACAAAGAGGGCTATGCATATGACCGCTGTGGTTTCTTTTTTATTCATGTCGGTCCTATTTTATCACATTCGTTTCCTTCAATAAAACCATGTCTTCGTTCAGCGCATCGCCTATGGCGCCGTAAACAAAGGTATTTGGCTTTATCCCTTCTGTTGCCGGGACGGCGCATCTGATATATTCTCCGGTAAACCCGGTCATATATCTCTTTCCTTCTATCAGGACCTCTTCTTCCGTCAGCATGCCGCATACCGTCCCATCCCTGAAGGAATCTATGAAGCGCTCTTTGTTTTCTTTGTTTATATCCATTAAAACAGCTGATCTTTCAGCCTTGATCCTATCGGGGAGCTGTCCCTCCATCCGGTCCGCCACAGTGCCCTGTCTCCTCGAATACTTAAATATATGGGTTTCATAAAAGCGCGCCTTTTTGACAAATTCAACCGTTTCCCGGAATTCCTCTTCCGTTTCTCCGGGAAATCCGGTGATGATATCCGTGGTAATGGCGCATCTGTCAAAGGCTTTCCTTAAAAGCTCTACTCCCTGCAGGTATTCCTGCGTGGTATAGTGGCGGTTCATCCTTTTTAATACGCTGTCAGACCCGCTCTGCAGCGACAGATGAAAATGCGGGCAGAGCCTGTCGATCCCTGAAAGCGCCGAAACAAAGTCCTCTGTCACGATCTTCGGCTCAAGCGAGCCCAGCCTGATCCTTTTGACGCCTTCTATACCGGAAACTGCCTTTATGAGCCCCGGCAGATCCTCTCCGTCATCCGGTCTGTCAAGGCCGTAGGAGCATATGTGAATGCCCGTGAGGACAAATTCGGCAAAGCCTTCGGCGCAGCAGCCCCGGATCTCATCTAGTATATCCTCTATCCTGCGGCTTTTAATCCGGCCCCTGGCATAGGGGATGATGCAGTAGGAACAGAACATGTTGCAGCCGTCCTGGCATTTGATGATCTTTCTTGTATGCACGGGGGCTTTATCTCCTGCAGCGCAGGCAGGCTCTGTCTCTTTGAAGTATTCATCCAGTATCTTTGCGATATCCGCTTTTTCACTGTTTGTGACCGCTATGTCTGCATTTCCGCCAAGGACCTCTTCTGCCCCTCTAGTATCGACATAGCATCCAGCTGCCACGACAAGCGCATCCGGATTGGAGGCCTTTGCGCGGCTTAAAAACTGCCTGGTCTTCCTGTCTGCGATATTGGTAACAGAACAGGTGTTTATGATATAAACATCGGCTTTTTGGTCAAATGGCACAATGACATACCCGTTTTCCGACAGTTTTTTTCGCATCATATCCGCCTCGTATGAATTTACCTTGCATCCGAGACTGTGTATAGCAACTTTTTTCATTTTTTTTGTACAGTTTTTTTATTGACTTTTGTTTTTTGCAACCGTATCATGATAGGTGCATATAACAATATAGTATTATTATCAGGAGGTAATTGCAAATGAAGACAGTACAGATCTCTCTGAATTCTATCGACAAGGTAAAGTCCTTCGTAAATGATATCACGAAATTTGATTATGATTTTGATCTCGTTTCGGGCAGATATGTGATAGATGCAAAATCCATCATGGGAATCTTTAGTCTGGACCTTTCAAAGCCCATCGATCTGAACATCCATGCAGAGGAAAACATTGATGATGTGCTTGCAGTTCTGAAGCAGTACGAAGCATAAGAATTCACCGAACAGACGCGGGACAGGGGATTTGCCTCTGTCCCGTTTTTATTTGGGAGACAGGGGGACGGGTCCGCTGTCTCCCCTGTCTCCTCAGTAGCCGATATACAGGTCGCTGCCTATTTCCTCTATCATCAGATCCCCGGTATCCCATTCATCAAGGGTTTCTTCATTAAAGAAGTAGATGCAGTCCGGTTCGGGATGTCCCGCAGCCAGGGCCTCTTTGTATGCTTCCAGCTGGTCCTCTACCGCATTGTCAATCGTCCTTGCAAAATAGAACCGGTTTATGGTCTTGCCGTTTTTTGCGGCAAAATATCCCGTATCCATCTTGAGATCGCCGTTATCAAAGGTCATGACGATGTGACTGTAACTGTCTTTGTCCGGGCCGTATCTGTCAAGATAGCACCAAAAATCGTACTCTGCGGTATAAAACTCCCTTTTTTCCATGACCCAGTCCTTTAAGTCCGCTGCCTGCAAAAGAAGGCATGCGCACAGAAGGATATAAGCCAGAACAGGTTTTTTTATCACCCTGAAGATCACATATATGCAGGAGAGCATGATGATGTACACAAGCGGCCAGATGAACCTGCCGTTTGACCTGAAAATCCCCATCAGTCTCTTTATCACTCCCGGCACCACATCGGGAATCAGGACTGTCCCGTTTATATCAGCCTCGGGAAAGACCGCCGCAACAGCAAAACAAAGCCCCATCAGTATGGTCAGGGCAGCCCTCATATGCTCTTTCAGGTATGCCTTTGTTCCGGCAAATCCCGCCCTGACAGCTTTGTATAATAAAAACACAAGGCTTATGCCAAGCATCAGCAGCATCCCGAGTCCCAGATATCCGAAGCCCTCGTACTGGGTACCCTTTGCCAGCGGCAGTTCGGGCAGCAGACCGTATCCCAGCGAATTCACAAGGGTATTCAGGTTTGAGTTGAATTCTCCTATGGAAAATCCCCCATGCTCCACTCCCGATGAGAAAGCGCCGTAGATATAAAGCGACAGTATGCCGCTGATACAGAAGGACAGCAGCGGTATGAGCATGGACAGGCTCTTTTTCTTCCTGTCCTTATTAACATATATCGTATCCATCAGAAGGATCCCGCCTGCCATGGGCAGGAAATATGAATGAACAGACACGCACAGGAAAGAAAAAAGAGCGTATACCAAGGCATCTTTAAAGATATCATGTTTTCTGTCAGTGAAAAAATAAAGAAGAGCTGCCAGGATGATCCAGTGGCTTGCAAGGGCTGTATGATAATAAAGCCTGTGGATGACGGTAAAGCTCATGATAAAGAACGGACTAGAAAAGATGGCTGCCGCCTTTGATCCTGTGACTTTATGTACAAGAAGCGCCGCAAAGCCGCCATTTAAGGCAAAGGTGACGATCCCGAAGATGCCGAAGAACTGGAATATGTCCGGGAGCAGGGGACGAAGTATCTTTAACAGCACACAGACTCCCGGGATGGAATCAGTCCATACCACGGACATCATATGCGGATATGACAGCGTATCCGTATTTCCTAAGGGAAAGGTCCAGGCGTCATTGTAGAAATTCAGGAATCCTACATAATGCTGCCTGATGTCGATATCCGGTGACCGCAGGATCCATGCGTCATGGAAGGGATCGAGGATCGCAGTCCCGTAGGTCAGGATGAAAAGCAGGGCGCCTATGGCCGCCCCGAAAAAGAAAAGCATATTCCTGTCTTTTGTAAGCTCAGTCTTCTTCATGCTTTTTGTGTTTCCCGACAATGATGAGCTCGTCTGTGTCTATCGCTGTCTTCACGAGTTCGTCTATCTTTTCGCTCAGGAGTTCTTCGGACTTTTTTATTATATTGAGGTTCGGCTTGGTCACGGGATGCTTTGCGACAAAGATGGTGCAGCAGTCCTCATAGGGAAGGATAGAGGTTTCGTAGGTCCCTATCTTTTCCGAGATGTCCACTATTTCCTGCTTGTCAAAGCCTATGAGCGGCCTGAACACAGGCATGGTCTTCACCGCTTCATCCGTCACATACAGGCTCTTTAAGGTCTGGCTTGCTACCTGGCCTATGGATTCGCCTGTGACAAGCCCCAGGCATTCATTCCTGTTTGCCAGCTCTTCTGCTATCCTCATCATGTACCTGCGCATTATGATGGTCAGCTCATCATGCGGACATTTCTCGTAGATATACATCTGGATATCGGTGAAGTTGATGACATGCAGATAGATGGGACCTGCATATCTTGAAACGAGCTGCGCCAGATCCACGACCTTCTGCTTTGCCCTTTCAGAGGTATAGGGCGGCGCGTGGAAATATACGGCATCGATCACGACACCTCTCTTTGCCGTCATGTATCCGGCAACCGGTGAATCTATGCCGCCCGAGAGCAGGAGCATGGTCTTGCCGTTGGTGCCGATGGGCATGCCTCCGGCTCCTTTGATCACCTTTGAATAGATATTGACGGTCTCCCTGATCTCGATATGGATGACCTCTTCAGGATCATGCACATCCACTCTCGTACCGGGAAATTCCTCCAGGACTACCTCTCCGACGAGAGCATCCACCTCCATTGAGGTCAGGGGGTAGCCTTTGTTGGCGCGTCTGGTATCGACCTTGAAGGAAAAAGAGGGCTTTTCATAATTATCACGGATATACTGTACGGCCTCTTTTTTTATCCCCTCTATGGACTTGTCCTCTGCGTAGACCATGGGACAAAAGGCGCTGATGCCGAAAACTCTCGAAAGGACATCCACGGTCTCTTCATAATCGTATTCTTCGGGGCACTCAAGGTAGATCCTCCCGCTGGCTTTTGAAAGCGAGAAATGGCCCTCAAGGGCACGAAGCCCGTATTTTATCTGCTGTATCAGGGCATCCTCAAACAGATACCTGTTTTTTCCTTTTACGCCGATCTCGGCATATTTTATCAGAAATGAATGAAACATCTTTATCTTTGAACAAATCTCCTCAGGTTCTTTATTTCCTTTTTCATCACTTCCGCCGTATAAAGCATCTCTTCCTCAGTATTTTTGCAGCAGGTCGATATCCTTATCGTGGACGAGGCATCCTTTTCGGAAAGGCCCATTGCCATAAGCGTCGGTGATACGCTGTTCTTTTTGTGTGACGAGCAGGCGCTTCCTGCCGAAACATAGATCCCGTTCTGCTCGAGGGCGTGCAGCAGCACTTCTGCGCGGACATCCTGTACCGTTAACGATATGATGTAGGGCGCATCCCCTCCGTTTACCGATATCCCCTCGAGTCCTTCAAGTCCGTTTAATAATACCGACCTGAGTTTTTGAAGCTTTTCAAGGTTTCCGTCCAGATCCGCATACAGCTTTTTTGCGCAAAAAGACAGCCCCGCTGCTCCGGGGACATTTTCCGTGCCGGATCTTTTTCCGCCCTGCTGTCCTCCTCCGAAGATGATGGGAGACAGCCTGACGCCCGACCTTGCATACAAAAGCCCGGATCCTTTAGGACCATGCAGCTTGTGGGCGCTCACTGACAGAAGATCCACCCCCGCTTCCTTCGGGATCAGGCGCAGCTTTCCGAAGCCCTGCACATCATCCACATGAAAGATGCAGCCCTCGGACACCTCTTTGATGATCTTTCCTGCTTCCGCTATGGGCTGGACGGCTCCGGTCTCATTATTTACATGCATGATAGATACGAGGAGCGTATCCGGCCTCAAAAGACTTTTCAGCTCGTCTAAGTCTATATGCCCGTTCGCGTCGACCCCGAGGATGTCTACCCTGCAGCCGAGAGTTTCAAGAAAATCCGCCGGCCGGCGCACCGAAGGGTGCTCGATGGCCGTTGTTATTATATGCTTCTCCCTCCTGGTGTTTGCCAGATAGCTTCCTATTATCGCCGTATTGTTGCTTTCCGTACCGCCTGATGTAAATATCAGCTCGTTTTCCCTGCATTTTAGTATCTTTGACAGGCCTTTTGCCGCCTCATCCAGCTTTTTCTGCGCTTCAAAACCGATATTGTGCAGGCTCGAGGGATTTCCATAGCCTTTTGTCATCAGCTCACCCATGAGGGCGGCCGCTTCTTCGTCTACGGCTGTTGTTGCCGAATTATCAAGATAGCATTCCATATCACTTAAAATATTCTGTACCGGATTCAAATAATCTCATGTCCTGCTCACCATAGATGTTCACAGCGACTCCGTCTCCCCGTCTTTCCACATGGGCCATCTTTCCAAAGACCCTGCCGTCGGCGGAAAGGATGCCTTCTATCGCATCGTAGGATCCGTTCACATTCCAGTATTCATCCATGGTCACATTTCCTTCAGGATCGCAGTATCTGGTCGCGATCTGTCCGTTCGTCAAAAGCCTGTCCAGCCATTCTGCCGGCGCCACGAACCTTCCCTCCCCGTGTGATGCGGGATTGACATAGACATTTCCAAGTTCTGCCTTCTGCAGCCAGGGTGATTTGTCCGAGACGACTTTCGTATATACCATTTTTGATATATGACGGTTTATCGTATTGAAGGTCAGAGTCGGTGAATCCTCCTCCTGCGCCTTTATTATCTTTCCGTACGGGACCAGGCCGAGCTTTATGAGAGCCTGGAAGCCGTTGCAGATGCCGAGGATCAGGCCGTCCCTGTTTTCGAGCAGATCCATCACCGCCTCGCTGATCTTTTCATTCCTGAACGCCGTCGCAAAGAATTTTGCGGAACCGTCTGGCTCGTCGCCTGCGCTGAAGCCACCGGGGAACATTATGATCTGGCTGTCGCGTATGCATTTTGCGTATTCATCCACCGAATCCCTGATGTCGGAAGATGAAAGGTTTCTGAATACCCTGACACAGGCTTTTGCGCCTGCTCTTTCAAATGCCGCTGCCGAGTCGTATTCACAGTTGGTACCCGGAAATACCGGTATGAAGACCTTCGGCTTTGCAACCCTGTTCCGGCATATATGGATCGAGGGCGCATCGCACAGTATATCGGGAAGGGCTTCCTTTCCTTTGTATGCCTTTGTGGGGAATACTCCCTCAAGTCTGGCATCATACGCAGCCTGCAGTGCTGACAGTTTTATCTTTGTTTCGCCATAGGTGATATTAGCCGATCTTGTGACCTTTCCTATGGTCATGTACGGGATCTTCAGCTCTTTCAGCGCCTTCGGTGTGATCTCTGCCAGGATGTTGCCTGTCTCCGAAAGGAAGAATTCCTCGGGCTCCAGATCCTTTGAAAGCGTCACGCCGAGACGGTTTCCGAAGGCCATCTTTGAAACAGCCGGCGCTATGCCGTACTCATCAAGAGCGTACGCGGAAACTATGCCTCCCTTTTTTATTTCCTTTGTGATCTGAGCATAAAGCTTTTTAACCTCTTTGTATATCGGAAGATCGTATTCATCCACGGGTATCGTGAACTTGACGATGGTGTTTCCCGCTTCCTTCAGTTCAGGCGTGATCAGGTTCTTTCCCTTCTCAACAGCTACCGCGAAGCTGACCAGTGTCGGGGGAACATCTATATCCTCAAAGGTTCCCGACATCGAATCCTTTCCTCCGATCGATGCGATGCCGTATTCCATCTGCGCATCAAAGGCGCCTAAAAGCGCTGTAAACGGGGCGCTCCATCTCTTTTTGTCCTCTGTCATCCTCTTGAAGTATTCCTGGAAGGTCAGATGCAGCTTTGATGAATCTCCTCCCGCTGCCACGATCTTTGCCATGGAATCCGTGACCGCATATACCGCTCCGTGATAGGGACTCCAGCTCGATATGAAGGGATCAAAGCCGTAGCTCATGAGCGTAACGGTATCAGTGCTGCCTTCGGTCATCGGAAGCTTTGCCGCCATGACCTGGACAGGCGTGGCCTGATATTTGCCACCGTAAGGCATGAAGACGGTCCCTGCTCCTATGGAGGAATCAAACATCTCTACCAGGCCCTTCTGAGAGCATTCGTTCAGATCCGAAACACTTTCAAGCCATCTTTTTTCCACATCCTTTACGCTTATCATTTCCCTGAAGTAAGCGTTCTTTTCGGAGGGCGTCTCTACCTCTATATCCGCCTCCTGATGGGCTCCGTTTGTATCCAGGAAATCCCTCGATATATCGACTATCTTCTTTCCTCTCCAGTTGAGAACAAGCCTCGGTTCCTTTGTCACCTTTGCGACTACAGTAGCCTCCAGGTTTTCCTCGGCTGCATATTTCATGAATTCCTTCTCATTTTTTGCATCGACGACCACAGCCATCCTCTCCTGCGATTCGGAGATGGCAAGCTCGGTTCCGTCAAGTCCCGCATATTTTTTCGGAACCTTGTCAAGATCGACGCAAAGGCCGCGGGCAAGCTCTCCTATGGCTACCGAAACACCGCCTGCGCCGAAATCGTTGCAGACTTTTATGAGTAAGCTGACCTCCCTCCTGCGGAAGAGCCTCTGGAGCTTCCTTTCGGTAGGCGCATTTCCCTTTTGGACCTCTGCGGAGCAGGTATCGATGGATGCAGTGGTATGCACCTTTGATGAGCCTGTCGCTCCGCCTATGCCGTCCCTGCCGGTCCTTCCTCCAAGCAGTATCACAATGTCGCCGGGGGCAGCATCCTGTCTTATCACATTATCTTTCCTTGCTGCAGCTATGACCGCGCCTATCTCCATCCTTTTTGCCACATACCCGGGATGATATATCTCGCGCACAAATCCCGTCGCCAGGCCTATCTGGTTGCCGTATGAGGAATAGCCGTGAGCGGCGCCCGTGACAAGCTTTTTCTGAGGAAGCTTTCCCTTCATGGTCTTTTCTACGGGAACCGTGGGGTCTGCTGCTCCGGTGACCCTCATCGCCTGATAGACATAGGATCTGCCGGAAAGAGGATCCCTGATCGCGCCTCCCAGGCATGTTGCTGCTCCTCCGAAGGGTTCTATCTCCGTAGGATGGTTGTGTGTCTCGTTCTTGAACATCACCAACCAGTCTTCTTTTCGTTTCTTTCCGTCATCCCCCTTCACTTCAATGGGAACCACGATCGAGCAGGCATTTATCTCATGACTGTCCTCAAGGTCTTTCAGTTTCCCGCTTTCCTTCAGTTTTCTCATCGCCATGGTGGCTATATCCATCAGGCAGACGAATTTATCCCCTCCCTTTTCCATCAGACGATTTTTGTAAACTTCCGCCCGGGTCTTCATATACCTGTCATATGCCTTTTTTATGGGAGCGGAATAATAGCCGTCTTCGAAAACGACATCCTTGAGCTCGGTGGAAAATGTGGTATGACGGCAGTGATCCGACCAATAGGTATCAAGGACCCTTATCTCCGTGACCGAAGGGTCTCTTTTTTCTTCTTTTTTGAAATGATCGCGTATGTGGATGAAGTCCCGGAATGTCATCGCAAGTGACAGGGACTCGTATAGATCTTTCAGTTCCTTTTGGGACATCTTTATGAACCCGTCAAAGTAACTGATGTCATCGGGTTCATCGTATTGTGTAAGGAGAGTTTTGGGCTTTTCCTTTGCGGCAAGCCTGGAATCTACAGGGTTTACCACATATTCTTCTATCTTTTTTTTCTGTGCGGGACTGATCTTTCCTTCGATGCAGTATACCACTGCAGTTTTGATCTCGGGATCTGAATCCTCATCCAGAAATCTGATACACTGCCTGGCCGAATCGGCCCTCTGGTCAAACTGTCCGGGGAGATATTCGACACAGAATACGGTCGAGCCGGCAGGTGCCGGAAAATCCTCTTCATAGAGCCTGTCTACAGGCGGCTCCGAAAAGACGCAGGTACAGGCTTTCCTGTATACCTCTTCACTGACATTTTCAATGTCATAACGGATGAGATACCGCAGATCCTTTATTTCCCGTATTCCCAGATAACTGATGATCTCGTCTTTGAGCTCATGCGCCCTGACAGCGTATCCGTCTTTTTTCTCAACATAAATTCGTCTGACCATTCTCTCCTCCGATCAATGAATCTCAATCTATAATGCTTATCATTCTCTGCGTCGGCGAAAACTCACTTCCTTATGAACGCATTCTGATACTCGATCTCCCTCGGCACAGGATGTCCCGCCTTTGTTATCTTTTGTATGACGATATCCATCAGATGATGTCTCTGCGCGATCTTGATATTATATTTGTCCACCAGATCCTTAAACGCGGGAGTGGAAACCGAAAGCGATTCCCTTTTTTCCTTCGGGAACGGACAGTACCTGAAGATGATCCCCCTTGAAACCTTGTTCAGACGCAGGGATCCCTTGCTCTCATATTCCAGGTAAAGCATATAATCGCTCACAAATACTCCCTTTGCGGAATTCCTCGCAGACTGGAGCTGTGCCTTTATCTTTTCCCTCATCTCGGGCGAGATATCCCTGTTCTTGCGATAGAACTGTATATAATCGGCAAATTCAGAAGTGAGCGAAGGCACCGTGACATCGTTCCAGTGAACACCCTGCTCTCTCCTGCACATCTCCCAGCGGAACTCTCCGGCAAGCTTTGTGAACATGAGCTTGTTGTTTGCGGATGAGAACATGGGCACAGCCATCCTGGCCGGAGTATCTCTTTTCGGTCCGGATATCTCCTGCCACAAAGCCCCTCTGTTTCCGGAATTGGGCATCAGTATGATATAGGGAAGTATCTCCGTGCTGATGAACTCCCTGTTGACGCCGATCTTTGGATCGGAAAACAGGATATCCCTGCAGAAGCACGAATAATCAAGTTCTCTTATCTCATCAAGAAAACCTCTGACATCCTGGAAACGCAGCACGGATTCCTTCGGATCCTTGATATGATCCTCCTCGTAAAAGAAAGGCACAAAGGATGAAATCCTGCCGTAGGTGATCCTGTCTGTGAGAGAAAAGAAATTGTGGATCTCAAATTTTGCCCTTTCCTCATTGCTGGCAAGCATGACCGGAATCTGATTCTGCTTGATCTCCCCGCTGTCATACAGGCTCTTTAAGTATGCGGGATACTCCATATCGAATTCATTCTTCGAAGGCTCGACTTCTTTTTTGAATACAAGAGTCAGCCATTCATATATGGTCAGTATATTTCCCTGCGGATCGCTCCTGTAGGTTTCGGCAAGAGCTGCCAGCTGGCTGGTATAACGCTCACCGGCAAGCTTTTCATCTATGAAGCCGAACATGAAGAACATCTTCACTTCAAGAGGCGGCGCAGGCGCATCCATGCTCTTTAGGAACGCCCCTTCATAAACCCTGTAGAAGTCCTCGGCCAGCTGCCGGCGAAGCCTCCTGACATCGTCGCCCTGGTCCGTCTTGTCTGAAAGCTTTGCAAAATCATCCAGCCTCTTTTTGAAGGCCGCTGCAAAATCAGGATCCATTCCTGCATAGGATGTGATCACATTATATGCATCCTTTATCTCGATATTTGTTTCGCTTTCCGCGGAAGAATCGTATTTTGCGGCTGCATCCTCCTCATCCTTTTCTATCGCGCTCGCCTTTCTTTTCAGTTCATTGACCCTCATCTTGAAGGCCGCGGTATCCTGGTTCAGCCTGATCCGGCTCTCCGAGATTTCCTCCGCCTTGTTCACAAGATAGCTGATATACCTGCCCGCATAGAGAATGATGCCGGCGCAGAAGGGCGGTCCGGGAGAAAACAGCTCCTTTGTTATCTTTGAAAAGAACTCCGCCTCCCAGTTGTGCAGATCGGGTGTCTCGGGTTCTTTAAGGTTTTCTATGTAATCATCGGGCACATAGACCTCCGCTGCCGCATCACAGTACTCACGAAGCTTTGCATTGTCGAGTACCACTTCATTGTAATAAGCAAGGACATCTTCAAATATCTGCCTGTTTGCCGCATAGACCTGACGCACGCAGTTTATGGCGCCCTCCGTCAGTATCTGGGAAAGCTGGGGATTCAGCTTGATGATTGAAGCCAGATCGCTTGTCTGGTTATAGCTGTAGGAAAAGATGGTCGTCTCATCGTCAGTCTCATAATCAAAACGGTATATCCCGCCCGGCTCCTCAAACAGCCCTATAATGCTCCCGTAGGGAAGCTTTATGGACATGTATGAATTTGAAGCCGTAACGCTTCCTTTCAGTACGATCTCTATCTCTTTGACTCTTTCGTTTGTAGAATGAAGGAGCTCTCCTCCCTCTATCACTTTCTTTCCCATCGTAAGTCTCCCGGTTCAATCTTTCTGGTTTTGCCCAAAATCCTCAGGCTTTATATTTTAACACAATTAGTCTATAATAAAAACAGCAAAAGGAGATAATCATTATGGATGAAGTCAATTATTCCGAATTACTGACGCAGTACTATGCCGATGATATAGACGCTCTTTCAAAATACATCCAGTATTTCGAAGCAAGAGGCGGAAAAGATGTAGCTTCAGACTATGACGGCAAGCAGGGAAAATCGGACTTAAGGTTTCCGGTCTTTGATTCCATGCTCCTGCGGTTTACCGATGAGGCCTCAAAGACAAAGCTCATGGATCCAAACTACATGTACGGATACAGAAGCGCCCACATATCAACGGTAAAGCAGGAAAGCGATGCTATCATCCACTCCCAGCCCAAAGATCTGGATCTTTTAAAGGCCATCCTAAGCCGCTATGTGCTGGAGGGACGCTACAAGGGCTCCCGCTGGATAGAGGGCGCCGAGAGAAAGGTTTTTCTGAACATTCTTGTACAGCTGAGGGATATGAAAAAAGAAGCGATAATTCATTGATGATATAAAAAATCAGGACCCCGCTTTCGCGGGGTCCTGCATTTTTTTACATCATTCCCATTCCGGGAGCGCCTCCCTGAGGCATCGGAGGTACGGGCTCTTTTTTGTTTGCCACTACAGACTCTGTGGTAAGCAGTGTGCTTGCAACCGAAGTCGCATTCTGAAGAGCTGTCCTTGTAACCTTTACGGGATCAAGGATACCGGCCTTTACCATGTCAACATACTTCTCTGTAAGGGCATCAAATCCGATACCGGCCTTTGATTCCTTGACCTTGTTTATGATGACTGCTCCCTCATATCCTGCATTGTCAGCTATGTAGAAGAGAGGCGCTTCCAGAGCCTTGAGGACTACCTTTGCTCCGGTCTTCTCATCGCCTTCAAGCTTTTCAGCGACCTTCTCAACCGACTTTGCTGCATGGATGTATGCAGATCCGCCGCCTGCGATGATACCTTCCTCGACTGCAGCCTTTGTAGCCGCAAGCGCATCCTCCATACGAAGCTTTGCTTCCTTCATCTCTGTCTCGGTAGCTGCGCCGACCCTGATGACCGCCACGCCGCCTGCCAGCTTTGCAAGCCTTTCCTGAAGCTTCTCTTTGTCAAATGAAGAGGTTGTGGTATCGATCTGTGACTTGATCTGGGCTGTACGGGCCTTGATATCAGCCTTTTTGCCTGCGCCGTCAACGATGACCGTGCTCTCCTTCTTTACCTTCACGCTCTTTGCTTTTCCGAGCATATCCATGGTGGCATCCTTCAGCTCAAGTCCAAGCTCTGAAGAGATTACCTGTCCGCCTGTGAGGATTGCGATATCCTGAAGCATATCCTTTCTTCTGTCGCCATATCCGGGCGCCTTTACCGCAACTACATTGAAGGTACCGCGCAGCTTGTTGACAATGAGGGTCGTAAGCGCTTCGCCGTCAACATCCTCTGCTATGATGAGAAGGGATGCTCCCGTCTTTACGATGTTCTCAAGCAGAGGAAGTATATCCTGAACATTTGAAATCTTCTTGTCATAGATAAGGATGTAGGGATTCTCAAGATCCGCTTCCATCTTGTCCATGTCCGTGCACATATAAGCAGATACATAGCCGCGGTCAAACTCCATTCCTTCGACCACATCCAGCTCTGTCTGCATCGTCTTTGATTCCTCTATGGTTATGACGCCGTCCTTTGAAACCTTTTCCATGGCATCAGCAACCATCTGTCCGACCTCGTCATTTCCGGCAGAGATGGCTGCTACTCTTGCGATATGATCCTTGTTTGTGATCTTTGAGCTCATCTTGATGATGGCATCAACAGCAGCCTCTGTAGCCTTCTTCATTCCCTTTCTGAGGATGATGGGATTTGCTCCTGCCTCGAGGTTCCTCATGCCTTCCCTTACCATTGCCTGTGCAAGCACGGTAGCTGTCGTTGTTCCATCGCCCGCTACATCATTGGTCTTTGTGGCAACTTCCTTAACGAGCTGTGCGCCCATATTCTCGAAAGCATCCTCGAGCTCGATCTCCTTTGCGATCGTAACACCGTCATTCGTGATGAGCGGTGATCCGTATGATTTGTCCAAAACCACATTTCTTCCCTTGGGTCCCAAAGTAACCCTTACGGTATTTGCAAGCTGGTCAACGCCGCTTTCAAGCGCTGCCCTGGCTTCTGCGCCATATTTCAATTCCTTTGCCATTTTACCTGTCCTCCTTATTTCAACAGATTATCTGTATTGTTTCCTTTTTTTGATCACTCGATCACTGCAAGTATATCGCTCTGCTTTACGATGATGACCTTGTTCTTGTCATCAAGTTCAACATCTGTTCCCGAATATTTGGAATAGATGACCTTCTGGCCTTTCTTCACTTCCATCTTTATCTCTTTTCCGTCAGAATTCACTCCTCCGGGGCCTACAGCTATGACTTCCGCCTGCTGGGGTTTTTCTTTTTCCTTTCCGGGGATGACTATCCCTGATGCAGTGGTTTCCTCAGCCTCGATGGGCTTTAAAACTACTCTGTCACCTAACGGCTTCAACTTCATTTTGAGTTCCTCCTTTATATAAATAATATTATTCTCTTGTTACGAATTGCTCCGTTGCTACGCTGCTTTTGGGGTTTATTAGCACTCATTTTGTTTGAGTGCTAACCACAAAACACATAATACTTTTTTACATTTTACAATGCAAATCCGTATATCATTTCCTGTTCTGTCTTTTTCTCACTTTTTCTCATCTATTCTCTCTTATTCTTTATTTTGCTTTATTCCTGTCATAAAAATGATCTTTCCCCTGCCCTGTACTCCCAGTCCTTTTTCCAGTCCCTCGACTGAATGTATGTCCTTATTATTGCTGCAGGCGTTATGCGGGTGCATGCCGTCTTCCGGATCTTTTGTCACACAGACCGTATGTATCTGCTGCATGATATCCCTGGCATCATTATAATAAGTGATGATAAAAACCCTGCTTTCCGCGGCGATCCTTTCAAAATCCTTCCTTCTGAAAGAAAAGCTTACGCTGCCCACTGTTTTCTTCAGATATCTGTAAAGGGCGTAAGGAGATGTGCCGAACCTTCCGCCAAAGACCGACCCCCTTTTTTCAAAGATGTTTATCAGTTCCGGCAGGTCTCTTTTGCATCCAAGCGACAGAAGGGCATTATACACGGCTATGATCTCACAGCCCGCATACGCCATGTCTGTCCTCCCGAATGGCATCTCCTTCATGGCATGCTGGTTTTCTATGAAGCCGTCCTCTGTCACACAGCCGCTCTTTTCCAGGAACATCCTGTTTGCATCGGCGTTCCTGGTCTGTCTTTTTTTTGATATGAAACTGAACAGACTGAAAAAACGAAGGGCTCCCACAACGAGACAGTTGGGGAGCCCCGGGATGAACTCTTTTATTATACGGATCATATCCTATGCTTTCTTTGCCCTGACTTCGAGGAGTTTTTGTTTCAGTTCGTTTTCCATCCGGCTCATCTCCTGCTCGGCAAGTGCTCTCTTTTCCCTTCCTTCCGCCTGGATCTTCATGACCTCGTCAAAGGTAGATATCAGGGACTGGTTGGTCTTGTTCAGGGTCTCCAGATCGACTATGCCTCTCTGGGACTCTTTTTCGGTCTCTATGGTCGCCGTCTTTAATGCCTCGGCATTTGCCGTCAGCATCTTGTTTGTCAGATCCGTCACCGCCCTCTGTGCTTTGGCTGCTTCCGTTGAATTCTGGATGCCGAGCGCGATCACCATCTGGCTCTTCCAGAGCGGGATTGTATTGACCACGGTAGATCTGATCTTGTCCACCATCTGCACGTCGCTGGCCTGGATCATGCGGATCTGCGGGGCAGTCTGCATGGCTATGGTCCTCGTCAGTTCGAGATCCGTCAGTTTCTTTGAGAATCTCTCGCACATCTCCTGATAATCACGGGCCTTTTGCGCATCCTCGGGAAGCCCGCTCTTTTCAGCCTTTTCCTGCAGTTCGGGAAGGATCTTTCCTTCGGCCTCTTCGAGCTTTTTCTTTCCTGCCAGTATGTACATGGACAGTTCCTTGAAATAAGTCAGGTTCATGTCATACATCTTGTCCAGGGTGGCCACGTCCTTCAGGAGCTTTGTTTCATGCATCTGCAGGGCATCGACTATCTTGTTTACATTTACCTCTGCCTTGTCATATCTTGCTTTCAGAGCCGTTGCCTTTGCTGCCTGCTTGTTAAAAAATCCCTTGATGCCCTTATCCTCCTGGTTGAAGCCCTTCAGTTCCGTGACCAGGCTTGTGAGCATGTTGCCGACTTCTCCCATATCCTTTGATCTGACATTGTCAAGGGCCCTGTCGGAAAACTCGGCCATCTTCTGCTGGGTGGCGGCTCCGTATGTAAGTATGGTATTTGTCTGCGTGATATCTATCTTTTCGGCAAACTCCTCCACCTGCTTCTGTTCTTCGGGAGTCAGTCTCTGTTCCGCCTCGGTAAGGGCATCTGATGCCTTTACATCCAGAACATCCATTTTTGCGCCCTTCAGCTCCAGCTTTATTTCCGGTGAAGGCGCATCCGCAAAAGGTTCCAGTGTCAGTTCCGGGCCCTTTTTCTCAACTACTTCTGCCTCTACATATTCTTCCATTTATTTATGTCCTCCATGTTTTTATTATGGGTATCCTATTGCTGTTGCTAACTCCATAGGCTGTCACCAGCCCGATCTATCTCGCTGTCACAATCCTGCTCATTTTCTTGTCACGGATCCCTGTCGGTCATCGCTGACCGACAGGCGTTTTGTTCATAAGACAAGTGACGGAAACGGCAGGTC
>JAGACK010000003.1 GCA_017614155.1 Lachnospiraceae bacterium
AGAAAGCCTGCAGACAGCCGTCAGACTCAGAGCAACGTGAAAAGCAAGTCCCTCTCATAATTATATTAGGGCACCATATGCTTAATAAACACAATCACTCTCCCGTTTCACGCTACTCCCCAGCCCGTCTTCCTGTTGTATGTAAGTATATTGAACTCCATTCTCGGTAAACGGACACATGTTTCATTGATGGGATTTGCACGTTTGTTGTCGGTCATGTATACCCGTCTACAAACCACAATGAACCCAAAGGCTTTAAAAGCATAAAAATATCTAATTTTTCTAATTTATGCTTAAAATCTCTATTTTTATCTAAATATGCTGATTCCCTTGACATATTACTCTTAAAAATCTAAAATATCCTTAAATAGGAGGAAGTATTGCACTATGAAAAAATATTATGATGTATTCATTCCCGGTTCACTTCCGGAGAGTACCTATATAACACGTACCATGAGTTCAGGATTTACTTACGAAGAACGGCTTAGGCAAGCTTTGAGCGTGAGTGGATATCTCACACTCATTTCAGGACCCTCCAAAATTGGTAAAACAGTACTTTGCGAAAAGGTGATTGGCATTGATCGTATTGTGGAGATTTCCGGATCAGATATGATTAATCCTAATGAAATGTGGATTCAAATCGGCACAAAAGCCGGAATGCCTCATACTGGCACGACAAAATCAGGAAATCATAATGTTGATTACATGGAGAAGACCTTTTCCCTGACTAAAGAAAGCGTCCTTGCCTATTTTAAGGAGCATGACCTTGTTCTGTTAATGGATGACTTCCACTATGCTTCACATGAAATGCAGATATTTATGGCGCAGCAGTTTAAGGATTCCATTCGTAAAGGCTTGCGTATTGTAATAGCATCGCTCCCACATAGGGTTGATGATACAATCCGCACCAATCCTGATCTCCAGGGAAGGATCAGCATTATTGATATGCAGACCTGGAACAGGGATGAGCTGAAGCTGATTCCCGAAAAAGGATTTGGAGAGCTTAAAATAAAGGTTCCAAGAAAAATAATCGACCTGCTTACAATGGAAAGTATAGCTTCTCCACAGCTGATGCAGTTAATCTGTCTCAATATATGTGTACTCGCCGAAGGAAATGGCACCTCTATAGACGAATTATTAGTAAAAAGGGCATTCCGCTTTTCAACTCTGAATCTGGATTATGATAAGGTGGTTAAGATAATTCAGCAGGGAAAAAGTTCCCGAGGACAAAAACGAGCGAATTATCAGACCATTACTATGGGAACGCTCGATTTATACGGTCTGATTTTGGAAGCGCTCGCTCTTGATCCCCCTTTTGCAGACATTCCTTTTGACGACCTGTATAACCGCATATTGAGACTGATTAAAGGAAAAGACACGCCTTCCATACTTTCCGTTAAGAACTATCTCAAAAGTATACAGGATGTCTTAGATGCAAATGACCGTTCATATGAAGTAATTGAATGGAAAGACAACAATATCTATATCATCGAATCACTGTTTTTATTCTATCTAAGATGGGGAAGGGGCGAAGCCAGTGTATAACGAATATATGAATGAGATCCTTAGTGCAGACACTGTAACTGACTATGAGTCAGCTATTGAATGAATATTCCGGCTTGAAAGGATCGGGGTACCGCGGAAGCGGTACCATTGTTCCGCAACAATGATACTGCTGATCCGCAGCAGGATACCGAAGGTATCCATCCCCTTCGACTTTAGTCGGATTTACGCGCCAAGAGTTCCCTCATGTTGACTTTACCAAGATCGACCGTGTCAGCGTTATGAACGATACGATCCATGATAGCATCGGCCATGACACCTCCGCCAAGGCGTGGATGCCATTCGGCCTGCCTGTACTGAGTACAGAAGATGGTTGGATGCAGATCATAACGGGTTTCGAAGATCTCCAGCAGATATTTTACCTCCATCTCCGAAGGAATCTCTACGAGCCACTCATCTATGATGAGCATATGGTAATTGCTGTACCTTTTGACCAGTTTACTGATGCCTACTCCAGTCTGCGTTGCCAGGTTGAAATCCTCAAGCAGCTTGGGAAGACGGATGTACCTTGTCTTGTGGAGGTGCCGGCAGGCCTCCTTGGCAATAGCGCATGCAAGAAAGGTTTTTCCGGCGCCGGTATAACCGTTAATGATGATGTTGCGAGCCTCCATCTGGTACGATTCCGAGGCCAGGGCAAGCATACGGTTTTTGTTGAGCTTTCGCGGCTCCAAAATCAGAGTGTTAATATCTGCAGATGGATATCTGAGCTTTGCGGCGCTAATGAGGCGCTTAGCCCGGCTGTTGTTCTTCCTCAGATAAAGCTCATCGATAGCAAGCGAAAGCCGATCGTCGAAGGATAATGAAGCATATACGTCCGGGCGCTGTTCCTGGTCATCCAGAATATCGATCAGATCATCTATCTTGAGCTCACGGATCTTACGGCGGGATTCTTCACTCAGCATCACGAACACCTCCTCCGTAGTAGGATGCGCCCCTGATGAAAGCGCCGCTTTCCTCTGCAGCCTCGCTGTTTTCCTTCGGCAGTGTCTCCTGTTCCTTCCGGACAATGTCCTGATTGTTGTTAAGAAGGGTCTGGAGCAGCCGATAGCGAGGAGAAGATGACATTTCGAGAGCAATGCGGCAGGCAGTTTCGAACCGTTCCTTTGGATAGCCCTTTGACAGCCTCAGGATCGCCAGGGCGGAATTATAGCCCTGTTCCTTGATCTTTACACTGCGGAACACTCTGGTGAAGACCTCGTTCGTGTACGGCCCGATTGTGGCAGCCCAGGACAACATACGGGCATCATTCATTTCCGGCTCGTTAAAGTAATCCGGCATATGAGCCTGTTCCGTTCTGTAGCGGTTTTCAACATAGTCCGGAAACTTCGGATGAGAAGCAATCCTCTGATGGTCATAGTAGACCTCTACGATCTTCTCGGTATAACGGATGTCAACGTACTTGCCACGGTATGTATACGGCACGGAGTAGTAGTTTTTCTTCAGCGTTGCGTGGCAGTTAGGGTAAACCTTCCTGTGGTATTCCCATGATGCAATCTCGTACGGGACTGCAGGCAATGAACGGAGATAGTTTTTCTCCTCCTCCCAGATTTCAACACGGCTGCCAGGGCGTTTTTCAAACGGAACTGCGTTGTATGCTTCAAGAGCTTTGCTTACTGCCTCCGCCAGACTCGGAAAGTCATGGAAGGTATGATTCCTCAGCTTGGCGATGATCGCAGTTGCGATATTGCCCACCGTGCCTTCGGCACCCGGTTTCTGCTTCGGTTTTCTGACGCCGGCAGGCATAATGGCTGTAATGTAATGATTGCCCATGGCCTCGTATGCGTCTGTGAGGATGATCTCGCCGTCTTTGGGATGCTTAACCACTCCGGTCTTGAGATTATCGCATACTGTCCTTGTGGGGACGCCGCCGAAGTGCTCGTACATATGGATGTTACACCTGATCCAGGTGTCCATCTTCATGTCAAGCGTGGGCTCGACATAAGCATAACGGCTGTATGACAGGCAGGAAACAAAGAGGTATACCTTTATTTCCTCACCGTCTGCCCGGACGATTTTCATTGTGGGACCGCTCCAGTCCACTTCGCAGCGCTGCCCGGGCTTATGCTCGAAGTGGCCGCTGATAGCTGCTTCATCACAATACTTGTTGTAATCGTCACAGAACTTTGTTTTACCTACAGGGATAGTGCCCTTCGCGAGGCATCTGTCCCGGTACTCCTCCCAGAGGAGCTTGAGCGTAACGCCGACTTTCTTAAGTTCTTCGTGAACATACGAATAGTCGGGCAGCTCATAGATCTGGTCCGCGGAGAGCTTTTCCGGAAAGAAAAGGCTGTATGCCTCCTCCGGCGTCATATCCCGCAGATCATCGACAGTTACATTCAGCTCCCTGGCGGTTTTGAGCACCAGACTGACTGAGGTTTTTGAAAAATGCCTCGAAGTGGCAATCTCGTTCTGCGAGAGACCGCCGGTGCTCAGCTCCAAGATGAGCTTGACGTTGATACGTTTGGCCATAAACAATGACCCCCTTTCGTAGAATACAGGCACAAATATGCCTGGTATCATTCTACGTCGGAACGGTATCATCTGCGGATTAACAGTACGCTTGAGCGGATTGTATGTCAAAAAGCAACTGGTATCACCCTCCGGTTTGCCGGTATCCATTTGCGGATTGGTGGTACCCGGGGCCCGGAATACTCAATTGAAAAACTGATAGATTGTTTGAGTACGCAAGGGAAGGCAGGTGAAGCCGCAAGCCTAAGAGATATTGCTATGCTTAGAAAAAACCTTTTTTCAAGCCGTGCAGAAGCAGATGAACTATCTATTAAAAAAGATGCTGTTCGATCTTTTATAAAGGCCTTGATGGGTGGAGAAATCAGGAAAAAAACAGATGATATTATAATTGCTGTTTTAAAGAATTTTCCGGTATACTGCCAAAAACTGTATATGACAAAAATCCACGATAAGTGCAGTCCCGGCATCAAAGAACATTTGAGCGGATTTCATATTGTAAATGAATATGACCTACAAAAACTGATGTTGCCGGTATTGACAGCCATTTTCCCTGAAACACGCTCAGAAAGTGTCCAGGATTCCGGTCATCATGCTGTCAGAAGGGATA
>JAGACK010000010.1 GCA_017614155.1 Lachnospiraceae bacterium
ACAGATTTAATCGCAGCAGTAGCAGAGAAGACAGCCCTTACAAAGAAGGACTCAGCAGCAGCTATCGACGCAGTATTTGATGTAATCGGAACAGCTTTACAGGGCAAGGACAAAGTTCAGCTCATCGGCTTCGGAACATTCGGAACATCAGAGCGCAAGGCTCGTACAGGCAAGAATCCTCGTACAGGTGAGGCAGTTAAGATCGCAGCTTGCACAGTACCTTCATTCAAGGCTGGCAAGGCTCTTAAGGACAAGGTTAACACCAAGCCTGCTAAGAAAGCTGCTAAGAAGAAATAATCTGTAATACAAATTCATATGTTTATAACGAATAATGCCAGGCCTTATCCCAGACCTGGCATTATTCGCTTCTGTAAAAGGGAAATATCATAAATACGTTAGTCTTCATAATGACCACGGCAGGATGTTGATTGTCAAGTAGAATTGACCCACTTTTTTAAATAAATTTGACCCACCCTTGGATCCACCACTCTGGTTATCTGGGGTGGGTCATTTTTAAGTATAAATCCTGATATTTACACTGTGAATTGACCCACTTCTAATGGGTTACCATTGTATATCCCGCATCAGAAATTGCGGTCTTATCTATGATCAGTGTTTTGTTGATCGTATCCAGAATTACATACCGGCTGAGTTCCAACAGCCTGTCACCTAATAGCTCTTTTACAAGCTTTTCCATCGCAGCTGTTTTAGGTATGTTGTCTGTGGTATCTTTTGTCATTACGTGCTGCGGTTTCATGGGTGAGCACAGTTCATCAATCGATATGAACAGGTCTTCATCCAGATTTTTCTTTGCCTTTAGCTCGAAGACATCTGTTGCTTCATTGTATCCGAGAGCTACGGTCTTTTTCATTCTGGATAGCACCGTGACGGGGTATTTTATCCCATGAGTATTGCGCAGCTCGCGGTATAGTGCGGATTTACCACATTCGTTGTATATCATTGCAAGTTCCGGAAGCTTTTCTTCATTTATCTTTACCATAATGAGCCTCCTTCAATTTCAGGCAGTTTCATATCTTGGATACTAGCCTGGAATTCTGCGGATATCCTCCTGCCTTCTTCCATCAGTTCCACGGCTTCATCCAGGAGATGGTGTTTCATCAGTACCTTTTCATAAACATCTGCCTTATAAAACAGTTCATCCAGCTGCCTTCTGAGGCTCTTCAGGGTATCCTGCCCCTGAAGCAAAGCTATATATTCTTCCTGATCCTCACTGTCCAGGCTTGCCAGTTTATCAGATATTTGCATCTCTTCACGGTATACATCGAGGAAATCAAGGTAATTGCCATGACCATCCTCGGCAAGTGCCGTGTTCTCATGCACGCTGTTCCCATCCATGACCCATCTGTGCAGGGCGTCCCTTTCCTGCCTGCTCATTTCTGTATTTTTTTCGTATTCATGCAGTTCTTCCAAAAGGAATCGCTGCCTATCGTTTTCTATATTCATTTTTACACTGTTCCTTTCTGGTTTTTAACACTTAGTTTTGACCCTTTGACACGGTAGCTTTCTCCTGTTATACTGAGTACGTGGCAGTGGTGCAGCAGCCTGTCCAGTATGGCTGTTGCCGCAAGCTGTCCCGTGAATACCTCATCCCATCTTCCCATAGGAAGGTTGGTGGTGATTATGAGAGAGCTTTTTTCATATCTTTGCCGTATGATCTGGAAGAAAAGGCTCTCTCTTTCTTTGTCCATCTTTATATATGAGAGCTCATCGATTATAAGCAGCTCTACCTTGTTTATGCCTTCCAGCGTTTCATGGAGGTTTCCTTCGAGCATCGAGTCGTAAAGCCTGTCAACAAGTTCCTTTGCGTTCACGAACATCACTTTCCTGCCGGCCGTGCAGGCATTGCGCCCGATCCCTGTGGCTATCATGCTTTTCCCGACTCCCGGTGGCCCGATTATTATGATGTTCTCGTGCCTGTCAAGGAATCCGAGCCTTCCCAGCTCCTCGATTCTGTCCTTTTCCAGCGACGGGTTGAAACCATAGTCTATGTCACTGAGGGCGGCAGATGTTTCAAAACCTGCCCTGTTTAGGAGCTTTTCAGTCCTGCGGCTGTCCTTGCCGTTTTCCTCCATCTGCAGGAGCCGTATAAGGAAATCCTTGTACCCGAGGGATTCCTGTTCAGCTTCGTTTATCAGGTCCATGTATCCTGACCGCATATCCACGAGCTTGAACTGTTTCATCTTTTTCTCGATGTAGGCATTATCTAAAGCTGTTCCTTCAAGCATCACGCACCTCCTTCAGGTATTCTTCATAATAGCTGCATTCCCTTGTCAGTGGATTAGCCTGCCCGGAAGCTTCGGATTTTATTGATACCTCTGGCAGTGTGCATGATGACTGAGATATATCCCTGCCGTTATACTCCTTCAGCATCTGCCTGAAAGACTTTATGTCCATCCTGCATTCATCTACGGCTTTCCCGATGAAATAGTCTAGGACTGCGTCGGAATACAACTCCTGGAGCTCCATTATCTTCCTTGCATGATGTGTCGGCTGGTCGAATTTAGTGCCGGCAGCATCAAGATATCTTGCTCCGTTGCTGAAACGCTCCGTGAAATCCCTTCTTACCTGTGGGATCGATGTTGAGACTTTCTTTGCGATAGGCTCATAGTGTTCTGCATCTATCCTTACAAGGTGTTTGCCATCCTGAGCCTCGCAGCTTAAGACCTTGTTCCCGTTACGGTCGTAAACCATTATCCGGAACCCGTAGACCATCCTGAAACTGAGCGTTTTGCCGACATACTTTACAGGAACACTGTATTTGTTACTGCCTATGCTGATGAAACTGTCCGGGCTGACCTTACGGTTCTGGAGTCCTCTGATGTAATAATGATTCTGGGGCAGTGGCAGGAGTGTTGCCTTCTCCTCAAGAAGATAATGCTGGTTAGGTATCCTCTGTGTAGTAGTGTGTTTCTGGTTGCACCACTCATCCACAAAGGCCTTTCCCTGTGAGTTAAGGTCTTCCATGCTAGCGAACGACCGTCCTTTTACGAACTGTTCTTCAATGTAATTGAATGGGCGCTCGATTTTACCTTTTTTGCGTGGCCAGTAACAGGGGCATGCGTTCAGCTCTGTTCCCAGATGCTTTGCCATCAGAAGCGCATGGGGATTGTACCGGATCTCATCTTCGGATTTCGGGTTATTCTCGATGACAAAAGCCTTTGGATTGTCTATCAGGAGCTCCTTTGTCACTCCTCCTAGCTCATCAAAAAGCTCCTGCACAGCTTCGTAGATAGCGTCGGCATCTTCCTTTAACGAGAAGCATACCACCTTCTTCCTTGAAGCTGCCAGTATCAGCGAGAAGCAGTATACTGTCCTGAACCTGCCGGCTATGGGAATCTGGTACTCTGACCAGTCGAACTGTGCCTGATCCCCGGGCGGGGTTTCAATCCTTGTTGTTGCTTTTTTGCTTATAGAGTCCCCTATGTCTTCGTCGACTTTCCGGAGATAATAATAAACCGGTCCGATGCTTCCATCATAACCGCAGTTCCTGAGCTCCCTGAATATCCGCGTTCCGTTAAAACAGTAAGGTTCGCAGCGCCACTCTATTATCTTTTCCTTGAACCGGTCTATCTTGGACGTATAGTCAGTACGGCAGTAGACAGGTGGTTTCTTCATGGCAAGAAGCTTTTTAACGGTATTCCTGGATATCCCCAGCATTGAAGCGGTAGCTCTTTTAGACTTGGTGCTTTTATACACTTTTTGTACAGCAGCCCAGTCTTCCAAATCTTTCACCTCTTTTCCTCCTTCCCGTATACTCATTCTTGGTATACAGGAAGTAATTCTATCTTATCCAAAGAGGTGGGTCAATTCTAAGTATTAAATTTTCAAGGTTCAGTGTATCTATCATGATCGGTTTAAGCCTTAAACTGATTTCCCGGGTGGGTCAATTTTAAGTATTAAACCTGGGTCATTTTTAATTATAAATCAATACAGGAAGCTATAAAAAGCTTATTGTCATGGATATCGAAAACGAGTCGGTTGGCATCATCGATACGGCGGCTAAATCCGGAACGGTACTTAAGCCGTTCGGCTTTGCCCAAACCTTTGGTACCGTTCCTTTCTATATCCTTGATGAGAGAGTTTATTTTTTGGAGGGTCTTCTTATCCTGTGTCTGCCAGTAAAGATAATCGTCCCATGGGTTTGTTGTAGGTTTTGTAAGTGATGAGGAGGTAGAAGAATACCGCAACGAACTCAACAAAATGAAATGAAGTTAGTAAAAGACAAAAGGAGATAGAGGGACAGCTCTGTATTCAAATATAATTTTCATTTATGTCATATGATTGACATAATTATAATATATAAGCTAAGTGTACTTTTAAATGGATTTGTTATAACTGAAATAAGGGAGGTGTATTGAGGTGTTTAGAAAAACAGTGCTGTTTATTTGTACATTTATGCTGTGCTTCGGTGTGATTTGGCTGTCGTGGGGTAATCATGAAACGAAAGCAAAAGCTTCGACCGGAACTGTATCAGAATCAAAGGTAACATATTCGTTTGATAAGAAAACAGGAATATTGACAATTTCCGGTAAGGGAGATATGCCTGCTGATATGCAGTTCAGAGATAACCAAAAGATTAAAAAGGTTATTGTAGAAGAGGGTGTTACTTCTATCTGTGACTATGCTTTCATCGGATGTAAAAAATTAAAGACGCTCATCCTTCCGGACGGACTTTTGAGCATCGGTGTAAAGAGTTTTGTAAACACAAACATAAAAAAGCTTACAATACCTTCTTCTGTAAGGACAATCGGTCAGTGTGCGTTTTGGGGATGTAAGAGGTTAAAATGGATCACTATGCCGGGCGATTTCAAGTTTGTATATGAAGAGAATGAACCTGATGAATGGGAGTTCAGGATCGTTTCTACTTCCGATTTTAGTGGGTTTGCACCGAAGAAGATAACCTTTACGACACCGCTGAACATTGAAAATGTATCGGCTTTATCAGCAAAATACCTTGTCGTAAGCGAGGACGATCCGTTGTATTCAAGCATTAACGGTGTTATTTTCAGTAAGGATGGTAAGGAGCTTGTAAGGATACCATCGGAAAGAACAACCTACCGTGTACCGGACGGAGTCGAGAAAATAGATATAAATTCATTCCATTATACTTGGTATCTGTCGGATGAAGGTGATCAGTTCTGCTCACGTTTAAAAAAGTTATATCTCCCCAAAGGAAAGTTTGAGATATCGGATGAAGCAGGTAATCTTGAACCTCAGGCAATAAATGTGATCGCTAACGGCACAGACCTGAGTGGACGGGATATTGAACTGCTTACAAAGTATTGTTTCAGTCCTTA
>JAGACK010000011.1 GCA_017614155.1 Lachnospiraceae bacterium
CCCTTTTTCGTGACTTATATGGTACTTGAAAGTGCTCAGTACACAGGGATGCCGGTACATGGATGTACCGGCAAGGTCGAGATTTGCATGGATGCAAACGGAGACCGGTCCCGTGACTGAACAAAAACCTCACGCACTTTCTTTGTACCATAGTCACGAAAAAACAGGCAAGAAAAACAGTACATACATCCCATATCTTTCAAAAACTGAAAGGGAGACAACAGGACCGTCCCCCTGTCCCCCTACATCACACACGGCAGGTGCATGTGATCGCGTACTTCCCGCCATGAAACATTGACTCCGGCGCCGTGCGAACAGAATACCGAATCAGCCGGCTCACTGATATCCCTTTCCGGATCATACCCGATAGACTCGATCACTTCCTTTGCATTATGACAGGGACGGTAACCGCAGAACCTGAGGGAAACCTGACCCTCTCCTCTTGTAAACCTTCGGACTTCATCTGCATAATCAATACTTTCCGACAAGGGCGCCCTTCCCCGTACGAGCCGGCATCCCTTCCTGACCGGACCTGCTTCGTCCGCCGTATCCGGGATGAACTCGCCTCCCATCCGCTCGATATCAGACATCGCCTTTCCCACGCAGTCCTCGGGAAGAAGGATGCCCAGTTCCTGCCACGGTTCAAGAAGCACACTCTCTGCCTGCATCAGTCCGCAGCGCACGGCTCGGTATGCCGCCTGTCTGAAATCCCCGCTTTCGGTATGCTTCAGATGAGCCTTTCCGGAAGCCAGGGCGATCTTTACATCAGTAAGCTGCGAACCTGTCAGCACTCCATGAAAGATCTTTTCGGAAAGCTGCGACATGATAAGCCTCCTCCAGTGCGGCTCCAGGATATCCGGCATGCATTCATCCGAAAGCTCGATCCCGCTGCCCGCTCTGCCCGGTGTTATTATCACATGCACCTCCGCATAATGCCTCAGAGGCTCAAAATGACCTATGCCCTCCACTGGCGAAAGGATGGTCTCTCTGTAAAGTATCCTGCTCTTTGAAAAACCGATCTGCAGCCCGAAACGCTCTGCGGCAAGCTCCGTCAGTATCTCCGTCTGTACCTTTCCCATGAGCCTTAAACCGATCACCCTGTCTTCCTCATCCCATGTGATCGAAAGAGACGGGTCTTCTTCTTCAAGAATCCGCAGCTTTGGCAGCGCCACTGCAGGATCGCACCCTTCAGGCAGGATCACATCACACCCAAGCACCGGCTCAAGCACAGGGCGCAATGGGAGACAGGGGGACGGTCCTTCTGTCTCCTTATCCTGCTCAAAAGGAGCCAAAAGAACCGTCCCCCCGGCCCCAAGGACATCCCCCGTCTTTGAAAGCGACAGTCCCGTGACAGCGGCGACCTCTCCGGCAGACAGCTCATCGACCGTCCTGAACTTCGCGCCCGAATACAGCCGTATCTGACTGACCTTTTCATTGTACTCCGGTATCAGGTCACGGACCGAAAGCTTCCCGCCGGTCACCTTCAGAAAGGTCAGCCTGGCCTGCTTTTCATCTCTTGCGATCTTGAAGACCTTTGCGCCAAACTCCTCTCCATAATAAGAACGTGGCGCATATCTTTGCAGTCCCGAAAGCAATCTTCCGATTCCCTCCATGCGCAGGGCAGAACCGAAATAACATGGAAAGAGCTTTCGGTTTGAGATCAGCTCCGTGATCTTATTATCATCTATAGGGCCGCTGCCCGAAAGATAATCCTCTGTCAGCGCTTCATCGCACAGGGCAAGCTCTTCCTGCATCTTTTCACCTGCAGGATCTTCATTGAAATCAAGGAAATTTCCGCCGAATTCTTCTGCGGCATTTATTATGAGCTTCTGTCTGTCCGCGCCGGGCAGATCCATTTTGTTGAAGAAGATAAAGACCGGTATCCTGTATCGGGAAAGCAGTTCCCACAGAGTCCTGGTGTGGCTTTGTATGCCGTCGCTTCCGGAGATGAGGAGGATCACGGCATCAAGGACACAAAGGACCCGCTCGGTTTCCGTGGCAAGATCGACATGCCCCGGTGTGTCGAGCAGAGTTATCCGCAGGTCTTCCCGCTCTATCAGCGCCTGTTTTGAAAAGATCGTGATGCCCCTGCTCTTTTCCTGCGGTTGCGTATCAAGAAATGCATCTTTATGATCCACTCGTCCTGCTTTGCGGATCATGCCGCTCTCCAGCAGCAGAGCCTCCGATAAAGTTGTTTTTCCGGCATCAACATGCGCCAGGATACCAAGAGTTAAATATCTCAAAATGATCCACTCCCAGGGAGACAGGGGGACGGTCCTGTTGTCTCCTTTTTTCAGTCAAACCGTTAATTTCCAATGACCTGCGAAAAGGAGACAGTAGGACCGTCCCCCTGTCTCCCTCTGTCTCCCTCTGCTTCCTACAGACAGATATTCACATTTCCATAAACTAATAATCTGAGAATACCCAGCACTATCAAATGCAGCGGGTAATAAATGTAGAAAAACCACTTCATCCATTTTGCATTTCCACGTTCACCATTGTAAAGCTTGAGTACCGGATAGACCAACAGTATGCCCACCATTGAAAAAGCATAAACCTTGCTGACAAAGAAGTAGGAAACCAGTGCGTACACAAGAACCCACTGAATAATCTTTAGCATCTGTTTTTCCAGATTGCCACGATGCTCATGCATCCCAACAATTGCAAGGACAGCTATGCAGCTCCAATCAGCCGGAAATGCACTCCATATAAGAACGAACTGAATAATAAACTTCTGCCACGATTTAAGGGATGTGACATGATCGCCGATATATAGGACGACCACAGCGATAAAAAGCGGATACATTACACTGGTCCTGTTGAAAATGTCTCCCTTAAAAGGATTTAGCTCAATTCCAAAGCCAAAACAATAAGCAAAATGCGATATAACCGCAAAGACCCCCAAACGCATCATATACTTCTTTACATCTTTGGTGTAATGATAACCCTCACAGATGAAGAACCACATGATAGGCGCAGTCAGTTTTCCGATAATATGAAGAGAAAAAGGCAATATCTCTGCCGGAAAACCGGGATAAAACAAATCTGTAAAATGATCGATTGTCATCGCCAATATGGCAATCAGTTTTAAGTGATTAGAGTTTAATACTTTCCTATCCATTTCCAGTTCACATTCCAGTAAATTTAATTAAAATCCTCCCGAAGATTATACCAAAAACCTATTAAATATGCATCTTTCCTTATACCCCGTTTGGGGAGACGAGGGGAGACAGGGGGACGGTCCTGTTGTCTCCTTTTTTCAGTAAATTCTTTGATTTCCGATGACCTGCGAAAAGGAGACAACAGGACCGTCCCCCTGTCTCCCCCTCTCCCTCACTTCAACATTCGTTCAATCCGTTTTTTTGTGATCCCCGACAAACGCGAAAGCTGTCGTATGGATATTCCGGATTTTACCTGATGTTTAACCCATGCAGTTAGAAGTTCCTTTTCTGAATCTGACGGAACAGGATCCTCCTGGATATGTTGGATGGCCTCTCTTTCCGTCAACCGCGGGCGATAATCCGTATCTCTCCGAATTTGAGCAGAGTCATCTTCTGATAAAAAATCTGACAGTTTTTCATTTAACATTCCCCTGATAAGCCCTGTATCAGTGATTCCGTTTTTATTATACAGATATTCACGCGCACTACTGTAAGTATAATCCTCCGGTCGTTCACATATCCCCGCCCTGACTGGATTTCTGAGAATGTATCTCCAAACCTGCAAAAGATATGATTCATCCTCAACCGGCTCACTTTTGTACCGGCCCTGAAACAACGGCCCACAGCGCTCATATTTTTGATTATACCAATATACATAAGAATCACCGATCCTCCGAAAAACAGTCGACATCGGTTCCTGCCTGATCCTCATCAAAAGATGCAGATGATTCCCCATCAGGCAATACGCCAGCAATTCATAATTTGACATCTTCCTGCATCGTCCCAAAACTTTGATCATCTGATCAAAATCCTCTTCCTCAAAAAAAATCTGGTTACGATTCACGCCTCGCAACATAACATGATAAGTGTCACTGCTGCTACGCATTCTTGCTTTTCGCGCCATACAACATTCCTCACAATCTTTAGAATAATAAAATCTTTTTGGAAAACGGGTGAAACACCCTTGAAAACACCGCCAAATGAATGAGGCAGTGAATCTGTACTTCAAGAACGAAGTCTATATTAAAAATTAAGCATTGTCAAGGAGACAGTAGGACCGTCCCCCTGTCTCCCCTCTCGGGTTGCGAGATGGTAATCTCACACAGCATGAAATTGAGATCGAAGATAAACTGAAGAGCTGGATGAACAACATATTTGGTGTTAAAATAAGAAAAACAAAAAAGGAAAAGGAGTTTAGAAACATGAGCACCAGGAACCTGACCCCTCTGAGCGATGACGCTCTGGAAGGCGTGGCCGGTGGCTTCGGCGAAGGCGGCACCATCTCCTCGGGCAGCTTTTCGTCCTCCACCGGCACAGGGCTGGACATCGTCGTCAACTGGACCGTTGCGGCAGACATGGCCGGCAATCATGAGCTGCAGGCCGTTGTCGGCACCAGCTCCAGCAACCTCTCCTGCAGTTCCATCGGCAACGGCGTGACGCTGATCGTCGGCGGCATGACCTATACCGCGTCCAGCAATGCCATCGATTACCATGGCAGCGGCACGGTCTACAACACGCTGGCGAGCTTTGTTATCCCCAATGTTTACGGAACGATTAACGTTACGGCGATCTGGCGCTTCAACGATGTGTATTACGGCAACAGCATCGGCGAGATCACTGCCAGCGGCGTCGTCTACGCGTAAAGAGGGAGACAAAAGGACCGTCCCCTTGTCTCCTCTGTCAAGGAGACAACAGGACCGTCCCCCTGTCTCCCTTTTCAGGAAGAGACTTCCAATTCCGCGTTTTTCAGCGTATAGTACCAGTTTTCTCCCTCCTGATATTTATCAAAAGTACCGGTGACACAGATCGTCTCACCTTCCCGGGGATAATCATCCGGATATGCATAGTCGTCCGTCAGTTCAAATTCGATTCCCTGCGCGCAGCAGGCAGTAGCATCCGTTATGATGCAGGCATGATAATACTTGTCCGTGGTCTCATCATGATACACAGAATAAACCCCATCCATTTTCATTGTTTTTCCCAGGTAATCATCAGGACTGCACATCATGTTGTAAACCTCGGAATATACCATTGTGCTTGACAGAACTGTCAGGTCCACATCTATCCCGTCTTCGCTTTTTTGCTGTACGCCGTCCGGTTCGGCCCCCAAAACGACTTCCGGTTCGGACCCCGGGATATCTGTCGGTTCAGATCCCTGAATGACTTCCGGTTCCGTTGCAGATCCTGACGGTTCATCAGCAGACTGTGAACTCATTCCCTCTTCAAGGACACTCTTAACATCACCGGTTTTATTAAACGACCTGTCTTTATTATTGTCATCTGCCCCACACCCTGCGCACAAAACGATAACCACCATGCAGGTCAGTATTCTTATTATCTTTTTTTTGATCATATCCTTATCTTTCCCTGAATAATCCGATAATAAAACAGATCGCAAATACCGCTGCATCCACTGCAACAATGGTTGATCCAACCGGGGTGCCTGCCAGTATGGATATCACGATACCCGCAAAGGCGCTTATTACCGATAGTATCGCAGAGCACACCGTTACCTTCTTAAAGCTGTTAAATATCCTCATCGCCGACAGCGCGGGGAAGATAATAAGGGCAGATATCAAAAGCGAACCCACCAGATTCATGGCAAGAACAATGATCACGGCGATGATGATCGCGATCATCAGATTATAGGCATCTGTGTTTGTCCCGGTTGCCTTTGCAAAATCCTCATCAAAAGTCACAGCAAAGATTTTATTATAATAAAGGATAAAGATCAGTACAACAATCACGGAAAGCGCCACGCAGAGCCACACTTCAAGAGGAGTCAGTGTCAGGATGGATGTCGATCCGAAAAGAGTGGAGCAGACATCACCCGACAGATTTGAAGACGTGGAAAATATATTCATCAAAAGATATCCGAAAGCCAGCGCGGCAACCGATATCATTGCTATGGCCGCATCCCCTTTGATCCTTGCGTTTTTTCCTGTCCTGAGCAGCAGCACCGCGCTTATTACAGTGACCGGAAGTATGATCAGCATTTTGTTTGATAGCTGCAGAACCGCCGCAACAGACATCGCGCCGAAAGCCACATGCGAAAGGCCGTCCCCAATAAAAGAAAACCTCTTGAGCACAAGCGTCACACCCAGAAGCGATGAGCAGAGCGCGATGAGAACTCCGACTATCAGAGCATATCTTACAAACGGATACTGAAGATATAAAACAAGTTTATCCATCTCAGGCTTCACCGCCTTTCTGTTCGGAAACAAAGGACTGTCCTTCGCTGCTTGCAAGATATTCCTCCCTTGTCCCAAAGAAAACCGTATCCCCGATATGCAGGATATGACTCGCGTAACGGAGCGCGGCCGCAATATCATGGGATATCATTATGATCGTTACTCCTTCCGTGTTGAGTTTTGCTATCAGTTCATACATCTGGGAAGTGACAACCGGATCGAGACCGGCCACAGGCTCATCGAGCAGCAGCACTTTTCTTGTCGCACAGAGTGCCCTTGCAAGCAATACCCTCTGCTGCTGTCCGCCTGACAGTTCCCTGTAGCAGCGCCCGGCAAGATCGGATATTCCCATCCGCTCCATGTTCTCACACGCAAGAAGCTTTTCCTCTTTTTTGTAAAACGGTCTGAAGCCATATCTTCCCTGACACCCTGACAGAACGATCTCCATCACGGATGCCGGAAAATCCTTCTGTACGACAGTCTGCTGCGGAAGATATCCGATCTCATTGGCAGCAAGGCCGTCACCAGTCAGTATCTGACCGCCGGCAGGTTTTCTTAAATGAAGCAGAGTTTTCATCAGGGTTGTCTTTCCTGAGCCGTTTTCTCCGACAATACAAAGATAATCACCCTGTTCAACAGAAAAATTTAGGTTTTTTACAATGATCTGTGATTCATATCCAAGCGACAGATCCGTTGCGGTAATAAAAGCCATTTTTTCTCCCTCAGCCCGGTGCGGCGATTCTTAAACCGGTGCGTTTCTCAAACCAGAGCCTCTTTTAAAGCTGCAAGATCGTTTTCCATAATGGACAGATAGGTTACCCCGTTTTCCACATCTTTTGCCGTGACTGACTGCATGGAATCCATTGTCAGTATCTTCTGATCCTGTGTTTTGGTATTCTGAATGATCGTTTCCGCGATCCTGTGATCATTGCCTTCTATCGTCATAACCGCATGCAATGACAGCTCATCCACCTTCCCGGCAAGGAAAGTGATCGTTTCAAAGCTTGCCTCTGTTTCAGCCGAGCACCCTACAAATGCCGCATAATAAGAAAGTCCGTAATCATCAACAAGGTAGCGGAACGGAAAACGGTCACCGAAAAGAAGGGTTTTGACAGACGCCCCCGACACGGCATCCTCATACTGTTTATCAAGTTCATTCAGCTTTTTGATATATGAACCGGCATTGCTTAGATAAACATCTGCATTTTTTTCATCTATCTTCTGCAGCGCTTTTGAAATACTGTCAGTCAGTACCGCTGCATTGCGAAGCGACAGCCACACATGCTCATCATATTCGGTCTCTTCTTCCTCTTCTTCATGAGCCCCGTCTTCTTCCTCCTCGCCCTGCATGCCTTCGACGATCTCTTCCTCCTTGACGGAATCACCGAGGACATCCATCAGGCTGATCACGACCATATCCTTGTTTACTGCCTCTTTGAGGGCGTCCTCCACCCATGCGTCAGACTCTCCGCCGACATAAATGAACATGTCACAGGTCGAAACCTTCAGGATGTCATCCGCTGTAGGCTGGTAGCTGTGAAGATCTACTCCGTTATCAAGAAGCATCGTCACTTCTGCGCCTGCGGGATTATCTCCCAGAACATTCATCACCCAGTCATATTCCGGAAAGATCGTTGCGACGATCTGTATCCGGTCCTTGCCGGCAGCATCTGTGCTTCCGGTTGTGCCGCACGCTGAAAGACAGCTGCACATCAGCGTGACAGCAATAACGATGGAAACTATTTTTTTCATAATAAAAACCTCCTACTATTTAGGGAGACAGGGGGAGACAGGGGGACGGTCCTTTTGTCTCCTTTTCAAACTTCGCCAGGTTCCCGGGAGACAACAGGACCGTCCCCCTGTCTCCCCCTGTCTCCTTTTAGTTCATGCAGTTCTCACATGATCCATAAAAGACCGTCCGCTTTGGATCAAGCCTGAAGCTGTGTTCATCATAAAGATGGTCGATTATAGCGGCTAATTCATCGCAGTGAAGATGCAGCAGTCGTCCGCATCCAACGCATTTGCAGTGAAAACAGATCTCTCCTTCAGCATGGCTGTCACTGTCTATATATTCAAAACATGCCGGACTGTTCGCATCAATGATGTATTTATTAACGATCCCCTCGTCCACGAGACTTTCAAGCCGCCGGTACACCGTTGCCTGTCCTATAGCCGTCCCGTGTTCTTTCAGATAAGCGCACACATCGCCCGCTGTGACATGTCTTCCCGAAACAGACTTCAGATATTCCAATAGCACTTCCCTTTGTTTTGTATTGTATTTTGAGCGTGGATTAGCCATATTTCTCCCTCTTTCAATATGAGAATCGTTCTCAATTATATCTGTTAGTATAGCTTCCGTCAAGAGGAGACAAGGGGAGACAGGGGGACGGTCCTATTGTCTCCTTATTCTTTCGGAGACAGGGAGCGGATACGGATGATTGTTTTGCGCCGTTCTTTTTCACGCCGTTAAACATCCGTATCCGCAAAGAAAAAAGGAGACAATAGGACCGTCCCCCTGTCTCCTCTTGAACATTTTTTGGCCCCGGATATAAAATCATCGTATAATAATATAGTAAGCGACCATCGAACCAGGTTGTTTTTCGTAAAGGAGAAAAGAATATGGGTATCGAAGAAAACAGATTAAGTGATGATGAGCTCGACGCGGTAAACGGCGGTTATATTGTTAATCTGAAAGGGAAATACTTTATCGTTGACCGTGAAGGTAAAATGATCAGGATAGGAGGAAAATCCCAGAAAGGCTTTGAAAAACTGACCGACGCACAGCTTATGGCAGCACTGGCCAGGGAGAGCCTGACAGAGATAACTATGGAGGAGTGGATGGCCTTGGGAAGAGAGGCTGACACCGGTTATCCGGGCACGGTCAGATCAATGCCCTGGTAAAGTCCTGTAAAAGTGGCTTTCAACAAAAGGATACTCCCAACCACAGTTGAGAGTATCCTTTGATAAACTGAAAGAAACCATCGAAGGGGCTCACTAAAAGCCCCTCTCTCTGCAAAGCTCGTTTATCTCACGCCAGGGCTTCCCCCTCATATAATTCGCCGCATACCGGATCTCCATGTTTTCGTACAGCATTCCATATACTCCAAGTCTTTTTATCTTCCTGCCAAGCCTGGTATTGGGGTAATTTTCTTCAGACACCATTGCAGCATAGAGGATTGTAAACAGTTTTGTCGCTCCCAAAACATCCCCCGTATAAGTAGCTGCGATTTCATCTATTCTGTTGAGAACAGGAGCCTGAACTTCTCTTGTCGTCCTCTCATATATATCCACAAAATCATTATAGGTTTTATCTACTCCAAACTTTGCGGCATAAGCTTTTAACCGGGCAAAATAATCTGTGTCCAGAGGCGGTTTCCGAACCCCCTGCGGATTGACTTCATAAACGCACCAATCGTCTATTCCCCCCCTGTCATGTTCAAGTCTTGAACCGTCGCTGAACTCTCTAATCAATCTTGGCATTCAATTTCTCCTTTCAAAAATCCGGTTCTTCAAAAAAACTCATCCACCTTCTCCAACTAAAAAAAGTCATATTTAGCCGCCCAAATATAGTCTATTTTATCAGAGCTTAAATTGTATGTACATAATCTGTTTTCCGGAGTCTTCGAATCGACAGATCTATGAATTCTTTCTCCTGTTCTATACCAACAAAACATCTTTTCAGATTTACAGCGGCAACACCTGTTGATGAACTTCCGCTGAATGGATCAAGCACGACATCTCCCTCAAGTGTTGAGGCTTCAATTATTCTTTCAAGAATATATAAAGGTTTCTGGGTCGGATGCTTTCCTTCGGTTTTTTCTTTTGGGCCTGTTAACGGTCCGGTCCATACATCCTTCATTTGTTTTCCGCCATTCTGCTCTTTCATTATTTCATAGTTGAAAAGATGCCTGGATTGTTTGTCATTTTTCCGCGCCCATAAAATGGTCTCGGTACTATGGGTGAAGCACCGGCACGCTAAATTCGGAGGCGGATTTGTTTTCTGCCATGTAATATTGTTTATTATTTTATAGCCTTCCTGTTCTAAGGCCATGCCGATACTGTAAATATTATGAAGTGTACCGCTAATCCAGATAGAGCCGTTGGGTTTCAGTATTTTTCTGCAAAGACGCAGCCATTTTCGATTAAAATCGTGCTTTTCCCTGACCGAATATCCCATGTCCCAGGAGCCCTTATTAACAGATACCATTTTCCCGGCCTGACATGTTATTCCGTCATTGCTTAAAAAGTAAGGCGGGTCTGCAAAAATCATATGCACGGATCCGGGTTCAATTTTTCTTAACACTTCAAATGAGTCTCCATGTATCAGGACAGCATTTTCTGTTTCATATACAGGGTGTACTGATTTTTTGTATATCGGTATCAAGGATTACACCTCGTAATTTGTAATGATTACTTCTTTTCCCTCACGTTTGGAAGCATCACTGTTTATAAATCTTTTCACATCGACATTTTCTATTCTGAAGCCCTGATAAAGTTCATATACAAGCGGTACATCATGGTTGCTGAGCATCACTTTTGCGCCGGCAGAATCCAGCCGTTTAAACAGTTCCGCAAGCCGCACATGATCCTCGTACGAGAAACCGTCCTTTGTATAATCCGTAAAATCTGCTGTTTTACTGACCGGTATATAGGGAGAATCAAAATAAACAAAGTCTCCGCTTTTAACCCCCTGACATATTTCTTCAAAATCCTGGCAGAGTATCTCGACTTTGGCATTTTTGAGATAGTAGCCTATGCTCATGAGATTGACTTCATCAATAGACTTTCCGGACTGCTTATTGTTGTAGGGCACATTAAACAATCCCTTCCCATTAACCCGATACAATCCATTAAAGCAGTGTTTGTTTATCCATATCATTAATCCCGCGCATTCAGCATCCAGTTCATGATTTGATATTTTCCTGTTATATTCCTCACGCATCTGCAAATAATACTCTTTATCGCAGGGATGCTCATCTATTTTGTTTACGGCGCGAATAACACTTCGTGGTTCTGTCTGCAACTGGCGGTATACATTTATCAGCTGCTCATTTACATCACTGATTATTGCGCTCTGAGGTCTCTCGTGTAACATGAGAGCCCCGCCGCCTATAAAAGGCTCATAATAAGTTCCATATTTATTGGGTACTCTGTCATGCAGTTTTTCAAGCAATTGAGTTTTCCCACCGGCCCATTTTACAAAGGGCCCCATTTTTGTAAATCCCATCGGACAATTCTCCTTTTTTGAAAATCACTTCATTGTATCATATCGCCTGTCCTGTATAAAGACAAACCAAAATGGTATAATACCGGAGAAAGCCCTTAAAAATTTAGCATTAAGGCAAAAATCGAATTCTTCTAAAAGAACAAAAAGCATATTAACGGGAGGAAAAGTTTTGAATAGTTTAATATCGAAGGTGGGTTCTGTTGTTGTAACTGTAACTGTATTTCTGTTTGCATTTTTTATTCTGACAGATATCTATTATGGTCAGGTATTCGTGTGCCTGTTCCTGCCAATTGGCTTTATATTAATGACATCAGGCCTTCATCTTGAATGTGAAAAAGACCGCAAAGTGGCCGGGGACGCCGGTTTGGTATTTGCGGCGGTATACTGTGTTTTTATTATGTTTGTGTACTTTACACAGCTTACAACAGTTGCCAATGAGGAACTCAACGAGCAGGCAGCAAAGTTAATTGATTTTAGAAATCATGCTTTTATATTTAACTTTGATCTCCTTGGATATGGAATGATGGCCATATCAACTTTCTTTACAGGCCTTTCATTAAAGGCTGCTTCCAGGGCTGATAAGTGGCTGAAAGGTTTGCTTATTGGTCACGGCGCATTTTTCCCGGGCTGCGTATTTATGCCCATGACAGGTATGTTTGTAAACATGCCAGGCTCAAATAATAATGGCGGAGGCGCTATGGCCCTGGTCATATGGTGTGCATATTTTTTACCGATAGGGATCCTGTCGTTCTGTCATTTCGGAAAGCAGCAGAAGTAAAATACTCTTACCGGTACTCTTTCCTCATGTTTATGGAACAGTATTGAAATAATAAGTACCAAAAGCGACATAAAGAACAGCCGCATCATGACCTCTTCGATCACGCCGCCGACGAGTAACCCCGAAATAATCTTTGGCAATCCCGGAGAAACATTATACTGATCATATACCCAGCTGCTGAAATGACCAAATATCATTTTGTCTCCCGGGAACAACAGGAGCGCTGCAGCGACTGAAATAATCGCAGTTGCCACAACGCCTTTATTATCGAATTTTTGGAAAGCGTGGTCATTAAAGTATATAGTCCTACCGGATTTTGATTCTTTAACGTTCCCTATCCAAGCCGGACCATTATCAGAATACCCTGTTTTTAGTTCAATGTATCTTATATCCATAATTGGCTATCACCTGAGTTTTAAAGCGTTGCATTCATGCTTCCCTGTGTATATCCTTTCATATCCAGCGCAACAAACATAAACCCGAGTTTCTTAAACTCGTTATATACCTCCTCCCTCATTCCATCCTCAGCAAGGCGCGGAATATCTTTGGGAGGCACTTCTATCCTTGCCATTTTTCCATGCATCCTTACCCGTTCTTCAAAAAAACCATGTTCGATAAGGAACTGCTCAGCCCTGTCTATCATACGGAGTTTTTCTTCAGTTATCTCCTCACCGTAGACAAATCTTGAAGCAAGACAGGCATAGGCCGGCTTGCTCCATGTAGGAAGTCCCATTGCCTTTGAAAGCAGCCGTATGTCCGATTTACAAAGTCCCGCCTCCCGAAGAGGGCTCTTTACCGACAGCTCCGAAACAGCTCGCATTCCCGGCCTGTAATCGCCCAGATCATCCATGTTTGACCCCTCGGCCACATATTCAATATCATTTTCCAGGGCTATCCTTTTAACTTCCGTAAAGATCCCCCGCTTGCACAGATAACATCTGTCCGGGCCGTTATTCCTGTATCCTTCTTCCTTTAGGGGATCCATTCTGCAGATAATGTGCCTGATCCCCCGTTCATTGCAGAAGGCCGCCGCCTCTTTTACTTCCCTTTCAGGAACAGATGCATCTGAGCCGGTAACTGCTATCACCCTGTCTCCCAGAGTCTCTTTTGCGGCTGCGAGCAGAAAAGAAGAATCAGCTCCTCCGGAAAATCCTACGGCAAGTGATCCCAGTTTTATTAAATAAGCCTCCAATGAATCCAGTTTCGCCTGCAGTTCATCGGAAATCTTCTCCTGTAGCCTAATCATGAAATTCCATACTCCTTCTCTGCCTTCTCTCTGTACCCCCTGCATAGATCATTGATCACTTCTCCTGCTATGATCAGCCCTACAACTGACGGAACAAAGGCCGTCGACCCCGGGATATCTCTCCTCCCGGAGCCTTTTCTTTCAGTTCCGGGAGAGCAGCTTCCGTCCTGCATACAGCTGATCGACTCATCTTCCAAGGGTCTTTTCGGCTCTTCTTTTGAATAAACGACCTTCAAAGAATCTATGCCGCGTTTTCTGCATTCCCTTCTCATTACCTTGGCAAGCGGACAGATCGAAGTCTCATAGATGTCCGCCACTTCAAACCCTGCCGGATCGGTCTTATTGCCTGCGCCCATTGAAGAAATGACCGGAACATTCAGTTTCTTTGCATTCTCAATGATAGTGAGCTTACCGGTAACAGTATCTATCGCATCAACTACATAATCATACTGAGTAAAATCAAACTGATCCTGAGTCTGAGGAAGATAAAAAGTCCTGTATGTCTTTACCCGGCAGGATGGCGATATCTCCTTTATCCGCTCAGCGGCAACATCAACCTTGAACTTTCCTACTGTCTTATGCGTCGCCAGTATCTGCCTGTTGATATTGGTAAGGCAGACCCTGTCGTCATCAACAAGATCAAGCGCGCCGATCCCGGATCTGACGAGGGCTTCTACAACATATCCTCCGACTCCCCCTATCCCGAATACCGCGACCCTGCTTTGTGCAAGCCTGTCCATGGCATCTTTTCCGTATAATAACTGCGTTCTTGAAAATTCATTTTGCATAGCTGTTAACTCCTGTCAGTATCATAAAAACGGGAGGGAGACAACAGGACCGTCCCCTTGTCTCCCATCACTCTTCAGTTATCATGTTGACCGGATCGAGAGTCTTGATGCGGCGGCCGAGGATGGCTGCCGTTGCCATGGCGATGCCGCTGATGATGAGCGCCGTCAGTATGAATGACATCGGCAGAACATTGAATACCGCCTTCCTGAACCCGAAGATGGAAAATGCCGACTTCATGAGACCGCGCCCGGATGCCGGAGAAAGTATCAGTCCTATCACGATCCCGATTGCTATGGCCGGCATGTTTGAAAGCATTGTCTGGCGGATGAGCTGTCCCGAGGTGAAGCCCAGTGCCTTGGAAACTCCCAGATTCCTCCACTCGCGGGTAATCTGCGCTCTTATTATGAGAGCCTCAACAAATGCCACGATGAGGATCGTCAGTGATGCTATGAATAATGCGACAGCCTTCATCCCGGCGGAGACCACACCTGTCGTGCTCTTTGCGGCTTCCTTGTAATCTGCCACTTCCTCATCGGGATAGACTTCCTCAAATTCTTCTTTAAACTCCTCAAATGTCTTTCCCGGCTTGAGATTTATCCAGATGTTGTATTCGCTCGCGGGAGGAGCCACGCGCTCATATCCTGAAGTTGTGATGTAAGCCATCATGCCCATGTTGTTCATCGTCTGGCAAAGACCGCAAACGCGGAAGCTTTCCTCCTTGTCGCCGTTTTTGATAGTTACTTTGTCGCCGAGCTTTGCATTCAGCGTATCCGCCGCTGCCGATGCCAGCAGGATCTCGTTCTCGTTTTCAGGCCACCCGCCCTCGAGCATGCTTCCGCCCACGATATGCGAGGTATCGGTAAATGCCCTTGTCGTTATGGACGACATCCTCTTTCCGACAGAATAATTGAACGCGTACCAGGTATCACCGTACACGGAATCCACCGTACTCATAGCTTCGACGGTCTTCATCATCGTTTCCGATCCATCCGCCTCCGCATCGCAGTCAAAGATGCCTGCAAGGTTCAGGATACCGGCGGTATCCCTCGCATACGAGTCGACCATGCCGAAACCGAAGATCGTCGAGATCGAAAGGATCGCCATAATAAAAACGGTCCCGAGCTTGCTGCCGAATTTCCCGAAGGTTTCTTTTAATGCAAGTGTAAAGGGTATCGGAAGCGCCGTATGCTCAAAGGAGAACAGGTTTTTCCTGCCGGCCTTTGCAGCCGCTCCCCCGTGAAGAGCATCGAGCACCGATGTCTTTTTGTATTCCCTTCCAAGGAAGACCGTAAGCAATGCAACGACCAGACAGATCCCTGCAAATACAGCGCCTGCTATCATGATATCGACAGGCTGATTCCATGAAAGTCCCAAAGTTGCAAGTATTATGGCGCCCGAAGGTCCTAAAAGAAGCGCTCCGATGACAAGACCTGCTATACATCCAAGTCCTGCGACCAGGAGAAGCTGGACCAGGAGTATCAGCACAAGCTCTCGTACTGTATAGCCTGAAGCCTCCATGATAGCCGTGTTTTTCATATTGAGCATGATGAAATTCTTGACGGAGAAATGTATTATCACCAGCGCTATGACGAACATGATGAACGCAAAGGCCAGCACGATCGCTATGAAGACCATCGGAAGTATGAGCGATGCCGTTTTCATCAGATCCGCCGGCAGGAAGTTTGATGAAATGACATATCCCGGATGGGACTTAACATATATCAGATACCAGTCGTTGAATTCATTGAACAGGTCATCGCACAGTTCATTTCCGGTCTTGCCGGCAATCCTTGCTTTTTTTGAGAAATTTGTCTTGTAGCACCTGTTGCGTCCTGCCTTGTCCGGATTTTCAAACTCGATGCGGTTATACAGCCTTTCGGATGTGAAGATCAGATATGTTCCCATGTTCATGGGCGAACAGTAAATGTTGTCCTCATTGAAGCCGGCGACCTTCATGCGGTATATATTATCCCCGATCTTCAGCTCCATCACATCGCCGATCGAAAAAGAGGTTGAAAGCGAAACCGGCAGCACGACCTGATCGCCGTGGAACTTCTGGGTGTCAAGGGACATGGTCTGGATCTTCCGTTCTTCTTCATATGATGCTATAGCAAACGAATAATCAGTCCAGGTCTTCTTTCCCTTGTGACGGTATTTAGCATAGGTTCTCAGGAATTTATTCGATTCATATCCCGAGCAGTTCTCATTGCCTTTTATTATTTCAGCCATCTTGTTTTCGGCAGTCTCATCATCCGACATCAGGATAAGGATATCCGCAGCATTTATCTGTTTCATGTTCGTATCCACGACGCGTCCTGTCTCTATCAGAAAAGAAGCACTGATAAAGATCAGTGCCGAAGCTATCAGAGTGAGGATGAAAAAGGTGATCATATCGCCCTTCTGCTTCCTTATGTTGTTTTTTGCCATGAAATAATAACGATACATATCACCAGCCCATATCCTGTAAAAATGCCTTCAGCTTCCTGTGCCTTTCCACCGCCTTTTCCAGATCCGGATTCTCTTCATCCTTGTAATTCCCGACATACGGTCCAAGCTCTACCTCATCGGATATCACTCCGTCGGAAAGATATATGATCCGGTTGCCGCGCTCCGCTGCCGCAAGGGTATGGGTGACCATGACTATGCTCTGCCCCTGCGCGTTCAGATCTGACATGATGTCCAGCACGTTCTGTGTATTCTGTGAGTTCAGCGCGCCGGTAGGCTCATCGGCAAACAGCACCTCGGGACTGTTTATCACGCCCCTCACGACCGCGACTCTCTGCTGCATTCCGCCAGACATCTGCGTTGGAAACTTGTCCCGGTCTCCCTTTCCTATCTCGACACGCTCAAGCAGCTCCTTTGCCCTGTCTGCAAGCTCCTTCCGGTTTTTGTGCTTTAAAAGCCCCACGACCATGATATTGTCGAGGGCGCTCATGCTGTCATTCAAGTAATTCTGCTGGAAAACAAATCCGACATGATCCCTGCGAAAGACTGCCAACCGGTCATTGTCAAATCCGGTGATCCGGGTCTGTGCCCCGTCCGATGTTTCATACACTATCGCGCCCATGGTAGGACGATCCATCCCCGAAAGAGCGTAGAGAAGCGTGCTCTTTCCGGATCCGGAGTTTCCCATGATAACGGTGAAATCACCCTGGTAGATCTCAAGATCGAGATTTTTTAAGACCTGCTGTTCAACATTTCCCGTATAAAATGATTTGCAAAGATCCTTTGTATAAAGTATCCTCTTTTTTTCTGCCCGGACGTTTAGCATCACTTCACCTTTACCTTCTGGCCGTCAGTCAGCTCGCTGTCTTCATCCCAGCCAACGGTTTCTCCTGCCTGAAGTCCTTCGAGGATCTCCGCAAACTCATCATTCTTTGCCCCGACGGTCACAAAGCGTTTTTCTGCTTTGCCCTCCTGTATAATAAAAACATAGTCCCTTTCATCCTCGCTGCAGAGAGCATCAGTCGGGATGAGGAGTGTGCTGGCTACGAGCGCCGTCCTGACCTTTGTCTTTGATTCTATGCCGAGGATGATCGCCTCATCAGGCTCGTCGAGTTTGAGCTCGACCCTGATGCCGGGAGTTGTCCCGTCTTCACTTGTCTTTTTCTCGATCCTTGATACATGGCAGGCATAGTCCTTATTCTTGATATGAGCGCTGGCGGTCTGTCCTTCTTCTATATTTATGATGTCATACTTGTTCACATAGCAGACAACTGCCGTATCTTCAAGAGACTGTATCTGGATGATCTCCTGTCCGGCAGTCACATTGCTGCCTTCCTCGACGGAAATCTTTGTGACAACACCGTCAAATCCTGCTCTGATTCCGCCTGACGCCGCTTCAAAATCCTTCAGCTTCGTCTCATTTACGATATCATCTGTGGCCTTCACCGCTTCGATCCTGTCCTTGTCGCCCTGTGTCTGGCGGTTCAGCTGGGTTGACGCCTTCTGGCTTTCCATGACGGACTTCTTTTCCCTGTAGGTCGTCATCAAAAATTCCAGATACTGGAGTTCCTCCTGCCTTTTCACTATCTCGGGATCATACTGCTGATCGTACTGGTTCTTTGCGATCTCCTTCTGTATATTGTCCCTGGCCTTCTGCACATCATCCGGGTCATCATCCTCTTTGACCGTGCAGCAGGCCAGATCTGCCTGAAGCTGAGCATTGCGTGCCGCAAATTCTGCCTGTCTGTCAGTGAGGATCTTTCTCGTCACCATGATAACCGCTTCTGTATTTGCTATCTGGGCTTCAAGCGCGGGAATAGAATTCTTTGCTTCTCCGTAAAGCCCTTCTACTCTTTCACCGGCCTGCACGGAAGCATCATAATTTCCCTGATCCGCGTTCACATCAAGCTCGGCAAGCGTCTGCGCCCGTGACAGTTCATCCGTATCATAGGAGACGAGGACATCTCCCTTTTTTACAGGATCACCCTCCCTTACCTTTACCGAGCCTATCCGCCCGTCGATCTTTGCAAAATAGGTCTTTTCCGTCAGGCTCTCGACCTTTCCGTTCAGCTCCAGCTCACAGTCAAGCTGCCCGTTTTCCGCTGCCGCGGTATTTATAACCGTGCCTGCCATGACCGTTGTGACGGAGAATCCTCCGACAGCCACGGCAAGCAGTCCGCATATTCCTATAATCAGTTTTCTCTTTTTCATCAAAACTCTCCTCATGTTTGTAGGACAGGGGAGACAGGGGGACGGTCCTGTTGTCTCCTTTTCTTTGCAGAGGAGACAACAGGACCGTCCCCCTGTCTCCCCCTGACTCCTGTGTCAGTCTCTGTCTATAGTGGCATTGCCGACGCTGCTCTTCGCTTTGACATCGCCGATATTACCGTTCAGTGATACATTTCCGAAATCCGTTTTGCAGGAACCTGAATTTATGGTAGAATCATGAGCCTCTATGTTTCCTGCATCTATATGCGCGTCTATCCTGTCAATGGTACTGTCGTTGATCTTGAGATTTCCTGCATCGGCATTGACGATCAGGTTTTTCGTTTCGATCTCGTTCATCTCGATATTCCCGGCATCGGTATTTATATCAAAGGTATCGGCTTTGATATCATCAAGATCGACATCACCCGCATCCGAATTCATCTTTAGCTTCTTCGTCTTTATCCCTTCCATCGAAACCTTTCCTGCATCCATATTCAGGTCAAAATCCGTAAGCTCTGTTCCCTCCGGTATCACCACCTCAATCTTGTAGTCCGGTTTCATTTTGAAAAAGCTGGAGAACTCATTTACCTTGCTCTTTATCGTCAGGCTTCCGTTCTTGATTTCTATTTTGGGATTGGAGGGAAGGGTGTAATCTATTGAAAAAGCGTCTCCTGTTTCAACTGACAGATCCGCATAATCGACTTCGATCTTTACATTCTCAAAATCTCCCTCAAGACCGGCTGTATCCGGATAATCCGAATCCGGACCGGATAAAACCCCCTCAAGACTGACTGTGTCCGAAGACGCAGGTGAAGCCGAAAAAAAACTGCTGTTGCCGAAAACATGTATATAGAGCCCCACCAGTATGGCTGCTATGGCCAGCACGCTCATTATTGTTATGATCACTCTTGATGCTGCATTCATCCTTCGTTCCTCCTTAATCGTCATACTTGCGGCAGTTGATGACAACCGCCCTGTGGGCTACACCGGCTATGGGCCAGATGATCCAGGTCAGATTCCATCTGAAGGTCAGGAAGCTGACGATCAGATAGATACATGTGACTACGGGCCAGTAGCAGGCAACGATGGTCTCGGCTGTCTTGCTGACATATTTTACCTGAGCCGGCTCAGGATCACCGTAATTTCCGCTGATCGTTGTCACATCGTTCAGCCGGAGAAGAATATCGTATCCCTTAGCTGTGCTGTTTGCATAAACTATGAGGAATACTCCGATGCCGACAAGCAGGAACATGATCGCCGGTCCTATCGTGACTCTGGAGGTTGTGGCAAACAGCATGCACGGAACCCAGCATATGATACAGATGATCACTCCAAGTGATATGCAGAGCGCACGGACCGATTCAAAGCTTTTGCGTTTTTCCTTGACGTAGGAAGCGGTGTTCATATCAATGAAGCAAAGCTGCCTTCTGATGAATTTCCATTCATTATCCACAAAACCGCTGTATACTATGAAGCCGACGCCTATGGCTATGAACACGAACATCAGCGCAGGTCCCGCGATCACCATGCCGTCACCGGATTCTGCCGTAAGTATGGGACATGCCACCGATGTGATGCAAAGCATTATGCCCAGTGCCAGGAACATGGCCTTTTTGATCCTGTTTGCTATATATGCTCCTGCCTCGTCACGGCTGATCTGTCTTCTCGGATGCGTAGACTCGATATCATGAAGCTCCTGGACTTCTTTTGTAAGCCCCAGATCCTCTGCCAGATCCTCGAGATTGCCGAATTCGGAAATGACTGTTCCTACCGCAGTGTTTTCGCTCTGTCCCTCGGCGATCAGTTCGTTATATTTGTCTTCCATCATACTGAAGAGCTCTGCCTTGGCCTTTCTGACTTCGGGAGTGTCAGGCATACCGGCAAACATAGCTTCCAGATAACTTTTTATTGTTTCCATTTTTTTCTCCTTAATGTTCGATAAACCTTTCAACTACTTCCTTTGTCAGGCCCCATTCATCGCATTTTGTTCTGTAGTACTCTTTTCCGGCATCGGTTATCCTATAATAAGTACGTTTCTTGCCGTTGCCTTCCGGATCCTGCTCGGATGTAAACGATTCGATATGACCGTTCTTTTCCATTCTCGTGAAAGCCGAATAAAGTGTCGTTTCCTTAATCAGATATTTCCCGTCCGAGATACTCTTTATCTGCTTTGATATCTCATAGCCGTATGACGGTTCTTTCTCGAGAATGAAGAGGATCATCGTATCATTGTAACCGCGGATCACATCACTGCTTATCTCTATCATCATGATCCCTCCTCATTTTACTTTGACAGTCGTTACTTCATCTGTCGTTCCTACGCGTGTCGTATCTATGTCTGTCGTTGCTATGTGTGTCGTGCTACGACTGTCGTACTATGTTTGATGAGGTAACTATACTACGACTGTCGAAGTGTGTCAACACCCATTTTAAACTTTTTTAAGACAGAGGGAGGATCCTTATCTCCACAAGGCATCGGAAATCCTCTTTTTTGCTTTTTTCGATGCCCCGCTTGCTTTCTTAATCAGAAAAAGTGTCAAATAAAGCATCGGAAATCCTCTTTTTTGCTTTTTTCGATGCCCCGCTTGCTTTCTTAATCAGAAAAAGTGTCAAAAAGGGCATCGGAAATCCTCTTTTTCGCTTTTTTCGATGCCTCGCTTGCTTTCTTAATCAGAAAAAATGTCAAAAAGGGCATCGGAAATCCTCTTTTTTGCTTTTTTCGATGCCCCGCTTGCTTTCTTAATCAGAAAAAGTGTCAAATAAAGCATCGGAAATCCTCTTTTTCGCTTTTTTCGATGCCTCGCTTGCTTTCTTAATCAGAAAAAGTGTCAAAAAGGGGACAGGGGAGACAACAGGACCGTCCCACTGTCTCCTACCCCTGTCTCCTGCTGATTTAAAAACAGAAATATGATAAAATAAGACCCTACAAAGGAGACACAAATGTACGAAATACTGCTTGCGGTACAGTACGCAGGGATAATCGGCCTGTTCATAGAATGCTGGCTCATACTGAAAAACCTGAAAGACACGCTCCGTGCCTACCTCTTTCTGGCGTGCACGGCGACCCTGATAAATAACCTCGGCTACCTGCTCGAGATGAAGGCCGCGGATATGGAAGCATATATCACGGCATTGCAGCTGTCCTACGCCGGAAGGGTATGGATCTGCTTTGCGCTGCTTCTGTTTGTAAACGAGCTTTGCGGCCTGAAGATCCCACGCCTGCTGCTCAGGTTCTTTGCCCTCGTCCAGACCGGGGTATATGTCTTTGTGCTGACTCTGAAGCATCACAGCCTTTATTACAGCGACATGGACTTTGCCTTCAGCGGTCAGTTTCCCGTCTTTATCCACAAAAACGGCATAGTCCACACCATCTTCTTTCTGACACAGGCCGTCTATATAATACTCGGGATGACGATCCTTTTAAGCTCCTTTTTCAAAACACACAAAAAAGCCGTCAAAATACGGCTCTTCACGGTAATACTGGCCTTTATTATACAAATCTCCTTCTTTATAATACAGGCCCTCAATCCTCTGGGAACATACGACCTGACCATGCCCGGCTTTGTTATCGGCATGGTATTCATGTTTGTATCGATAATCAAATACAATCTGCTCGGCACCGGGGATATTGCCCGCGAATTCATGGTGGACAGGCTTTCGGAGGGCGTGATCGCGATCGATAACGAAGGAGATATCCAGTATTTCAACGAGCCCGCAAAAGAGCTTTACCCGCAGATCGCATCCGATCCGCAGACAGTCATAGACGCCGTCAAGGAAGCGATCGTTCACGGCGAGACCATAACCATCAATGACAGGATTTACACGCCGGAGGAGAATGACCTTCTCTACAATAACGAAAGCTTCGGCAAGCTCTATGTCCTGATCGATTCCACGGAACACTTCAACAGATTTGACAATGAAAAATCCCAGCTGAAAAAGGAGCTCCTCACGGATCCGCTGACCGGCTTCTACAACCGAAAAGGGATGGTATACTACTCGGAAAAAGAGTACCTTGAGATACTGAACAGCAAAAAGAAGCTGTTCCTGTGCGTTGCGGACATGAACGGGCTGAAATACATCAATGACAACTTCGGCCATGAACAGGGCGACAGAGCCATCTCCGAGCTTGCAAAGATAATAAGGCTTTCACTGTCTGACGGAGATATCGCCTTCAGGACCGGCGGAGATGAGTTTCTGATCATGGGGCCCCGCGATACGGACGAGAATGTCATCCTCGATTACAAGGTTCAGATAGAAAACCTGCTGTCGGAGCATAATAAAAACCTTGATCTTCCCTACAGCATAGATATGAGCTACGGTCCCGTCGTAGCCGACCTTTTCGGAGAAGAAGGAGAGCTTGACAGACTCATCAAGCTCTCCGACCGTAAAATGTACGATATGAAAAAAAGCCGCGACCGCTATAAAAGGCGGTAGATTCTTATCTGAGCATCAGCCCTTCTCAAGCGCCAGTGTCCTCGTTGTCAGGTCACAGACCTCGGCAGGCCCGAAATACTGGATGGCTCCGGGATAGGTGAAGCTCGTCTTTACTGCCCATTCATCCCTGTGTTCAGCAAAATACTTAAACGGCTTGCCGTCAAGCTCTACCAGAGCCTTGCGGATGACAGGCTTGTCCTCGCCGTTCCTTCTTTCCATGTTCATCATCTTTGTAATGGGCATTCCGCCTGCAACCCACTCTTCAGCAGGCTTTGAAAGATTTGAAACCTTTGAAAGATATCCCGTGTAGCCGTACTGGATCAGCATGAATGCGTTGTATCCGAGTGAATAGCAGTAGTCAGCATCAAAGTTTGAAGGGAATGCGCATCTTCCTTCATAGCCGAAGAAGTGATGCTGGGCTGCAAACTTGCCCTTGTAGCTGCCTGCTGCCTTCCTTGCTGCAAGCTTATCCGCAACGAGCGCCGAGAACAGCTTCTCGGATTCGATGAGAGAAACCTGTACGTTTCCGTGAGGATCCCTTTCAAGGAAGAGCTGCTGCTGCACGAACTGCGGCAGGATCTCGAATACTGCAAACGCGTCAGCAGTAAGTCCTTTTTTAATAAAATCATACTTCGCATCCCAGTCGGGAAGAGCATTGAATTCCTCTGTCTTCTTTCCTGCCAGGAGCTCATTGATCTGCGCGATCAGCATTGAGAATTCGGGAACGAACTCTACGATGCCCTCGGGGATGATGGCAACACCGAAGTTCTCGCCGTTATTGCCTCTCTTTTCAACCGAATCGGCAATGTAATCTGCTATGGCCGAAAGCGACATCTTTTTAGCGGCAACCTCTTCACCGATCAGGCAGATATTTGCCTGTGTCTCAAGCGCACACTCCAAAGCCACATGTGAAGCCGAACGTCCCATGACCTTTATGAAATGCCAGTACTTCTTTGCGGAATTTGCATCCCTTTCGATATTTCCGATGAGCTCGGAATAAGTCTTTGTAGCGGTATCAAATCCGAACGATGCCTCGATATCCTCATTCTTCAGGTCTCCGTCAATGGTCTTCGGGCAGCCTATGACCTGAACGCCCGTATTATTTGCAGCCATGTACTCTGCAAGGACAGCTGCGTTGGTGTTTGAATCATCACCGCCGATGATGACGATAGCTGTCAGGCCGTGCTTTTTTGCAACCTCTGAAACGATCCTGAACTGCTCCTCGGTCTCCAGCTTTGTACGTCCCGAGCCGATGATGTCAAAACCGCCGGTATTGCGGAACTTATCTATATACTCATCATCAAATTCGATGAAGTCGTCATCTATGAGGCCGGAAGGGCCGCCCTTGAATCCGAGAAGGACATTGCCTTTGTCGGTAGCCTTGATCGCATCATAGAGGCCGCAGACGACATTGTGTCCGCCGGGTGCCTGTCCGCCTGAGAGGATCACGCCGACAACCTGCTTTTTTGAAGCCGAATTGTTTGCGCCCTTCTCAAAGGTGATCTCGTTTTTTCCGTAGGTATTCGGGAAAAGAGCCTTGATCTTTTCCTGATCCGCAACACTCTGTGTCGGAGCTCCGTCACGCACGCAGATCTGGGAGATCCCGTTTCTGAGCATGCCGGGAAGCTTCGGTTTGTACTCATATCTTGCTGTCTGAAGAGGTGAAATATTCATGTTTATTCTCCTTTTTGTGTGGTTTTTTCGCAATCTTCTATATTTTCTACCAAAAGAAAACCGTTGTCAAGAAAATCGGGCAGGAGAAGTATCCCCTGCCCGGCATATCCAAAGGAATTTTCTGAAGGTTTTATCAGGCGTTGACTTTCGGAAGCTTTGCAACAGATGCTGCTATATCCTCATCTGTGGGTATCTCATCCGTCATTACGCCGTCATTGTACTTCTCATAGGCCACCAGATCGAAATAACCGGTTCCCGTCAGTCCGAATACGATGGTCTTTTCCTCGCCTGTCTCCTTGCACTTGAGCGCTTCATCGATCGCTGCCCTGATGGCATGTGAGCTTTCGGGCGCGGGAAGGATGCCCTCCACCCTCGCAAACTGCTCTGCAGCCTCAAACACGCTGCTCTGCTCAACACTGACTGCCTCCATGTATCCGTCATGATAGAGCTGTGAAAGGATGGTGCTCATGCCGTGGAAACGAAGTCCGCCCGCATGGTTTGCCGAAGGAATGAAGCTTGATCCGAGAGTGTACATCTTTGCGAGAGGACAGATCATTCCCGTGTCGCAGAAGTCATATGCAAATGTTCCGCGTGTAAAGCTCGGGCAGGATGCAGGCTCTACTGCGACGATGCGGTAATCGGCCTCTCCTTTGAGCTTTTCTCTCATAAACGGCGCGATCAGTCCGCCCAGGTTTGATCCGCCGCCCGCGCAGCCGATGATGATGTCGGGTTTGATGCCGTATTTATCCAGGGCTGTCTTGGTCTCAAGACCGATCACCGACTGGTGAAGAAGAACCTGGTTCAGCACGCTTCCGAGCACATATCTGTATCCCTCATTTTTTGTTGCAGCCTCTACTGCCTCTGAAATGGCGCACCCCAGGCTTCCGGTGGTTCCCGGATGCTCTGAGAGGATCTTTTTTCCCACCTCTGTGGTCTCCGAAGGAGAAGGGACAACTGATGCGCCGTAAGTCCTCATGACCTCTCTCCGGAACGGCTTCTGCTCATATGAGACCTTGACCATGTATACCTTGCAGTCCAGATCAAAGTAGGAGCATGCCATCGAAAGAGCCGTACCCCACTGACCCGCTCCGGTCTCCGTCGTCACGCCTTTAAGTCCCTGCTTCTTTGCATAGTAGGCCTGGGCTATCGCAGAATTGAGCTTGTGGCTTCCGCTGGTATTGTTTCCCTCAAATTTGTAATAGATCTTTGCGGGAGTACCGAGCTTTTTTTCCAGGCAGTATGCCCTGACAAGGGGTGACGGCCTGTACATTTTGTAAAAATCACGGATCTCATCGGGGATCGGTATGAAAGCCGTGGTATCATCGAGCTCCTGATCGACCAGTTCCTCACAGAATATGGGCGACAGTTCCTCTTTTGTGAGCGGCTTTCCTGTTCCGGGATTGAGCAGCGGTTCCGGCTTGTTCTTCATATCGGCCCTGAGGTTGTACCAGGCTTTCGGCATCTCCTCTTCCTCAAGATAGATCTTGTAAGGGATCTTTGTTTCTGACATTTTGTTTCCTCCTCATTTATTGATAAATACGGGACAGTTTTTATTATATGTCTGACCCTGCCCCTTAAGCAGTCTCTTTTTCAGCTCTTCCCTACACCGACTATGAGCTGTTCTCCGTCATTTTCCTTTATCCTGCCGGCGCGCAGCCATATATCACTGTAATCATCGCCAAGCTTCAGGCGGTATCCGATGGAATACACTTTTCCGTCCACTGTCTGTTTCAGGACGTTTTCTTTTGTAAATGAATTTCTGAAACGCTCATAATCATCCGGATGGATGAACGCAATGCTCTCCGAATATGATTCTCCAAAAAAGTCCGTTCCGACCTTGCTGGTCCCCATATCCGAATACTCCCTTGATGAGGAATACTGCATATATGCTCCGCTTTCCGGATCGACGGTATATATCGCGATGACATCTCCCATGAGAACAGAGATCCTGGAAAATGCTGCCTTTTCCTCTTTGAGCCTGTCGATAGCTTCCCTTTCCCGCATCTGCGCGTCAACATTATTGACGCCTATGATGATCTCGTTTCCGTCGCCGTTCATCCGCAGCGCTTTCATATTGACATAGATGGAATCCCCGTAGAAATCAGCTCTGTAGGTATAGGAGAAAACGCCATGCTCGTCCAGCGCCTTTATTACATTCTCCTTTGTGAACACACTGATGAATCCATCCCTGTCGGACTCATGTATATATTGCAGGGCATCCCTTCGGCTGGTGGCAAAAAAGTCCGTGCCTCTTCTCTCCACCGAGAAGTCGGATCTTTCTTTGTCAGGAGCATATTCGGTAAAGCGCTCCGTGTCCAGATCCACCTGATATATATCGATATAGTCAACAGACAGTGCCCTTGCGATCCCGGTAAATGTCAGGCCCTTGTCACTCTTTGGAGTGATTCCGATGATCGCCAGCGCAAAAGCCGAAGCATTATTCAATCCGTTTTCCGCTATCCTTGTCACGAAGGCGTGGATGGTATCTCCGCTTTCGCTCAGTTCGTTAACAAAGACCTTTTTCCCGATCTCTTCGCATTCAAGCATGGCATGGTAGAATGCCCTGTTCAGCCCGCCCGGAAGCTCATCAATGGAAGCCTGATCCTTATCTGAGCCAAGGAGCGAATATGCCTTCGCCGTTTTTTTGTATGATTTGTTTGAACGTATGACCTTCAGGATCCCGCCGTCATTTTCCAATATCACAACAGGCTGCGCATTATCTGCGATCTCGGTGCCCTTTTCCTCATCACCCGAATTTGAAGCCAGATCGTACAGGTTTATGGCGCTGACTACAGAATGATATGCTATCTCCGCCGGATCCTCAAATCCGATCTGCCTTCCCTCATCATATCTGCGTTTGATCTCCTCCATAGAGAGGGGCTTGCAGAAATAGTATCCCTGCATCCTCGTGCAGCCTGCCTCGCAAAGGAAATCAACCTGTTCCTGTGTCTCCACTCCCTCCGTAACGGTCTCTATCCCGAGACGGACCGCCATCCTGAGAAGCTGCGCGAGCATGACCCTGGATTTGGGATTTTTGTCAAACTGCCGCATGAACTGCATGTCAAACTTGATCACATCAAAATGCATGTCCTGCAGGAGATTCAGCGACGAATAACCGCTTCCGAAATCGTCCATCCATACCGAAAATCCCAGATCCTGGAAGCGTTTTACCTGCTCCTTCATATATCCGAAATTCTCACCTATGAGGCTCTCCGTGATCTCGATGGTCAGCAGCTGCCTGGGCATGCCCGCTGCATCCACGCGGTTGCATATCTCCTCCACGATGTCGCACATATCAAAATCGGCTCTCGAAAGATTGACCGAAACAGGAACTATGCCGAATCCGTCGTGTTTTCTCCTTTTATAATTTTCAATGACCACATCCACGATATGCAGATCTACCTTGTAGATGAGCTTTGTATCCTCCAGGACAGGTATGAAATCGGCAGGCGAGAGCATACCCTTTTCCGGATCGATCCATCTGGCCAGCGCCTCCTCGTCACAGACCCTTCTGCTGGTAGAACGGACGAGCGGCTGGAAGAATGCCGTGATCCAGTTCTCTTTTATCGCCCTGTCCAGGTTCTCAACAACATATTTGCTGTTCAGCTCCTGTTTGAGCATCTTTTCATCATAATAAAAGAATTCAGACTTGTAGATCGATGCCTTGATGTACTCGGATGCATACCTTGCCCTGTCGCAGGCAAGCGAAGTCTCAACCATGCCCATGGAATCAGGGTAGATCCCGACACGCATCGGCAGGCTCTTTTTCGAATTTGCGCCCTTAAGTTTCCTGAATATCTCTTTCAGCCTGTCTTCAAGCCCATCGGTTCTGACAAAGGCAGCGAAATGATCCTGCTCGAAGCGGCTGCAGGACTCTTCCCCGAAAACGCCCGAAATAACGATGGCCACTTCCCTGATGAGCTTGTCGCCCTCAATATAGCCGTATTTTTTGTTATAACTTCCAAGGCCCTGCAGATTGAGGAAAAGAACAGCCGAATCAACTCCCTCCTCATGCATCTTTTCACGGCCTGTTTCCGCCAGCTTGAAGAAAAATGACATGCTCGGAAGCCCCGTCAGCTGGTCATAATTCATCCTGTGCAAAAGCTCGCTTTCCTTTGCGGAACGGTCCTTCCCCCTGCCCTTTTCACGGATGTCAAACTCTGAGTAATACTTTTTCTTGTTCTCATACATCCTCTCATCGGCAAGACGCAGAGCCATACGGACATTGCGGCTGTCATTTTCAACACTTCCGCCCATGGCTATCGATATGCTTCCGTCCTGTCTGCACTTTTCTTCGACCGCTTCCATCTTTTTTTCAAGATCTTCCTGCGTGACGCCGGTCATTATTATAGAAAACTCATCCCCGCCTGCGCGGAAGATCTGTTTCCTGTCAAATACCCCGCAGAGGATCTCCGCCGCGTCCTTCAGCAGGACATCACCGGCATTGTGCCCCTCCACATCGTTGACCTCTTTGAGCCCGTTGAGATCCGCAAATATGACACCGACTGAAGTCATCGGAGATTTTCCGTTGGCCAGACCGTCCACATAATTGTTCATCTCATTACGGTTCATGACCCCGGTAAGCATATCCTTTGATCCGAGGTTCTTTAGTCTGTCCATCAGCATATGGTTTCCCAGTTCGGAGCCGAGGATGAAGGTCGTAACCTCCAGGGTTTCCTTGATCTTTACGGCAAGGCTTTCATCAAAGTTGAGAGCCCACATATAACCCATGAGCTCACCGCGGGATTTGAGCGGAAAAAGAACGATATTGTGTGCTCCGGCGCCGGTCAGCGAAGCATACCATACAGGATTCCTCTCCTTTATCAGCTCCATGTCTTTTTCGTTCTTTGCTATGATACAGTTGCTGCCTGCTATCGTGGATTCCCATGATTCGACGATATCATAGAATTCCCCGTCAAGATATGTATTCATCGGCAGAAGAGGCGAACCCGGCGCAAAGGCTTCGCCCATGACCGTGCACGACCTTTCAAATTCATTCACTGTAAGGATACAGCAGTGCTCGGCATCACAGAGCACACGGGTATCAACTATGACATCCTTTATCGTCGTATTGAAATCCGTGGTGCCGCTCAGCTTGATACAGGTGCTGACGACTGATGTTGCCACATCGGACGAGATCTCGGACATATTGGAGGAATCCACTTCAAAATTGATCTCCATCAGATACAGGCAGTAGCACAGATCCCCGGAGTCGGAAGATAACGGGATGAACATCATGTTGAACCAGGCGTCTATCCTGTCAGGATGAGCATAGGAATGAAGGCATTTTTTTTGGACTGCCGAACGGTAGGAGTAATCCTCAAAATTGAGATCTCTAGTCAGATAATCCGTATAAAGGCTGTTCGGCGTAAATTTATCCCGGAGCATCTGCGTGCCCTCGGCAGGATTTTCTATGGATGAGATATACGCTTTGTTACCGGTCACGATACGTATCTCACCATAGGAATCCTCTCCCTTTTTCTCAACCGATACCACGCAGGCCATCGTGCTTATACCGTCAACGATCTTCTGAAAATCCATACTGTCTCCTTTCTCAGGTCAAAACTCTGATCCCCATCAGTCATATCTTTTTCTTCTGTCCCCGGCTCCGCTGTAGAACTTTCGCTTTTCGTCATACATCCTGTTGTCCGCCTCTTTCCTGTGCGAATTATAATCCGGATCTCCGTTCTCCGCATAGGAACAGCCGACAGCCACATGTATGCCCTTTTCTTCGACCAGCGTTCTTATCCTGCCGATCTTTCTTTCAAACTCTTCTTTGGTCTCATCGCACGAATAGACGGCAAATTCGTCTCCGCCCATCCTGTAGACATTCTTTACTCCAAAGACCTCTTCCAGACACAATGCCACCGTCCTTATCATCCTGTCACCGGCTTCGTGCCCGTCCGTGTCATTGACAGCCTTCAGTCCGTTGACATCACACATGACCAGACCGTAGGGCCGTGATGTGTCCAGCTCTTCCTCTTCAAACTCTTTTATCGCACGCCTGTTTCCGGCCCCGGTCAGCGCGTCATGGAAACTGTAATCCACCAGCTGGGCATGGTTGTCTCTCTGCGAGATCATCTCCGAAAGGAAGAACATCAGCAGCCTGATGATCTCGGATATTTCCTCCATGGCTTCCACCGGAGGATTGTCGACGCCGAAAAACCCGATATACCTGCCCCCGAGTATCAGAGGCCCGGTGACAAGGGTATTGATCCCCTGGGGCTTGAGGACTTCGTACATGTTCCTGCTCACATAACGGTATTTTTCAATATCATATATCAGTATATGGCCGCCTTTTTTATATTCGTTATACCAGACATCGATCACTCCCTCATAGGGCACTCCTTTGAGATTGTCGATCTCGGGCGAAACACCTTCGTCACAGAACTCGTATGTATTATCAAAGGTCCCGTCATGCATATCCTCGAAAATGTACGAACGGTCTGCGTGAAGCTCGGTGCACAGATATTCGAGCGCTTTGTTTATCCTGATCTCCGGATCGTCGGTATCCATGACATACTGCAGCAGCCTGTTGATGAACCTGTCTCTCTCCAGAGAGCTCTTTTCGTATGACCACCAGACAAATATCTGGACAGTCATAAGTATGAAGAATATGACCAGTCCGAACCTGAACCAGCTTCCATGTTCCATCGAGGTCCTGACTCCGACCGGAAATCTGACCAGGTCGACAAGGCAGGTCAGAAGAAAGATCCCGGCTCCGATATAAAAGAACTTCATCCCGGAACTGACATTGTTTTTCCGGCAGTGGATCTCGTTGTCGATGAGCATCACCGCGAGGATTATCAGCTGCAGCAAATAGGAAAAGTAGATGACTCCCTCCATTTCGTTCCAGCCTTTGCCAAACACATATCTGGCAGTCAGAAACAGTGCGGGGATCACAACAGATGCCGCAAGGGAAATATACAGATATATCTTTTTCCTGAACAGTGTGACCCGGCTGACAAACCAGATCATGGGGAATCCGGCAAGATGCAGTATCCCGTAAACCATTTCCCTGCAGGCATAGGTACATCCGTTCAGAAGCTGCGGGATCCCGGTATCGCAAAGGCTCCACAATCCGAAAAACATAGCTGAAAGCCCCAGTCCCCAAAGCGACTTCATGATCGAGCTTTTCCGTGACAGACAGACATAAAAGGCCATCACAACGATCCCGAATATGATCATCAGGATCGAAAGCGACAGTCCCACGGCATTCTGACTCATGAGACTGTAACGGTAGAGTTCCTCGGCTCCGTACTGCATATCATTGATGCGTCCGCTCTTTCCGCTCGAAAAAACTGTTTCGCCCTCTATCCGGATAGTTTCACCCTCATCCTTCGAGCCAAGCCCTATCATGTGATAGGAAATGCCGTCACCGTTACCCGTCATGTTTTCCCTGGTATCAAAGGAATAGATCAGCGCATCTTTTACATAGACCCTGAACCGGAGGTTGCTCGTGGACAGATATATCGCGTCCGTTTCCTGCATGGTATCCGGAAGGACCTTTGTCGCGGCAAACCTCCCGCCGTGATCTTCCGCGCGGAAGCCGCTCAGGTTAACAGTTTCTCCTGTATCAAGCGTCCATCCTTCCGTGTAATCCCGTTCCTTCGCCTCCCTGCCGGAGTTTGCGAATCCCTGTACATCGGTAAAGAACAGTATCCGGCATAAAAATGCCGTGACTATCAGAAAATATACTGCAAGGCATATCTTTAACGGTCCTGAAATGGATCTCATTATTTCCCCTCATCCTTTATAACAATAAACGCCCTTACATTCCGGGCCAAATGTAAAGGGCGTTCCCTGAACACTTTAATATATGGTTTCTGTCATGTAAATTTTACCTAAAACACACATATATTGTCAATTCATTCATTTTCACCTCCAGGTCCCGTCTGTCAGGGCGCCCTGGTAGTCTGCCTTCTTTTCGGTGATCTTAAAAGAGAGGGTCTTTTCTCCGGCGAAGCTTCCCACCCCGTGGAGAGTGACCTTCGCCTTGCCCTTCTTTATGTTGTCGGCATAACCCGACACCTCAAAATCCGTGCCGGGGATCAAAACCGTGCCGCCGCTGTTTTTAAGGATCTCCGTAAGGTCATTGCGGCTCAGCTTCACCTCGGCGCCTGTATATTCCTGAGCCCCGATGGTCTTGATGCTCTTCGCCTTTAAAAGATCGCAGGCCGGATTTTCAAAATAGCGGCCTGTCACGGTCACCCTGTCGGTATCCAGGTACGCTCCCTTTCCGACAATGCTGACCTCCACGATTCCCGAGGCCTCTTCACCCGTGATCACCGGTTTTCCCTCTATCACAAAATCGGTGCCCTTCTTAAGCTTATTTCCATCCAGGTCAAGGACTGTAACAGCCAGAGCCTTCAGAGAGCTTTTCTTTACAAACTGATCCGCGGCCGTGGCCTTGAGATTTTTAAGGCTCTGCTGCTCTATGGCAAAGCCCAGCTTTACCGAGCCCTTGTAGCTGCCCTTCCCCTTTACGGTGATAATGGCCGTCTCGGCGCCCTTCGTCAGCTTCCTGTTTTTGCTGTAGGATAGGGTATAATCCCTCCCTTCCTTAAGCTTCACGCCCCTGTCCGTTACGGTGACAGCCGGCCTCGCTCCGCCCTTGGCATAGGGTACCTTATGCTCATAGGTATAGACAAAGCTGCCGTCATCCTTTGATTCCTTTAGCTCCCTCTTTCCGCTTATCTTAAAGGTTGCGGTCTTCGTCCCCGTAAACATGCCGGAATTCCCGCTCACTGCCTCAAATACAGCCGTAGCCGTTCCCGGGAGCACATTGCTTTTGCAGGTCATCCTGTAGGCATCCGAAGGGACCTCCGTACCGTTGTTCTTTAAGACTGCGGCAGGGATTATCTCTTCGCCCGTATAATCGTATTTTTTCTTATCAAAGATAACCTTCGCCTTTGAGAGCAGTCTGCTCTTGTCCTTTGTGACCCTTATGAGGGCAGTGGCTTCCCCGCCGTAATTCTTGTCATCCGCCTCTATGAAAGCGGTATAATCGCCCTCCTCTTTTATGGTATCACTGTATGTCACCTTAAAATATCTGCTGCTCACCGGCTTGCCCGTAGAAGCCCGGGTCAGTAGCGGCGCCGGCTTCTGCTCCTTATTAGTGAACTCCAGCCCCAGATCGTGGACAATGATATCCCTTCCCAGCATGGCCTTCTCTATGGTAAAGCTTACGGTCTCTTCCTTATTGCCCTTGTAGTTTCCTTTAAACTTAACTGTAAGACTCCCCTCTCCCGCATCTTTGTTGTTCCTGAAGCTCACAGTATAATCCGTCTTCTCCTTAAGCTCCAGCAGCCCGTCATAGACATGGAAGGAGGGCTTTATGTCAGAGCCGGTGTAGACATATGAGGACTTCAGTCCGCCGATCCACAGCTTTGAGACTACCGTTTCCTTTCCGGACTCCGGATCGGTTTCGGTCTTCGAAACCTCCCGACCCGCTATGGCCACGGACTCTCCGGTGACATTGCCCTTATCATCCTTTATAGGCTCAACGACCGGAGCAGCGTCTCCGCTGAGTGAAGCCACATCTTCCCTCAGATCCTCAAGATCCCTGCCCTTTTCATCTGTCTTGCAGGGAATATCCGTCCTGTCCAGAGTGGCCTTTTTGCACCACCCACAGGTATATCTGGTGATCCCCGGCTGAAGCAGGGTGGCAGGTCGCACCACCTCGCCCTTCCCAAAGTCAAAATGATGATTATCGGGATCCCTGTCAGTCAGATGTCCCTTCTCTATCATGCTGCCGCATTCCAGGCAGTATGTATCCCCGGAGTATCCGTATTCCGAGCAGGTGCCCTTCCGCACACCCCTAAGCTCCCTTCGTGATATGGGATGGCTGCAGGTGACAACTTCCAGTACTGCAGAAAACTCATAGTCCTCATAATTCTTTGCGTTATTGACGCTTATGGTCACCTTTGCGGTTTCTCCCGCAAGGCTGCTGTCATCCTTAAAGCGCCATTTCAGCAAAGTCCCATCTAAAACGGCGTTGCTGCTTAAGACCCCTTTAGGATCCTCCGTGGCCTTAATGGTACAGGAGCCGCCCCCGGCGATAAAATCTTCAAGTTCCAGCATCCCCTCATTGCCGTATCTGGCTCCGCCCTTTGCTTCTTTAGCCGGGTATACGGCTTTTTTAATGGTGAATTTCTCCGTTCTGACGCCACAGTAAGCCCCCCTGCCCGTTATGATAACGGTGGGCGCTTCGGTTGCCGACTTGTCCCCTGCATCGACGTTGTTCGCATATTCCAAGGTGTAGTCCTTACCCGGGATCAGAAGCGCGCTGCCGTCGCTGACCGTTACCGACGGCGTGATCGCTTTTCCGGTGTAGACCTCATCTGCGATGGCTGCAACGGTAATATCGCTGTGAACAAGGGATTTGGCAAAGGACGCATTCACTGAAACATTTCCCTGAGGCATTGTAAAGGTGTATCTGCCGTTGCCGTCCCTTGCGGTGGCGATCCCGCTGCTGTCTGCCTTCTTTACCGTCAGGGAGACAAGCTCATAGTCTGTATCAGGTGTTGTAGTCAGGGTAACGGTCTTGCCGGCAGTCTCATAGTCCCCTACGGCAAAGGCAGCCGGAGATGCCGAAACCACGCCACCCCTTAAGTCCTTCGGGATCATCACGCCGTAGGCAGGAACGAGAACCCTGCCACCCATGGAAGCGATCTCTTTATCGGTCAGCGTATCATAATAACAGCCTCCGTTGCCGTCGGTTAAGGCCTTGCCGGTCAAAACTCTGATGATGCCATGAGTACCACTACTGTAACTGCTGGCAAATATACTATCGCCGTTACCGGTCCACCCAAGAGTAATGGTCTGTGCTGCGCCGATGCCTGAATACGTAGAACCGGAATCGGAACTGGAAGCACTGATGCTTCCGCCGTTAATGGTTATGCTGCCTGTCCAGGAATGAATGCCGAAAGAGCTGCCACTGGCTGTCAGGTCTCCGCCATTGACAGTGACCTCCTCCCTGACACTGATGGCGCTTGAGTGTTCGCTTTTAACGTTGAGTATCCCGCCGTTCTGGGTAAAGTCATCAGCGTATATCCCTCCTCCGGACCAGCCTTTGTCATCCACAGTGACTCTGCCGCCGTTTAAGGTGAGAGTGCTATGACTGAGGAAAATGCCGGACTCAGTGGAATTAGCACAGCTGTTATAGACATTCAGCGCCCCTGTCTTGCCGCTCTGGCTGTAGATGGTAAGATTTTTCGGTTCGTACTCGCTGCCGTTCCCACTGATGGCAATGCCCGGGATCCTGCTGCTTTCCGTGCCCAGGTTTATCGTCGCGCCGTCTGAAAGGATAAGATTCACGCTGTCCTTTAAGGTGATGGTTCCGGCGTAGTTGACAGTCGTGTCTTTCGGAACGATATACCATCCCCCGGAAAGCTCGGTCTCTCCCCCCTCAAGGACGGTGTATTCCTTACATTCCCTTTCCGTGCCTTTTTCGTCGCAGTATCTGACGGGAGGCTGGGAAAAGACCGCGTTCACATTCACATCTTCCGCGGGCATGGTAAAGGTGCGTGTATTGCCCTCTCCGCTTACCGCAACGGTTTTGCCGCTTACCGCTCCCGTGACGGTTATCCCGGAAAGCTCAAAGCTCTTCTCAGGCGTTGCCGTAAGTGTGATCGTTTTATCTGCGCTTTCGTAATCCCTCAGGGAGATCCCGGCCCGGGACGCGGATACCGTGCCTCCCCTGATGTCATCCGGGATGCGGACCCTGTAGGCGGGAATGAGGGTTTTTCCCGCAAGGGAACTGATCTGAGCCGCAGACAGCTCACCGCTGTAAATACTTTCGTTGCCCGAGACGGCCAGACTGTAGGTGCCACCGATTCTTACGGCAGGCGCTTTGTAGCTTGTTGCGCTGACTCGATCTTCCCTGCCCGAAAGGGAGAGCCTGATACATGTTTGGCTGTAAGCGCACCACAGCCCGTGCTCTTTTCCGGCAGCGTCCACTCTGCTGTCGGTGATACTGATATCACTTTTTTCTGCAAATATCGCACAACTGCTGCCTCCTTCTGCTGTAGCGCTGACCCCGGCATTGGTGATATCTGCGCCGGCCGTTGAATAAATTGCGTAAAGTCCGCTATGAGAGGTGGCCGTCAAGCTGCAGTTTTTCAGAGTAACGTGGCTGTCTGTTTTCAGGCATTTACCCGCAGCATCTATAGTAACCCTGCCGCCATACTGCCAAAAGGAATAAACATGAACAGCTTCGGAGCCGCCATAGAATTCAGCCTCTCCCGTGCCGCCGCTCTGCCCGTAGATCTTAAAGTCGTACATCTTTCCCGTTTCAGCCTCGATACAGCCGTCCGAAAGGCGGCTGTCCTTTGCGCCGAAAGTGAGCTTCCTGCCGTCCGGGATGATGAGCATAGTATCACCCTTCAGGGTGAGCTTGTGGTCGAAGGCAACATCTTCATCTGCGACGTACCAGCCGCCTGAGAGCTCCGTCATGATGCTTTCTAACGGGGCAGCCTGCACGCTTGCCGTCTCGCCGTTATCATCCACATATGAAACGCTGATGGGAGCCCTTGTGAAGACCGCCCTGACGGTGGTATCGTGAGGTCGCATATTGAACTTGTACCTGCCGTCGTCATTAGGTTCAGCGTCAAATTCCTTAAATCCATCTTTGTTAGTGAATGAATATTTGACACTGCTGACCACGTAGCCCTCAGCCGGTGTAACCGTCAGAAAAACGTCCTTGTACGCTTCTGCGGTATTCTTGTCCGCGGATACCGTGCCGTTTACGATGTCGCTGGAAATGATTATGTTATATAATTGGGGGGCCGGGTCTCCCCTGGCCTCATCAATGACCTCCGCTTCTTCAGGCGCCGGATATTCCGGATTGCTTTCTTCTCCGCTGATCTCCTCGCTGTCCTCCGGCAGTCCTTCTTCTGCCGCAGGAATGACCGTTTCATCCCCGCTTATCTCCTCACTGCCCTCCGGCAGTCCTGTCTCTGCCACAGAAGCCGGTCCTAAACCGTCCGTTTCCGCAGCCAAACTCAGACTCGGTATCTGCGCTGATACCAGCGAGGCAATAAGTACTGAAAGCAGTATCCTTTTTATCTTTTTCTTATATCTTTCCATATCTCTCCCCTTTTCACAAAAATCACTGTTGATTTCAGCTGGCTGTTCATACTGATCCCCTTTTTGTTCTCATCGGTTACAACGATCAAACCTTTGTTCCCTGTATGATCATAGCATGGTAACACCAAATTCATCACTGATAGAATACTATTATGATCAGTTTTCCCGGAAAATACGGGTATTCGAAATCGCACACTGATCTCCGGTAAGGGCAATATACAGTTTTTTCGTACCATCTTTGACAGTTGAAATACTGTTTACCGATACACCAAGATTTTCGGTCTTCATAAAGATCATTTTCCCTTCCCTGCGGATCCTCAGCTTGCAGTCGATCCCCTGTTTATTCTTATCCATCCAGTTTTCCCATCCGGAAAAATCCCCGGTATGATCGATCAGTACTTCGTTTACAACCTTTTCTTCGGATTCCCAGTTTTCTCCGTCCATCTTAAGCAGCAAATACTCACGGTATTTATCACCACCCACCTGACCGTTCTTTGACGAAAAGATACAGAAATAAGGGCAATGCCATAC
>JAGACK010000012.1 GCA_017614155.1 Lachnospiraceae bacterium
TGAAACAGCCTATATTTCTCACAACGCTTAAGAAACTTCCGCCTACAACTTTTTCAAGTTCTTTTTCCCCAAGTCTGTTCAATCTGTATATGTTCGTCATAGTTTAACCCTCCTTTTTTCCGCTTATTGCGGGTGCTGTTGTCTTTGATGATGTAATAGTATCAGCCCTAAGGTCCCAGAACGGTCACACACCAAAAATGAATCCGTGACCGAGCCCATAATACATATCCCACGCATTTTGTTTCTGGGATTCCTCTTCCGGCTCATCATCTATCTCTTCATCTCTTGCGGAGTAAGAATTCTTTTATCTGATAACGTCATAAAGTTTTCAGATTACAGCAAAACCGACAAATCCCGGAAGGTGCAATAACTCTGGTTTTCCAAAAATCTGTCATAATTTGTCATACAAAATTCACTACAATTTGTGCATAATAAAACACGGGAAGTCGTTGATAAATCAAAGTTTCCCGCGTTTCTTCCTTAACGCAGACGGAGGGATTCGAACCCTCGTGCCCCGGAGGGCAAACGCATTTCGAGTGCGCCCCGTTATGACCACTTCGATACGTCTGCAAATACATCTGCCATTATAAAGCGTTTGTCAAATCAAAGTCAATAGACAAGGCGAACAGGGACGGATAACAGTATGCCTGTTTTATTATTTTTTTTGCTCCCGGGGAGCGTCGAATGTGTTCATTAAGACGAAAATGTGGTAGAATATGAAAAGATTCGTTAATCAGACCATATCGGGATCGGATTTAAGGTAAAAGCGCAAAAGAACAGATTTCAGCGCAGAACGGGGGCTTAAATGAAAAGAGTAGGATTTCTAACGAGCGGAGGAGACTGTCAGGCACTTAATGCTGCCATGAGAGGAGTTGTCAAATCTCTTGTAAACAGCGGAGAACAGATCGAGATGTTCGGGTTCTTTGACGGCTACAAGGGTCTCATCTACGGAAACTACAGGATGCTGGATATATCGGATTTTTCCGGTATCCTCACCAGAGGAGGAACCATCCTGGGTACATCCAGGGTACCCTTCAAGACCATAAAGGAACCGGATGAAAACGGCCTTGACAAGGTTGAGTCCATGAAACACTGGTACTACAAACTCAGACTGGACTGCCTGGTGATACTTGGTGGAAACGGCACGCACAAGACAGCAAATCTGCTTTCTGAAGAAGGACTGAACGTCGTGACTCTTCCCAAGACCATAGACAATGACCTGTGGGGAACAGATATGACCTTTGGCTTCCAGAGCGCGGTTGATATTGCCACACAGACCATAGATTACATCCATACGACGGCTGATTCGCACGGCAGGGTTTTCATTGTCGAGATCATGGGCCACAAGGTAGGATTTCTGCCGCTGAACGCCGGTATGGCAGGAGGAGCGGACATCATCCTGATCCCTGAGATACCTTATGATATAAACAAGGTGGTTGATGCCATAAACCTCAGAAAGGAAAGAGGGGCAAAATTCACCATTATCGTTGTGGCGGAAGGTGCCATCAGCAAAGAGGATGCAAAGCTTTCAAAGAAAGAATACAAGGAAAAGCTTGAGGGATCGAAGTATCCGTCGGTTTCATATGAGATAGCGGCAAAGATCCAGAAAAAGACAGGAAAGGAAGTCAGGGTTACGGTTCCCGGACATATCCAGAGAGGCGGAAGTCCCGATTCGTATGACAGGGTATTCGCATCAAGGCTCGGAGCGGAAGCAGGAGCGCTTATACTGAAGGGCGAATACGGATTCATGGTAGGATACAAAAACCGCGAGATAGTAAAGGTTCCTTTACAGGATGTTGCCGGGAAGCTGAAGATGCTTGCTCCTGATGCAGCGATCATAAAGGAAGCAAAGATGCTGGGAATAAGTTTCGGAGATTAAAACCTTGGCATATCAGGCTTTATACAGGAAGTTCCGTCCGGAGGCCTTTGAGGATGTCTGCGGACAGGACGCCATAGTCACAACACTGAAAAATCAGATCAAAACAGAAAGGATAGGTCATGCCTATCTTTTCTGCGGTACCAGGGGAACCGGAAAGACCACTGTCGCAAAGATCTTTGCCCGTGCGGTGAACTGTCTTCATCCAAAAGAAAACGGAAGTCCCTGTGCCGAATGTGAGATGTGCAGAGGGATACATGACGGCTCTTTGATGAATGTCATAGAGATAGATGCAGCGTCAAACAACGGCGTGGAAAACATACGAACCATAGTTGACGAAGTGTCTTATTCTCCGACAAAGGGAAAATACAAGGTCTATATCATAGATGAGGTTCACATGCTTTCGCCCGGGGCCTTCAACGCTCTTTTAAAAACGCTTGAAGAGCCTCCTTCGTATGTCATCTTTATACTTGCGACGACAGACCCCGGAAAACTTCCCGTAACCATCCTTTCAAGATGTCAGAGATATGACTTCAAAAGAATGTCCATAGATACCATGACGGACAGGATGAGAAAGCTGACCGGCATAGAGGGGAATGTGGCGGATGACAAGGCTCTGCGGTTCATAGCGCGACTTGCAGACGGTTCGATGAGGGATGCTCTGTCCCTGCTCGACAGATGCCTTGCATTTGATTATGGGCAGACCCTGACCTATGACAGGGCGCTTGATGTACTCGGAGCGGTAGATACAACTGTTTATATCACCTTCGTGGACCTGATCATAAAGAACGATCTGACGGGTGCCATAAAACTGCTGGATGACAACATCATGAAGGGAAGGGAGATAGGAACCTTTGTAAATGATCTCATCTGGCATTTGAGGAACATGCTGCTGCTGTCCACATCCCGGGAGAGCAAAGCCGATATCGCAGATGTTCTCGGGGTGTCAACGGATACTCTTGAAACAATAAAGGAGAGCGCAAAAAAGACCGATCCCGATACTCTCATGAGATATATCAGGATCCTTTCCGATCTTTCGGGACAGCTGAAGTATTCTTCACAGAAAAGGGTCCTCACGGAGATAGCCATAGTGAAGCTTGCAAAGCCCCGCATGGATGATGATCTGGATTCTGTCAAGCAGCGCCTGGCCCAGGTCGAAAGAAAGGTCAACAGGATCGAAGCGGAAGGAGTAAAGGTTTCTGCGGCTGTGGAAACCGTAAAGCCAAAGGAAAAGCCGCCGGCTCCTGAAGCGCTGGAAGAAGATGTAAAGCTGGCAGTTTTTAACTGGAAAAGAGTTGTCGCCTGTGCGCATCCGTCCATTAAACCGGCACTGGAGGAATCGACTCCTTCGACAGACGGCAGGGTTTTTGTGATAATGTGCAGGGACACATACAAATATGATTACCTGAATTCACCGGAAAACATGGAACTCATTGATGATGCTTTCACTGAGGCTGTACACAAAAAGGTGGAGTTCAGGCTGTCTGTTCCCGGGAGAAAAGAGGAAACGGAAAAAAAGATATTTGATATTTCCGATTATGTTGATTATGAGGTAGAAAACCTTGAGGAGGATGAAGACTGATGGCTAAAAGAGGAGGCTATCCCGGAGGCATGATGCCGGGAAACATGAACAATCTGATGAAGCAGGCCCAAAGGATGCAGCAGAAGATGGCAGAACAGCAGCGCGAGCTGGAGACAAAGGAGTATACGGCTTCAACAGGAGGCGGAGCTGTAGAGGCGACTGTTTCCGGAAAGAAAGAGCTGGTATCTTTGAATATCAAGCCCGAGGCCTGTGATCCGGACGATGTTGAGATGCTTCAGGATATGATCATCGCTGCCGTAAATGAAGCTCTGAAACAGGCAGATGATGCATCGGAGGCTGCAATGGGATCGCTTTCGGGCGGACTTGGCGGACTGTTTTAAATGAATCTTTATTCCGGAAAAATGAACAGGCTCGTAGAGGAGCTTTCATCCCTGCCGGGCATAGGGTATAAATCCGCGGGACGCCTTGCCGATTACCTCATCAGGCAGAGCGAGGAAAAAGTGAAGAGTCTGACGGATGCCATAACAGATGCCAGGCAGAATGTGCGTTTCTGCAAGGTGTGTTATACCCTGACAGATAATGAGATCTGTCCGATATGCGCCGATGATGCAAGAGACCATACGACCATAATGGTTGTGGAGGATACAAGAGATCTTGCCGCGTATGAAAAGACCGGGAAATACAACGGGGTTTATCATGTGCTGCAGGGGGCGATATCTCCGATGATGGGGATCGGACCTTCGGATATCAAGCTGAAGGAGCTTATAGAGAGACTGGAAAAGGAAGAGATAGCAGAGGTCATCATCGCGACCAATTCCTCTCTGGAAGGCGAGACGACCGCCATGTATATCAGCAAGCTGATAAAACCTACGGGAATAAAGGTCAGCCGGATCGCAAGCGGAGTCCCCGTGGGAGGGGATCTGGAAAATATAGATGAGATCACGCTCCTTCGGGCGCTTGAAGGCAGGATCTTATTATAAAAAAGTTTAAGGAGGTAGCTTTTTTCATGGAGTACAGGGTTTTTGAGCTGACAAACAGGAATGGCATGAAGGCAAAGGTCACAGAATTCGGAGCCATACTGATGGATCTTTTTGTGCCTGCAGCAGACGGAAGCGTGAAGGATATCGTAATGGGCTTTGAGAAGCCCGAGGATTATAACAATAATCCCTGCTTCTTCGGCGCATCGATCGGAAGGAGTGCAAACAGGATCAATAATGCGAAATGCATCATAGACGGAAAGGAATACACACTTGCGGTAAACGACGGAAAGAACAATCTTCATACGGAAATGGACAAGGGATTTCATAAGGCGCATTGGAACGGGACAAAAAACGATGCCGAAAACAGCGTGACATTCAGTTATTTAAGTCCTGAAGGAGACTGCGGTTTCCCGGGTGAAGTAAAGATGAAGATAACCTACAGGCTGGATGATGAAAACGGCTTGGAAATCCATTATGAAGGAGATTGCAGCAAAGTGACCCTGCTTAACTGTACCAATCATTCGTATTTCAACCTGAGCGGAGATCTGGCATCATCTGCATGCGACCATGAGCTGAAGCTGCTGGCATCGCATTACACTCCCGTAGTTGCCGGCGCCATCCCTACCGGAGAGATCGCGGATGTCAAAGGGACGGTATTTGATTTCACTGATTTCAGACAGGTTGGAAAGAACATAGATGATGATGTCGAACAGCTGAAGCTGGTTCAGGGATATGATCACAATTTTGCGATAGATCACAAAACGGGATCTTTTGACAGGGTTGCGCAGCTGAAGTGCGACAGGACAAAGATAATGATGGATGTATATACCGACCTGCCCGGGATACAGTTCTATGCCGGAAACTGCATCTCTCCCCAGACAGGAAAGGGAGGAGTAAAATATGACAGGAGACAGGCGCTCTGTCTTGAAACACAGTTCTTCCCGGATTCCATCAATCAGGAAAACTTTGAGAAACCGTTGTTCGGACCGGACAAAAAGTATGATACAAAGACTGTTTACAGATTCAGCACATATTGAAAGGGAGAGGAAAAAATGCTCGAGGAATTAAAGAAAGAAGTCTATGAGGCAAATATGCTGCTCCCGAAATACGGGCTGGTAACCTTTACCTGGGGAAATGTCAGCGGCGTCGACAGGGAGAAAAAGCTTTTCGTGATCAAGCCCAGCGGAGTGGAGTACGAAAAACTCACACCGGAAGATATGGTAGTGGTCGATTTTGACGGAAACAAGGTCGAGGGCAGATACAATCCGTCATCAGATACAGCGACCCATGCCGAGCTCTACAGATGTTTTGACGATATCGGAGGCGTTGTCCACACACATTCATCATGGGCAACAAGCTGGGCTCAGGCAGGAAGGAGCATACCCTGCTATGGCACGACACATGCGGATTATTTCTACGGCTCGATACCATGCCTTCGTGTCCTGACCAAAGAGGAGATGGATGAGGGCTACGAAAAGAACACGGGAGTTCTGATCACCGATTACTTCAGGGACAGGGATCATAACGCGGTCCAGGGAGTCCTGTGCAAAAACCATGGCCCCTTCTGCTGGGGAAAGAATGCTGAGGATTCGGTTCATACGGCGGTTGTTCTCGAGGAGGTCGCAAAGATGGCAGCCAGGACAGAGACGGTAAATCCCAGGGTTGAGCCTACACCGCAGCATCTCATGGACAAGCACTATTACAGAAAGCATGGCGCAAACGCATATTACGGACAGAAATAGAACGGCCTGTAAAATAATAAAAGAAAGGAAGAAAAAAATGGACAAACAGGAATTGCAGAAGACTGCCGTAAAGGTACGAAAAGGTATATTGACCGCAGTCCACGGCGCAAAAGCCGGACATCCGGGCGGATCTCTTTCCGCAGCGGATATTTTTACTTATCTGTATTTTGAGGAGATGAAGGTCGATCCGAAAAACCCGAAGGATCCGGATCGTGACAGATTTGTCCTTTCAAAGGGGCATACGGCGCCGGGACTTTATTCGGCACTTGCAAACAGGGGATTTTTCCCGGTGGATGATCTGCCTACATTAAGACATCTGGGTTCATATCTCCAGGGACATCCGGATATGAAGCATATTCCCGGAGTAGATATGTCCAGCGGCTCCCTGGGACAGGGCCTTTCTGCCGCATGCGGCATGGCGCTGGCCGGAAAGCTGGATAATAAAAACTACAGGGTTTACTGCCTCTGCGGAGACGGAGAGATCCAGGAAGGACAGATCTGGGAAGCGGCAATGTTTGCCGGAGCCAGGAAACTGGACAACCTCTGCGTGATCGTCGATAACAATAATCTCCAGATCGACGGACCTGTTTCCGAGGTATGCGATCCTTATCCGATAGACAAAAAATTTGAGGCCTTCAACTTCCATGTGATAAATGTGGCTGACGGAAATGACATGGATCAGCTGAAGAAAGCGTTTGATGAGGCAAAGACAGTGAAGGGCAAGCCGGTCTGTATAGTCGCAAAGACACTCAAGGGCAAGGGCGTATCCTTCATGGAGAACCAGGTTGGATGGCACGGCAAGGCACCGAATGATGAGGAGTATGCAACGGCCATGTCAGATTTAGAGAAATTGGAGGCAGCATTATGAGTGAAGAGATAAAAAAGATAGCAACACGCGAAAGCTATGGCAATGCTCTGGCAATGTATGGAGAGGAATATCCGAATCTCATCGTTCTTGATGCGGACCTTGCCAATGCCACAAAGACAGGAGTATTTCAGAAAAAGTATCCTGACAGACACATAGACTGCGGGATAGCAGAGGCAGATATGACAGGAATAGCTGCAGGACTTGCGACCTGCGGAAAGATCCCTTTCATCAGTTCTTTTGCAATGTTTGCCGCCGGAAGAAATTTTGAGGTGGTCAGAAATTCGATCGGATATCCTCATCTGAATGTAAAGATAGGGGCTACACATGCCGGAATCACTGTAGGCGAAGACGGAGCATCCCATCAGGCACTTGAGGATATCGCCCTCATGAGGACCATACCCGGCATGACAGTCGTCTGTCCGAGTGATGATATAGAGACGAAGGCAGCGGTAAAGGCTGCGCTTGAACTTGACGGCCCCTTCTATATGAGGACGAGCCGCGCTGCAACTCCTGTATTTAACGATAATGCTGACTATAAATTTGAACTTGGAAAGGGCATTACCTTAAAGGACGGAAAGGATATCACCATCATAGCAACCGGCCTGGAAGTATGCTACGCAATGGAGGCGGCAAAGATGCTGCTCTCTGACGGAGTAGATGCCAGAGTCATAAACATCCATACCATCAAGCCTATTGATGAGGATATCATAATCAAAGCGGCAAAGGAGACCAAAAAGATATTCACGGTTGAGGAAGCTTTTGTTACCGGCGGACTTGGAAGCGCAGTCGCTGAGGTCGTTTCCGAAAAGAATCCTGCGACGGTGCACAGGCTTGGAATGCAGGATGTGTTCGGAGAGTCGGGATCATGGTCAGCGCTTCTCGAGAAGTACGAACTGGACGCAAAGGGAATATACAATCAGATCAAAAAGCTTTTGTGATTAAATGGCAGTTAACGAAAGATTCAGTGTGGTAAAAAAAGAAAAAGTATCCGGCGCGGCACCAGAGCTTGCCATATTGGCTCACCGCCTCGGAAAGGTGATCGGGGCCGCTTTACTGGTAGCGGTCCTGATCGCGGTTATGGTCCTTCTGAACAGGGATTATCAGAATACCATTTATTCAGATTACGAGATCATAAAAAAGAGTGTAAGACAGGATTCGGATGCTTCCAAATATCTTGCCTATAACGGTCATGTCCTGAAATACAGTCAGGACGGTGCAGAGGCCTTTGACGGAACTGACAGGGTACTGTGGAATGTGACCTATGAGATGCAGGAACCGCATGTTGCGACCTGCGGTGATTTTGTTGCGCTTGGAAATGCAAGAGGAACGGAGATCATTGTTATTGATTCGGCTGAAAACCTGAACCGTATACAGACAAAGATGCCGGTCCTTAATTTCTGCGTTTCAAAACAGGGTGTAGTGGCAGCGGTCCTGGAGGATAACGGTTTTTCATGGATCAAGCTGTATGACTGCAAGGGAACACAGCTGGCATCGGTACGCTGTTCCATGTCAGAAAGCGGATACCCGATGGATATCAGCCTTTCAGAAAGCGGATATCTGCTGGCTGTCTCGTATGTCAGGACAGAAGGAGAAAAGATAAAGAGCTCCGTTGCTTTCTATAATTTCGGAGATGTGGGCGCAAATGAGAGCGATCATTACATGAGCGGTTATGATTTTGAGGATACGATCATCCCGAGGGTTCACTTCATGAATGACTTCTCAGCGTTTGCCATGGGTGATAACAGACTGATATTCTTTTCCGGAGATCAGAAACCGGAGAAGGTAAAGGAATATGATTTTGACAGACATATTGATTCGGTCTTTTACGGAGACGGGAAGGTTGCCGTATTATACAAGCTTTCCGGAGACGACCAGAATACTGCAGATGTTTACGATATGACAGGAGAAAAGATTCTGTCACAGAGATTTGACCTGGAATACTCCGATGTGGTTATATCGGATGACAGGCTTATTATATACAATGATAAGCGCTGTATCATAGTCAGCATGAAAGGAAAGATCAAGTTTGAAGGATTTTTTGAAGATCCGACCATACTATGCGCGCCTGATAAGGATCCGAGAAGGTTTGTCCTCATAAACAGAGAAACGGCGCAGCTGATCAAACTGGTAAAATGACCGGAAATATCGTTTTTGTATTCATAATACTGGCTGTTTTTATTTCATCCCATACTGGAGGAAAAAAAGGACTTTTTGAAATGATGGTCCCGATCCTTTCGATCCTTGGGACCCTGTTTTTGCTGGCGGCCGTGATGCCGCAGTTTGCCGAAAGACTGAAGGAAGATGCTGCAAAGCTTTCGCTGCAGGAAGTGATCATAGATATTATCGTCTTTGTCATCACATTTTTCCTGATGCGTCTGATCTTTAAGTATTTACTGAAACTAATATCACCTGTAACGGAATTTGCGGTGATCGGTGATATAAACAGGCTGCTGGGATTCGTCGCAGGATTTGCTTTTGGCATACTGGCGGTATGGCTTGTGTTCTTTTTTATTATTTTCTTTATGGGACAGTCAAACATCAGTGCGGAGCTTCTTTCCATGCTTGATGAAAGCCCGCCGCTGAAGTTTCTGTACAATAACAATCTGCTCATGACAGCGATTCACCTGGTGGTGTTCAAATGGGGATAAGATTGACAAAAAAAACACTCTTGGATATAATAACGAAGTCAGTTTGCTATGAAGCTAATGGTAGCTTCCGAAGTATGGAGAAGTACTCAAGTGGCTGAAGAGGCGCCCCTGCTAAGGGTGTAGGTCGTTAATAGCGGCGCGAGGGTTCAAATCCCTCCTTCTCCGCTGCTGATACAACAAGGTGAGGTATTTTCGAACCTGTTGTATCATAAACCTCAGGTATGATTGAGACCTGAGGTTTTGTTGTCAGAGGACGATTTTTGGAGGAACGGGATGACTGAAAAAATGGACAGGTCCAAACAGGGGAGCATCAGGGGAAAACTGATACTTATCCTGCTGCTTGTCTGCGGAATACCGATCCTTTTCATGGGGATCATCAACTACAAAAACACCATAAAAGATGCAATACAGAACGCTGAGGAATTAAATCTGAAGCAGGCTTTTATTATAGAAGAAGACATTCTTGCTGTAACCGACAGAAATCTGAGGTCGGCAGAGGCTGTCGCGTCAAATCCTTTCACCAGGGAGTTTATAAAGGAACCTGATATGGGAATGGATGAAATGATACAGTATCTGCAGGCCGTGGATGCTTCACTGGGTGACGGCAATTCGACTGTCGTGACAGGAAGCGCCGGATTTGAGCTTGCCAGGAGCAAAGGTGACTGTGTCGATATATCCCGGAGGGATTATTATAAGAAAGCCATGAATGGTGAGTCCTGTGTGTCTGAAGTGATAGTGAGCTCTTCATCAAAGACCAGGATCATAGTGACTGCTGCTCCGGTAAAGGATACGGAAAGCGGAGAGATCATAGGAACAGTACAGAGGAATGTGAATCTTGATGCGCTCGGAGAGTCTCTTTCAGAAAAGATCAGCGGATCAGCCACTGCTTTTATTGTTGATGAAAAAGGCATAATGACAGCGCATTCCGAAAAGAATATTCCTGTAGATTCTCCGGCAGATATGAGCGGGAGCAGTTTTTTTCTCTTATCAAAAGAATCGGACAAAGGTTCCTTTGTTGATACGCAAGACGGATCAAAAGCGATACTTTCATATATAAAGGAGCCCTCCACGGGATGGGTCATTGTGGTAAGTGAGGATTATGATACGGTGATGTCATCCGCATACGGACAGGCAGCAAAAACAGTATGCGTCAGCGTGATCATATTTATCATTGTCGCGGTGATCTCATTTTTCATATCCGGATATTTTACCAGACCCTTAAATGCAATCTGCGAAAAGCTGGAACTTCTTGCATCAGGCCAGTTCAGCAATGTTGACGGATATACGGAAAGAAAAGATGAGTTTGGCATGATGGCAAGGAGTACGAACCGGGTCATCGACAAGCTTCGCAATATAGTGGAGGGTATCAAAAAGACATCGTCCAATATGAATATGTCCGCAAGCGCTCTGGCTGATTCTTCCCGCAGGATCGGAGATACGGCAGGCAGTGTCACAAAATCTGTTAAAGGCATGGCAAAGGGGGCGCAGGCCCAGGCAGAAGAAACGAACAATGAAAGCGACAGCATCGCAGATATGACGGATGCGATCAGGATCCTTTTAGAGAGCGCCGACAGTCTCGGAGAAACTGTTTCCGATATGAGCAGTCAGTCAAGGACTTCTGCCGGATATCTTGAGAAACTGGGAAAAGTATCTGCCGGAGTATCGGAAGATGTTGAGAAGATAACCGAAAAGATAGACGCTACAAGCAGGGCCGTGGATGCGATAAATGAAAAGGTTGATACGATCAATGCAGTATCTGCCCAGACAAATCTTCTTTCACTGAACGCTGCCATAGAGGCGGCCAGAGCAGGAGAAGCGGGAAGGGGATTTGCAGTGGTGGCTGACGAAGTTGGGAAGCTTGCTCTGCAGTCATCAGACTGCGCAGATGATATACGGATCGAGATGAAGAAGCTCCTGAAGGTATCTGCAGAAGCTGTAGACCAGTCAAGAGAAGTCCAGGATTCCATCAGACAGCAGCAGGAGGTGATCGACCTTACCGTGCAGAGCATAAACAGTCTTTTGTCCGGGATAGAGGATACTGTTTCAAAGACACAGAGTATTTCAAAAGAAGCCAGAGTCTGTGACAGATCAAAGGATGCCATAGTTTCAGCGGTAGAGACGCTTTCCGATATATCCGCGCAGAATGCGGAGAGTTCCCAGAACACATCTTCTGCAATGGAGATGCTTGATTCCACGGTAACGGATCTGGCAGATTCTGCAAATGATCTCAAGGCGACAGCTGAGAGCCTGGATCGGAACATCGGATTCTTTGAGTGAGGTTTTATGCAAAAGAACTCCTTAAAAAAATCGATAGCGATATATATCCTGTCTTTTGCGGTGCCGTTTCTTTCCGTCATGACAGCCTTTGCCATAAAAGGAGTAGTACCCTTCGGAAAAAACATGGCCGTGACGGGAGACGCGCTTTTTCAGTTCATAGATTTTGCGTCATATCTGAAGACTGTTGTTTCGGGAAACAATGATTTCGTATATTCCCTGAGCAAAAATCTGGGCGGTGAGATGGCAGGTCTTGCAGCCTATTATTTTTTCAGTCCGACAAATCTTATCACTCTTCTGTTTCCGGATGAAATGCTGCCGACAGCACTGTATCTTCTGTTCTGCACGGGGCCGGGACTTTGTTCGCTCAGTATGTGCATATGTCTGGGAAAACTGAGGCGTACTTCATGGAGTGATCTTTTATTTTCGTTTGCGTACGGGATGTCGGGCTTCATGATTGTATATGTGGAGCTTTATCATTATTATACGGATATCATAGTACTTCCCCTGGTCTATCTTGGCCTGAAAAGGATCCTTGAAAAAAAGAAACCGGATCTGTGCTACATTATCTTTCTTGCACTCTCGATAATCTGCAACTATTATTTCGGATACATGATTTGCATCTTCTGCACACTGATCTTTGTATACGAACTGCTGCTTGACAGGGAAAAGATAAAAAGCTTTGCAGCATTTGCAATATCATCTGTGGCGGCCGGAGCGCTTTCCGCGTTTGTCCTGCTGCCGGCGGTATTGTCGCTGCGTGGTGAAAAGAGCAACCTCTCCATAGGTTTTTTTCTCCTTTTTAATCCCTTTGATCTGTTTTCAAAATTCTATACCGGATCATTCAAGGGAGATTTCGGTGCAGGCCTCCCAAACATCTATTGCGGGATGTTCGTGCTTGCTCTTTTGATGCTTTTCTTTTTCAGCAAAAAGATCGCTCTGAAGGAAAAGATCGTCACGGCTGTTTTTCTGGTGTTTTTCTGGATGAATTTCTGCATCAACACTCTGAATGTCGTGTGGCACGGATTCAACCAGCCCATAGGATATCCGCAGAGATTTGCTTATGTGGCGGTTTTCTTTATCATAATAAAAGCGTGGGAATCATTTGAATTCCGAGAAGAGACTTTCGGGTTTAAATGGATGCTTTTGATCTTTATTATCTTTGCCGTGTACAGCGCCTATCTTTTATTATCCCATAATAAGAACACCGGGGCTTGGGATATTATTCTTTCGGCACTGTTTCTGTCAGGATCCATGGCGGTCCTTTATCTGAAACCGAAGGGAACTGTCCCGCTCCTGATCTTTATAACCGTCGCCGATCTTTTTGCGAATGCATCCATAACTTTTGATCATTTTAATCTGTCCGAATATGCCGAATACAGTGTCCCTTATGAAAGGACAAAAGAGATGACTGACTATGTAAAGGAAAGGGATTCGGGTCTGTTCCGTATGGAAAAAATATTTCGCAGATCTCTCAATGACCCGTTTATGTTTGATTATGCCGGACTGTCGCATTACAGCTCCAGTGAAAAGATGAGCACTATCAGATATATGGGGAGCCTCGGTTTCAGGGACAATGGCAACTGGGCTTTTTACGGTGACGGAAATACATCTTTTGCCGATTCAGTTCTGGGCGTTAAGTATCTGCTGTCACAGTATGACGGCACAGGCAAACCGTATGATAAGATCCATTATACGGATGAGGATTATTCGATCTTTGAGAATCCCTATGCGCTCCCGCTCATGTTTGCGACAAAGATGAAAGACAATATAGAGGACTACGAAACAAAAAAGGATCCCTTTGCTTTTCAGGAGGAGATCGCGGACGGGATAACAGGAAGGGATGCACGGATCTTTTCCGCGCTGCCGGCAGTAAAAACATATGAAGATGAAAAGAGGACGGTGTTTGAGATCCCGATCGAAAAAGACGGTATAGTAGAAGTTTATTTTGACGCGCCCTATGAACAGAAGGCGAGACTGTATCATAATGGCGGAGATTTCGGGGAATACTTTACGCCCTACAGGTGGAGCGTGATAGATCTCGGATGGCAGAAAAAAGGAACGACACTTGAGATAGCGCTTGAAAGCGAAAGCGAAGAAGACTTAAAGCTTGATGAGGCATATTTCTATACGGAAGATTTTGATGCGTTAAAAAGATTTTATGAGGATGTCACTTCTGAGAAATGCGGGATAGAAAAGGTCACATCTTCACACTATATCGGAAAGGCTCATATCGATGACAGCAAAGGTGTAATCTTCTGCGTACCCTATGATGAAGACTGGAGAGTTCTGGTTGACGGACAGAGAACGGAACCGGTGAAGACATGCGGAAACCTTCTGGGTGTTACCGTGCCGCAGGGAGATCACGAGATAGAGTTTAAGTATGTATCTGCCGGACAGGGCGTTGGAAATGCGATATCCCTTCTGGCTGTGCTTGGCATTCTGGTGTCAGTATTCTTCATGAGAAAGAAAAGCAGCTGATCATTTACTGAGGCTGCTTTCTTTTATTATATATCTGGGTCTGTTCTTGATCTCGAGATACATCTGTGCCAGATACTGTCCGATGATCCCGAGTATCATGAAGGTCAGTCCGAAGCCGAAGAGGATCACGCACATCATGGAGGGGTAACCGGGTGAGGCTTCATGCATCACAAGCTGGTGTATGATCACGTACAGGGTATAGATGACAGCGGCAAAAAATGTGATGATGCCAAGCCAGGAGACCATTACCAGAGGAATCGTCGAAAAAGCGACGATGCCCCGGAAGGCATATGAAAAGGCGCTCTTCATTGGAAGCTTTGTGTTGCCGGCGACTCTTTCCCTGTTTTCGTAGGATATCCATTTTGTCCTGAATCCGACCCATGAAAAGATTCCTTTTGAGAAACGCTCGCTTTCCTCGAGGCTGATGACGGCATCAACCATCTGCCTGGACATAAGCCTGAAATCCCTGGCGCCGTCAACTATCTCGTAGCTTGAGATCATAGCCATGAGTCTGTAAAATCCCTTTGCAAGGACTGAACGAAGCCAGGGCTCACCCTGTCTGTCTCCGCGTCTTGCCGCAACACAGTCATATTCTTCCGAACGGACTGTTTCATACATTTCCTTCAGGAGCTCCGGCGGATCCTGAAGATCGGCATCGAGGATCGCAACATAGTCTCCGGTAGAAGCCTTCAGTCCGGCATACATTGATGAATCCTTGCCGAAGTTTCTCGAAAAAGAAATGTACTGGTAGACGGGATTTTTTTCATGGAGCTTTTTCATGAGAGAGAGCGTGCCGTCTTCGGAACAGTTATCTATAAGGATCACTTCAAAGGTTACATCTTCAAAAGAGTTCATCACCTTTTCGAGTTCCTTCTCCATAAATGGAAGTGTCTCTTCTTCGTTATAGCAGGGTATGATCAGTGATATCTTATCGCTCATTTTCCTATACCGGCTTTCTTCAATTCTCTGACACAGAATTCAACGGTTTTTTTGATGCCTTCTTCAAGAGATGTTTTCGGAGTCCAGCCATATGCTTCTTTAGCATGGGCGTTTGAAAGGCAGGTGTATTTCAGTACTTCATTTTCGAGAAGCTTTCCGTTTATGGGATAGGGCTTTTCATAAAGAGCGGGATACCTGTACCAGTAGTGAGAAGTTTCCGCATAATCAATGCCTCTGTCGCTGCAGCCCATCTCCTGCGCTATCATATTCGCGATAGTGTTGATAGAGACGGTTTTCTGTGTTGAAACATTTACTGTGTCATATTTTTCCGACTTTGCGACAAGTACGGCAAGATCAATCAGATCCTCCACAAAAATAAAATCTCTCTCCTGCTGTCCGGTCGAGTGCAGGACCGGTCTGTTCCCCGAAAGGTATTCCCTTATGATGTAGCCCATGACCGGGGGCTGGGTACGCAGGCAGTCGATGTGAGGTCCGTATACATTTGCAAATCTCAGCACAACGACGGGAATGCCGTAAGCATCCCAATATGCCTTGCAATACTGTTCGGCAGTATATTTTGTTGAAGGATAAATGAGACTTGGTTTTTCAACATGGTCTTCGACTGAAGGGAAATCCGTATTGTTCTCATATACTGCAGAGGTGCTTGCAAAGATCATTTTTTTCACGCCGTGTTTCCTGATCAGATCCAGAAGGATGACCGTTCCGCGCACATTGACATCGACAGCCTGCGGAGGATCGATCTGACAATCAGGCAGAGGCGTGATCCCGGCGATATGGTATACGATGTCAAAGTGTTCTTTTGAGAACAGGGAGTCCATGAACTTAATGTCACGGATATCCCTGCGGTGTATGGCGCTTCTGAAGTCCGCATCGTCAAAGATCAGATTGTCTTCAGATCCGTATGAAAAATCATCCACAAGGACGACTTCGTTTTTTTCGCGGTAAAGTCTGTGGGCGAGCTGCGATCCGATGAATCCGGCAGCGCCCGTGATCAGTATCTTGCTCATGAAATATGATCCTTTCCTGCTAATGTTTTATAGAGCACGCTCATCATCAGGTGATCAAACATCATATGAATGTCCTCGGTGATCTGCATGCTGTTTATATCTGCATGAAGGTTCAGGTCGGAGAGGTCCTTTAATTTTCCTCCGTTGTAGCCTGTTAGACCAATGATGTACGCACCCTGCTCCTTTGCATATTCGACGGCATTTATCACATTCTTTGAATTGCCGCTTCCGGATATGGCAATAATGATGTCGTCCTTTTTCACCCTGTTTTTGAGCTGGAAACGAAAGACTTCCTCGAAGCCCAGGTCATTTGCAACTGCCATCACGGTAGCCATGTTGTCGTTTAGACAGTGAAAACGGAATTTCTTTTCGAGGGGTTCTGACACGCCCTTGTTAAAATCATTTTCGAAATGAGATGCGGTTGCCGAGCTTCCTCCGTTGCCAAAGATGTATATGTCTCTTTCGTTCTCCCACGCATCAGTCAGCTTGTCGAGAGCTTTTGCGATGCATTTTCTGTCCAGCTTTTTTAATACTTCAATTTCGGCGTTGATATAATCATCCGCCAGTTTCTCATGATCCATGTTTGTCTCCTTAATCAGAAAATATGATCCTGCTTCCCTGCATATCCATCGCGAAATCTATTTCTTTGAAATCGGACAGAGCCGAACGGACAGATTCCTGCTTTGAGGGCGGGACATAAAGAAGCATAAAGCCGCCGCCTCCTGCGCCGAGGATCTTTCCGCCCAATGCTCCGGCGTTTACTGCTTTTTCATACATATCATCAACAAGCGGATTTGATACACCGCTGGCAAATTTCTTTTTTATAAGCCAGGTTTCATTGAGGAGTTTTCCCCATTCATCCAGATCGCCTTTTTTCAGATATTCCAGCGCCCTGTCTGTTGCCTCGACAAGCGAGTCGTAGATATCTTTCCTGTCCCTGGTGGTTTTTTTCTGCTCTGCAAATATGGCTCTGGAATCTCTGGGGTTTCCGGTATAAAAGAGCAGAAGATTGTTCAGGAGGGTTTCGCGTTCGTCCGTGGAAAGTATGATAGGGGTAACCGATACTGAATCATCCGCGTTAAATATATATCTGTTGAATCCGCCATAGGCTACGGCAAACTGGTCCTGAATCCCTATCTGCTGGCCAAGCCTGTTGATCTCTATATCGCATGCCTCCCTTGCGAGATCTTTCGGGGAAACATATTCGCCTTTGAATACATGCAGCGCATTCAGGACTCCTACGGCAAGCGCGCTTGATGAGGCCAGTCCGACACCCAGATCGGTCATGGGAAGATCCGCCATGTAGACTATCTCGACACCGTTTTCTATACCCGTGATATCCAGAGCTTCGCGGATTATATTATGCTTTACATCCTTTGCGCTTTCGACAAGCTCGTTTCCGGTATAGACAACCCTGATCTTATTATCAAATCTTTTGTTGACGGTGATATAGACATGCATGTTCAGGGCTGTGCTGATGACGGAGCCGTATCCGAATCTGCTGTTGTGAAAATAATCCGCAAAATCGGTGCCTCCACCGAAAAAGGATGCCCGAAGGGGAGTTTTTGATATGATCATTTTATCTTTCCTTTCAGATAATCTTCTGCTGCCTTGGAAAACGGGTAGTCTGCCGAAACAAGGACTGATCTTACCCGCGCCGCTTCGCCGGCTTCGATATCTCTTTCATCATCTCCGAAAAGGACGCATTTTGTCAGGTCAAGAGAAAGATCCCTCTGGGCCATGTACAGCATGCCGGGCTTTGGTTTTCTGCAGTCACAGCCGTCATCCCATCCGTGAGGACAGTAATAGATGTGGTCGATCATGCAGCCTTCCTCTTTCAGATCGGACTGCATCTTTTCGTGGATCTTTGAAAGGGTTTCCTCGGTGAGATTTCCGCGGGCTATACCGGGCTGATTGCTGATGAGCACGGTGATGACATTATTATCATGAAGCATTTTTATCGCTTCTTTTGCACCCGGGAGCCATTTGAAATCCTCCGGCCTTTCTATGTAGCAGGCTTTCGGGGGCCTGACATTTATCGTGCCGTCCCTGTCGAGAAAAACAACCTTTTTTTCCCTGAAGAATTCCTCGGTCAGAGGAAGCCTTTCATATCCGCCGATCGAGTAGTATCTGTGCTCGGTCACTGTCGCAAAGAGTCTGCCTGCTTCCACGAGCTTCGGGTAAACGGCGGAAAAACTGACATCATTTCCGAGAAGATCCAGGGAGGATCTGTTAACTATTGCATATCCTATGTCTACACCGGAAAGATCAGGTGAGAGTCTCTTCTTATCATATAATATAACCCGCCCGTTCTCTATGATGACATTGTCTTTTGTATATTTATCCCTGTTCGCGTATACGGACAGCTGGATGACAGCATTGTTTTCACGATACTGCCGGCACAGCTTTTCAAAATCTATCGGACAGTAGTTGTCACAGTACATCATGAGAAAGTCATCCGAAAGAAGATCTTTTGAATGGACCAGCCTCTGTCCCGTGTCATATTCTGCCGGAGTGACATCGTAACGGATGTTCAGGCCGAAACAGCTTCCGTCACCAACCTCATCCATGACCTGGTCTGCCCTGTAGCCCAAAAGGATAACGACATCTTTAATATTAAAGGAAGAGATCTGTTCCAGGAGTCTGTTGATGAAGGGGACTCCGCCTATAGGGAAAAGCGGCTTTGGAGCATTGTCGGTAAATGGCCTGAGCCTTTCGCCTCTGCCTCCCGCGATTATGACTGCCTGTGAAATGAGATCGCTCATTAAAAAACCATCCTTAATATATAGAAGAGATTCTGTATCATCACAACGGATTAAATTTATCATAATAAGGGCTGTTTTTCAATAAGACGGGGGATCGCGGGCGTAAACGGGGATTAGAAAAAACATTTTTAATAAAGAAGAAAAAAGTTTGTTTTTCCGGTTGACATCGCAGGATGATAATGCTAATATATATTTCGCACTGCCCGTATGGGATGTGCAAAAAACCGCAGAATAGTCAGTAAACATGCGGGATAGAGCACCTTGACAAACAAACAGCAATGCAACCCTGAAAAAATTCCA
>JAGACK010000013.1 GCA_017614155.1 Lachnospiraceae bacterium
ACAAAAGATCTTTTATCTGCTCAGTCAAAAAAACATGACTCAGAAGGAGTTCTCCGACCGTACGGGTATTTCAACTACGACGATCAGCGACTGGAAAAAAAAGAATACCAATCCGGGATCGGAAAAGATAATGAGCATATGTGCAGCGCTGGATGTTACTCCTGAATATCTTCTGTCAGGAGTAACTGAGGACAGTGACCGGGGTCATGATATTGAATATCTGGTACTGCCCAGAGGAACAGAAGAGAGGGAACTGATCGAGATTTTTAATGATATTGAATGGTTCGAACGATCCAGGTTGCTCGAATATGCCCGGAAACTGGCGAAACACTCTTCCGAAAGTGAGAAATACCGCAGAGCTCATACTGACAGTTCAATGGTTAAAATTGCGGAGTTCTGTGACATAGAAATGTATATTGACTCTGAGTTCAAAGGAGAACCCTCGCTGGAAATAAACTATCTGGACGATGATATTCAGGGCTCGATCGATCTAAAAAATGGAACGATAGAAGGCGATTTTTCCAAGTATGTCATTCCCGTGATCCGGGAATGGTATTCAGACCATAGGACCAGGCTTATTCAGATGTGGGACTCACGTACCCCGGAATTGATTGAGGCATGGGATTGATATGGCGTGCAGAGTCATCAAAAAGCTGTTAGGCTATGAGATATGTATATTCGAGAAGGAAGGTACATTGCTGTATTCGGATCCGATAGTCCTGATCAGGGGAGAAGGTTTTTCCGAAATCTATAATCTTCAAAGACATTCTCACGAAACAGGAGATATAATTCTGCGAAAATCTACAAGGGAGGCAGTATATTCATATATCGAGGATAATGTTGGACGAATTTTATCATATATGTGAAATGGGAGAAAGCTGATATGCTATACCAATTTCAAAAACATATCTGCTCACATTATAACCGCCGGTCCATCCGGCGGTTGTTTTTATTATAGAAACATAACGGGCTTTAATGTGCCGCATTATTATGGTACAATTATGCTGTATAACTGCGGTTGTGGTTATGTTGACCAGAAATAATGTGTCTTGGGGGAGGATATGAACACCATGGAAAAAACGGACAGAACGATAAGAAAAAGGCTTTTGAAGTATGTGCTGATGGCGCTGACACTGGCATCCATCGTACTCATGCTGGTCCTTGGCGGCATAGCCATAGGCTTTCTGCTGAAGCTGACCAATGAGCTTCAGGATACCGAGACCAGCGAGGTCCAGCAGAGTGTCGGCATGTGGTATTCCGAGAGGATGGCAGAACTTCGGACGATCCATGATACGATAGAAAGCTATCACATGCTGGTCGACCCGGATGCAAAGCCGGCCGATTATCTTGCGGATATGCTCAGTCAGAATGAGAGCATGGGCATCTACGATTATTATGTGGGAATGGAAGATAAGTCTTGTTATTTCGGCGGAGGCTGGGAGCCGGCTCCGGGAGAATATGATCCCACAACGCGTGACTGGTATATACAGGCAAAGGAAAGAGACGGGATATATGTGTCCGAGGCGTATGTCGATGCCGAAACAGGGAGAGTCGTCATAACCATATCAATGGCGATCCATGAGGACGGAAAAGTCATCGGAGTGCTTGCGGCCGATGTGTTCACGGATGATCTCCAGACTATCGCAAATTCATATTTTGATGAAAATGATGTCAAATATGTCATCCTTGTTGACTCTGCCGGGACGATCATGGCGCACAAGAACAAGGATTTCCTGCCGACCGTGGCTGCTGACGGCACGGAAAACCTCATCAATTATACACAGGCAAAGATACCGGAATCAGTGGTAAACACGACCGGGATCACAAAGAAGATCGTATCGGATTACGAAGGATGGCTTCGGGTATACACGGGCGTAAAGGTGGAGGATGCCGATGTTTCCATCATAGTCGTTGACAAGGGGATCCATTATTATGGAGGACTGCTGGTGTTCTTTATCTGCTGTATCGTTCTGTTTGTTGTCATAGTCTTTATTTGCAGAAGGGTCACAAGAGGTTATCTCGATCCGCTGCTCCGGCCCTTAAACGAGCTCACATCTGCAGCTGACAACATGTCAAAGGGACAGCTTAAATATACTCCGGCCTATACATCATCGGATGAGATCGGTACGCTGTGCACGGCGATCGAAAAATCCAACAATTCCATAATAGAATACATAAATGATGTCGAGGAAAAACTATCCCTGATGGCCGAAGGAGATCTGACCGCAAATGTCGAGAAGGACTATATCGGCGATTTTGTGGGACTGAAGAGCGCCATCAACAGTATCTCATCATCGCTCAATTCGACGATGCGCGTCATACTCGAGGTAGCTGACGCGGTCTACGGCAAGGCACAGGAGGTTGCGGGTGAAGTCGGAGACCTGAAGGAAAGTGTTCAGGGCGTGAATTCCCGTATCGAGGATGCCAACGGGCAGATCGGGCAGGTGAGGGAAAAGTTTGCGGAAAATCTTGATCAGACCAGGGAATCCCTGAAGATGTCGAATGATATGACAAAGGCCATCAAGGACAGTTCCGAAAAACTCGAAAGCCTGTCTTCGGCCATGGAAAAGATCAATGAAAAGAGCAACAGCATTGCGAGCATCATAGAGATCATCAACAGTATCGCAGGCCAGACCAACATGCTTGCCCTGAACGCATCCATAGAGGCGGCCAGGGCCGGAGAACAGGGAAAGGGCTTTGCTGTAGTCGCCGACAATGTGCGTGAGCTTGCCGAGCAGACGACGAAGGCCGTCGCAGATTCCGAGCTTCTCATCCGTGAATCGGTTGCGGCCGTCGATGAAGGAAACCGTATGGTCGGTATGGTCGTTGAAAACATGAAGGGCGTTGTGGAGGCAAACGAGAATGTAAATGGCTGTATCACAAGCATAGCGGACACCATCAATGAGGAAACGGCCATTATCGAAGGCGTTGCCGACAGTGTAAACGGGATAGATTCTTTTGCAAAGGGTACCGAAAACACCTCTGCCGAGTGTGTCGAGATGACCCAGGGACTGTACAGCGAGATCGAAAAGCTTCACGAGATAGTCGGAAAATTCAAGATATGAACCGGTACGGAAGAATCTGTTAGCGGAGGGTACGTACTATATGGGAAAAAGCAGAAAAAATGAAGAAACTGCAGAAGTCGATTTTTCAAAGATCGCTAGTGTGCTCGCGCAGGATCATGAAAGCCTGTTTGTGATCAATGAAGAAGATGACAGCTATGTGGAATACTCGGTTTCGGGTTCCGAACATGAGCTTGTGATCAGATCCTCCGGGGAGGATTTCTTTTCCGACCTGAAAAACAATGTAAAAGAAAAGATCCACCCAGACGATCAGGATAGCATCATCAGCTCCCTTGGAAAGCACGGTCTTCAGAAGGCGCTGAAAAAAGATAATGCAGTAATCCTGAGATACCGGCTTCTGATAAAGGGAAAGCCGTGTCATTACGCATTGAAGGCCACGAGGATATCAGAAAGCAGCATCCTGATCGCGATCATGAACATCGAAGATTCCTCAATGAAGGAAAAGGAAGCGGAGGCGGGAAAGAGAGTATACGCTGAGGTGCTCGAATCGCTGGCATCCTTATTTGAGGTCATATTCATTGTCAATGTCAGCACCGGGCATTATACCCAGTACAGTTCCAGCAGCTCCTTTTCAAGACTTGGGACGAAGAAAGAGGGAAAGGATTTCTTCGAACAGATACATAAGGATGCAATAGGAATAGTCCATCCCTCAGATAAGGATATGGTCCTGGAAGCTTTTGACAGGGATAATCTTGTAAAAAGGCTGCAGGCAAAGCATTTTATCAGGCTGACATACAGACAGATGCTTGACGGGCAGATGCAGTATGTTGAGCTGACAGTTCTGCGGCAGCTCGGCAGCCTGGAGAAGGTGGTCGTCGCGGTGTCAAGGATGGATGACAGGAAGCTTTCTGCTGATTCACAGACTGTCTTTACAGGTATAGCCAATGCCCTTGCCGGAAGATATGAGACGATCTATATGGTCAATCTCAGGACAGATGAGTATATGCTTTACAGCGGCAGATCCGGCGGCGGGCTGCTTGAGAACGGAAAAAGCGGAGAGCATTTTTTTGCCGGGATGAAGAAGGATGTGGAAAAGTACATCACACCAGACGACAGGGAACTGTTCCTTACCGAGATGCAGAAGGATACACTGCTTGAAAACTTAAGCAGGTACGGATCGAGAACCCTTGCTTACAGGCAGTATGAAGGGAAAAAGATCAGATACAAGGTGCTGTTTGCCGTGCTTTCAAATGATGATCCCAATCAGCTGATCATCACCGTATCAAATGTTGACGCGGCAAAAAGAAAAGCATTCAATATGGTCGCTCTCCTTGATAATACAATCGAACAGTCCGACAAGGATATGCTCACAAATGTCAGGAACAAGAGAGCGTATGTATTTCTTGAAACAGAGCTTGACCGGCTGATCGCATCGGAAGAAAAGCCGGAGTTTTCTATAGTGACCTGCGATATAAACGATCTGAAAAAGATAAATGAGACAAAGGGACATGAAGCAGGGGATGAGGCCATAATAAAAGCCTGCGACATGATCTGTTCCATTTTTGAGCACAGTCCGGTGTTTCGGACCGGCGGGGATGAGTTTGCAGTTGTGCTGAGGGACCGTGATTATGAAAAACGCGAGAGCCTGATATCGAACCTTTTGTATGAAAGGGAGAAAAGCCAGAAGCAGACCGGTATCTCTTTTTCATACGGCATCTCTGATTATGATCCGGATAAGGACATGCGCGTTGCCGATGTGTTTAAAAGAGCCGACAGGGCCATGCGGGAGAATAAAAAACAGGTCAAGAACGGCCGGAAGCTGATAGGCAAGCCGGAACCCGTTCTGCTGTACCGAGACAGGCCTGAAAGATTTGCAGCGCTTTTTGAAGAACTCATCAGGCTGATGACGGATACCAAAGGCATGAACACCAAAAGGATCGAGGAGATCCTGGGTGAGATAGCGATGATGTTCAGGCTTACAAAGGGAGTGACCTGTATCTACAGGAACGCCCGGGATGAAAGAAAAGGAAAGGGCGAGACTCTGTGCAGCTTTGACAGGAAGGTGGATGATGCCCCGGTCTGCACGGTAAGGTACGTCTCCAGCATCCTGTCGATAGCGGTCATGACCGTGTACATGCCCGAAGATATCGAGCCTTTGTCTGACGAGGAACTTGAGAAGGTAAAGCTTGTAATGTCCGCCGTGGTATCCTATGTGAGCCGCAACAGGATGCGCGATGTTGTCGACAGGATGGCATTTTATGATGATGACGGATATCGCAATTACAGGAGCTATTCTTATTATATGATGGAGATCACTCCTGATGACAGGGCGGTCGCTTATTACAATATAAGACAGCTGGGCATCATCAACAGTGAGTATGGCAGGAAAAATGCCGATTTATTATTAAAAAAGCATTATAACGGCCTGAAGGATATGATCGGTGACAGAGGATCGGTGTTCAGGCTCGGCGGAGATACCTTCCTTGCAGTCTTCGGGCAGGAGCAGGTAAATAATGTCGCCTCTTATCTGACAAATACAGAGATTGGTCTGGATGATTCGGGATCAAGAAAGGTGAAGGTCTCATCCAGAGCCGGCATATGCATAGTTCCTTCCGATGCCGGAGATCTCCGTTCGGGAGATTTTGTGGGAAGAGCCGCTATGGCATACAAGACCGCAAAGGATTTAGGTGAAGCCGTTTCCTTCTACGACGAAACTATGACGAACAAGGTCGTCAAGGTTGACAAAATCAGAAAGGATTTCCCGGGGGCCATCGAAAGAGAGGAATTCAAGGTCTATTACCAGCCTAAGGTCGATATAAATACCGGGGAGATGGTCGGCGCAGAGTCTTTGTGCAGATGGATCAAAAACGGAAAGCTGATACCGCCGGCAGCTTTCATCGAGGTGCTCGAAAGATCGGATGATATATGCCGGCTTGACTATTATATGCTCGAGCATGTCTGCATGGATCTTCGAAGATGGCTTGATGAGGGCAGGAAATGTCCGAGGGTATCGGTGAATTTCTCAAGAAGGCACATGGCCGACAAGAGGTTTGACGAGACCATCACGCAGATAGTTGACAAGTACGGCATACCCAGAAAACTTATAGAGATCGAGCTGACGGAGACCACGACAGATGTGGAATTTGCCGATCTGAAGCGTGTCGTTGCCGCTCTGCAGAAGGTCGGGATGTATACCGCCGTCGACGATTTCGGTATCGGCTATTCATCGCTCAGGCTCATCAAGGATATCCCTTGGAACATCCTGAAGGTCGACAAGAGCTTCCTGCCGGAATCGGAAAGCGATCAGGACGAAAATGTCGATATCATGTACAGGAGTGTCGTGAAGATGACAAGGGAGCTTGGCATCGAATGCGTTACCGAGGGCGTCGAGACAGTCGAGCAGGTAAAGATACTCCGCGAGAACGGCTGCGACATCGCGCAGGGCTATCTCTACGACAAGCCCCTGCCTGTAGATGAATTTGAGACCCGCCTTGATGACCACACATATGAGGTATATGATTGACACTGTTGCTTGTTAGAAAGATCATCTGCAACTGTGTTTTGTGAACACCCAGCCGGCAGTTCTTAGCGAACCGGAGACTCATAAATTTCGCGGGTGCGAAGGCTGCGCCGCTTTTCAGGCGCAGAACGGCGCAGAGCGAAATTTCGCTTATGAGGCGAACGGTGAGGTTAGAACTGTCCGAGCCGTGAACAAAACATTGTTGCAGATGATCTAATAAAAAACATACAGAGGCTTATAATGTTACTTCGTTCAAAACAGATAAGGATAAATCTCCTCCTGCTTGTAGACATGGTCAGCGTCCTGCTTGCCTATTTCATTGCAGGACTCATCAGATTTGACGACAATGCAGGCTGGTTTTCATCCATCCTGTACATGACGACCCTCCTCATCTTTGAGGTCGTCTGCATAGTCGTATTTATTTCCGGCAGAAAAAAACAGGAGAAGTTCCTGGGCGCCGGCAAATTCCAGAATGCCGTGATCTGCCTGCAGAATACTGCGATGCTTGCGGTATTCGGCGTGTTCTATCTCTTTGCGACACAGACTGCAGGACTGATATCACGTTACTTCGTAGGATTCTTCTTCATAGGTTATCTGATCATCTCATATTCCCTCAGGATGCTATACCGCATCTTCCTGCTGAAGGTTGCCGGGAGCGGCATAAACGCCACAAACGTGATGCTTATCGCGCTGAAAAACGAGGCGCCGCAGATTGTCCGCAGCATCCGCGACAGGAAGGGCAATCTGATCAATATTTCCTGCATAACCATCATTGATTACGACTGCGTGGGCAAAAAGATTGAGGGTATCCCCGTAGTGGGCAACAAAAACAATTTCCTTGACACCCACAGGGAAAACGTCTATGACGAGGTATTCATCCACATACCTTACAATTTCGAGTTTGAGCTCAAAAAGCTGATCCTCGGATTTGAGGAGATGGGAGTGACGGTAAACCTGAACATAGAGATCTACAATCTCGACGCGCAGGAAAAGACCATCAGAAGCTTCGGACACTACAGCGTGATCTCCTACATGCCGGTCAGGTTCTCGCCCTTTGACCTTTTTGTGAAGAGGGCGATGGATATCCTTGGGAGCATAGTCGGGCTTTTGATCTGCTTTATATGTTTCCTGATCTTCGGTCCCATAATAAAGATCACATCCCCGGGTCCCGTATTCTTTGCGCAGACCCGTGTCGGCATAAACGGCAGGAGGTTCAGGATCTACAAATTCCGCTCCATGTACAGGGATGCCGAAAAAAGAAAGGCGGAGCTCATGGAGGATAACGAGATGAGCGGGCTGATGTTCAAGATGAAGGATGATCCCAGGATCACTCCCATCGGGAGATTTTTGAGGAAAAGCTCCATAGACGAATTGCCGCAGTTCTGGAATGTACTTAAAGGTGATATGAGCCTTGTGGGCACCAGGCCTCCTACGGTCGATGAATACGAGCAGTATGAATCCTACCATATGAGGAGACTTTCGATCAGGCCAGGCATCACAGGGCTCTGGCAGGTTTCAGGCAGGAGCGATATCACTGATTTTGAAGAAGTGGTCAGGCTTGATCTGAAATATATCGACAGCTGGTCGATCCTTCTCGACATCAGGCTGATCTTTGCAACCATAGGCATAGTGCTTTTTGGAAAGGGAGCAAAATAGGCAGAGTGGAAAACAAAAGAAACGGCTGTTCGGCCGTTTCTTTTTAGGAGAGTATATTGGGGAGAATATCTAATCAAAAACTTGTAAGCTGATAACCATGCTGTTCCTTTGATCGTAAGTTCATTATAAAATTCAAATATGTTCAAATCGTGAACACATCCTAAAAAACATATAAAGTTTCTAAACAAATCAGAAAGAAGGACAGCTGCAGTCCGTCCCGGATAATTGACCGCGAAGGGCGGCGATAGTATAATAAAACCGTTTTTTTCGGGCAGTACCGGAGATAAAAAGGGGCGTACCATGAACGATGAAGGAAAACAGATCAGAAAACTTGAGGATGATCTCAATGTGAGCGGGACAGGCGTGATCCTGATGGGGCTATGGAGCATAATCAGAGTAACCATGCAAGTCTTTGAAGAATCAGGGAAGATCATAAATGAGGTGATCGCTGAAGATCAGACTGTTTCAAAACCATTGGTTGTCATTGTGCTGGTCGTGCTTTTGGGGATCCTGGGCTTTATCGTCATGAATATCCATCTTTATATCGGACTTAATGCCGTCAGGGCAGCCAGGGGAAAGAAGTACAAAAAGGGATATTTCAGGGCTGCGATAATTGTCGGCCTGCTCGCGGTATCAGGCATGGGCTCCTACTGGGACGAGCTTCAGGACCTGGAAAACATAGATACCAATCTGGCGGCGATGCTGGTGGATATCACCACGATATATATTTTTGCCGTCATCATAATATCAACGGTAAAGCTTGAAAAACTCAGGGGAAAAGAAACTTAAGGAGCAGGGAGAGGATGCAGGAAGATTTTCATTATTATGCGACCTATTGCGCGGCATATATTGCGGGATATTCCCATGAAGAAAGTCTGGATATAGCATACAGCGCGCAGTTTGTGGATGTGTGCTCAAGGACCCTGCTTTCAAAGATAAAGGGGCCTTTAAATGCCGCGACTACACAGCTGCAGCTTGAGCTCATGGATGCGAGGACGGATCCGGTCGGCCTCCAGGATATCACAAGGATTTGGTCATCCTTTCACTTCCTGCCTAAAAATCTACTTGCTGAAAAGAAAAAATGTACCAGGCATTACCTGAACAAGTACAGGCTGATCTGCGGTCCGAATGGGGAACTGGTCAAAAAGACGGTGGAGCTTGCGAAGGGGAAACCCCTGCAGTCTGTAGGGATCGCCATGCATGTCCTTGCCGACACCTGGGCGCATGCGAATTTTGCAGGTACTCCGTCGCTTGTCATAAACAATACCAATTATTCATTCTATGAGATCCTGCCTGACGGAACGGAAAAACAGGTCAGGTTCGTGCACAAGGCCTCCGCTCCCGATGACCTGGAAAACACTGTTTATACGAACAGCCTGTATCAGAGCAGCGAAAACTCCATCATGAACCTGGGACACGGCAGAGCCGGACATTTCCCGGATTACAGTTTCGCAAAGTACAGGTATCTGCCCGCGTGGGGTGAGTACGAGGAGATAATAAAGGACAATCCCGCAGATTATATGAAGGCATTTACCCAGATGATATATGCCATGAAATTCATCCGCGGGGAGAACGGGTCCTTTGAGACAGATGCCTATGACACGGAGTCGGTAAGCAGATGGCATGACAGGATAGATGCCATCATCAGGAAAAGGCAGCTGATCGCAAGCGATGACTGGAAGGCTTTCGGAAGAGAGCTTTCGGGACAGGATATAGATGATTTTGAAACGGGCAGATATTTTGAAGAATACACTTCGGCTGCAAAGGAAAACAGGGATGACACCTTTTTGGGCAGATTTACCCGCGGCGCACTGGAGCACAAGGGGATGGTCATCAATGAGATATTCAAGACAGGAAATCTGCTTGCAGGATTTTCGAAGGAAGCCATCATGAAAAATCTGGAGCCGTCACAAGAGGTTGGGAAATGACGATATTTCAACGGATAAAGAATGTATTCACAGGACTGGTGACTCTGGGCCTGGGCATCCTCTTTATAATGGAAAGAGATAATGAGGCATATGTCCTGATTATCATAGCCCTGTCGCTCGGTCTTGCTGTCAGGGCGGTAAGGGATATCATCTATTACTTTACCATGGCCCGGCATATGATAGGAGGAAAGATGATATTGTTCCAGGGTGTCATCCTTTTGGATTTTGCCCTTCTCACGGCGTCGCTTTCGGATGTATCGAAGGTATATATACTGCTGTACCTGATCGCGATACACGCCTTTTCGGGAATGGTTGAGATCCTTCGTGCGATGGAAGCAAAAAGGACGGTCGAGGGTCCCTGGAAGATAAAGTTTTCACATGGCATCATAAACCTTCTTCTGGCGCTTGCCTGTCTGCTGTTTATCAAAAATATCATTGCGGCGCTGATCATATACGGCATAGGACTGGTCTATTCCGGGATCATGCGCATAATAAGCGCAATGAGGCGGACTACATTCATACTGATCGGATAGAAAGGATGTTTTTATTATGATGGATCTGCTCGAAGAGGCGATAATCTATGCAACCGTGATGCATCAGGGAAAGCTGCGCAAGTTCGGGAATATCCCTTATATCCTGCATCCCATGGAGGTTGCGCAGATACTGTCAACGATTACTGATGATAAGGAGATCATCACGGCAGGGATCCTGCATGATGTTGTGGAGGATACCGACGGCACGCTTCAGGAGATCGAAAAACGTTTCGGGAAGAGAGTGGCGTTCCTGGTTGACTCTGAGTCCGAAAACAAGTATCCGGGACAGGAGGAAAGCTCCACCTGGAAACAGCGCAAGGAGGAGTCTTTAAGAACCCTGAAGAATACGACGGATAACGGGGTAAGGATGCTCTGGCTGGCAGACAAGCTTGCAAACATCAGGTCGCTGGCGGGGATGTATTCCGAGAAGGGGGAGGAAATGTGGCAGAATTTCCACCAGAGCGATCCGCAGGAGCAGTGCTGGTATTACAGTTCCGTTGCGGAAACGGTGGAGCTGTATCTGAACAAAACCGGCGCCTTCAAGGAGTTTATCAGGCATATCAATTCCATATGGCCGGGGACTTTTGATTCGGACAAGGCAAGATTCAAAAAATACAGGGAGGTCTCCGTTGAGGGCTGCGAGCTTTTGGGCCGCGGCGCAAAGGGAGATGTGTACCGCTATAACGATGAACTTGTCGTAAAGGTGTTTAATGAGAAAAACACTTATCATGATGTGGAGATGGAGATAGCAAAGTCACGAAAGGCTTTTGTCCTCGGCGTCCCGACAGCTATCTCGTTTGGCATAGTATCCGTTGGCGACAGGTATGGAGCCATGTTTGAGATGGTGAATTCGGATACTCTTTCAAGACACATCGCAAGGGCGCCGGGACAGGTCGGATCTTATGCGAGGATAATGGCTGATGTCGCCCATTCCATACATGAGATCAAAGCTGCAAAGGATGACGGATTCCCTCCTGCATCCGAAAGGATCAGAGATTATATATCCGGCGGTGTGGCTTTGGAGGATGCGGTGCTCGGCGAAAAATGCATGAAGCTTATCGATTCGCTGCCGGAAACAGACACCCTGATACATGGGGATTTTCATACGGGGAATGTGTTCCTGCAGAACGGCGAGCCTCTCATCATCGATATGGACAGGGTTTCTGTGGGACACCCCATAGCAGAGCTTTCCGATCTTTATTATTTCTATGTGATACTGGGTGAAGATGATCCGTCGGTCGTTGAGGAGTTTAAGGGTTTTTCCTATGATACGGCAAAGGAATTCTTCGGTTTGTTCCTCAGGGCCTATCTTGGCACAGAGGATGAGAACAGGCTTTCTGAAGTGTCTGAAAAAGCGTCGATTATCGGTTATTCGCGCCTGATACGAAAGCTTCGAAAGAAGGGAGAGATCACAGGGGCGGACAGGGATACGGCAGACATGTGCCTTGCAAAGCTTAAGGAACTTACAGACAGGATCGATACGCTTGAATTTTAGATAATTGTGAAGGGGGTTAATATGAAGAAAAAGATCAATGTTCTGACAACACTGATGCTGTGCGCTTTTGCTGTATGTTTGGGCAGCACGGAGACTTTTGCGCAGGATGCAAAAACCTTAAAGACGGAGCCTGTCTTTGAAGACGGCATGGCTCAGCCGATACTTGAATGGTCGAACCTGAGGGATTCGGATTATACCAATGAAGACAGCGACATACTCAGGTTCTGTGTCTATGTCGAGACAGATCATGATACTGACGGCGACGGGAAGGCTGATCTGGTAGAGGCTCTGGTGCAGGTGCCAAGAAGTGCTGCCGAGGGAGATTTCAAGGCGGGCACGATATATGATCCGACGCCCTACAACTCAGGTACGGTCGACGAGATTGATGGGAAAGAGAATACTCTGAACAATCCGGTACCGTTTGACTATGAAAAGCTTTACGAACCGGGAAAGAAGCGTACTCCGAGGGGGAACATGACGACTCTTGAGGCGGCGGAAAACGCAGATCCTGAATGCTGGAATTACAGAGTCCCTTACACAAATATGATCGGATATTCATATGCAAGGGAATATGACTATTATCTTGTCAGGGGATTTGCCGTGGTTGAGGCCGGAGGCCTCGGGACATACGGTTCCGAGGGATTTGAGCTCTGCGGCTTCGATCTTGAGCGCGATTCGCACAGGTGCGTAGTTGAATGGCTTACAGGTGATCGTGTCGCATATACCGATCCATACAATGATATCGAGATAAAGGCCGACTGGTCAAACGGAAATGTGGCCATGACAGGCTGTTCTTACGGCGGAACCCTTCCTTATGAGGTGGCTGTCACGGGAGTGAAGGGCTTAAAGACCATAATACCGTTTGCGGGTATCGCTTCCTGGTATGATTATACAAATTCACAGGGGGCTACGAGATTTCTCCATGCCGCCTATGCCAATTCGCTGGCAGCCTATAACAGCGGCGCGGCCTATATTGATGATGACTGGACGGTCATAAACGATGATTATGCTTCCTTCCTGTATCAGGTGTCAAAGGATCAGGATGAGACGAACGGGAATTATGACGATATCTGGGCGCGTCTTGATTATACAACGGATGTTGATGATATAAACTGCTCAGCCCTCATTGTACACGGCCTGAATGATTTCAATGTCCTGACCAAGCAGTCGGACCTGATGGCGCGTGCTTTTGCAAAGGCGGGAATGCCCTTCAAGCTTGTGCTTCACCAGGATGGTCATAATAATCTGGACAACATGCTCGTAAACGGTGAGCTCTGGCAGGAGACCATGAACAAATGGCTGTCGCATTATCTTTACGGTGTGGATAATAAGATCGAGGAGATGCCGCAGGTTACTGTTCAGAGCAATGTTGACGGGTCTTTTTCAACATATGATACCTGGGGTGATTTTGAGTATGAATGCTTTGATTATGACAGTGAGGTCAATCCGGAGGATGTTTCCCACATTGATACGACGGCGATCGCTTCGGATTTCGTCAGATACAGTGGGTCAAAGGATGATATGGGCAGGGAACGAATCAGAGACGATTATTATCTTTCGATCCCGGAGAGCGCAAAGGCGGTCTATGCGTTTGAACTTCCCGAAAACTATACCATGTGCGGAGTGCCCGAGGTCCATCTGAAGATGTCCACAAAGAATGTGAAGAGTGACGGAATGGAGGTCACGGCTGCGCTCATTGATACCATAGACGGGGAAACACGGTTCAAGTCATATATGACAAAGACAAGACTGGGTGACAAAGTTCCCAAAAAGACACTGGGAGTGAAGGAAGCCGGCGGCGGACTTGGGAGGATAAAAGTCAGGGAATTGATAAAGAGCAATACCGCCGCAAAGCTTATTACTTTTGGACATACTGACCTGAAAAACTACGGCGGAGGATATGACGGAAGGGATTATACGAAACATGAGGAGGAGATGGAAGCAGGGAAGTATTATGATTATACGATCTATTTCCAGCCTACATCCTATACCTTTGAACCGGGACACAAGGCAGTGCTGGTGATCACCGGATGGGATGCCTATGAAGGTTTTCTTGATGAGGATTACATGAACGGCGTGGTGGCGGATTCGACGGATTCAAGATATACATATTCGTTTAATATAGACAATTCTGCATTAGAGCTGAGATTTCCGAAGGTGAAGGAGGCATCAGCCCGGGATCATTGACAATGGTTTGATAAAGAATTATCGTATGTTTTGTTACTTAATGTCAGGGGAGCTGATCATTCAGCTGAGAATTTACCCTCAACACCTGATCCGGATAATACCGGCGTAGGGAGACAAGGAGTTTGTCATGTCATTTTTTTTCACTGCAGAGGACGGCGGTTCTTATTATTCGATAACAAAAGCGGGGATTGCCGTGTTCATCGCGATCAGCGTTTTGCTGCTCATCATCACGGGTTTAGTCAGATCAAAGGGTTCGGGAAAGGAAAAGAAAACATCGATCGATTCGAGGAAGCTGGCGTTTACGGCTGTGTCTGTTGCCCTGGCTTTTGTGCTTTCCTTTGTCAGGGTATTCAGGCTGCCGTGGGGAGGCTCGGTCACTCTGTGCTCGATGCTTTTCGTGGTGCTCGTCGGATACTGGTACGGTCTGAAGGTCGGCCTCATCGCGGGCTTTGTGTATGGGTGCCTGCAGTTTATACAGGGCGGAGGAAGCTATGTTCTTGACCCGCTCCAGGCAGGTCTTGATTATTTCTTTGCTTTTACGGCGCTCGGGCTTTCGGGGTGCTTTTGCAAAATGAAAAAGCATGCGCTCACAGTCGGGTATATCGTTGCGGTGCTCGCTCGCGGCGCGCTGCATTCGCTGGGCGGCTATCTGTACTGGATGGACTACATGCCGGATAATTTTCCGCCGAAGCTGGCAGCGGCTTATCCGGTGCTGTACAATTATGCATATATCCTGGCGGAAGCTGCCATCACGCTGATCGTGATAAACTTCCCTCTTGTAAAAGATGCGCTGAACCGCATCACACAAATGGCAAAGAAAGAATAGAGTGAGGATAGACAGGATACATATCTGTGTTCCACCCGTAGCGAAACATGAGATTTCTGCGGGGCGTTCGAAGAGCGCCGGTGCTTCCGAACGTTTTTTGTGAGGTTAGCACCGCTGCGTGATGAGCGAGCGGAAGCGTCCCCGAAGAAACTCATGTTTGAGCGAAGGGGGAAAAACAGATAATAGGAGAGTGATATGAAGATTTCGAAACGAGTTCTGAAGTATGTGAAGGAAAACTACAGCGGTGTGAAGCACACCACCCTGAATCCGGAGGGCCCGGGAGTAGTGAGGATCCATCTGATCCCTCCTGTGGTAAAAGAAGGGGAGGATATCGCGCCGGCAGTCGCTATCATAAACGGGCAGGATATCATACCCGTGAATCTCTCGTGGACCATACTCCTTTCCAAATTCATCGATGAGGTCAACAGATACAGCGGACATCCCGTGTCAGAAGAAGAGACAAAGCAGATCGTAAAGGACACCTGCAAAAGAGTGCGGAAGGTCTATCCTCTGCTTTCTTCAAAGATCATTTCCGGCGATATCTTTACCATCATGGATACTTTCAAAAAGATCGCGTACAGGCAGGAGCCTGATGAGGAGATAGGCTACATGAGCATGGGCGAATATGCGCCCTACATGCGCGCTCCCCACAGGATGGATCTGATGGTCTCCACCATGACAAAGGATGGAAAATGGAACTGCAATCAGCAGTGCCTGCACTGCTACGCCGCGGGACAGGAACATGCGGGAGAGACTGAGCTTTCTACGGATGACTGGAAAAAAATCATTGACAGGCTTCGTGAGATCTGTGTGCCCCAGATCACCTTCACGGGCGGAGAGCCGACCATGAGGGAGGATCTCATAGATCTCATCGATTACGGGCAGTGGTTTGTGACCAGGCTCAACACGAACGGTCAGAAGCTTACAAAGGAGTACTGCAGCAGGCTGAAGGATGCATCCCTTGACAGCATTCAGATCACATTTTACTCGCACGACAAAGATATCCATAATAAGCTCGTCGGGGCTGACGGCTTTGACAAAACTCTTGACGGGATCAAAAACGCGCTTGAGGCCGGGATGAGCGTGAGCGTGAACACGCCGTTATGCACGCTTAATAAAAACTATGCGGATACCCTGAAGTTTCTGCATGAACTCGGAGTGATGTATGTCACCTGCTCCGGACTTATCACTACCGGAAATGCAGCGCTTCCAGGATCTGAAAGCCTTCAGCTTTCAAAAGAAGAGATGAGCGAGATACTCAGCAGCGCCGTAAACTTCTGTCATGAAAATGAGATGGAGATCAGCTTCACTTCTCCGGGATGGGTGGATAAAGAACTTTGTGAAAGCCTGAGCATAGCAACGCCCACCTGCGGAGCCTGTCTTTCAAATATGGCAGTTACACCGGGAGGAAAGGCTGTGCCGTGTCAGAGCTGGCTTTCTGATGATGTCCTCGGGGATATGCTGGCAGATGACTGGAGCGCGATATGGGAAGGTGAAGAATGCAGAAAAAGACGGGAATACTCGGCGCAGATGTCCGGGATGTGCCCTTTGAGAAAGGGGGTGATCGCATGAGAAACAGGCTTAAAGGTTTTATTATGGGGATCTTTGCTGCGGTGTTTTTCAGCCTGCTTGCCTGTACCGGCGTGTATGCGGCTCCTCTTGATGAGATCGTTGATTATGAGATAAATGCGTCAGTCAATGATGATGCGACTGTGACTCTGAAATATCATGTCGAATGGAAGGTCCTTGATTCGGACAGCGAAGGGCCGCTTTCATGGGTGAAAATCGGTGTTCCCAACAGTCACTGTTCGCAGGTCACGGCTCTTTCGGACAATATAAAAAGCATCGAGTACAGCAGTGACGGCGGTTCATTTATAAGGGTTACATTTGACAGGGAATATTATAAAGACGAAGTGATCGTGTTTGAGTACAGCGTCGTGCAGGATTACCTGTACAGGGTCAACATGCTTGAGGACGGTTATACGGTCTATTCCTTCACGCCTGCGTGGTTTGACAATATCACCATAGATGAGATGAAGGTGAGATGGAAGGCGGAGAAAGCGTACAGCTGGGATCCGTACTGCTATGAGCTCGTGGGAAATCTGGTATGGATGAAGCGCGATGTCGCGCCTGGCGACAAGATTACCATACAGGTCACCTATCCGAATGATGCCTACGCATTCGACGAGAGCAAGATGATAGAGCAGGGAACGTCGGGGAGCGAAGATTACGGCTTTGTTGACTGGATCTATATCATCATAGGTTTTGCTGCTTTCACGGCGATGCCGGCAGGGCTCATGTTTGTCGTGATCAAGCTGATCGTCAGCTGTTCATATTCTGCAACCAAAGGCCTGGGGACTGCTCCCGCAAAAAAGATCACGAGGACAAAGGTTGTTTATTATGATTCGTGTCCGAGCTGCGGATCGGTGCGTGGCGAAGGCATGACCAAGTGCGAGTACTGCGGCCACAGCTTTATAAAGAGCGAGGAGATAGTCGAGGAGAAGGAGCTGCCGCCTGAAGCCAGAAAGAAGTATGAAACGGAGGGAGAGTACAGATACAGTGATACTCCGAATACCTACATGAGAGTGCATGTGGTCCCGAATCCCGCAGCTGCCAGGACTTCTTTCTGGGATGTGATAGCATCGTCCGGATCTTCCGGCCGCGGGGCGTCAAGCCACAGTTCCTGTGCACACAGCTCCTGCGCGTGCGCCTGTGCCTGCGCGTGCGCCTGTGCCGGTGGCGGCAGGGCCGGCTGCACCACCAAGGATTTCTACAGAACCGACCTGAAGCTGAAGTGGCTGAAACGGTGATGTCCGGGAGGCTCTTATTATACTGATACAGGGAAGGGGATCGGAAACAGAAGAAAGTGCAAATTCGATCCCTTTTTAAGTTTAAAAACTTGGATAGAAAAGACAAAAGGGGATCGGAAACAGAAGAAAAGTGCAAATTCGATCCCTTTTTAAGTATAAAAACTTGGATAGAAAAGACAAAAGGGGATCGGAAACAGAAGAAAAGTGCAAATTCGATCCCTTTTTAAGTATAAAAACTTGGATAGAAAAGACAAAAGGGGATCGGAAACAGAAAAAAGTGCAAATTCGATCCCCTTTTAAGTTTAAAAACTTGGATAGAAAAGACAAAAGGGGATCGGAAACAGAAGAAAAGTGAGAAATCGATCCCCTGGAATAAAAATGGGACGAAAAAATGAGTAGCAGTATAAATATATGGTTTACATAAAATTGTTCTATTTTTATTGAATATGTGATATAATAACGGCAAACTGTGTATTGTCGTTATTATTTATTGTAAACGGGAAATCAGCTGTCAGGGAAATATGACCGTCATTGATTTTTTGCTGTCAGGGGAAAGACATGACGGCTGCACGGGATAATCAAAGATCAAGGAGTTCTTCAATGGAAAAGAATTACGATCCGAAAGGAATGGAAGACAGACTCTACAGCAGATGGGTCGAAAAGAAATATTTTCATGCGCAGGTTGATGAGAGCAAAAAGCCCTTTACTATAGTGATCCCGCCGCCAAATATCACGGGAAAGCTTCACATGGGGCATGCGCTTGATGAGACCATGCAGGACATCATCATCAGGTTCAAGAGGATGCAGGGCTACAATACGCTCTGGCAGCCCGGAACAGACCACGCGAGCATAGCAACTGAGGTCAGAATCACTGATGAGCTGAAGAAGGAAGGCATAGACAAGCATGAGCTTGGCCGTGAGAAATTCCTGGAGCGCGCATGGGAATGGAAGAAGGAATACGGCGGAGCTATCGTGGGCCAGCTCAAAAAGCTGGGGTCCTCCTGTGACTGGGACAGAGAGCGCTTTACGATGGATGAGGGCTGCAACAGGGCCGTAAAGGAGGTCTTTTGCAGGATGTATGACAAGGGACTCATCTACAAGGGCGCGAAGATCATAAACTGGTGCCCGGTGTGCCTGACTACGATCTCGGATGCGGAGGTTGAGTACAAGGATCAGGCAAGCCATCTGTGGCATATCAAATATCCGATAATAGGGACAGATGATTTCCTTGAATTTGCCACGACCCGTCCGGAGACCATGCTCGGAGATACCGCAATCGCGGTAAATCCCGAGGATGAAAGATACAAGGACCTCATCGGAAAGAAGGTCATGCTCCCGATCATGAACAGGGAAATGCCGGTAGTAGCCGATTCCTATGTTGATATGGAATTCGGGACCGGTGTTGTAAAGATCACTCCCGGCCATGACCCGAACGACTTTGAAGTCGGAAAGAGGCATGATCTTGAGATCATCAATATCATGAACGATGACGGGACGATCAACGAAAACGGCGGGAAGTATGCCGGAATGGACAGGTATGCGGCGCGTGAGGCGATCGTAAAGGAACTTGATGAGATGGGTCTCCTTGTAAAGATCGAGGATTATACCCACAATGTCGGCACTCATGACAGATGCGGAGCGACTATCGAGCCTTTGGTCAAGCAGCAGTGGTTCGTAAAGATGGACGAGCTGATAAAGCCTGCGGTAAAGGGCGTGAAGGAAGGGGATATCAGCCTGGTGCCCGCAAGCATGTCAAAGACATATTACAACTGGACCGATAATATCCGTGACTGGTGCATTTCAAGGCAGCTCTGGTGGGGACACAGGATCCCGGCCTACACCTGCAAGGACTGCGGGGAACTCATAGTATCACGCGAGGATCCCGGCAAATGTCCAAAGTGCGGCAGCGCAAACCTTGAACAGGATCCGGATACTCTTGATACATGGTTCTCATCGGCGCTCTGGCCGTTTTCGACTCTCGGCTGGCCCGATGATACGCCTGAGCTTAAATACTTTTATCCGACTGATGTCCTGGTCACCGGATATGACATCATATTTTTCTGGGTCATCAGGATGATCTTTTCAGGCTACGAGCAGATGGGAGAAAGGCCGTTTAAGACCGTGCTCTTCCATGGTCTGGTACGCGACGAAAAGGGCAGAAAGATGTCAAAGTCCTTAGGCAACGGGATCGATCCTTTGGAGGTCATTGAAAAGTACGGAGCCGACGCGCTCAGGTTTACGCTGATCACAGGAAACGCCCCCGGAAACGACATGAGGTTTTCCTATGACAGGATAGAGGCTTCGAGGAATTTTGCGAACAAGATCTGGAATGCGTCCAGATTCGTTCTGATGAACCTTGAAGGGAAAAAGATAAGCACTCCGAAGGAAAGCGACCTTCAGACTGCTGACCGCTGGATCCTTTCAAAGATGAACGGTACGGTCCGCGAAGTGACTGAGAACATGGAAAAATACGAGCTCGGCATAGCGGCAGGAAAGATATACGACTTCATCTGGGATGAATACTGCGACTGGTACATAGAGATGGTAAAGCCGAGGCTTCGCGGCGATGATGAGGCAGCAGGCAACGCGGCCAGGTTCACTCTGAAGACGGTCCTTATTACCGCCCTGAAGCTCCTGCATCCCTTCATGCCGTTTGTGACTGAGGAGATTTACTGCATAATAAAAGAGGCGACGAAGGATGACGATCTTCCCGAGTCGATAATGATATCCGAATTCCCTGTATTCAGAGAGGAATACGGTTTCGCAAAGGAAGAGAAGGATGTGGAGCTTGTAAAGGAAGCGGTGAAGGGCATCAGAAATGTACGGTCTTCAATGAATGTCGCGCCCTCAAGAAAAGCAGATGTGACCGTTGTATCCGAAAAGGAAGATGTGCTCGACGCGTTCAGAAGCTGCGAGGTTTTCTTTACGATACTATCAGGAGCGGAAAGCGTGGCATATCAAAAGGACAAGACGGGAATACCTGATGATGCCGTTTCGGTAGTGGTGCCGAATGCTTCACTTTGCATGCCTTTTGCGGAACTGGTGGATATAGGCGAGGAGAAGGCAAGGCTTGAAAAAGAAGTGAAGAGACTTGAGGGAGAACTCAAAAGGTCGGATTCAATGCTTTCAAACGAGAAGTTTTTAAGCAAGGCGCCGGCTGCAAAGATCGAAGAGGAAAAAGAAAAACGCGTCAATTACGAAAAAATGTTAAATGAAGTAAAAGAAAGACTGGCTTTGATGAAGTAAGGATAAGGGGCGGTGTGGTTATGGCTGATGAGATGACAAATAAACCCAAAAGCGCTGTCATGCTCAGGAACAACAATATGGAGGCATGGCTGAAGCTTGAAAGACCTGAAGAGGGGCAGGAATACGACTATTCGGATATAGAGCGCATCCTTTCTGAAAACGGCGTGGTTTACGGACTTAATTCGTCCAAGATAAACGCCATGATCAAGAAAGGGATCTACGACAGGGAAGTCCTGGTCGCAGAGGGAAAAAAATCCGAGGAAGGCAAGGATGGTTATTTTGAATTCATCTTTGACATAGAAAAGAACAAGAAACCTGCCATAAGGGAAGACGGCTCGGTGGATTACGCAAGCGTGAATGTGATAACCTGCGTGGATGTGGATGATATCATCGCCATGTATCATCCTGCGGTAAAGGGAACTGCGGGTTCCGATGTCAAGGCAAAGCTCATCCCGGCAAAGCCTGCAAAGGAGCTTCGTCCGCTCATATGCACAAATGTTGATTATAATCCCGAGAACATGATCTATCGCGCAAAGATAGCAGGAAGGGTTGAAGTCACAAATACAAATATCAGGATCTCCGATGTACAGGAGTATTCAACCGACATCGACAGTGTTTTCGGAAATGTCGAATTCAAGGGAGATGTGATTGTTCACGGAAATGTGTCCGCGGGAGTGACTATCACGGCCACAAAGAGCGTGACGATCGACGGTATCCTTGAGGGAGGAAATGTTGTTGCCGGAACGGATGTCATAGTCAAGGGAGGGATCCTCGGCGGAGATAAGAGCATGATCACGGCTCACGGGAATGTCAATGCCGATTTCATCGAATATGCAAATATCCACACAGACGGCGATGTGAATTCAAATTATATCCTTGACAGTACCGTAGTGGCAAGGGGGTTCATCCGGACAACGGCAAAGAACGGGAGCATAGTTGCGGGAAATGTGTACGGCATGCTTGGTATAGAGACTAAATTTGCAGGAAACGATGCCTACATCAGAACCGTGATCGCCACAGGCGTCAGGGACAGTGTGTCGGGACAGAAGATCAGGTATGAGCAGCAGATGAAGTCTGCAAAGGAGACGATCAAGAGCCTCACCGACAAAGAGGAGATCATCGAAAGGAGCATACGTCTCGGTACGGCTGAGGACATTGAGGTCAAGCAAAAGAACGAGATGGTAAAGAAAAGGATAGAGGCCATGGCGGAGCTGAATACAGCGGAAAAGAATTACGCATCGCTTTGCAGTCTCATAGACAGGTCGTCGGATTCAAAGATATTTGTGTCGGATACGGTCTTTCCCGGGGTTGTCGTTCAGCTGGACGGACAGCAGTATGTTAATGAGGATGAGGAAAAGAGGCGTGTTGAATTCAGGAAGAATGAAAACGGTGATCTGGAGATCCATCCCGTGATGAACTACGGATGATGGAAACTTGAAAAAGCAGGGTTGTTATATTATCATAATGAATTGTTTGTGAGGGCTGAAGATGCTTGATTTTGAGGAAGAACTGAAAAAGTTTCATCCGTCTCTTGAGGTAGAGGATGCGGAAACATATATCCACCATACCGATGTCATAGATGTGGTTGACCTGATGATACAGCTTACAGAGGCAAGCCGTATCTATGAAGAGTGAGGATGACTGCCGGTGACCGGAAGGTTTTCGGCGGATGAAAATGAAGTAAACCGGGGCACGCCAGATGAGGTGTTTTAACTGTGGCGCCGTATTGTCCGGAAATGATTTTTGTACAAACTGCGGCACCGACATACGAATATACAGAAGGATAATGCGCCTGTCGAACATGTATTATAACGACGGGCTCAAAAAAGCGCAGGTCAGGGATCTTTCGGGCGCTGTTGAGTCTCTGCGCCAGAGTTTGAAATGCAACAGGAACAATATTGACGCCAGGAATCTCCTGGGACTTGTGTATTTTGAGATGGGAGAGGCCGTAGCTGCGCTTTCCGAGTGGGTTATAAGCAAGAATATCAAGCCCGACAGGAATGTGGCTGACGATTTCATAGAGGAGATACAGTCCAATCCCACCAGGCTTACCGGAATCAACCAGTCATTGATGAAGTATAATCAGGCCCTTGCCTACTGTCATCAGGAAAGCTACGATCTGGCTATCATCCAGCTGAAAAAAGTCCTCCAGATGAATTCCAATCTGATAGTCGCATACCAGCTGCTGGGACTTCTCTATCTGCATACCGGAGAGTTCGGGCGCGCAAGAAAGACGCTTGAAAACGGCAGGAAGATAGACAAGAACAATACGCTTATATTATCATACCTTCGCGAGGCCGAGGCGGCGCTTGAAGAAAGGGACGGAAATGCCCTTCCTTCCTCAAGGAGGGGAGGATCGCACACCAGGGCTTCAAGCGAGTCCATAGTTTACCAGAGTGGGAATGAGACTATCATCCAGCCTCTGAACACTCCGGAAAGAGGAGGCTCTTCAACATTCTTGAATATCCTCATAGGACTTGCCGTCGGTATCGCGCTGATGTGGTTTCTGGTCCTGCCTGCCCGTATCAGGTCATCAGCTGCCGAAAACAGCGATGAGATGGTACAGGTCAGCAATGAGCTAACGGCAAAGAGCGCTGACATAGATGAACTGAACAAAAAGATAAGCTCCCTGTCGGTCGAGAACAGGGACTTAAGAGACAGGGTAGAAGCGCTTTCGGGCGGAGGAAGCTTTGTTGAGACCTATGATATACTGGCGAAGGCGGCACTCAATTATATAGAGCATCCTGATGATGTCATAGCGACTTCAAATATCCTCGAGGAACTTGTCCAGGGAAAAAATGAAGAGGGAGAAGAGGAGATCGCTTATTCCGATGCCTTCAATGCCCTGTACGGATATCTCAATTCAAATGTTTCAAAAAAGGCGGCCGAGGAATATACGCAGAAGGGAATGGCGGCCTACGAAGGGGACAATTATAACGAGGCGATCACAAACCTTCAGAATTCCTATAACATAGATCCGACAAACGATAAAGTCCTTTATTATCTGGCATCCTCATACAGAAATCTGGGAGATTCGGACAAGGCGACCGAGCTTTATTCGTCGCTGGTCAACAATTTCCCGGATTCGGAATTCCTTGACAGCGCAAAGACCTACCTGAGGAACGGCGCTGAAAATGAGGCAAATGATCAGAATAATAATAATGCCGGAAATCAGAACACCGGCACGACTCCCGCTCCGACAACGACAGAGCAGATCCTGCCGGGAACTGATCTGACCGGAGGCCAGGCGGCAACGCCTGATCCGCTCATGGGCATAGGAGCAGCAGGAGACATATAGAAATGAGTCTGAGCTTGGACTCACGCTAAGGAGGAGAAAAATGGCAGAGACAATGGATGATTTCAAAAAGGAACTGGATGAGTCTTTTGAAAGACTTGAAAACGGCGACGTGATGAGCGGAAAGGTAGAGGGCGAAGAAGAAGCCGCAAATGCCGCAGCGTGGCAGCATGTAAAGGAAATGAAGGATTCCGGAGAGGATTTTGATGTCAAGGTCGGAGGAATGGTAAACGGAGGGCTCATCGCCTATGTCGAAGAGATACGCGCGTTCATCCCGGCATCTCAGATTTCAATGGACTTTGTGGATAATCTCGATGAATATCTTGGAAAAACGCTCAGGGTCAGGGTTATAACGGTTGATCCCAACAGGAAAAAGCTTGTGCTTTCGGCAAAGGTCATATTAAAGGAGCAGGCTGACAAAGAACTGGAGGAAAAAAGGAACAGCTTCCATGTGGGAGATATCGTGACCGGAAAGGTGGAAAGCCTCATGCCTTACGGAGCATTCGTAGATCTCGGGAATGGTATTTCCGGTCTGGTCCATATCTCAAGGATCTGCAATGAGAGGATCAAGCATCCCGGAGTCAAACTGAAGGAAGGCGAAGAGGTTACCGCAAAGATCGTAGAGATAAAGGATAAAAAGATCAGTCTTTCCATAAAGGATCTGCTCGATAATCCGGAAGAAGCGGAAAGTGAAAGGATCGAGCTTCCGAAGAGCGAGGCGCTGACCACCAGCATGGCAGACCTGCTCAAGAACATCAAACTGTGATATTAAATGAGTCAGGGGTTTATCCCTGACTCATTTTGATCCTGCGTATTTTTCCCAGGCTTTTACTATCCCGGATTTGCTGAAGATACTGAATCTTATGATGGCTCCGTCCGACATCCTGAAGGTGTTTTTTTCACGGGATGCGACGTGAGCCATGTTTATAGCGGTGTTATTATCGGTATATATAAATTCGTCGGGAGACAGGTCGTGGCTTATCTTGTTTATACCGCCGGCCATATGAAAGGTACGCTCGCCGGTCAGCGCGACTATCGTATAATACCCCTTTTCCTTCAGATACAGGATCTCGTCTTTTGTGACAAGCATTGTGTCCTTTTCGCCTCGAAGCTCGATGCGCAGAGGCTGTTTTGCCCTGTGCTCCTTTGCGATATCAACAAGTTCCGTGAAGTGTTTCTGGACCAGGGGCTTTTCGATGAAGATGAAATCCTCGTGTTCTTTGTATCTGGACCTGTAGTCGATCTTTGATGATGCCAGCACCATGCGTCCTGCCGCGCCGTGGTGCCTCAGATCTACGGCTGTCATGAAACCGTCCGGCGAAGACTGTGATATATCGATCAAAAAAAGGTCATATTTCGTACAGAAGGGAAGGATGGCATCCCTGCTTCCGTAGGTATCGAAATATATGACCTCATTGTTTTTGACTCGGACATCCCGCTCTCTTGAAAGCAGCCGCTCGGACTGCTTTCTGTCTGCGGGATTGTCATCAAGTATCGCTATGAATACCGACATTTTTATTTTTTAGGTTTTCTGTTCTTTGACGGGCTCTTTTTTGCAGGTGCAGCTTTCTTTGCTTTTGCAGGTGCGGTTTTCTTCGGAGCAGCAGCTTTTTTTGTTTTTGCAGCGCTGCCTGTTTTTGCCGGGGCCTTTGCCTTTGATCCTGCACCGCCCTTTTTGCTGACTTCAGCCATCTTCATGGCGCGGACCTTTGTTGAAAGACCGAAGAGAGTGATGAATCCTTCTGCGTCATGATGGTCATACAGGTCGCCTGTAGTAAAGCTTGCGATGCTTTCATTATAGAGAGAGTAGGGTGATTCCTCGCCGGCCTTTATTATATTGCCCTTGTAGAGCTTGAATTTAACGGTTCCCGTCACATATTCCTGTGTTGATGTAATAAAAGCGCACAGTGCCTCGCGAAGAGGGGTGAACCATTTGCCTTCATATACTGTCTGGGCAAGCTCTTCACCGATCTTTCTCTTGACGCGAAGTGTCTCGCGGTCGAGGATCAGCTCCTCAAGCTGTTCATGTGCGGCATAAAGGATCGTTCCGCCGGGGGTTTCATATACGCCGCGGCTCTTCATGCCGACGACTCTGTTCTCAACGATATCGACGATACCGATGCCGTGCTTGCCGCCGAGAACGTTCAGGGTCTTTATTATATCAGCAAGCTTCATCTTCGTGCCGTTCACGCTCACGGGTACGCCCTTTTCAAAGGACATGGTCACGTACTCGCCCTTTGCGGGAGCCTTTTCGGGTGATACACCGAGTACCAGGAGCTTGTTGTAGTTGGGTTCTGCAGCAGGATCTTCAAGCTCAAGTCCCTCGTGGCTGATATGCCAGAGGTTCCTGTCGCGGCTGTAGGAATTTGATGCCGAGAAAGGAAGATGGATTCCGTGCTTTCTTGCATAAGCGATCTCGTCCTCGCGGGACTGCATCGTCCATTTTGGATCACGCCATGCAGCGATGATGCGAAGATCCGGAGCTAAAGCCTTGATTCCAAGCTCAAATCTGATCTGGTCATTGCCCTTTCCCGTGGCGCCGTGGCAGATCGCGGTTGCGCCTTCTTTTCTTGCGACTTCAACAAGTCTTTTGGCTATGACGGGCCTTGCCATCGAAGTTCCAAGCAGGTATTTATTCTCATATACAGCGTGAGCCTGTACGCAGGGGAGGACATATTCTTCACAGAATTCGTCGGTCACATCCTCGATGTAAAGCTTTGATGCGCCGGAAAGCTTTGCGCGCTCATCAAGGCCGTCGAGCTCATTTCCCTGTCCGCAGTCTATGCACACGCAGATGACTTCGTAGTTGTAGTTTTCTTTTAGCCACGGGATGATGACCGTGGTATCAAGGCCGCCTGAATAGGCGAGGATGACTTTTTCTTTTTTTGCCATGGTTACTACTCCTTTTTTACATATGAATTGTTGGAACAATGATACACCGATGATAGCGATAATTCAATAGAGAGGGACGCTGATGTTCGGTCACGCTCTGATTCACACATTTAATATCATCGACACGACCGGCATCGTTGCAACGGACAGGATGGTCGAAAGAGCCACTCCTCTTGATGCCAGATCATAATCTCCCCCGTACTCGCCTGAAAGCATGGCTGTCATGGCACCGACAGGTGTCGCGAGCATGACCATGGCTACACCGAGGAGCATGGGCGTGCACATTCCCGTCAGCTTAATAAGAACGACACCGATCACCGGCAGGATGAGAAGCTTTAACAGGCAGAAGATGATGAGCCTGACATCCCCGAAAAGCTTCTTTATGTCCATCTTTACGACGGATGCTCCTATTATCAGCATGGAAAGGGGCGCCGTAAGATTTGCGATGTACTTCACCGTTGTCTCAATGAATTCCGGTATGTGCATCTGTGAAAGATAAAGCATGACTGTAACGATGCAGGAGATCACGCCTGCATTGAATACTTTTTTAAGCCATGAAAAGGGTGTTCTGTCTTTGTTCTCTGCCCCTAAAGCGCCTATGCCCCAGGTGTATATGAGGACATTGTAGGGGATCATGAAGAAGGATGCAAAAAGCAGAGCCTTCGTCCCGTACACTGCCGAGATCACGGGAAATCCCATGAATCCGATATTTGAAAAAACAGTCATGACACGGTAGGTGCCCCTGTTTTTCTCCTGCGGTCTTATTATGGCTGTCATGGCAAAGGAGGCTGCTATAAGAAAAACATACACGCCTACGCTTAAGAACGCCGCGGTCAGCAGCTCCCTGCCTTTTAATGTATCCTGTGGATTGATGCCTGCCGTGAGGACAAGCGCCGGATTTGCAACATTTATGACAAGCCTTGAGATGCCGGAGCAGTCTTCGTCGGAGAGGATCTCTCTCTTCCTGCATAAGAATCCGATCATCATCAGTAAAAACAGGATGATCATCTGTTTTAAGAGTATCATTGATTGTACCTTACTATATTGTC
>JAGACK010000014.1 GCA_017614155.1 Lachnospiraceae bacterium
CTTTATCAGCAGGAGATCCGGTCTCATTAGTAAAAACAAAATCTTAGAAAGGAGTCGAACGGTTGCATTGGCTGATTTTATCCGTCTGAGATTGGCTGATTCTATGCGACTCTGGGTGGTCGATTTCGCCCGACTCTAACAATGTTTGAACTTACGGAAGAAGAGACAGAGGATTTGCGGACGAAATTTCCGACCGCAAATATAAGTACAATGAGCAGATACAATCCCCATGTATTTACAGAGCAGGGTTTATATATGCTTATGACGGTTTTAAAAGGTGAACTTGCAACTAAGCAAAGTAAGGCACTTGTGCGTACTTTCAAGATAATGAAGGATTGTATTATTGAAAACAAAGGTCTGATAGGTCAGCGTGAGGTAATGCAGTTATCCATGCAAACGGCTGATAACACGATTGGAATTCATAAGCTTCGCATGGATCTCGGGTCTGTTGAAAAACAGATGTCGGATGTCATGGAGCAGCTGGGGGATGTGGTCACCAAATCAGAACTTGCTGAAATGATGAATGGCTTTGTGAGTGACGAGGATAACGGCTGGCTCATGTATAATACCAAGTATTGCAGCGCTGATGTTGCCTATTCTTCCATATACAGTCAGGCGAAGAAGTCGGTCTATCTGATAGACAACTATATCGGACTCAGGACACTTGTGTTGCTTAAGAATGCTCCTGATGGCGTTGATATCAAGATATTCAGCGATAATATCGGAAGCGGAAAGCTCCATAATGTCGAATATACCGATTTCTGCAGGGAATACCCTAATATCAAGCTTACCATGCAGCATACCGGCGGTGTGTATCATGACAGATTCATTGTGCTGGATTACGGAACCAAGGATGAGCGTGTATTCCTGTGTGGTGCTTCATCAAGAGACGCAGGAGCACGGATCACCAGTATAGTGGAAGATTTTGGAATTGACAAATATAATCCATTGGTCAAGAGATTATTGAAAAACGGGACCTTGCAGCTTCCTTAGGAGGATATGACAGTGAAGAAACAAAAGAAATGCTATATCTACACCCGCGTATCCACTGCGATACAGGTGGACGGGTACAGCCTGGATGCCCAGAAAGATAAGCTACGCAAATATGCTGAGTATCAGGATATGATAATAGCGGAAGAGTTCTCGGACGAAGGTCATTCCGGTAAGAATATTAAAGGAAGACCGGAGTTTGTCCGTATGATGGAGAAGGTCGAGAGCGGAGAGGACGATGTGGAGTATGTCCTTGTATTCAAATTATCACGATTTGGACGAAACGCCGCGGATGTTCTTAATTCCCTTCAGATCATGCAGGACTATGGTGTGAACCTGATCTGCGTGGAGGACGGGATCGACTCTTCCAAGGATGCCGGCAAGCTTATGATATCCGTCCTGTTGGCCGTCGCGGAGATCGAGCGTGAGAATATACGCACGCAGACTATGGCAGGCAGGGAACAGAAGGCAAAGGAAGGCAAGTGGAACGGCGGCTTTGCTCCTTACGGCTATAAGCTTGAAAACGGGCAGCTCCTGATCGCCGATGATGAGGTAGAGGTTATCCGCATCATATTTGACCGCTACATCCATACGAATTCCGGTATAAGAGGCGTGGCAACATATCTTAATGATAATGGCTATACGAAAAAACTTCGACAGAATAATACAATACCGGGATTTTCATCGGGCTTTATAAAGAGTGTCCTGGATAATCCTGTATATATGGGAAAGATCGCATATGGCAGGCGTCGCACGGAGAAGAAGATCGGAACCCGTAATGAGATGCATATCGTAGAGCAGGACGAGTACCCGATATATGACGGATGTCATGAGGCGATCATTTCGGAGGCTGACTGGCAGCTTGCACATGAAAAGCGTACTGCAAACGGATTTTTGCGGGAGAAGGTTCATGACATGGATCATGCGCATATCCTTTCCGGTCTGCTGAAATGCCCGTGCTGCGGCAAGAGCCTGTATGGAAATATCGCTAAGGCCCATAGCAAGGATAAATACACCCGCTACTACTATTATTGCAAGAATACACTCGGACAGACCGGTCATAAATGCACATTCCGCCTAAATATCGAACAGACGGAAATGAACCGTATGGTGGCGGCCATCATTTCCGCCATGGTAAAGGATGACCGTTTTAAGAGTGCCATCAAAAAGAAGATCGGAACGGCTGTGGATACATCGGAGATGGAAGAGAGGATAAAGGCTCTCCGTGGACAGCTTAAGCAGGTTTCCGGCACCAAGACCAGATTGGAACATCAGATGGATAACCTTGATGTGTCCGATCCACATTATGACAAAAAGGTGTCCGACCTTCAAAGGCGTTATGATGAGCAATATGATAAGGCTGAAGCTATCGAGACGCAGATAGATGAGATCAACACGCAGATGCTGAGCATCCGACAGGAGAAGATATCCGCAGATAATGTATATCAGCTTCTTTTGTCATTTGATAAACTGTATAATACATTTACCGAAGTGGAGCAGAGAGACTTCGTGAGATCGTTTATCGAGCGTATTGATATATACCCCGAAAAGCCAGAAAACGGCTGCTGGATCAGGAATATCGTATTCAATTTTCCTATGCCGGTAAAGGGAAAAGAAATTACTGCCCTACCCTTGGAATCCGAAGCAACAGTCGAGACTGTTGTCTTGTTAGGTAGGCAATATGGTCGAGATGTCAAATGCGAGTAGAAAGATATAGTGTTTTTCATGCTTCCATGCAGGTATGACATTCAAATGATGGTAAGTTGTATTTGTATGATGTTATGGACATAAAAAAAGATACGAGCACGTCGTTTGGATTATGAGGACGGAGCTTATGGAGATTGAATATGGAAGGCGGTGAAATGAATGGATAAGGAAAGCATTGTATACGATACTGCTAATATAAGCGATATTCCGGAACTGGTCAGACTTAGAATCTTGTACATGATAGACGATTTTGGTTCTGTCACTGACAAGGAAAAAGAAGGTATGGAGGCTCAGCTTCCGGGCTATTTTGAAAGAGAACTCGGAAATAAACTAATCGCATTTGTAGCAAGAGCGGAGGGCAGGCTCGTTGCCGCAGCATATCTTTTGATTGTTGAGAAACCTGCAAACCCGTTTTTTCTGAACGGTTTGGATTCAGAGGTTCTCAGCGTATACACGGAAGAAAAATATCGCGGCATGGGAATCTGTACGAAACTTATGACCAATATGATTGAATATGCTAAGGCGAATCATCTAAGTCGAATAGATTTGATCGCAACAGACGAAGTATATCCTTTATACAAAAAATTAGGTTTTGAAGATAAGGTTCAGAAATATAAGGATATGAGATTAAAACTATGATATCCACGCATGACTATAGAGGATGAATACAAGCTGATCAAGTCTTCAGAGAGTTTCATCCCTGATCTTGAGAAAGAAACAATTATCACAAAGAAAGTGGCAGATTATTGTGAATATGCACGGGCAGACCTTGATGTCGGACTGATAGCAAATCTTACGAAACTACTTGCAATAACGGCAGAGTCCAGAACTCAGCTTCATGAGGCGGCATATCAGGAGACATTGAATGTGATCGTTGAAAAGATTCTTGATCTGATATTTGAGGAAGGTGAATGAGATGAAAAGCAATAAGAGTAAACTGATTTTTAACATCGGAGCCATAGGAATGCTTGGGTTGTTTATAGTGTTTGTAGTTTTGTGCTATACTACAGAAGATTTGAAAGGGGGGTTAATATGATAATACAGAACATTGATAAAGGAAGAGCTTTTGACTGGGGGAAGACATCGGAAGATTATGCTAAGTATAGGGACATCTATCCGCAGGAGTTTTATGACTACATTCTGCAACTGGGACTGTGCAAGGATGGACAGTCGGTCCTTGATATAGGAACCGGTACCGGTGTCCTTCCGAGAAATATGTATAAGTATGGCGCCAAATGGACTGGAACTGATATTGCTGAAAACCAGATCCTGCAGGCAAAAGAGTTGTCAAAGGAAGCTGGGATGGAGATAGATTTCTTTACATCAAAAGCGGAAGAGGTCTCGTTTCCGGATAATACATTCGATGTGATCACGGCATGCCAGTGCATTTGGTACTTTGACCATGATGTTACATCACTAAGCTTTGCCGGGATGCTGAAACCCGGTGGGAAGTTCCTGATCCTTTATATGGGATGGCTTCCATACGAAGATCATATAGCGGGTAAAAGTGAGGAAATCATTTTAAAGCACAATCCAAACTGGACTGCTCATGGCGACACTGTTCATCCGGTCCTGGTACCTGAGCAATACCTGAGATATTTTGAATTATTATCTCAGGAACAGTTCAGAGTTGACATTCCGTTTACCCGGGAGGGTTGGCATGGAAGAATGAGGGCATGCAGAGGCGTGGGTGCGTCGATGGCGCCTGAGCAGCTGGCTGCATGGAATAAAGAACACATGGAGATGCTGGAAAAAGAAGCATCTGAGAGGTTTATGGTAAAACACTATATATCAATCGCTGAATTGCAGGTGAAAAAGGGATAATGATAAAACTTACAGATTACGGAAAGATCGATCATTTGCTTGACCGGATCAAAATAGAGAAAGTTTACCCGCTGTCTGTTTTGGAGGGGATACAAAAGGGAGAGATATTCGTCGATAATGACGAAACTCCTGCTGCTGCGTTGATATGGCATTATTGCGGGTTTGCAAATATCCTGGGTGCTTATGACGAAAGTTTTATTGAAAAAACCATGAAAATGATGCAGGATCCGCCGGAGGGGCATTCGGGACGTATGGCGCTGCAAGCCGAAAACGATCGTCGGTTAGAAGACATGATTCTGAAAACACCGATTGCTGCCGGATACGAACGGTATATTTTTGAGTTTGCAGGAGAAAAATTCAGCATACCACAGACGCAGGAAACAGAGTTAAAAGAAATAACAGCCGAAAATTATGGATTGATGAAGGGAAAGATCATACCGGCTTTTTCATGGCCCGATAAAGAAGAGTTCCTGAAAAACGGTTTCGGATATTGCCTGATCAAAGACGGACATATGCTGGCCTGTGCATTTGCATCGGGAATTTCAAAAGATTATGTGGATATCGGAGTTGAAACAGCAGAGGAATGCCGTGGAAAAGGATATGGGAAGATTGTTTCAGCAAAAATGGCAAAAGAAATCCTGCGAAGAGGACAGACTCCGGTATGGGATTGCGATACGAGAAATGAGGCTTCCATGAGACTGGCCTGTTCCATTGGATTTAAAATCGTTGGAACACATCCGTGGTATACATCCAAGTTCTGAAGGGAGAGGAATAACAAAGTGAGCTGTCCGGTAAAGGAGGTAATTCGTAGATCATGAAGTGTACCAGCTGCGGTGCAGATATAGGTCTGACAGATGAAAAATGCCCTTATTGCGGCAGGGTTGTTACGGAAACAAAGGGGTATCAGACAGATCTGAAGGATTACAAAGAAAAGAATAAAAAAACAAAACGCAGACTGACTGATACCCTTTCGGGAAATATCCCGATAGTCATCAGCGCTGTGGTTATGGTGGCGCTTCTGGCTGCCACCGGTGTTGCCGGTTATGTGAAGCAAAATGCCTATCGTTTCCGTTCTGATGCCATGAGGAAAGAGTCGGTAAAAAAATACGATGAGTATTCGGCGCAGATCAAAGAATATCTGGAAGCCGGTGACTATACAGGCTTTGCGGCATTTATGGAGTATCATAATATCGCGGAATGGGAAGCGCCCTATGATGATCTGAATCTGCTGTGGGAGATAGCTTCCGACTACAACCGCCTTGTTTCGGAAGTTGAGTCATCGGTTTTGTTCGGACCGGAAGCCGACAGGTACCGGCCCGAGGAAGATGTCAGCGATTGCCGCAGAGCTATCAGGGAGTTCTATGATGAGTATGCAGATGACCGGTCAAAGATAGAAACCGATCCGTACGGGCCGTATATCAATGACATGAAGAAGAAAGCGGATATCGTTCTTCGGGTTTATCTCGGGCTGGATGAGGCCGCTCTGGAAAGCTATCTGGCATCCTCCGATATCGAGCAGGAGTCATATCTGGAAGGGGTGATCATAGATGAATAAGAAGATCGTTCTTATTATTTCCATCGTCGTAAATGTCATCCTGGCACTTATTTTTGTTGTGACTGCAGTGGCAGCGGTCGGCGAGCTTGAGTTCAATTATGTGGAGGATGATACCATAACGCCGGACACCATCCGGTCAAACCTGCAAAGGGAAAACTATGGTGTTGCAGCCTCGCTTTCCCATCCGGTCAGGGGAGGAGCTTCGATCGCGGATGAATACATGGATTATTTCATGCTCGGAGAATATGCGGATCTGCTTTTTCTGAAAGAGATCTTTGAGGAGGCCGGGAATACACAGACGGTTGGAAACTTCGAAAAAAGGCTGGATGAGATAAAAAACATGAAGCCGGAATACAGCAGTATATTTGACAAGATAGGATGGAGTGAGAAAAATGCGCTCCAAAAGGTGAAGAAATGATGAAGGAGATCGTATGCGGGAACTGCGGGGCAGAGTATGATGTTTCGCTTGTACGATGCCCTTATTGCGGGGCGGCATATGCGCCCGCAGAGGAAGAAGAGTATATGGGCAGGCTGGAGGAGGTCCGGGAAGACCTTCACCGGGAAACGGAGAAAGGCGATATTCGGATCAAAAGGGGAATGAGCTCCGCTTTGCGCGTCATACTCCTGGCAGTCATCGTGATACTGGTGCTGGCTTTTTTTGTCCTGTGGCTTTCCGGCAGGCAGGAGAAAAGCCGTACCGACCGTCATAAAGAGGAATTTTTGCAGGATCAGGGGATAACAGAACAGCAGGAGGATATGGGGCGATGATATGTGAAAACTGCAGGCGCGAGATCGGACCCGAGGAGCCCAAATGTCCGTACTGCGGGGCGGAGAATCCATTTGCGCTGCAGCATGAGCAGAACATGCGCCGGTTTGATAAAAGATACGAGGATACGCAGAAAGAAGTTTCCGGCTTTGGCCGCGCAGTTGAGGGGCTGGGCAAAAAAGCGGCCATCCTTGTAGTGCTTCTGATAGGGACTGTCGTCATGTTCGTGATGGCTTCAATAAACTATGCCGATCCCGACGAGGAAAAAGCTGTGAGGCGTGATGCTGTGAAAAATGCGGCTGTATATGCAGAGGAGGCGGACGGTTTTCTTGAGCGGGGAGAGTATGTTGAGTATGTGAGCTTCCTGTATGCCCATGAGCTTATGAATCTTCCGCCGGAAGAGTTTGACCGGTTCCGCTGTGTTCAGAATGTCGCAAGAGATTACTATGAGTGCATAGGACTGATGGAAGAGATGATACTCAGGTCGGATGATCCCGAATACTTTGACAGTCTGGATACGGATATCCGGAATTTCTGTATGTATGCGGAAGATTATTGTGAAGTCCTGGAGGCTCAGAAAAACTCGGAAAAGAATGAGGCATATCTGGCATATATCCTGGATATGGACACAGAACTTCACGCTGCGATGCGTACTTATTTTGTCATGGATGAGGAAGAGGTACGGGAGTTCCTGGATATGAGCCGTGCACAGAAAGCAGTGAAGCTCCGGGAGGTGTTGAGGCATGAATAAAATACTGAGAGTGACTCTGAACATATTGATAATAATAACATCGATCGCGTTTGCTGCCGGTCTGCTGGATCTGCTCTTTTCAATCCAATATGCGAACCGTGAGATTGAAGATCCTGCAAAGTCTTATGCCGGTGTATTTGAATACGAAATAAAGCACAGGGCTTACGGCGAGATCATGGGCAGTTATTATTCGAAAAGAATGGACAGTTTTGATCCGCCTGCCGGATATGAAGATCTTTACCACATAGGAGAGTATGCGCATACCTCCTTTATGAGCAGGGTTTATGAAGAAAAGGGAGATCCGCAAAGGGCGGATTCATACAGGGAGAAGAAAGAAAGACTGAAGAAAGAGCTTGGCAGCTATGAGTACACAGCTGATGAGATAGATGGCTTTTTGTGCCACGAAAAATAACAAAAACCGTATAAAAATGTAAACTTTACATGGTGGATCGGACTTCTGAAGAGAAATATACTGATGTTAATAAAAGTTGCAAAAGTGGTATTATGCAGAAAGGTGGAATAATTATGGACAGCTCAAACAATACCAGAAAGCATTATCTTGATAACATCAGGTGGATCACTGTTGTGCTGGTGGTCATCTATCATGTTCTGTACATGTTTAACGGTGAAGGGATGCCTGGCACAGTTGGAAAGATCACTGATCTTGAGGTGCAGTATTATGATGTTTATCAGTATATAGTCTACCCCTGGTTCATGCTTGTATTATTCATCATTTCGGGCATAAGTTCAAAGCTGTATCTTGATAAGCACACAGACAGGGAATTCATAAAGAGCAGGACTGCAAAGCTTCTCGTTCCTTCGACGATCGGATTAGCTGTTTTCCAGTTCATCCAGGGGTATTTTAACATGTCGCTTGCCGGCGCGTTCGAGCAAATGGAGGGCGTGCCGAAATTTGTGATCTTCATCATCATGATGGCATCAGGCATAGGCGTTTTATGGTATATCCAGCTTCTGTGGGTGTTCTGCATCGTACTGATCCCCATCAGAAAGATCGAGAAGAACAGGCTGTGGAATCTTGCAGCCAAAACCAATATCATCGCGCTGATACTCGCGGCGGTCCTTATCCATCTGGCGGCTCAGGTATTAAACACTCCCGTCATCTGTGTGTACAGGTTCGGATTTTATCTGACCGGTTTTCTGCTCGGCTATTTTGTTTTTTCTCACGACGAAGTGATCAATGTGCTGAAAAAATGGCTTCCTCTTACAGCTGTCATGGCAGCTGTGCTCGGAACAGCTTTCTGCATGGTCAATTTCGGCGGCCAGTACGCGGACGCTCCTGCAAACAGGACACCGCTTTTTACGACCTATGCATGGTTTATGTCGCTTGCCATACTCGGAGCCGGCACAAAATACCTGGATTTTCAAAATGCTTTTACCTCGTGGATGAGCCGGCACAGCTGGGGGCTGTATATATTCCATTATCTTGGGATATCCGTTGTCGGATTCTGCATAGGAAAACCCGGCCTGCTGCCACCGGTGCTTACATATATCCTGGCCCTGATCGCGGGATTTGCAGCGGGATACCTGCTTTACGGGATAATATCACGGATACCGTTCTTCAGATGGGCTGTGCTTGGGATAAAGAAAGAGAAGAGAATATGATATGTTTAATAAAAACCTTGTTGAGATGCGAAAGCTCCATGGCATGACCCAGGAAGACCTGGCCGAAAAGGTCGGTGTCAGCAGACAGGCTGTGGCAAAATGGGAATCCGGGGAATCATTGCCGGATCTTGAAAAGGCCAGGATTCTGTCGGATGTTTTGAATGTTTCTCTGGATGAACTGGCAAATCATGAGCCTGAAGAAAATCTCGGGCTGGGCCTTGCGCCAAAGGGAAAGCACTTGTTCGGTATTGTCAATGTAGGCGATAAGGGGCAGATCGTCATTCCTGCCAAGGCCAGGAAGATCTTTGACATACAGCCCGGCGACAGTCTGGTGGTACTTGGGGATGAAGAAACGGGGATCGCCATAATGAAAGCCGATTACTTTCTGTCAATGGCCAATATGATCAAGCAGCTGGATAAACCCGGCAAGGACCGGAAATAATGTCTGAACCGGAAATACCGGGCAAAGGCCGGGCCTGTCGTCAGCACAGGTTTTTGGGGTAATCACTCCGACAGATGCAGGGAGCGCAGGATCTGCTTTTTCTGTTCCATTTCTTCTATTTTCTGCACAAGCTCATCAATCTTTGGACCGGATGTCTGTTTTTCGGGACTGCGCGAAAATGAAGTCAGGCCGTTTATATCGATAAAATCCGAGATATAGGATCTGACGGTTTCTACCCATGAAGCATAAGCCGTGTTTGAAAGATGGCAGCTGCCGTCCGATGCGAAATCGGCCAGGAGATAGCCTTCGGGATCGCTCATCGGAGATGCTATATCTATATAGTATATGTTCGGTGACACATCACAGAAATGCTTCACATTGGAATTGAATTCGAGTATCTTTGAATTTATCACATTGCTCGTGGGCCTTGAGGGAGTGCAGCTTTCCATGAATATTGTGATGCCCGGATTGGCTTCCGTTATCTCGGCAATATATTTTTTCAGATTGTTCGTGGCGTTTTCTGCGCCCGAATTTCCCACCAGATCATTTGTACCCATGCATATGAACACATATCTGGCTCCGCTTTTCTTTATGGCATCCTTTGCCCTCATCGGCACCCCGTCAACCTTCGGCAGGTATGGTGTATTGGACTTGAAGTCATTGACAAATGAATAGGATTCCTTTGCCAGCATCTTCGCATTTCCCAAAGGGACATTGTCATGACGGCTGTTGTACAGGGAAAGCCCTACGCTGATGGAGTTGCCCACAAAAGCGGACTGCGAAAGAAATGCATCCACAACGCTGTTATTATTATTCATATACCGGACGGCAGAAGCAGGCACGGATCCTGCGGCAAAGACCTGCGTGCTGGATAATACAAGAAGGGATGATAACAGGACTGCGGCCCTGACAGCGGTCCGATATGGCTTTCTTAACAGAATTCTGATCATAGCTTTTCCTGCGTGGAAGACCCCTTAAAACAACAACAGCACAAGTATAACATGACATGAAAACCCAATGCAAATGTCAAGATATAAATGCAAATGTCAAGATATAATTGTAGTATTTTGACATAAAACACGGGAACTATCTTGACAAATGCACCGTTTTGATGTAAAAATGTATCAGTTGATATCAAGGAGGGTCCTTATGAAATACCTCGATGTTCACCAGGCCGCCGAAAAATGGGAAATGACCGAGCGGAGGATCACGATGCTGTGCCGTGACGGAAAGATACGGAACGTCAAAAAGGAAGGCAAGCTCTGGCTGATCCCCGAAGGAACGCCCCGGCCCTTCGACGGCAGGACAAAAGAAGCCAAAGGAAGTCAGTCAAAACAAAACGGAAAAAAGGAGAAAAAAATGGGAAAATACTTCGGTACGGACGGGTTCCGCGGAAAAGCAGGCGTGGTGCTTACAGCCGAGCATGCATTCAGGATCGGACAGTTCCTGGGCTGGTATTACAGCAAGGAAAAACCGGCAAAGATAGTGATCGGCAAGGATACGAGGCGTTCTTCTTATATGTTTGAAAATGCCCTCAGCGCAGGCATCACATCGACGGGAGGCTTTTCTTATCTGCTGCATGTGACCACCACACCATGCGTCAGCTATATCACGAGAACGGAGGGCTTTGACTGCGGCATCATGATCTCGGCCAGTCACAATCCCTATTTTGACAATGGAATAAAGCTTTTGAACTCCGAAGGCGAGAAGATGGAAGATGAAGTGCAGGATATGGTGGAGCGCTTCATTGACGGGGAGTTTGAGGGAGTCGAGCCGGCTACGGAAGCAAAGATCGGTCAGACCATTGACTTTTATTCGGGAAGGAACCGCTATATCGGATACCTGACATCCATCGCTCCCGTGTCATTTGAGAACCGCTCCGTGGCGCTTGACTGCGCGAACGGAAGCGCGTGGATGATAGGAAGGGCTGTATTTGACGCTCTCGGCGCGAAAAACCATGTCATGAACAATACTCCCGACGGCGTGAACATCAACGCAAATGCGGGCTCTACCCATATCGAAGGACTCCAGAAATATGTGCGAGAGAACAAGGTCGATGTCGGCTTTGCCTTTGACGGAGACGCTGACAGGTGCCTGGCAGTGGATGAGTACGGCGATGTGGTCAACGGCGACATGATCATGTATATCTGCGCAAAGCATTTAAAGAACAAGGGAATGCTCACAAACAATACCGTGGTCACAACGGTTATGAGCAACTTCGGCCTTTACAAGGCTTTTGACAATATCGGCATCGCCTATGAAAAGACGAAGGTCGGCGATCGCTATGTCTATGAGAACATGAAGGAAAACAACCATATGATCGGAGGGGAACAGTCTGGTCATGTCATCTTCAGGAAATATGCGCATACGGGCGACGGTCTTGTGACCGCGATCATGCTGATGACCGTGATGATCGAGACTCAGCTGCCTTTGTCGGTTCTGGCATCCGAGGTAAAGATGTATCCCCAGGTCCTGAAAAATGTCGAGGTTGACGACAAGGAAAAAACCCTTGCCGATGCAGCGGTAAAGAAGGCTGTTGACGATACCACGGACTACCTGGGAAGCGACGGGCGTGTCCTTTTGAGGGCGTCGGGTACCGAACCGGTGCTCCGTGTCATGTCGGAGGCGTCCACCTACAAGGACTGCGAAAAATGCGTTGACGAGATCATTGATGCCATGAAGGCTTCGGGGCATCTGATTAAAGTACGCTGAGAGCATCTGTCGTATAATAAGACCGTCTTTTGACGGAGTGTAAAAAAGGAGGATCTGATGAAACTTACGATCAATGATCTGTACGATCTGTCCCACAGCATGGCGGGGGATTATCTGAAAGGCTTTACCTATCCGTGGGAGGCCCTTGCCGGCATCGGGGACCTGATAACAAAGCTGGGCGCATCCTTAAGTCCCGATGAATATGATCATCCGGAAGAAAATGTGTGGATCGCAAAGGATGCAAAACGCTATCCGAATAATTACATCGCGGGACCCTGCATCATCGGGCATGAGACAGAGATACGCCCCGGGGCTTTCATCAGGGGCAATGCCCTGGTGGGCAATAACTGCGTGGTCGGCAACTCGACGGAACTGAAGAATGTCATACTTTTTGATAATGTCCAGGTTCCCCACTATAACTATGTCGGAGATTCCATCCTTGGCTACAAGGCGCATATGGGAGCTGGATCTATAACCAGCAATGTGAAATCGGACAAGCTTCCGGTCGTCATCCACAATGAGGGAGAGAACATAGAGACGGGAAGAAAAAAGATAGGCGCCCTGATCGGCGACCGTGTTGAAGTGGGCTGCAACAGCGTGCTCAATCCCGGTACCGTCATAGGAAGGGATTCAAATGTTTATCCGGTATCCTGCGTGCGCGGAGTCATCCCTGAAAACAGCATCTACAAGGAAGCGGTAAAGATAGTGGTCAAGCACAACTGACCTAAGACGTCCGGACTGCAGGGCGGACAGTTTCACAATAAAAACAGTTCTATCAAAAAACTTAAGGGTAAAAAAGGAGAAGAAAAATGAGAGTAATTGTAGCAGATACTTATGAAGAAGGCGCAAAGAAGGCAGCCGATGTGATCGAGGAACTGGTCAGGAAAAATCCTGAGTGTACGCTGGGACTTGCAACAGGATCAAGCCCCGTGGGCATGTATAAGGAGCTGGCAAGGAGATGCAAAGAGGAAGGCCTTGATTTTTCAAAGGTTCATTCGGTCAATCTTGACGAGTATGTCGGCCTTGAGCCTGACCATCCCCAGAGTTACAGGTTCTTCATGGATGACAATCTTTTCAACCATATAAACATCGATAAGAAAAACACCTATGTCGCAAAGGGTACCGGCGATGTGGAGGCAAACTTAAAGGAGTTCAATGATATCCTTGACAAAACCGATATCGATCTGCAGGTCCTTGGAGTGGGCCCCGACGGACATCTCGGATTTAATGAGCCGGGAGAATTCCTCTATGAAAAAGCTCACAAAGAGACGCTTGAGGACAGCACGATAGATGCCAACACACGCTTTTTTGCAAGCCGCGACGAGGTGCCCAGATACGCCGTGACCATGGGAATGGGATCCATCATGAAGGCAAAGACGCTTCTTATGATCATCAACGGAAACAAGCAGGATGCGGCAAAAAAACTCCTGATGGATGACAAGATAGACCCCAAATGTCCCGCGACCTTCATGAGGCTTCACAGGGATGCTATAGTAGTTATTGAAAAGAAACTGGCCGACGAGATCGGCTACAGGGGCTGAGTTTTATCTCCAGTTCCCGCCTACCAGAGCGCCTTTGCAGGTTCCGGATTTCTGCACTATCTTAAATGCAGCGGTCCGGGTTCCGGCAAGGGCGTTTATTCCTTTCACGGTAACCTTTCCGGTTCCGCTGTTCTGATTATCCGAATAGGACAGTATCGCAAAATCCTCTCCCGGGACAAGCTCCCTGCCGTTAAGCCTGAATATCCCTGCAAGATCGTTTCGTGAAAGCGTCACGGGTTTTCCGGTGTAGGTCTGGTACGGTATCTTTCCTGTGATCTTTGCGCTGCCTATCCCCCTGCCGCTTTCGTAATACCTGAAGGCTGCATTCACCTGTCCGGTATAGGCGCCGCTGCCGGAAACGGGGATGGTGGACTCTTTTGAAGGGTCTGATGGCACAGTGACCTGCCCTGTCGAATAATCCGACGAAGACAGTTTTTTGCCGTTCCGGTCAATGATACTGACCTTCGGCTTTTTATATCCTCCCCTGCCTGCGGGCGTATCGGCGGCAATAACCGTGATCTCCTTATCACTGATGCTGCTCTTTTCTATGGTGAACTTTAAAACAACTGAACCGCTGTAGTTTCCCTTTCCCTTTACGGTAACGGACGCCTCGCCGGGGTTTTTATTATCAGTATATGAAAGGGTATAATCAGAGCCTTTCTTCAGCACGGCTCCTCTGTCCCTTACGGTCACAAATGGCTTTACGCCGCCTTTGACGAAGGGTTCCTTCGTGCTGTATTCATAAGCAAAGTCACCGCCTTCCGTAAGCCTCCTTTTGCCGGTGATGGTAAAGGTGCCCTCGACTGAGCCTGCATATCCGTCAGGATTGCCTGGCAGGGCGGTAAAGACCACCGTGGCGGTGCCGGGGTTTATATTGTTTATGACTTCGGTGACCGTATAATCCCTTCCGATGGCAAGGGTCCTGCCTTTGACCGTAAGCCTGTAAGCATTCTGCGCCGGAATGATCTCACTACCTGTATAAGCGTATTTCTTCGGAGTTACCGTTCCCTTTCCGGACGACAGCATTTTTTTGGAGTCGGACACAACAGTCAGGGAAATCCCGGCCGTGCCCGTATAGTTTTTGTCCGAAGAGGTGATGTATGCATCATAGGTACCGGCCTTACCGGTATCACCGTCGCAGGAAACAGTAAAGAGCGAGGCTTTCTGCTTCTTTCCGGTGGAGACCATCCTCAGGACAGGCTTTGGCTTTCCGCCCGCAGTTATGGCGATGTTTTCCGCGATGACATCCTTTCCGAGTTCGGCGGGAGCTATGCAAAATGATACGGTCATCTTTCCGGTCTTTGAGTAATTGCCTTTGAATGTTATCGTTGCAAGGGCATTTCCCGCGTTTTTATTATCCGAATACTTAACGGAATAATCTTTTGATGTAAGTTTCTTTGTTCCGTCATACAGATGCAGGGAGGGGATTATGTTTTTTCCGGTATAGACATAGGAGGGCTCTATACCGCCTGCCCATATCTTTGAGCTGACCGTGGTCTTTCCGGAGGCGGCATTTTTTGTCACCGATTCGACTTCCGATCCTCCGATCCTGGTCACCGTAGTGGTGATCTCATTTCCGCCTGCATCAGTTTTTGTTTCGGTTGAGACATCTATGGCATCGCCGCTTATGCCGGAGATATCCTTCATAAGCTCATTATGATCCGCTTCCCCGCCCTTTTTTGGTATGGGACTGGCATATGTATGCCCGCACAGGGAGCAGACATGCTCTGTCAGGCCGTCTTCCGTATAAGAAGGGCTGACAAGCAGTGTTTCCCTGTAATCGTGTCTGGACGGGTCAGTCGATCCTTCCGTTCCTTTTTTCAGGAGGATCCCGCAGTCGGTACAGTACAGGTCACCGGAATAAGACCTGACCGTGCACATGGCTTCGCGCTTATACTTGATCTGCGTGTGCAGGTGACTGCAGTCTGAGACGGAAGGCTTTATGGAAAAGGTATAGGTCTTTTCATCGGTATAATTATTTATCCCTCTGACAGTTACCTTTGCATTGTCCCCGGCATCCGTGTTGTCTGAATATCCCACGATCTCATAATCCACATCCTTTATCAGATCCCCGCGGGAGCTGTTTTTGAGGCTGATTTCGGGGGTCACCGGACGGCCGTGGTCATAGACTGCTTCGGCTATGTTGGCCGAAGCGCCGTAATAAAACTTTGTGATGCCGTCAATTCCCGTGAAGTAAAGATCCGAAGAACTGAGAGTTGTCGGGTCCGAGGAAAACGGCACCTGTTTCGTCCCCTGGAAGTTGCTGCCATCCTTGCCCTTCAGTGAAAAATATTGCAGGTCAGTGCGCATATCATTGTCGCTGACATCGGCAAAATCACTGTCGGTACAATCTATTGCTTCATAATCGCGTCCCCGTTCAAGCCGCGTGCCGTTAAAGCTCAGGATATAGTGCTGTACTATCTCCGACATCGGGATTACGGTCTTAAAACCGGCATAAGCGTTCGGGTAGATCACGGATTTGTGGATAAGGGAAAAAACGGATGCAGACAGATAGGCCGGTTTGACCTTAAAGTTCAGGCTTTTTTCTCCGGCAAATCTGGCGCTGCCGTCTTTTGCGCGTATATTAACAGATGCCGTGCCGGCATTTACATTGTTGCTGTAGGTGATAACGGCATCAGCAGAGGTAACCCTTAAATACTTCCCGTCTTTTTTTACCATCACCTGCGGTGTCATGGCTTTTCCGGTATAGGTCACATCATTTACGGAGATCTCGGCAGATGAAAGATCTATCTGCTCCTGTGGCGGCGCAGCAGCATCGTCGGTAAATGCTTTTATCCTGAAATTTAAGCCCTCTTTGACCCCGAAATCTACCCATTCGTCATTTTCCAGAGAGAAACTCTGTCCCGGTTTGGCAGACGGGAGGCAGAAGTACCAGGCGCGGGGATCATAGACCCTACCCTCGCATGCCATGGAAACACCGGGGCATCCTTTTTTTTCAAGTTCCACACAGACTGCATATCTTTCATTTTCAGACAAAGATACTGCAGTATCCAGTGAGACCATACAGCTCCCTGCAAGGGTGGTATTTCCGGATAACTCTTTGGCAAGCTGACCGCTTCCGGGAATGAAATCGGTTGAAGCGCTGTCAAGTCCCTTATATATCTTTATGTTGTATGCCGTATTTGTTTTTTCAGTAACAAAGGAAACAGCTTTTAACAGTTCGCTGCCTTTTGCGGTAAACACATTGGCGCATACAACACGATCCTTGAGAATACCGTCTGTATCGTCGAAATATCCGGAACTTTGCATGGTGCCGTCATACTGATAGTTATGATCGTAGTTATCGGCCATGTCATATTCAGCTGCATAGCCCTTTGACCCTATGCTCGTGTTTTCATAGGACATCCAGAAGTATCCATCGTAGCTTTGATTGTCCGCGTAGGAACCGTCTCTCCAGCTGTTTCTGATAAGCCAGGCGCCGTCATGCTCAGGTCTGTTGCCTGAAACAAAGTTTTCTCTTGAAAAACCGTCATCCCAGCCAACGGCCAGGACTGCGTGATTGGTTGTTCCATAGTCGACCGGATCATAAAAGGCATTGGTTGCTTCGTTGTATATATCACCGGTTGCACCGCCTTCTAAGCTGTCCGGGGCATAGTAGTATATCCCGACCGCTCCGTTTTTTTGTATCATCTGCTTGACTTTATCCCGGTCTTCTCCGGCTTCCTTCATGTTTACCCATTTGAAATCATTCAGATGCACCCGGTCATACAGATAGGCATATTCAGAGGGAAGAATTTCCGGCAGTGATTCAAAGCTTGAAGGATAGGCCAGATCCCCGTCATCATCCGCGGCTCCCTTCCACGAAGCCAGTATATTCTGCGCAAGCAGCATGCTGCCGCCGGCATCCAGATAGTTTTCATTGGTCGGATCATCCGGGTTCAGCATGTTTATATCTCCCTCTGTTCCGCCCAGAGGATCCGTTACTGTATGATAGGAAAAATAAGCCAGCTGCAGCTCGGAAAGATTCAGTTCCGGATCAGTGATCAGACCCTTTTTCCTTACATTTATCTCGGCAGCGCCCAATGTCGCCATGGCCCAGCAGCTTCCGAAAGGAGACTGTTTTCTCAAAGGCGGCATGTAGTCCTTGAAATCTTCATATTTCCAGGATGTGGGAAGATCCGCGCCGGCTGCGGGCTCTGCGCCTTCAGGATACACCGAGATGCTTTCCGCATAGTTTTCTCCCTTGACAGCCCTGTAGTTGCGGGTTGGCATATCAGCCCCGGTATCGGTTGAAGATCCGTTTTCTGATACTGCGGAAGAGTTTTCCGAAACGCCTGCTGTTCTGTTTCCGCTTTCCGAAGCAGCATCCGCCGGTGTTTCATCTGCAGATATTTCTCCTGTCAAAGCTTCGTCCGCCGGTGTTTCACCCGATATGGTCTGTCCCGGGACAGCACCCGAAGAAACGATATCGGAAGGAGCAGGATCGTCAGGGCTCTCCGTTCCGAATGCAAAGGCGCATTGCGAGATCACCATGGCAAATGCCAGAAACAGGCCGGTCTGTCTGCGGATCATTTTTTTTCTCATTTTTTTCATATGGATATTATCTCCCCCATAGCTTACGGATCATTGTTTCCCTGATATTTTACTATATCCATGTACCCTGAAACAACCGTTATATGTACCCTGCGGCATGATTGTGAGATGATGTTCGGAGTGATATAATAAGAACCTGCTTGTGCCGCATCCGAAGCAGAGCAGTTTGAGGCATGGGACAGAAAAAAACAGACAAGGGGAATTTGGGAAGATGAAAAAAATACGAAACCGGATAGTGTTGGGCGTCTTAACGGCGCTGCTTCTTGCAGCGGGTGTCGTCACCGTGCTGGCGTCGGAGTGCGGCGATGAAAAGAAGCTGAAGTCGCTGATGGAGAAAAATGATCTCTATGTACAGGAGGGTGTTTTCAGGGAATTTGATACCGTAAAACTGGCATCCGAGGGCAAGCTTTTAAGCTGCTTTGGAAACAATGCGGGATCTGCCTATCTGGTATTTGATATGCCGGCAAGCCCGGAGCAGAATACATCCTTAGGTTCAAAGGAGATGGGCTGGCCTGATGAAAAGGCTACGAAATATGACGATCTGAAGGTTGAAAACTATCCTTCAAATCCGTACTTCGCGCCGGGAGGCTGGGAATACAAGCTGCGTCAGGATGAGTCGATCGTCCTTATCACAAAGCTTCCCGAAAAATGCAAGTATTATTCATTTATCAATTATCTCATGTTTGCCGAGAACAAGCCCGGGAAGGATTACACAAAGATATCCGGCATGTTTTCTGCGGGAAACGAGGAGAGCGGCATCTACCATCCGATCTTCGGTTCCATCGGGAACTCCCTGAACATGACAAACATAAAGCACAGCGGCAGCAGTGAGTTTGGCACCGAGGCGGTCATCGTCATAGGCGCAAATAAAAATGTGAATGACCAGGTCATTGATTTCCTCAAAGAGTCGGGATTTGACGAGGGGATGATCAATGTGATGCCTATACCGGCCGAAACCTACAAAATGGGACTTGAAAAGGGAGCGGATACCTTCTCCTTCCTTCAGAGAGTTTCACAGCCGGAGGATAAAGAGGCCTACGAGGATTACCTCAAAAATATTTCCAAAAACTCCACCCTTTACAGGGTAACACCCAAAAAAGAGGTTTCAGAGGATCCCTACAGGAATGAAAGGGTCATCCCGAGGGGAACAGGAGAGCATGAGTCTGCAGACTTAAAGGATGCGGAGCAGACGCTTGATTCCATCCGGAGCTCACTTCTGGAAAAGTATTCAAAGGATTATGAGGCTGAGGAGCTTTCGTGTGAGATAGCCGTTCCCGAGGGACTGACGGCCTACTATACCGACTTTAACGCAAAGGGCGACAACAGGGATGCGATGTATCTGATGACTCCGGAATTCACGCTTGATTCCGATGAGGATTTCGTTGTTACCTACGGTGTCAATCATACGGCAGCGGGCAAGGGCATTTATTCCAATGCGGTACTCTACGCGAAGCCCATGCTGAACGGCGTGACCAGCATCTATGATTCCCTTTACGAAGGCACAGCAAAGGACTGGCTGCCTTCGGATAATAAGGACGCCGACAAGTACTATGTCTACAAGATGGCGCGTACGCAGATGGATGAGAATACCGCGCTGATCCCTTATTCCACGGGAAATGAGCAGGGTAAGTATTATGGAGTGGATAACGGAAATCCGGTGCTTGTGGCTTTCAGGTCCTATCTTGAAGATACAGGGACGGGCGCGTCTTACTACGAGGTGGTCTATGACCGTGTCATCGTCTTCCATAAAAAGAAACAGGAAGCGGCAGAAAAGACCGGATATATCGACAATTCCGATGAATTAAAGGCTTCTCTTGAGAAAGCGGATTTTCAGGTTCAGGACGGGAAGCTCTATCCGTTCGATACATTAAAGCTTGCGTCGGAGGGAAAGCTTCTTACCTGCTTCGGAAACAATGCGGGTTCTGATTATCTGATACTTGATCTCCCCGATGCTCCGGATCAGAAGGTGCCGAATCCGTTCTTTGCGCCCGAGGGCATGCATTTCAAGCTCCGTCAGGACGAAGCGGTGGTGGTAGTGACAAAGCTTGCGGATCCCTGCAAGTACTGGTCTTTTATTACCTATGACATGTTCTCAAAGCAGAAAGAGGGCAAGGATTACTCAAAAGAAAAGGGCTTTTTCGGCATAGGAGATGAGGAGACAGGGCTTTATCATACGATCTTCGGCTCGATCGGAGCCCCGGTTGATATGCTGAATGCAAAGCACAGCGGTGACAGCGCCTTCGGAACGACGGCAGTGATCGTCATGTGCGCAAATAAGGATGTGAAGGAGCAGGTGGTCAAATGTCTTGATGAGGCCGGATACCCTGAGAGCATGGTAAATGTGATGGAGATTCCTGCCGATGTCTATGACATGGGACTTGAAAAGGGAAAGGATACCTTCAGTCTCTTCGGACGCATTTCCCAGCCCGAGGACAGGGATGCATATGATAAATACATTGATGACCTTTCCGAAAATTCCTGTGTCTTCCGTGTCACACCAAAAAAGGAAGTCAAAAAGAATACCTTTGGGGTCATGCAGCTTGTTCCGCGCGGAGACGGTATCCATGAGGCTGCCCGTGTTGACAGCTGCACGGAAAACCTCGACGGAATCAGAAATAACCTGATAAAGAAATATTCCGGTGAGTATGACTATGAAGAGCTGACCACCGAGATCGGCATCATTGACGGACTTACAGCTTATACAAATGATGTCAATGCAAACGGGGATGTCCATGACGCGGCATATCTGTTTTCGCCCGATTTCAAGCTGACAAGCGATGAGGATTTCGTGGTGGTCTACGGAGTGAATCATCATACGACGAACAAGGCGCATTATTTCAATGCCGTGCTCCATGCCCGTCCGATGCTGAACGGGGTCTGCACCGTATTTGACTCGATGCTTTCGGGCAGCGCGGACGAGTATCTGCCAAAGAAAACCTCGGGCGACGACCAGTTCTATGTCTACAAGATGGCGCGAAAGAAGATGGATGATACTACCGAGACCATCCCTTATTCCACAGGTAACAGCCAGGGCAAGTTCTACGGAGTGGACAACGACAGCCCGGTGTTTGTATTATTCAGGATCTACCTTGACGAGACAGGCGTCGGAGCTTCCTACTACGAGCTCGCAAACGACAGGGTCATGGTCTTCCACAAGAAGGAATAACCATATGAAAACAATCCTTATCACAAATGATGACGGTATTGAGTCGGACGGCTTGAAAAGGCTTGTATGTGCGGCTAAAAAACACGGGCAGATCTGGGTGGTGGCTCCGGCAAAGCAGTGCAGCGCGCTGTCGCACAGCATCACCATCAGGCATTCGCTTGAGATACATCCGTATGACTTTCCGGAGGAAGGCGTGCAGGCCTTTACCTGCTCGGGTACTCCGGGAGACTGCGTGAGGGTAGGAAGCCTTGCCGTGATGCCGCGGCGCCCGGATGTGGTGCTTTCCGGGATCAATTACGGCTATAACATGGCGACCGACATCCAGTATTCCGCAACCGCGGGAGCGGCTTTTGAAGCAGAATTCCAGGGATATCCCGCGATCGCTCTTTCGGAGGGCGCATGCGACTGCCATGAGGTCACGGACAGATATCTTGATGAGATACTCGAAGAACTGATAGGAGAGCCCTATATCGAGGGGCGGATAATAAATGTGAACTTTCCGGGCTGTCCGCTGTCAGAGTGCAAAGGAGTTTTAAGGGACAGAAAGGTCTCAAGGCTGGCTTATTACAAGGATCATTACAATGTAGTAAAAAAACTCCCCGACGGAGGAGTCGAGGTCATGATCGAGGGCGTTCATGTGCCGGTAAAGGAAGAAGGCACCGATTACGGAGCCATCCTCGAGGGCTTTGTTTCGATCGGATATGTCGGCAACATAGTATAGGAATCGGTGGAACCGTTCCTCAGGCTGGCTTGATTTGTCGCTTCAGCCCGAAAGGCATCGGATTTGTCAAAATCAGCAATTTCCGATGCCCGAACCGATGAATTTTCGGGTTCAGACAGCCCGAAAGGCATCGGATTTGGCAAAATCAGCAATTTCCGATGCCCGAACCGATGAATTTTCGGGTTCAGACAGCCCGAAAGGCATCGGATTTGGCAAAATCAGCGATTTCCGATGCCCGAACCAATGATTTTCCGGGTTCAGACAGCCCGAAAGGCATCGGATTTGGCAAAATCAGCAATTTCCGATGCCCGAACCAATGATTTTCCGGGTTCAGACAGTATGAAAGGCATTGATCATCAGAAAAAAGTACTTGAAAAATAAGAAAAATATGGTAATATGATTAAGGTTAGCAATTGCTAACAGACGCAGTGCCTGATGGAGACAGGGGAGACAGGGGGACGGTCCTATTGTCTCCTTCAGGCCGGAGTGAAACGGCTGGTCTATCAAACAGAAAAAGGAGACAATAGGACCGTCCCTCTGTCTCCACGGCGTATTTGATTATACGGAGGTTTTTCATGAAGGGCAAAAGGATCATCATAACAGCCGCCTCGGCAGCGGTACTTTTGGGAGCGGGGTTTGTACTGACGGCTTTTGTAGGAGGTCCGAAAAAATACAGCACTGACACTGCATCGGTAGGGAATGTGTCTGAAAATGTGGATGCGACGGGGGACGTACACGGTATGGAGAGTATGACATACTATTCAGAGGTGACGGCCCCCGTAAATTTTTACAGGCTGCATGTCGGAGATTATGTGAAAAAGGGCGAAAAAACGGTGGGCTACGACCTGTATGACCTGACGGCGAACTATGACAGGGCAGTGCTTTCATCAAAGGCTGCCGAAAATACCATGAACGGCCAGGTAAAGGAATCGGATACGAATCAGGCAAAGTTCAACAAGGCCTCATCCGATATCGATATTTACAGACAGAACTATGCCCTGTTCCGTCTGGCAAATGACTATGTGAATCAGGGGCAGTACCAGGAAAACTGGGACATAAACTGCATCGCGGACGGTATCAACAAAAACCTGGCGCAAAAGAACGCCGATCTTGCAAACAAGACGATAGAACTTCAGAATGCCCAGGCAAAGCAGGATCAGAAAGAGATAGATTCTCTGACAAGCGACATAGAGGACCTGAATAAGGATATCGCAAATCTGAACAAGGATCTGGCCGGGCTTCCCCCGACGACCCTTTCGCCGGAGGAATATGCCCAGACCGTGATAAACGGAAACTGGATGTCGGATATCATGAGGAACTGGACAGAGACAACGACTCTCAAAAACACCTATGAGAACAAGATACTGAATTCCTATCAGAAGGATCAGCTTCAGAATAATTTTGAGCTTTCCGAGATCGGAGTGGAAAACGCGGCGGAGGATCTGGAAAAAGGAAAGGCGGGCGTGAACGCGCTCTACGACGGGATCGTGACCGAAAGCTTCATAGCAGACGGCACCGTGGTACCGAAGGGCGCGCCGCTTTTTACGATGGAGAGCAGCGATGAGATGAAGGTCGATGTCGGGATATCGAAATATGACATCGGTAAGATCTCCAAAGACCAGAAATGCGAGATAGACATCGCGGGAAATAAATACACCGGGAGCGTCTTTGAGATAAAGCGTTTTGCCGAGGCAAAAGATTCCGACAAGGCAAAGGTGACTGTATCCGTAAAGATCGACGAGCCTGATGAAAAGGTGTATATAGGCCTCGAGGCGGATGTGACTATTTACACGGATGTCAGGGAAGGTGTTCTGACCATACCTTCGGAGGGCTGCTATGCCGATGATGACGGGGACTACTGCTATACGATAGAGAACGGCAAGGTGTCAAAGAGGTATATCACTGTCGGAGCTGATTCCGGCGACAGGATCGAGGTCATCGAGGGACTTGAAAACGGAGCAGTCGTAATAACCGATGCCATCACCGATGACAGCGTCGGGAAAAAAGCGGAGAGCGCAAGATAATAAGGACATGGCGGAAGAAAAGAAAGTACTCATCGAATTTAAGGATGTATGCAAAAAATATAATCAGGGCGAGAATGAATTCTATGCCCTCAGGGATGCAAATCTCACTATAGATGAGGGCGAGATGGTAGTGATCCTCGGACCGTCGGGCGCGGGAAAGAGCACGCTGTTAAACCTTCTTGGCGGCATGGACAGCGCTTCGAGCGGTCATATCTATTTTGACGGAGAGGACCTGACCACCTTTTCGGATAATATGCTCACAAAGTACAGGGCCGAAAATGTGGGAGTAGTCTTTCAGTTCTACAATCTGATCCCCACACTCACAGCCTATGAAAATGTTGCGCTGATGAAGGATATCAAAAGCGGAACGACGGACCCGAAGGAAGCACTTACGGCTGTAGGACTTGAAAGACACATGCATCAGTTCCCTTCACAGCTTTCAGGAGGCGAGCAGCAGCGTACCTCGATCGCAAGGGCCATCGCGAAGAACCCGCGGCTCCTGCTGTGCGACGAGCCGACCGGAGCTCTTGATACCGACACCGGAAAAGAAGTCCTCAAACTCCTGCAGGACATGAGCCGAAACAAAAAAAGGACAGTGGTGATGGTCACACACAACAGTTTTTTTGCTGATATCGCCGATACCGTTATCAGGGTCAAAAATGGCGGCATACGCTCGATCGATCACAATGAACATCCAAAGGATGCTGACGAGGTGAACTGGTAATGCTTATACGCAAGATGTGGCGCGATCTGATGAAGAACAAGACCCAGTTTATCTCGATCTTTCTGATGTCGTTTTTGGGAATGTTCGTGTTTGTCGGGATCGACACCGAAAGCTCAGGCGGCAGTCAGTGCGTCAGTTCTTATTATGCGAAATATAATCTAAGCGACCTGTGGGTCATGGGAGCGGGTTTTTCCGATGATGATGTAAAACTCGCATCAAAAGTAAAAGGCGTGAAGCAGGTTGAAAGGCGGCTGGCGCTTACCGGGACTGCAGAAAAATACGACAACGCCTACATGTATGTAAATTACCTGGAAAAAAACAATATCAATTCCCTCATGCTCTGTGAGGGCGAGCCTTTTGACCCGGACAGGGACGGGGTGTGGCTTGAATCCTGGTTCGCAGATAGTAACGGCATCAAAGTCGGTGACAGGTTTTCGGTAAAGGTGGACAGCACGCGCACCGATGCGATAGTCCGCGGGCTGGTCGAAGCTCCGGACTATGTCTATTTCGTATCCGAATCCGATATGATGTATCCCAATTACAAAAAATGCGGCGCGGCTTTCATGTCGCCTGTCATGTATCCCGATCCCGAAAACATCATATACAACCAGCTGATCATAGATGTTTATGACGAGTATTCCGGTGATGACTCGGTCGGTATCATAAAGAAGAAACTGGAAAAGAGATTTGACAGGGATGATATCGCAGTGACCGACAGGGATCAGAATCTAAGCTACGCGACCTTTGATGCGGAAATGAAGCAGCATGGCGCAATGGGCGTCATGTTTGCCGTTGTCTTTGTTGCGATCGCGCTTCTTGGAATAGTGACCACCATGGCAAGGGTCACTGCAGGACAGCGCATCCAGATCGGCACGATGAAGGCGCTGGGCTTTTCAAAGACAGCCATCACGATGCATTACGTTTCGTACGGTTTCATAATAAGCGCGCTGGGGTGTATATCCGGTGCATATGTCGGATATCTGGTCATGCCCGCCTGGATACTCGGGATGTTTGAAGGAGCATATCTGATCCCGGGACTTAAGGGCGCGATGACGGGAAGGAGCATAGCCGTGACTGCAGCGGCTGTCCTTGTCTCAACCCTTGTTTCCTTCCTCTCATGCAGGAAGGAACTGAAGGATCCGCCTGCCATAACCCTGAAACCGCCGGCTCCGAAAAAGGTCAGGCATTCGGGCCTTGAAAAGAGCAGGCTGTGGCTCCGTCTTGACTTTTCAACACAGTGGAATATCAGGGATGTGATGAGGAACAAGCTTCGAAGCCTGATGGGGATCCTGGGCGTCATGGGCTGCGCCATGCTCCTTGTCTGCGGCTTCGGCTGTTTTGATTCCATAAACGGGCTCATCGACAAGATGTACGGAGAACTGATGACGGCCTCAAACAAGATCGTCCTTTCGGCGGATGCGGATGCAGACTATGCCTATGATCTTTCCGTTCTCTACAAGGGACAGATGATAGAGGAAAAAAGCGTTGAATTTGTTTCGGATACGGCGAAAAAGAGCGGTTCCGCGACTATCGTGGACAAAGGGAATTTCATCCATATCCAGGACAGCAGATTAAAGCCGCTGAAGCTTACGGACAGGGGCATAGCCATGACTTCAAAGATGGCGGGTCTTCTGGGGCTTAAAGAGGGAGACCGGGTCAGATGGCATATTGTCGGAGACGACAAGTGGCAGTATTCCCGGATCGAGCAGATCTACCGGGATCCGTCGGTTCAGGGCATTACCATGAAAAGAAATGTTTTTGAGGAGATGGAGTATACATTCTGCCCCACTGCGGTCCTGACTAATAAAAGCGTTGATCCCGTACTGACCGAAGAGGATGAGATATCATCGATCCTCAACATAGAGGCCATGAAGGCCGCTTTCTCCGAAACCATGGAGATAATGAACGCCATGGTCTATGTCATGGTTCTTGCGGCCGTCCTTCTGGGAGTGGTCGTTCTGTATAATCTGGGCGTGCTCTCTTTTGTGGAAAAGACGAGGGAGGTGGCTACGCTCAAGGTCCTGGGGTTTTCGTCGTCAAAGATCAGGAGAATCCTGCAGAAGCAGAACCTGTGGCTTACCGTCATCGGTATAGCGGTCGGCATCTGGGCCGGCTGGGAGATGCTCTATGTCATCTGCACAACTGTCTCCGACACTCTCGACATGTTCCCGATCCTGTATTTTCCTACCTATGTCTGGTCCATCGGGGGCACCTTCCTCGTATCGATCGGCGTCAACTTCATGTTCTCGGGCAAAGTGAAAAATATCGACATGGTCGATGCCCTCAAAGGAGTGGAGTAGGAGACAGGGGGGAGACAGGGGGACGGGTCCGCTGTCTCCTTTTCATTTTATGAAAAACATGGGATGTAGGGAGACAGAAGGACCGTCCCCCTGTCTCCCCGATTTTTATTGATATTATTTCGAATTATATGTATGATTGTTTTGTTTGCATATTGTTTCATTTGGGTAACAAAAGGGAGGAATGATGAAGAATTCAGGGAGAAAACATTTTAACAAAAAGGTAATCGCTCTCGTTCTCGCTCTTTCCATGCTGTTTTCGCAGAATGCTCTCGTCTATGCGACGGAGGGCGGAAACGCAGTTTCGGAAAACGGGACCGTGGAAGCGCCGGTGCAGACTCCGGCAGAAGAGGAGGCAACGACACCTGAAGCGGAGACACCAGCAGAGCAGCCCGCACAGGAACCGCAAGAAGTAAATGAGCCTGCGGGTGAGGAGGCAGCTCCGCCTGAAGAGGCAGGTCCTGTTGAAGAGACGGCTGCTTCGGAAAACGAGGCAGAGCCTGAACAGACCTTGTCAGAGGATGAGGCAGAGCCTGAAGAGGCAGCGGCTTCCGAAAACAAGATCTCGGACAATACGATCTCGCTCAGCGGCGGAACTATCAGTGTCAGCATAAATCATAATGATTATAAAACAGGAGAAAGCGTCAGCAGAAACCTGTCCTATGCCAAGGGCGTAACCGTAAGCCAGCTGGACATCAACGGGCTGGTAGGCGAACCCATCGGCTTTGATTTCAAGGTCTTGAGCTCAAATACGGCAAGCTCTGACACGATACTTGTTGAGGGTACGGACTACAAGGCAACTTGGCTCTATAAAGCAACAGGCTGGGAGGTCAGCAAAAATGTGGCGGGGGACTACAGACCTGAGGATCCCGGCGAAGCAACCCTTATCATCGAAGGCGTCAGCCAGAATGATCCGGCCACAGGCTACAAGGGTTACATCAATACAATTCAGGTTAAGCGAACAGTTGCGGAAAGAGCATTTATCCCGATAAGTGATAATGATGTCCAGCTGACACTCGTTTCCTACAACAGGATCACGGTATCAAATAATTCACAGTTCCCGCTGTATATCACTGTGGTCAGCAAAAACGGCATTCCGGCCCAGCTCAGTGTTCAGGGCGATTATATTGCTTCGGGAGCAAAAAAGACCATCTATTCTTATTACTATGATTCAAATAAAAAGACAACGATTACAGAGAATCTGGATCTGACTGTTGTAGCAGCATATGACGCGCAGTTTGTTGTTGACAGATCAAAAGAATATCCTTATCATCGTGATTTCACATCCGCAAAAGGCAGTGGCGGTTCCGGCGCTCCTGAGGACGGATTTGAAAAGATAAAGATGAAGGCTGTGGTAAACAAGTCAACCCAGACCATCAAGGTTACATGGAATCCGGCAAAGAACCTCGGATACAAGTATTATGAACTCCAGAGGCTTGCCAACAACGAGGAGACATTTACAACACTCGAGAACTGGAAGGACAAGAATAATAACACCAAGCTTGCAAAAACATCCTATACCTATGGCAGGACGGCTGTCGAAAGAGCGACCCAGCCTGCGGTATTCCAGCTGATCTGCTATGACAAGGACAAGGCCGAGAAGGCACGCTATATCACTGTTGCGGCACCTTCGCTCCTCTATGTTGAGCAGGGCTATGACACGAACAGCATGGAATACTGCTTCTCAAAGCTTTATGAGGACAATGATTTCGGTTACAAGCTCGAACTTGCTGAAAAGAATACAGAAAACGGAAAGGATGAGGTTGGCAAGAGAGGCTTTGCGCAGACCGAGAAAAAGGCTGCAAAGATTTACAGTACGGATATGACCGAGATAAAGGACTTTGCGATCAAAAAGGGTCTTTCCGTAAACGCACTGAGAGATTTCTTCAACGGAGATTCAGAACTTACTCTCAAGCCGGGAAACACTTATTTCTATCGTGTAAAGAGTTTTTATTCCTGGCACGGAAAGGAGTATACCTCGGCTCCTTCAAATGTGCTTCAAAAGAAGGCCGGTCCTGCAAAGGTCTATGTGTTTGATGTAAACGGCCTGAAATATACCAGGCCTGCAGGAAAGGACAAAGAAACAATCGATGCCCAGAATAAGGCGCTGATGGATCAGTATATACTCTATAATTTTGAGGTTCCCGGTGTGCCGGCCCTCAGCAGTAACTGTTTTGTACACAGAGAAAATGAAGGTCCTGATGCAAAGAGCGGTTATGTACTGTTCCTGGCGGACCGCATCAGCGATAACGATCTGAAGAGTTTCGATCTGCTGCGTTGTGATTCACAGTACGGAACTTACAAAAAACTGAAGTCCTACAGGATAAGCAACAAAGAGCCGGTCAAATACAGCGGACTGTACAAATGGGAACCTTCAAACAAAGACTTGAAAGATGCATTGGATGCGGCGGGAATGGATATTTATTACATGCAGTATAATAACTTCCCTCCGGAAAAGCCGTACTATTATGCTGTCAGGGGTGTCTACAAAAAGGCCGGTGCCGAGGGCGGCTTCGGAGACGGCTTTGAATGCACGACAGAGCTTGACAAGGTGGAGAATATCTATGCATTTGACGGCACCATAGACAAGATCAATCTGTATTGGAGTTTTGACAACTGTGTAAAGGAATACTGGATATATAAGAGGGAGTTCACGAAAGAGGAGGAGCAGTCCGGCAAGGATCCTTCGGTATTTACAAAGCTGGATGATTACAAACTCCTGAAAAAGGTAAAGGGCAAAAAATCCGGAACCTTAAAAGCCAATCCGACAAAAGCATCAGATAAGGAACTCTGGGAAAGTACCAGCGGTAATCTGGTCGGCGACTATGTGAAGTTTGTCGATAAGGATGGTACGAAGTATTTCGACAAGACACCAAACAAGGTGACAGAGGGAACTAATTATCAGTATGTTATCGTGCCCAAATACGATATAAAGAGTAAGGATCAAAACTATAATCTTGACAAGAGATCGAATGTGGCGCACGGCATGGCAACCCTTAAAGGTGCGAAGATCAAGAATTTCATCGCGAAAAACTACGGTGTTGAAAGAATCTATCTGAGATGGGACAAGTTCAAGAAAGTTCAGGCTGATTATCTGATCATTCGGACAACCAAAGACCCGAGAGCAGGCGGTGATTATTGGACAGGAATGGTATCCTGGGTACTGCACGATAAGGGAAGCTTTATAGATAACAGTGCAACGGTCGGACAAAAATACTATTACATTATTTTTGCCGGAAGCGAAAGAAGTGAGACTGTTACAGACGGAGCGTTAAAAACTGCGAGATCCCTTCCTCTTGAAGTTGATGAAGCAAAGGTCACCACAGGTGACAGTTACAGAAAAGGCGGAGAGATCAAATGGACAAAAGCGGCAAGAGACAAGGGCTATCCGGTTACATATACCGTAGAGTACAGGGATAACGGCGACTGGAAAGAACTGAGAAGCGATCTGACAGGAACCTCATATACCGACAACAAGAGTCTTGATCGAGGCGTAAGAAGAGATTACCGGGTGGTAAGTTATTACAACGGTATCAGGGGCGGTGTAAAAAATGCCGGATCCTACAGCAAGCCTTCAAACCTTGATATCAATGCAGACAGAACAACGATGATGGTCGGTGAGACTGTTACAGTAAAGGTTTATCCTAAGATAGATGGAGGATCTTCTGCTACGGATATGAGGATGGATGGTTATGACATCAGTGGCGGAGCAGTCAGCATTACCGATACAAAGACAGAGGATGACCATATCACATATACCGTCAGGGCGAACTACAGGGGATCATCCGAGATCACCTTCAGGGCTAAGGAGCATGACTGGACGGATGGAAGTTCTTCATCAAATATCAATAAGAAGATAACGATAACAGTCAGATAAGACACAGTATCAACACGCACAGGCGTCCCTTCGCGGGGGCGCCTGTTTTTTGCGCGATACGGAACCCTTTTCCCTACTCGATTACAGAGGGTTTACATAAAATTACCTGACTCATCCGGTATAAATAATTGTGTTGCAGTCATAAATATATGATATAATATTTTCTACATCCGCCATGTGATCGAATCGGGGTATCATTAAAGATCTCATGGCAAAAACAATTAAGAGAGGGTACGGAAAATGAAAAAGAGCAGTTTTAAGACGAAGCTGATCCTGATGATGGCGGGACTCATTGTTGTTCCCGTGGTCACGCTGACCATAGTGAGCATGATCATTTCCATGAATCAGGGCACAGGCAATGCAAATGAGGTAAATACGGCACAGGCAAAACTGGTTGCCGAGCAGATGCAGACGATCTTCAGCACCAATCTCGAGGCTATCAGGACGCTTGCGGGTACACCCGAGGTAAGGGCGTATATCGAAGGCGAGCCGGGCGATGAGGCTGTTGAGGCATCGATCTTTGCCCAGATGCAGGCTATAGATGAGCATATGGGAGACGGCAATGCGATAGCGATTTCCGGCGCGGACGGCGAACAGAGGCTGCGTACAAAAGGAAAATGTGTAAATGTACTTGACCGTGAATATTTCCAGGTTCCCATGGGCGGCGCATCCGAATATATATCAGACATGATCGTTTCAAAGTCCACGGGCTCTGCGATCATCACCTTCTCTGTTCCGATAAAGAGCCTGGACGGTTCAAAGACCATAGGTATAGTGCAGAGAAACTATGATGTTTCCGTTCTTCACGATATCCTTGCAGGCGATGTGACACAGAACCGCCAGGAGATAGTAATGGTCGACAGGACGGGAACAGTTGTTGCGCATTCGCTCAGGGAGGTCGACACAGAGGATCCCGAGACCCAGGAGCAGAATCCCTTCTATACAGATTCGAGGGGAGGAAAGACCGAAGGAAGCTATGTGGCGCCTTTCATGGGAGATACATGGCTGATCTCATGGGAAAAACTTGAAGCCAGCGAATGGATAGTGGCATCGTGCCGAGTCAAGGAGATAGCGCTTGCAAATGTTTACAGGACAGTCATCCTTCAGGGTGTCCTGGGTGTCATCTTCATAATCATCGGCGTGGTTCTTGCGCTCCTGTTCTCAGGCACGATCACAAAACCTCTGCTGGCAGTTAATGAGTCTCTTTCAAATCTGACGAACGGTACATTCAGAAAGATCGACGGATTTGAGAAGAGAACGGATGAGTTCGGACAGATAATAAGAAATACAAACGATGTTGTTGACAAGCTGAAGCTGATAGTTGGAGATATCTCAAACGGAGCCGGCGATGTGAATACGGCTTCCGACGAGCTCGCAAAGATGTCGGAGAGGATCTCCTCCAATACGGAAAGCGTGTCGCGTGCCGTACAGGAGATCGCGACCGGCGCGACCCAGCAGGCTCAGGAGATCCAGAATGCAACGATCAACATCGAAAAGATCGGCGAGTCAGTCGGAAATGTACAGGATTCCACGAGAGAGCTTTCAGAGATCGCCGAGAGGATGCAGATTGCATCGGAAGAGTCGGCAAACAGCCTCGAAGAGCTCAGGAAGAGTTCCGAGACCATGGACAGGGGCATCAACGATATTTCGGAAAAGATCAGCGCGACAAGCGATGCGGTTGGCAGGATAAATGGAATGGTAGAGGCGATCTCAAGCATCGCATCACAGACAAATCTCCTTTCACTCAATGCTTCAATAGAGGCAGCCAGAGCAGGAGAGGCCGGAAGAGGCTTTGCGGTCGTTGCGGAGGAGATCGGAAAGCTTGCGCTTGATTCCAACAGGTCAGCTGACCAGATCCGTGCGGAGATGGATATGCTGCTTACTTCGTCACAGGCTGCAGTGAGCATGGCCGATAATGTTCAGAAGAACAATGTCAGGCAGCAGGAGGTTATCGAAAATACCTTCTCCAGCGTAAACAGGATGATCGAGGATATCGAGACAACCGCAAACGGAGTCCACAAGATCTCAGTGAATGCGGATGCCTGCGTGAACGCAAAGGATGCAGTGATCGAGGTTATGGATTCGCTTTCGGCAATCTCCGAGGAAAACGCAGCATCGAGCCAGGAGACAGGCGCTTCCATGCAGGAACTTTCCGCTACGGTATCCACCCTTTCAAACAGCGCGACCTCGCTGCATGATATCTCGACAACACTTTCAGACGAGACAGGATTCTTCAAGGAATAATAAAAACTATCCCGGACTGCCGCGCCCTCACCGGCGCGGCAGTTTTTAGGGAGACAGGGGGGAGACAGGGGGACGGTCCTTCTGTCTCCTTTTTTTATTTCGCGAGATCGGTGAACTGCAACAGGAGACAAAAGGACCGTCCCCCTGTCTCCCCATGCGTCCGTCCGGATATACTTGCCAACGCCCGATGTAAATGATATAGTATTACGCATATGGGGCCGTAGCTCAGCTGGGATGAGCGTTCGCCTGACACGCGAGAGGCCATGGGTTCGATCCCCGTCGGTCCCACTAGACTTGCAAAACCCCCGTGACAAGCTTCACGGGGGCTTTTTGATGCAGGAAAGGCTCAAAACGGAGAAGGTATATGAAGATCCTGATTCTGGATGATATCCAAAATATAACCGAAGAAGAACTTGAAAAAGATCTGACGCTGCTTCCTGAATGGAGAAGGGAGGCGGCGGTCAGGTTTAAGTTCCTGTCCGGAAAAGTGCAGTGCGCAAAGGCTTATCTGCTCCTGCGTCAGGCGCTGCTTGAAGAATACGGCATAAGAGTTGACGATGAGTTCGGGTATGGCAAAAACGGCAAGCCGTATCTTATCAGGCATCCTGAGATACATTTCAATTTAAGCCACTGCAAAGAGGCCGTGATGTGCGCGGTTGACGATCATCCTATAGGTTGTGATATAGAATCGCTTGAAAGAAAGCCGGACCTGGCGCTTATGAAAAGGACAATGAGTCCGGCAGAACAGAAAAGAGTCTTTTCCGCAGAAGATCCCGAACTTGAATTTATGAAGCTATGGACAGCAAAAGAAGCAGTGATAAAGCAGACCGGCGAGGGCCTTTCAAGGGAACTGGCAGATCTTCTCGAAAACGGCCTCCCGGAAAACCTCACCCTTTCAACCACGGCAGTACCGGAAAAAGGCTATGTCTGGTCAATTTGTCAAGAAAAGGGATAGGAGACAATAGAACCGTCCCCCTGTCTCCACCCTGTCTCCTGAAGCGATATCACTTCAACCGATTGACTTTACCGCACTGCTTACGATAGAATGTTGAAATGTTGGGGAGAGAAAGGATTTTATAAGTATTAATTATGGAACGAAAAAAGACGAAAACAGGAATGATGATTCAGGCCGGGACGGTGGCGGCCATTTATGTTGTACTGTCACTGCTGACATATCAGTTTTCATATCTGGAGATACAGTGCCGGGTTGCCGAGGCGCTCTGCGTGGTGATCTTCTATACGCCGGCAGCCGCATGGGGGCTGGTCATAGGGTGTTTCCTGACAAATGTGTTCGGGGGAAGCGTTATCGACATGATATTCGGCACGCTAGCGACACTGATCGCAGTGCTCCTGACACTGCCCATCACAAAAAGAATAAAAGCAAAATGCGGCGGGAAGCTTGATATAAAGCACAGCCTTCTGATCCCGATACCAACGATTTTCGTAAACGCGATTATTATCCCGTTTGTCCTCTATTTCGGCTACGGGATCACGACCATGGGCTCGGCGACCGGACGCGTTTCGGTGCTTCTTCTTTTGGCATTTTCGATCTTTTCGGGGGAGGTCATCTCCTGCTATGTTTTCGGTCCCATAATAATAACGGTCCTGAACCGGATCCGTAAAAGAGCATGACCGTCTGACACCACTTTTTTCCGCCTGATTTTCGTATATATAATCAGAACGGCAAGGACTTGCAAAGAATGACAAAAGGAGGCGGAAATAATGAGTGCTGAAAAGAAAGAAAAGGTGAATCTTGTGGCAACGGTGGGGGCCATGGTCATTATCCTTGCAGCAGGCGTAGCGCTTTATCTCGTTTCAGGGATATGGTTCTGTTAGACCCTGTTGAAATTTAAAATCCTGCCGATATATAAAATGTAAGCAGTACTTAATTCCGGTAGAGCAAAGAATAAGAGCGGATAAATAAGGCTGTTTACAAAATCGAATATTCAGGAGCATCCGGATCTTTAAAGGATCAGGGTGCTCTTTTCAATTGCTGAGCTGCTCGAGACAGCAATTATTGCTGTCCTTTTCGATTTCGTTTTCGTATAATAAAATATATTTGTTTTTATTATCTGAATGAACGGAGGTAACGATATGTATCTGTCAAGCAAGAAACACATTCTGTCAAATACGCTTATACTGGCAACAGTGATACAGTTTGTATCGGTGATCCTGCAGTTTGTGATCGCATCAATCCTGCAGGACGGAAGCGGGATCAACGGCATGCCGTCTGATTCGGTCTGGTCGCTGCAGCACACCGTGACAGCTTTTTCCACCATCCTTATCCTGGTTGTTTTCGTCTTTGCCATAAAGAAGGTCAAGGGATACATAGGCGTGGTCGACAAGGAAGACCGTGCCATGATGGGACGCCTGCAGGAGGACAGCTTCGGAGAGGATCTTTCTGCTCTTCCGGGAGAGATGATACAGAAGCTTTTGTTTGTATGGGAGGTAATTCTCGTCGGTGTCGGATTCATGCAGACTCTTGTACTGGTCATGTACCGCAAGCTGATCGTGGATCTCACCGCTATCGATGAAAGCGGGATGAGCATGACAAAAGTATACGGAAGCATTGACGGCTTCAAGAACCTCACGATGGTATTTACCCTGCTGCTTGGAATCGTGATCACATCGGTCGTGCTGGAAAACAGACAGTTTACGGTACTGTCGATCGTCATAGCAGTATTGTTCCTGGTGGCTTTCTGCATATTTGATGTGAAAAAAGCGGATCTTTTCGGCGTAAGGCCCGGTACTGACTGGAACTCGGTCGTATTTTACCTGATCAGCACAGTGGGCATGATCATTTTTTCGCTGTACCTGAGGATCAGATACAGGGGGGTATAACCCATTTTGACCATATCATAAATAAATGGTAAAATCGAAATTTGGGTGGTCATTGTTTCAGAAAAAGGAGCGGTTATTATGGATAGCAGCGGTCTTTACAGGGAAAAGAGTCTGGAGAGGGTTTCGTCGCCGGAAAAGCTTGATGATTATATCAAGGTCGTTTCACCGGGCCTCTGGTTTGTGATAGGCGGCATCATCATATTGCTTTTGGGCCTGCTTGCATGGGCCTCAGTGGGAAGCATCCCGGTCACAGATGCGTCGGGAGCTGTCGAGATGGTGCATCCCATAAAGTTCCTGATCAACTAAAAAAACCGGATAAAGCTTGTCAGGGTATAGAACATGAGTGAAAAGAAGAAACTGGTAAAACCGGTCATGCATAAAGTCGCGAGGGTCCCGGTCGTCATGCAGCTGGAGGCTTTAGAGTGCGGCGCGGCCTGTCTTACCATGGTGCTTGCTTATTATAAAAAATGGATACCGCTCGAAAAGGTTCGCTCGGACTGCGGAGTATCGCGCGACGGTTCGAATGCGAAAAATGTCCTCAAAGCGGCAAGGTCCTATGGACTTGAAGCGCAGGGATACCGCCTGGAACCGGAGGTGTTGAGAGATGAGGGGACTTTCCCCTGTATCATACACTGGAATTTCAATCATTTCGTCGTATGCAACGGCTTCAGGAACGGGATGGCGTATATCAATGATCCCGGCAGGGGTCTGGTTAAGGTTTCGATGGAGGAATTTGACAAGTCCTTCACGGGTATCTGTCTGGCGTTTGAACCGGGTGAAGGCTTTGAGCCCGGCGGAAAGAAAAAGAGCATGCTCGGGTTTGCGAAAAAGCGCCTGAAGGGTGCGGCTCCCGCTGTTGCGTTCATCCTGCTCATCATGGTCATCACAAACCTGATGGGGCTGGTAAATCCGGGGCTTTCCAGGATATTCCTCGATCAGATCCTCACAGGCTACGATCCGCGCTGGATCACGCCTTTCTTCGTTTTTCTGGCGCTGTTCTCGCTGCTCCAGATCATCGTTGCGTGGATCCAGGCCATCTATATGCTCCGTATCAACGGAAAGATGGCAGTCGTCGGCAACACCTCATATATGTGGAAGGTGCTGCGTCTTCCCATAGAGTTCTTCTCGCAGAGGATGGCGGGTGATATTACCCAGAGACAGGCAACCAACGCCTCCATTGCGCAGAATCTCGTAAACACGATAGCCCCTCTCTTCATTGATACGGTAATGCTGTTCTTCTATCTTTTCATTATGATCAGATACAGCCCGATCCTTACCGTTGTGGGCATCGTTTCCATAATAGTGAATCTTTTCATGTCAGCTGTCATGGCTCAGAAAAGGGTGAATATCACCAGGGTACAGATGAGGGATGCCGGAAAGCTTTCGGGAACAGCTGTATCCGGGATAGAGATGATAGAGACAATAAAATCGAGCGGAGCCGAGAACGGCTTTTTCGGGAGATGGTCAGGCTACCAGGCAAGCGTCAATTCCAGCCAGATGGAGTTTGAGAATGTGACCGTCCTTTATTCGCTTATCCCTTCCGCAGTCGAGACCATCACGGATGCGGCAGTGCTCATGCTCGGCGTCTATCTGACCATGAAAGGCCAGTTTACCATAGGTATGATCATGGGCTTCCAGGGATATCTGGCTGCTTTCATGTCGCCTGCGAACACACTGATAAATGCAGGACAGAGCATTCAGGAAATGCGCACGCAGATGGAAAGGATAGAGGATGTCATGGAATATCCCGAGTCGGTCGAGCAGAAGGATGAGATCGATGATGAGGATGTGGTATATGACAAGCTGAAGGGAAATGTGGAATTAAAGAACATCACCTTCGGCTATTCAAAGCTTGGCGAACCGCTGATAAAGGATTTTTCGCTTACGATGAAGCCCGGCAGCAGGATAGCCCTGGTCGGAAGCTCGGGCTGCGGAAAGTCAACGATATCAAAGCTGCTCTGTGGGCTCTATGAACCCTGGAGCGGGCAGATCCTCTATGACGGCAAGGAGAAAAAAGAGTATGACAGGAGCGTATTTACGGGGTCGTTAGCTGTAGTCGACCAGGATATCATACTTTTTGAGGATACGATAGCAAATAATATAAAAATGTGGGACAAGTCCATAGAGGATTTTGAGATGATCATGGCTGCGCGCGATGCACAGATCCATGAGGATATCATCGTGCGTGAGGGAGGTTATGATTATAAGATAACCGAAGGCGGAAAGGATTTTTCGGGCGGACAGAGGCAGAGGCTCGAGATCGCCAGAGTCCTTGCGCAGGATCCCACGATCATAATACTGGACGAAGCGACCAGCGCGCTTGATGCCAGGACCGAATATGAGGTCGTGAAATCGATAAAGGATCGCGGTATCACCTGTCTGGTGGTCGCTCACAGGCTTTCCACCATCCGTGACTGTGACGAGATCATAGTGCTTGACAGAGGAAACGTGGTGGAACGCGGCACACACGAGGAGTTGTACGCAAAGGGCGGTTATTATACCGAACTTGTAAGCAGCGAATAGGCAGTCCCGGGGAGGCAGAATGGGTTGGTTTGACGAACAGATCCGACTGAGAAAAATAAGTGATGAGGAAGCTTTTACCGAATCCTTCATAAATATCGCGGGTTCAGTCATGGGCTCAAAGGTATCCATGCTTCTTTTTGACGAGAGACAGGTCATAAAGAATGCCATTGATGAGATACTGAAGTATTATCATGTCAAAAGCAGCGAGATTCCTGCGGAGATAACCGAACTGACGGCGCAGCTCGACTATGTGCTGCGGCCCCATGGCATCATGTACAGAAGCGTAACTCTTTCCGGGAAATGGTATGCCAATGCGATAGGAGCCATGCTCGGAAAAAGAAAGTCTGACGGAAGCCCCGTAGCTTTCATACCGGACAAGGTAAAAGGCTATGTATTCCTGAACACGCAGACCGGAAGATACGAGAAGGTCTCATCATCAAACAGGGATCTTTTTGAGGCTGAGGCCGTCACTTTCTACAAGCCGTTTCCGCAGACAAAGCTCAGGCTGAAGGATTTAGTACTTTATATGATCGGGTGCATAACACCCTCCGATGTGGCTTATGCCGTGATACTGACTGCAGTGGCAACGGTCATCGGCATGCTGGTCCCGAAGATAAACAGCATCATCTTTTCAAATGTGGTGACATCGGGAAGCGTTTCGATCCTTATGGGAATTACCGTGCTCCTCATATGCACGGGCCTGTCCATGATCCTTTTTTCGGCCGCAAAGACACTGTGCATGACAAGGATCAACACGAGGATGAGCGTGTATGTGGAGTCGGCGACGATGATGAGGATCCTGTCGCTTCCGGCGAATTTCTTCAGGGATTTTGGCGCCGGTGAGCTGGCATCAAAGATGGGCTACATGGAATCGATCTGTTCCATGCTGATATCAACGGTAATGTCAACGGCTCTGACAAGCGTCTTTTCACTTATTTATATCTTTCAGATATTCAGGTTCGCGCCGGCGCTCGTTGCTCCTGCGCTGCTGATAATACTGACAACGATCCTGGTTTCATTCATCACGACCCTGGTCCAGATGAAGATAAGCAGGAAAAGCATGGAACTGATGTCAAAGGAGAGCGGCATGACCTTTGCGCTTGTCTCCGGCATCCAGAAGATCCGCCTGGCCGGCGCCGAAAAGAGGGCCTTTGCCAGATGGGGGAATCTTTATGCGGAGGAGGCGGCTTATTCCTATGATCCGCCCATGCTCATCAAGATCAACCCGGTGATTACGCTGACGGTATCTCTGGTCGGCACCCTTGTCATTCAGTATATCGCAGCCAGAAGCCATGTGACTGTGGCTGATTACTATGCTTTCAACTCTGCCTACGGTATCGTAAACGGAGCTTTCATGGGCTTTGCCGGCATGGCTTTGCAGGTTGCGCAGATCAAGCCTGTGCTTGACCAGATCAAACCCATCCTTGAAGCGGAACCGGAATGCTCGGACAACAAACAGGTGCTGACCCATATAGGCGGCAGCGTGGAGCTCAACAATGTGTCCTTCAGATACGGGGACGACCTGCCGATGGTAATTGATGATCTTTCCCTGAAGATCAGGTCAGGACAGTATGTTGCAATAGTGGGAAAGACGGGCTGTGGGAAGTCAACCCTCATGAGACTGCTGCTGGGATTTGAAAAACCCATGAAGGGCGCGATATATTATGACGGCAGGGACATCAATACGATAGACCTGAAGTCCCTTCGAAAGAACATCGGTTCCGTGACCCAGAACGGAAAGCTCTTTTCGGGTGATCTTTTGGAGAATATACTGATCTCGGCGCCCCAGCTGACTCTTGACGATGCCTGGGAAGCAGCGGAGATGGCAGGGATCGCCGATGACATCAGGGCGATGCCCATGGGGATGTTCACCTATGTGGCAGAGGGCGGAGTCGGCATATCCGGCGGTCAGAAACAGAGGGTGATGATCGCAAGGGCTGTAGCCCCCAAGCCAAAGATACTGATGTTTGATGAGGCAACCAGCGCCCTTGACAATATAACCCAGAAAAAGGTCGCAGATGCCCTGGCTTCCCTGAAATGTACAAGGATCGTCATTGCTCACAGGCTTTCAACCATAAAAGACTGTGACAGGATCATAGTCCTTGACGGAGGAAAAATCATCGAGGACGGGACCTACGACGAGCTGATCAGACAGAAGGGATTTTTTGCGGAACTTGTCGAAAGACAGAGGATCGATACAGACAGTGACTGAATCAACATACAAGGATTGCCGCCGATGAGATGCCCCTTCGGGGCGCGGCAGCAGGTAGGCAAGGCGCTAAAGCGCCTCACAAAAGAGAGGAGTATTTATCATGAAAAAAAAGATCGTTTCAATCGTACTTGCGCTGACCGTGTCGGGTATCCTGATGTGCGCCTGCAGCAGCACGGCGCCGGCGCCTGAACCGGAGAAAGAAGCGCAGGAGGAGAAGACGGAAACCGAAAGCGAACCTGAAAAGGAAGCTGAGCCTGATAAGGAGCCTGAGGCTGAAAAAGAGGCTGAAAAGAAGGATGAAACTGCAGCAGCGCCGGAGGGGCTGGGACTTACCATCACAAAGGAATTTGTCAGCCGCACGGATGATGAGGGCAAGGTCGTAGCTTACGGATATTATCCTGTTATCAAGTCAGAGGGAAAGGATCATGAAAAGCTTGCAGCTGCCCTTGATGACATGACAGCAAAGCTGAAGGCCGATGTCGAGAGCAACCTTGATGATATCGAAGGCATGGCAAAGGAAGACATAGCAAACGGCAGGGATCTGCCGGGCGGTTATTATACATACTATTGTGAGCCACTGGTCACCAGGGGAGATGAGAATGTGCTCAGCATAGTGTTTACCTATGATACATATTCGGGCGGAGCTCATCCTTCGGAATGGTACCTCACAAAGAACTTTGATGCAAAGACCGGCGAGGAGCTTCATATCGCGAATGTAATAACCGATCCTTCAGCGCTGCCAAAGGTCCTGTCTGAAAAGCTGCTTTCCGAATATGACAAGGAGATCTTTTTTGACGAGGATGTGGATAAGCTGATAAGGGAAGGCTATGAAGAAGATCAGAACTATGAGTATACGCTTGACAACAGCGGGATCTGCTTCTATTTCTCACAGTATCAGCTGGCGCCGTATGCGTCCGGCGCGCAGATCACCGTTCTGGGATATGATGAGTATGCTGACCTTGTGAAGGAAGAGTATGCAAAGAAAGACGGTGATTATATAGAAGGGATCGTCCCTCAGAAGAAATATACCGCTTCCGGAAAGAATGTATTCTCGCTGTTTTATTATCCGAACTCTGATGATGATTATGAATATGAACTCGATTATACCTTTAACGGAAAGGACGGCAGTGAGAACATCACCTGCTGCGGCATGCAGCCTTATATAGTGAAAAAGGGAAACAATTACTATCTCTATCTGAATGAACTTCAGATGAACGATTATCAGTCCATAGATGTCTATACGATAGAAGACAGCGGATTTAAGAAGAAGGGTACCTGTGAAAGAGGTTTCAGATATCTGGGACCGACAGATCCGGAAAACTTTGATCTTGCCGGCAGGACGGATATGCTTTCCACCAATGAAACATACAGATCCTATCGCGTGGGTGATGACGGCATGCCCGTGCCGAATGAGGAATATGACCATATCATAGGCTCCGTATCGGAAAAGCTGACGCTGAAGAAGGATATCGAGGCTGAGGTATATGCGGACGAGAATGCGACGGAATCCAAAAAGGAGACCCTCGAAAAGGGAACGGTCCTTTATTATCTGAGGACTGACAATGAGACCTTTGTGGATATGAAGACCGAAGACGGAAGGGTGGTACGGTTCCATCCCGAGACAAAGGAGTATCCGCAGACCGTAGACGGCACCGATATCGAGGAGCTCTTTGACGGCGTCATGTTCGCGGGTTGAAAAAATACCATTTTTACATTTATGTTGTTCACGATAGAAAAAACAACCGGCATAAGTCTATATAATCTTTTTTGATAATTTCAGGCATCGGGATCTGCGTTTCTGTGTATTTCCGATGCCTGATGCTATGTGATCAGTCATTTTCAGGCATCGGGATCTGCGTTTCTGTGTATTTCCGATGCCTGATACTATGTGATCAGTCATTTTCGGGCATCGGGATTCGCGTTTCTGTGTATTTCCGATGCCTGCAGCTGTAAAAAATGCTCATACTACGAGTACCGGCATTGATTGTTTACGATATATTGTGTACACAATTCAGTCAAAAGTGGATTGTATTTAGATAAATACAAAAAATAATCAAAAAATGTGTTGACAATTATATAAGGGTGCTATATAATTCAATCATAGATAACAGCAAGAGATAAAAAACAAACGGACCGATTACCAGGACGGTCAGAAAGAAAAAGGTTAGTGAGGAATTTTGGTTAAGCCCTTCGTAAAGAAGGAGGGCCGATAATCGAAAGGAGGTACGGACCACCGGACAATCAGACATAGAGCTTGAGCTTTAAGGCTGACCGGAAAGAAGCACAGGCGTTGATGAAAATTGAATACCCTATATTGACCAGACGAAGGGGGAAAGGGATCACAGCCAGAGAAGTGGTTGTATCCTGATAACCGGGAGCTGTTAATATAGAGAGACGAACGGCAGAGAGTGATGAGCTTTGTCGGGAGTCACCGAAGTAAGAAGTTTTAGGCAACGCGACATTTTAATCTATCAGGTTTTCCGCAGTGCAGAAATGATGGCAAAAATTCCGTATGAGATGTCCTATCATAGAGATGAGGACGAAGCGCCATAGAAGAGTTGAGAGCATTACGGGGAACGGAAAGAGGTACAGTCCAATGGGATGTGAAGAAGAAATATCGAGTATTTAAGGCGGAGGCGTTCGAAAGAGTCGTCTCCGTCTTAAGTTTAAAAAATATGCGTGTTTGTGACGACGATTGCGGGAGCGAAGCGAAGTGATCGTCTTTTTTATTTTACACTCCCATGTATTAAGAAAAAACGACACAAAAAACCGTCCCCTGTGTTATAGTGGACAGGAAAGAGAGGTTTTACTATGGGAACATTCAGTTCACTCGAGGAGGCAAGGGAGTATTTCAAAGGCGACAGGTTCGCTACCGACAGCGGGATGGTGCTCGATGAATTCGGGGACGGCACCGCAAGCTGCAGCGTGGAGCTTGGCGAAGGCCACAGGAACGCAAACGGCGGGATCATGGGCGGAGTGATGTTCACCCTGGCGGATTTTGCCTTTGCGGTGGCTGCAAATAATAAACACATGCCGACAGTGGCGCAGCAGGTTTCGATCAACTATCTGAATGCCGCAAAAAGCGGCAGGCTTACCGCAAAAGCCTCATGCATCAAGGACGGAAGGAGCACCTGCGTTTACAATGTGGATGTGACCGATGATTCCGGGCGTGACATAGCGCGCTTTACGGCAACAGGCTTCAAGCTCTGAAAGGATTTGTATCATGCAGGCAGAACCATACGAAGCGCTGTCAGAACTTTATGATGATTTCATGTCCGACATTCCCTATGATGAGTGGACGGGGTATATCAGAGAGGTGCTTTGTGAAAACGGAATAAAGGACGGGCTTGTCTGCGACCTGGGCTGCGGGAGCGGTATAATAACAGAAAAGCTTGCAGATCTCGGATATGACATGACGGGCATAGATTCATCTGCGGAAATGCTCATGCGCGCCCGCGAAAGAGCGGAAGGAAAGGATATACTCTGTCTTTGCCAGGACATCACGTCGTTTGAACTGTACGGTACCATGCGGGCGTTCATCTCGACCTGCGATGTCATTAACTATGTGACTGATCCAAAGGATCTGAAAAAAGTCTTTGCGCTGGTAAAGAATTACCTTGATCCCGGCGGCATCTTTATCTTTGATATCCACACGCCTTATTATTATGAAAATATCTGCGCAGGAAATACATTTTCGTCAACGGATGAGGACGGCGCCTACATCTGGGAGAACGATTATGATGAAAAGAGCAGGGAGAACCGCTACTGCGTGACCATGTTCGTAAGGAACCATTCATCCACTGACGGCACTGAGACATACAGAAGGTACGAAGAAGAGCACATAGAAAAGGCTCACACGGTATCTGACATCACTGAGGCGGCAGGTTCCGCCGGCCTGCGCATCCTTTCGGTAACGGACGGCTACACCCGCAATCCGTTACGTCCCGATTCAACAAGAGCAGTATTCACTGCAGTAAGTCAGAGGACGTAGATCTGATTCGAAGTTTGGTTTACATAAAATCCGAGAGATATGTTTCCTAAGCAACCCGTTTTGGACTGACCAGACAAGATAAACGTCCCCTTACCCGCCTTGAGAAAATAAGATGAAAATGATATAACTTTCTTTGACGGGGGACTTATGAAAAGAGGCAGACATGTATTATTCCAGCTTTGGCATACTTGCAGTGATCCTGCACCTGATAATAAATTATGATGTACTGAAGAACGGCAGAAAGGAACCGGCGCAGGGTCCTCATTACCGTTACAGGCTGTTCTTAAACTGTCTGATGGTGTTCTATGCGGCAGACCTGCTGTGGGGCTTTGCGGTGGAATCAGGGATCTTTATAGCTGCATACACCGACACAGTGCTTTTTTTCGGAACGATGGCTCTTTCGGTCCTGCTCTGGACAAGATATGTGGTCGCATTTCTGGACAAGAACAGGAAACGAACCAAAGTATTCCTGGCTGCCGGATGGCTGATCTTCGGCTTTGTTATCCTGCATCTTGCTGTCAATTTCTTTAATCCCATAATATTTGAATTTACTGAAGATGTGACTTATGTGCCGCATTCGGGCAGATATATCCTGCTTGTGGCCCAGCTGCTGCTTTTCATACTGACATCGGCGCACGCTTTTATTATAATGCTGAAAGCCTCAGGATCCGACAGGGTCCATTACGGGGCTGTATGTGTCTCGGGCGCTGTCATGTCAGTCTTTGTAGTGCTCCAAACTTTTTATCCCTTTGCGCCGTTCTATACCATAGGGTGTCTTATAGCGAACTGCCTGATCCATGTTTTTGTCGAGGAGGATGAGAAAAGGGAAAAGGACAGGATAACCGCTGATGTCAAAAAAGACAGCGAAAGATACAGCCAGATCGCATCCGGACTGGCCGCCGGTTATGAGGCTATCTACTATATCAATATCGAAAGCGGGGAATTCATGGAGGTATCTGCCAGCAGCACATACGAAGCCATGAACATTCCGCAGACCGGAAGGGATTTCTACGCCGAGACCCGTGAAAACATCTACAGATTCGTTCATCCTGATGACAGGGAGTTTGCCGAGAGCATGTATTACAGGGAGACCATGCAGAAAAACCTCGAGGGACGAAGGTCTTATTCATATAAATACAGGGTCATGACCGCCGGCGGGGCAAGGTACTACCGGTTTACCGTCATGCTTTCCGAGGACGGGGAGCATTTTGTGCTGAGCGAAAGGGATATCCAGGATACCATTTCTGCGGAAACGGCCCTTCTTGAAAAACAGAAGAAAAGCATAACCTTCACCCAGATAGCCGAGAGCCTGGCCTCAAACTATGATGTCATTTATTATGTGGACATGAAGACCTTTGAGTATACGGGCTACACTTCCCGTAATATATACGGAGAGCTGAAGGTTGAGAATTCGGGAGAAGATTTCTTTGAAGTCGCAAAAAGGAATATCCCTGCGCTGGTGCATCCTTCCGACAGGGAAAAGATAGAAACCGTCATGGATGCGGACTATATGCAGTCTGCGCTTGAAGGCAGGAGACGGTTCATTTTACAGTACAGGCTCATGATCCATGACAGGGTTGAGCATACGAGGCTTATCGCCAGAAGATCAAGTGACGGCTCGCATCTGATAATCTGTGTTGAAAACATCGATAAAGAGGTCAGAAAAGAAAAGGAGCACCTTCACGCGCTCAATACGGAGAAGGAGCTTGCAAGGCGTGATGAGCTGACCGGCGTGAGGAACAGGACCGCATTTCTGGAGCTTGAGAAATCGGTTCAGGACAATATTGACAAGGGACTGGATTATCTGCCCTTTGCCTTTGCCGTCTGTGATCTCAATGATCTGAAAAAGAAGAATGATACGGAGGGCCATGTGGCCGGAGACGATTATATCAGGTCTGCCGCAAAGCTTTTATGCGATATATTCGATCACAGCCCTGTATTTCGTATAGGAGGCGATGAATTTGCCGTATTCATCGGGGGCAAAGACTACCCTGATAGAATGGAACTGGCCGACAGGCTGAAAAAGAGCGTCATCTCCAATCTGAAAAAGGGCGAGGGACCGGTCCTGGCAGTCGGGATCTCCGATTTTGAGCCTTCGGAGGATACGGATGTAAAGGCTGTATTTGAACGCGCGGACCGTCAGATGTATGAAGATAAACGGGCTTTGAAAGAGACGGTATGAATTGCATGTATACATTGAAAAAAATGGAAATTTGGGATAGTATGGTTAAGTGCCGGAGTTGGTCCGGTGTTTCATGAAAATCAAAGAAAAAGGGAGATCTGACATGAAAAAATTATCTTCAATCTTACTTGCGCTTATTATGGCTCTTTCACTCTGTGCCTGCGGGGCATCAGGCGCCGGCGCTGCCGCATCGGATGCCGGCTCGGGTGACGGCAAGGTCAACATCAAGGTCGGTTTCATCTGTCTTCACGATGAGAATTCAACCTATGACTTGAACTTCATAAACGGGGCAAAGGAAGCCTGCAAGAACCTGGGCATCGAGCCTATCATAAAGGTCAACATACCCGAGGGACAGGAGTGCTACGATGCAGCCTGCGAACTTGCGGATGCCGGCTGCAGCTTTATCTTTGCCGATTCCTTCGGTCATGAGGATTACATGATCGAGGCCGCAAAGGAATATCCTGATATCCAGTTTTCACACGCTACCGGAACAAAGGCGCACACGGAAAACCTTCCGAACTTCCACAATGCCTTTGCTTCGATCTATGAGGGAAGATATCTTGCAGGTATCGTTGCAGGAATGAAACTGAAAGAGATGATCGATTCCGGACAGATCACGCCTGAAGAGGCAAAGATAGGATATGTCGGAGCATTTACCTACGCAGAGGTTATCTCAGGCTACACATCATTCTTCCTTGGCGCAAGGAGCGTTGTTCCTACCGCTACGATGGAAGTTACCTTCACAGGTTCCTGGTATGATGAGACAGCTGAAAAGGAAGGCGCGACCAAGCTCATCCAGGACGGCTGCGTGCTCATCTCTCAGCATGCCGATTCAATGGGAGCTCCCACTGCCTGCGAGAATGCGGGAGTGCCTGACATTTCCTACAACGGCTCCACTGAAGCAGCCTGCCCCAATACCTTCCTCGTATCATCAAGGATTGACTGGGCTCCTTATTTTGAATATGCGATAAAGGCTACTGCGAACAAGGAAGCATATGATACCGACTGGACGGGAACGATCGAGACCGGCTCCGTGGCACTGACGGATCTTGGAAAGAGCGTTGCGCCCGGAACCAAGGAAGCGCTCGAGGAAGCAAAGAAAAAGCTCCAGGATGGTTCGCTTCATGTGTTTGATACATCAACATTTACCGTTGAGGGCAAGGAACTGACCACCTATATGGCGGATGTGGATACGGATCCTGATTACAAGGGCGATCATGAGGCCATTAAGGACGGATACTTTGATGAGTCCGGAAAGGGTATGAGAAGCGCGCCGTACTTTGATCTGCAGATCGACGGCATTTCGCTCCTCGATACGGCATTCTAGTATAATAAAAACGGGCATCACATGTATATTTTGTTCACGGCTCGTCCAGTTCTAAGCTCACCGTTCGTCTGATAAACAAAATTTTGGAGGCCCCGTTCTGCGCGAAAAAGCATGCGCAGCCGGCGTACTCCAAAATTTATCAGACTCCGGTTTGCTAAGAACTGACGGCTTATTGTTCACAAAATATACATGCTGATGCCCTGTGTAGTTTATGCACGGACGCACTTTCTTAGTATCATAGGCGGGAAAAACCTGCAAGCAAAACAGAATATGCGTCTGAAAAAGGAGATACTTAATTGACAGATTCCAATGCGGCTGTTTCGATGAGAAACATCACAAAGAACTTCGGCAAGGGCGGATATGCCAACGACCATGTCAGCCTTGATATATACAAGGGCGAGATCCTGTCGCTGCTCGGCGAGAACGGTTCGGGAAAGACGACGCTCATGAACATGCTCTCGGGCATTTATTATCCGGATTCCGGAGAGATCTATATCGGTTCAAAGCAGGTCTCCATCAATTCTCCGAAGGATGCATACGATCTCGGCATCGGCATGGTGCATCAGCATTTCAAGCTGGTGGATGTGCTGAGCGCTGCGGAGAACATCGTGCTTGGCCTGTCGGGAAAGCTCGACATGAAGAACGCCAGGGAAACGATACAGAAGATCTGTGACAGATACGGGTTTGATGTAGATCTCGACAAAAAGATCTACAATATGTCCGTGTCCGAAAAACAGACAGTCGAGATAGTCAAGGTGCTCTATCGTGGCGCCGATATCCTCATTCTTGATGAGCCCACTGCGGTGCTCACCCCCCAGGAAACAAAAAAGCTCTTTGAAGTCATGCGCAATATGAAGGATGACGGAAAAGCGCTGGTCATCATAACCCACAAGCTGGACGAGGTCATGGAGATCTCGGACAGGGTCGCGATCCTAAGACGCGGCGAATTTATCGGGACTCTCATAACAAAAAACACCGATCCTCAGGAGATGACTGACATGATGGTCGGTCACAGGGTGGAACTCAATATCGAAAGGCCCGAGCCCCTCGATCCGAAGCCGAGGTTAAAGATCAGCGGGCTTAATATCACGAATGAAGAGGGACTGCAAAAGATCAGGGATGTGGATCTTTCGATCAATTCGGGAGAGATCCTGGGCATAGCCGGCATCTCGGGCTGCGGCCAGAAGGAGCTGCTCGAGGCCATCGCAGGCTTGCAGAAGGTTGATTCGGGCTCGATAATATATATCGATGATGACGGGACCGAAAAGGAACTGGTCGGCATGGATCCCGTGAAGATAAAAAATCTCGGGGTGTCTTTAAGTTTCGTTCCCGAGGATCGACTCGGCATGGGGCTTGTGGGCAACATGGATCTGTCCGACAACATGATGCTCAGAAGCTTCAGGGAAGGCAGCGGGGTTTTTACTGACAGGAAGGAGCCCCACAAAAGAGCCGAAAAGATCGTCAAGCAGCTGCATGTCGATACGCCCGGCATAGAGACTCCGGTGCGCAGGCTTTCCGGCGGAAATATCCAGAAGATACTGGTGGGCAGGGAGCTTTACCAGCGCCCGAAGGTTCTGATGACGGCTTACGTGGTCAGGGGCCTTGACATCAACTCCTCATACACCATTTACGATCTGATAGTTTTTCAGAAGCTTGCCGGCACGGCAGTGATCTTTGTCGGCGAGGACCTGGATGTCCTGCTGCAGATCTCAGACCGGGTCGCGGTGCTGTGCGACGGCCACATCAACGGCGTCCTTGACGGCAGAAAGGCGACGAAGAGCGAGGTGGGACTCCTCATGACATCGTTAAAGGAGGGGACGCGCGATGGAGAATAAGCAGAGAACGCCCCTGTTTCATCTTGCAAAAAGGGAAGAGCTGTCAAAGGGCAGGAAGCTTGTCATCAGGCTTATCTCGATAGTCGCGGCGCTTTTATTATGCGCAGTCATAACCGCGCTGGCGACAGGCATCAACCCTTTGCAGGTGTACGGTTCCATAATCAGCGGCGCCTTCGGGAGCGCCAGAAAGACATGGATCACGCTGCAGGATCTGTCCATCCTGCTCCTCATATCAGTGGCCCTCACTCCGGCCTTTACCATGAGATTCTGGAATATCGGAGGCGAAGGACAGGTCCTCATGGGGGGACTTGCCACCGCTGCGTGCATGATACTGCTGGAAAACAAGGTGCCGAGCGTCCTTATTATGCTGATCTCCTTTGTGGCCGCGGTCGCAGCAGGCGCGCTCTGGGGCCTGATCCCGGCTGTCTGCAAGGCTTTGTGGAATACAAACGAGACGCTGATGACGCTGATGATGAACTATATCGCAACCCAGCTGGTATCGTTTTTCATCATCATCTGGGAGGTGCCGAAGGGTTCGGGAAAGATCGGCATCATCAACCAGAACACGCATGACGGCTGGCTGGTACAGCTTTTCGGGTCGAAATACATGCTGGCGATCACGGTTTCGATCCTGGTCACGGTATTCATGTATGTGTACTTAAATTACAGCAAGCACGGCTACGAGATCAGGGTGGTCGGACAGAGCATCAACACCGCAAAATATGTCGGGATCAACACGGGGAAGGTCATAATAAGGACGATGCTGCTTTCGGGCGCGCTCTGCGGACTTGCGGGGCTGCTGCTCGTCGGTTCCATAAACCACACGATCACAACGACGATCGCGGGCGGACAGGGCTTTACCGCTGTAATGGTCTCGTGGATGGCAAAATTCAACCCTTTCACGATGGTTCCGTGCGCGCTTCTCATCGTGTTCATGGAGCGCGGCGCAGGCGAGATCGCTACCAACTTCAGCCTGAACCCGTCCTTTGCGGACATAATGACCGGCATCATACTGTTTTTCATCATAGGATGCGAGTTTTTCATAAACTACAGGATCAAGATCAAAAAATGAACCGGAGGGACGCTTCTGTGTCCCGTTTTCCTCCGCTCATACATGAGTTTCTTCGGGGACGCTTCCGCTCGCTCATCACGCAGCGGTGCTAACCTCACAAAAAACGTTCGGAAGCACCGGCGCTCTTCGAACGCCCCGCAGAAATCTCATGTCTCGCTGCGGAATACGGGACACAGAAGCGTCCCATGTCACAGTCAAGTGTATTGAAAGAAGGAGTATTATCATGACTGGATTTCTATCATTCATACCCAGAGCCGTGGGGCAGGGCATACCTCTGCTTTTCGGATGTACGGGAGAGATAATAACCGAAAAATCGGGCAACCTGAACCTGGGTATCCCGGGTGTCATGTATGTCGGCGCGATCAGCGGAGTCATAGGGTCCTTCTTTTATGAAAACTCCGTAGGCGATGGGAGCATGAACGGGTTTCTGGCCATAATGATCCCCGTGCTCTGTTCGCTGCTGGGATCGTTCCTCATGGGTATCCTCTACTGCTTCCTGACGGTCACCCTCAGGGCTAATCAGAATGTGACCGGACTTGCCATGACAACCTTCGGCGTTGGCTTCGGCAATTTCTTCGGAGGGTCGCTCATCAGGCTTTCAAACCTGGATGTCCCGACCATCGCGCTTTCAAAGACCAGCGCATATTTCAGCGCAACCCTGCCATTTGCGAAAAAACTGGGGTGGTTTGGCGAGATCTTTCTGTCATATGGCTTCCTGGCCTATACAGGAGTTATCATAGCTGTTGCGACAGCTGTATTTCTGAAAAAGAGCAGGGCAGGACTGCATCTTCGCGCAGTGGGAGAAAGCCCTGCGACAGCCGATGCCATGGGCATCAATGTCACAGCCTACAAATACAACGCCACAGTCACAGGCTGCATGATCGCCGGACTGGGAGGTCTTTATTATGTGATGGATTATGCCAGCGGAGTCTGGTCAAATGATGCCTTCGGAGACAGAGGGTGGCTTGCGATCGCGCTCGTCATCTTCACCATCTGGAAGGCTGACATAGGGATCCTGGCATCCTTCCTCTTCGGAGGTCTCTATATACTCTATCTCTATATTCCGACGGGCATGGAGCACATGGAGCTCAAGGAGCTCTACAAGATGATCCCGTATGTGGTCACAAGCATAGTGCTCATAGTCACCAGTATGCGAAACCGCCGCGAGGACCAGCCTCCCGCATCTTTGGGTCTGAATTATTTCCGCGAGGAAAGATGAGTGGAGACAAAAGGACCGTCCCCCTGTCTCCCTGTCGGTGATTGACCGGCAGTAATGTTTTTGTTAGAATCAAAATCGTAAAGAATCGTAAAAGAAATATGAAATCGTAAAGAATCGTAAAAGAAATATGAAATCGTAAAGAATCGTAAAAATGAAGAAAAAAGAAATGTCGAAAAATCCATATAATCTTGTGTTCGGAAAGGAGCCCCTTCAGGTTATTTCCAGAGCAGCACAGATGGCCGAAATACTGGAGAACTATGATGAGGATCCGGCCCTGCAGCAGATTTACATGATAACCGGGATCAGAGGCAGCGGAAAAACGGTTTTTATGACTGAAACCGCCAGAGAACTTGGACAGGGAGACGAGTGGATCGTGGTGGAACTGAACCCGGCAGGAAAGCTTCTTGAGAATCTGGCGGAAAGCCTTGCAAGTGAGAATAATCTGGCAAGGATGTTTCAGAATGCAAAGATAAACCTCTCTTTGTTTGGGATAGGTCTTGAGGTCAAGGGAAGCGTTCCGGTTTCAAGTATCCAGGTGGCGGTTGCCAAAATGCTTGAAAGCATTAAAAAACACGGAAAGAAAGTCCTCATCTGCATAGATGAAGTGAGCGTAACGGCCTCGATGAAAGAATTTGCAGGTGCATTCCAGATCTTTTTGAGACAGGACCTGCCGGTTTTCCTTCTTATGACGGGGTTGTATGAGAATATAAACAACCTTCAGAATGAGGATAATCTGACTTTTTTATACAGAGCTCCCAAAATTGTTCTTAAGCCCCTCAATCTGATGACAATTTCAGAAAACTACAGGTGTGTATTGGATATCGATCCTGATAATGCATTAAAAATGGCAAAGCTTACAAAAGGATACCCGTTTGCATTTCAGGTTTTGGGGCATTTTACATGGAAGAATGGCAGGGATTATAATAAGGCCCTTCTCCAGGTAAAACAGTATCTTGAAGATTATGTTTATGAAAAGCTGTGGTCGGAGCTTTCAGAGGGAGATAAAAAGCTTGCATGCGCTGTTGCGGCATCGGAAAACGGAAGGGCTAAGGAGATTAAGTCCATTTCGGGTCTGTCCGATAATGAATACAGTGTGTATCGTGATCGTCTTGTAAAGCGCGGTATACTTGACGGAAGCACTCATGGATATGTAGAGTTCACTCTGCCGATGTTTGAAGAATATGTTTCATTTATGAGTCAGAGATAAGGTCCTTATGTCTCCTTTTCGGTTTTCCTCCATGAGCCCCGGTTTTTACATTAATGTACGGTAATGGTATAATACTGTCAGTGGCTTTTGCGGAAATTCTTTATGAAAGGAGCCTTTATGCCGGCAGAAAGAGTACCGGAACTTCATACTACAGAGGATTATTATAATACACCGGAGGGTGCGAGGATCGAGCTCATACATGGCGTGTTCTATGATATGGCCACGCCGAGCAGGATACATCAGGGGCTGGTCATGGAACTCAGTTCGACAATACGGGAGCACATAAGGAAAAAAGGTGGAGACTGCAAGGTATATCCCGCGCCTTTTTCCGTTCAGCTGAGCGAAAACGATGATACGATAGTCGAGCCCGATGTGACTGTTATCTGTGATCCAAAGAAGCTTACTGACAGAGGATGCCTCGGCGCTCCCGACTGGATCATAGAGATAATCTCTCCGAGTAATGCGTCACACGATTATATCACAAAACTCAATCTCTATATGAACGCAGGAGTCAGGGAGTACTGGATCATCGATCCGGAAACAGAAACCGTTGCCGTATACAAAAAGGATAACTGGGCTCCGAAGGCTTATACCTTTGAGGATGCCGTAGGCCCCGGGATATACGACGATCTGGTCATAGACTTTTCAGGAATAAAGGATCGGATCTGATAATAAAATAATTCCGGAACAAGTACTTTGGTATGTGTTCAGACCACCGAAAATAGTGTGGGATTCAATGGGAGACAGGGGGACGGTCCTTTTGTCTCCTGTCACAACCATAGAAGCTGTTTGTCGCTAATTTTTCAAACATCCAATAGGAATAACAAATACACCGTCTTCACATTTATACCCAAATGGCGTTCCGGTAAGAACGATCTTTAGATCAGGCAATCTGAGCGGAGCCTGCTTCTCATTAGCATTGTATTCTGTTACTAATCTTTCGATTTTTACAGACTTCTGCAATAGTTAACGAAGAGATTTGTGGCATTTTGACGAAGAAATTTGCTGTAAAATGATGAAGAGATTTGTGGCATATTGACGGACAATTTGTACCAGTCAAGAAAAGTAGACATGTTAAGAAATTGCATATCTTTGAAATGATGGAAGTGGGATCGAAAGCGCTCAGTAATAGTCAAAGATAGACTGTATCATATCGCAGATCCGTATCAGCTCAGGATATGTGACGCTTCCGACTGAATGGAACCGTCTGGCGTTCAGGTCGGTGACCTTCATATTGTCGCATATCACATATTCGTTTTCGCTGATACGCAGCTTCAGGGTACATTCCGGTTCTTCCGGTGCCACCGGGCATACTACGACGGATCCGGTCTTATTATATGTATCCTTGCTGACGACAACGGCCTTTTTAAATCTTATCCCTTCGATCATTATGATCTCGCCCTGTTCTACCATATCTCGTTCCCCACGGGTTCACCCCAGTCAAGTTCACCTGATACTTTAAGTGCTTCGCCTGATTCATCAATATAATCTTCAAGCTTTTTGTGTGAAAAACAAAAACCCGAATCCAAAAGCTCCTTAACCTGCTCGTCGGTCAGATCATCCAACGCGCGCATTTCAAGAGTCCTCACTTTCTTATCATAAGAGGCAAGCCGTGACATCTGCCTTGTCGCGGCCGGCTCATTTTCTGTAATGACAAATAGTTCTCCGGTCCGGACATTAAAGTAATCTTCAAGTTTTTTTATCTGAGCCTGACCCGGAAGGGTCCTGCCGTTGATCCAGTCGCAGAAGGTTGTGTATCTGATGTCAAGTTCCCTGCACAGTTCCTTTCTGGTCTTGTTTTTTTCTTTCATATATGTCCGTAGGTTGTTTGAAAAAACGGTTTTCATTCCGCTGTCGGATGTGTTTTCCTGCATGGCGTTCCTTTCTGAAAATACGAAAATATCGTATTTATTATACGAAAATATCGTACACAGGTCAAGAGAAGAGCGGAGGGGGACGGTGAGCAGGACCTTTGCCATCGACCCTGATACCTCGTCTGCCGTCAGGGTTACCAAATAAGATGTATGGAGGGCGTACCCCTGTCTTCCCTTAACTCGGCTAAATTCGACTCGATCGAAACCGAATAAAACCTTGCAAAAGAAAGAGGATATTTTATTATATATTTAGCATTAGTTCGATAAACACCGAGTCGAAAGGAACCGAATGAAATTTATTGGAAGAGATACACAGCTAAGGCAATTAACAAATGAGATATCTTCTGAAGAAATGCTTATATCGGGATGACACAAAACTGAAGCTTAAGGCTTTTGACAAGGAGACAGGGGGATTATGATGACTATCAGAAAAACAATCGCGGTTGTTCTTATTATGACGATGACAGTGTCGCTTGCAAGCGGCTGCGGGAAAAAGGATGCAGATGCCGGCAGCAAAGCCACGGAAAGCAGCGCCACGAAAGAAAGCGGCGCATCGGAACCTGCAGAAGAGGCAGGGAACGAAGAAACTGCAGGCGGGGAGGAGAAAGAGGCAAATATCCCCGGGCATTATGACCTTTGGACCTATGCTGCAGGCGGGGAGTATACGGTAGAGGTACCGCATGACGAACTGGGGATGACAGGTTTTGTTTTCCTGGAAGCAGATCATACCGGCAGCATGGGACAGAGCGTGTCCGGTACGGAGAGCAGCAATAACGACATCACATGGGATGATGACGGCAATATCACCATATTTGGCCAGAACCTGTATACCTTTGAAGTGGTGGGAGATGTACTCATTGTGAATATGGGTGAAGGAGCGGTCAAATATTACTATGTGCGTGAAGGTGTTGATGCAGCCACGGCTTACAATGACTTCAAACAGGGAAAAGGCGTAAAGACAGCGGCGGATAATAACGGCGGCGCTGGGGCCGGGGACAATAACGATGTGTCCGTGGGCCAGATGCCTGTTCCGGCTGACTGTATGTTCCGCCTGGCAGCCAGAGAGGACATGGGAAAGCGCATCACCGGAAATGACCTGAAAAAGGGCGGCTATGATGAATACTGGCTGCAGTCCGGCGTGGGCGGAGAGGTCGACTTTAACATGGGTACAAGAGACCTCCATGACGGCAGCTTTTTCCTGGATGATACTTACGGCGCGATAACCAGATATAATACCGATACGGCTGAGCCGCTCTACCCCTATTCAGTAGCAGCGGACGGGGATGTGCTCTTTGTGAAGGTCAAGGGCGATACCCTGATCTTTGCCCGCGATGGCGCAGACACAGACGATGCGCTGAAAAAAGCGGGAGAAACCCCCGACCTCAAGATAAAGAGCGGTGAGATCCCCGAGGGACTGACAGGCTACAAGCCTACCCCCAGAGATGTAAAGATACCGATGACAGGCGGAAATATTTATTTTGACCCTGCAAACGGGCATATTGACTATATAGAACCGGGCGTAACAGAGATCGACTATCCGAGAGGCTTTGACGGCATAGGTATATTTGAGATGAAATGGGGGCTTTATGACGCAAATAAGCTGCGTATCTTCCACTGTGCGCCGGATATGTTCCCGGTATATAAAGATGAGGATACGGGCAGATTCGGTCAGGATATCTATGCCACCCATGCGGGTTTCGGATGTGCATCATTCGGACATGCGATGTTCTGCGGTTTTTCGGCAGACCGGCCGCAGGCCATTGATTATCTCGGAAATATTGAATACTTTGAATACGGTCCCGTCTTCTGTAACGCAAATCTCAGGGATTTTATGAATCTCCGTGACTCCTTGAGCACGGATATTAAGGATTATAAAATGATAAGCGGGAAAGACAGTGAGATAAAGAAGCTTACAGAGGCAGTGATCGATACAGACAGGGACGGAAAGAGGATACTGGAGCGTGTGGGCAAGTTCTGCCGTTCTGATTATGTTTATGATTATGAGACCGGAAGATATGACACAAAGCATACGGATCAGAAGCTTGTTGATGAGAAGGAGGCGATAAGAAAAAGCCTTAACGCAAGCGGTCATGGAATTTATAACGAGGGCAGGGCTTATCTTATGAGGGATATGTGCGTTGCGGCAGGCATCCCATGTGTGACCCTGATCCTTGGAAAAACGGATGTGTACGGAGATAATTACAAATCCTACGAGGATTATTATAACAGGAACTATGAGGGAGAACCCATGAAGAGCCGCCATGCGGATGACTACGCTGATGATGACATACCCGAGGATACACAGGAACAGATCGATGCCGCAAAATATGCGGCGCCTATGAGCGGTGTCTTTAATCTTGCCTATGTGGACGGAAGGTGGCAGCTGATCAATGGTAACGGAGCAGTGGGAGTCGGCGGAAAGGATGTCGGTCCCAACGGAACCTTCACCCGTTATGAGATCCTGGAAGCGGACGGCAAACCCATAGACCATGTGGACAGGCAGGAGTGCTATAAGGAAGTCTATGATATGCAGCAGGACTGTTTTGCGAAAATGATCGCAAAGGGCGAGCTTCCCGACTGGTATACCTTTGATCATGTGCTGGATGACAGCGGTACTTATTATCTGTACGACGGTATAGATGAGAAGGGAAATGTAACCCTTCCCGAGGATACTCTCGGAAAGAAGGATAACTGGATAAAACTCGATATGGACGGAACGGGAGAGATGAATTTCAACGGTCTTCACTCGAAGGTGGCATGGTGCAGCAACGCCGGAAATCTTACCTGCTGCAGCGCGGATGCCAAGGCCTGTGCGTCCTTCAGCGGCTGGGTTGCGGCCAGGGAAACCCGTGACACCACAGGCTGCCGCTGGGACGGGAAATCCCGTGAGCACGGAATATCCGGCAGGATCCTCTTTATCAAGGACGGGAAATATGCGGAGCAGAACTTCCAGGTTATGGAGCCGTACGGCGTATCCATGCAGCTCCTTGATACGGATAATCAGGAAGAGGACGGCTACCGTTACAGATTCCTGAAGGATCAGGGCACTGGAACCCCGGGCAGCTATGGCAAGAGCCCGTGGAAAAAATAAACCTGGTTTTCATTGCAACTTGAATGTATTTCTGATCGAATGCGGGAAAGGAGCAGTTCCGATAGAGGTCAAAGCCGGAAAAAGCAGATAGAGATCACTTGATAATCTCCTGAAGCGGGATGAGCTCCCTTATGGATTTAAGCTGAGAGATGGAAATATAGGAAGGTCAGGCAAAAAGATAACTCTGCCGCTTTATATGGGTTCTTTTATTCGATGACAAGATGCGGTTTGTATTCAGACCGTCTGGCATGTGGTATAATTTAAGCTGGTTTTATTTAGGTATAACTTTCAAACCAAGTTGACAGCTTGGTTGACAAAAATGGCTTGAAAGGAGGCACTATAATACGGACATTAAAACGAATTTGTTCGGTTCTTCAGAATTAAGAAGGGTTACTCAGCAAAAGAAATATTTTTCTGTTATCGAGTATGAGAGGGATGTATCCGTTTCGCCAGACATAGCTCAAGTTGCATATTTTGCCTCAGAGATGAATGTAAGAAAAAAACAGCTGGTCATTCAACTAGAGAACAATGATGGTGTCTTTGTTCAAGCTGGAGAAATGCAAATGATGATTGGCGATATTGAGGCTACCACTTGGGTTAAGGGCGTTGGAGATTTTATGAAAAAGGCAGTTAGTAGTGCGGTAACGGATGAAACGGTTGTTAAGCCGCATTATGTTGGTGAGGGGATTTTGGTCTTGGAGCCGACATATAGACACATTGTCTTGGAAGATTTGGAAGAATGGCCGGATGGTATTATCATTGAAGACGGCATGTTCCTGGCTTGTGAAGATAGTGTTGAGATGGAACTGTCAGTACGCAAGAATATATCTTCACTCATTCTCGGAAAAGAGGGAGCTATTAATTCGGCTTTCTACGGGAAAGGTATTATGGCATTGGAAAGCCCGGTCCCGCAAGATGAGTTAATAGAAGTTGACCTCGTAGAAAATATAATCAAGATCGATGGAAACATGGCTGTGGCATGGTCTCCAAATCTGAAATTTACAGTGCAGAAATCAATGGGAACTCTGATAGGGTCCGCAGTTTCAAAAGAAGGATTTGTCAATGTATATGAGGGAACAGGCAGAGTCTTGATCGCTCCGGTAAGAAGTAATAAGGGGATAAACATTCCTGAAAAATAAGAAATGAGAGGTGTCAACATGGAAAACTTGGCTGTTTTTATTGGATCATCTATCAATTGGATTATTAGCGCGTTGGCGCTGATAACAATTGTCGGATTTGCTTACACGGTTTATGGTGTAAGTGCATTGGAGAAAAAAATCGAAGAAGACAGAAAAAAGTCTGGGGGACGAAAGGAATACACGCAAGGCGGAATCAAACGAGAAGCCGATGTGTATACATGGGAAGACAATCTGAATAATATTGAAGCGTTTAATAAGGTTCAGCTTAAGTACTCTATATTTGAACAGTTTGTTCCGATATTTCCTCTTCTTGGCATTCTTGGAACGGTAGCTGGCATAATTGAACATTTAGACAATCTTAAGGAGATGAAAGTTGCACTGGCTCTGTCTATGTCGACCACATTTTATGGACTGATAGCGGCGATTTTATTGAAAATTATCGATGCTGTTTTTGTTAGTAAGTCAGTTAACAAGATGGCCCTGTTCTTTGACACATATGAACAGAATTACCAGATGGTTAAAGACAAGCATAATCAGGAAGCCGAAAAATTAGATAATAGGGGATAAAAGAATATGAGATTGAAGAACAAGCCCAAATCGTTGGGGCAGTTTATAATTGACTTGACCCCGTTATTGGATGTTATTTTTATAGTGCTTATAGTTGTTCTGTCCTTTCAGGATGATTATAGTAAGGTCGCAGACGATAGATATACACAAGCTACGCAGATAGAACAAAAGGCCAAAGATGATATTTCCGCAGCATCGGCTAGCCTTGCAACTGCAGAGGAGCATATTGATACTTATGCGAACATGCATGATTATGTAAATGTAGTTACTATATATGCAAGTTATAAGCCGTCAAACAGAAAATATAGAACCTTGCATGTCGAGATAAACAACGCTGATTTATGGGAAAAAGAAATAAATCCCAGTAATGAGGACCGTATATGGACAGAATGTCAGAGTTATATTGAGGGCAAATTGGCTGACAATAGAGATTTGCCGACTGTATTCTCGATTATGGATGAAAAAATGTTATACCGAGATGAGCAGTCTGTTTTGTCATTATATGAGAACTTGAATATTAAGGATAAATACGAAAAGAATAACATGGAGAAGGATGATGAATAAACCGATTGCAATTATCGTTCTGATTATTTTAGTCTTGTTCCTCGTTATTCTTTTAAGAATTCTTATTCCGGCATTTACGAATTACTTAAAAAACCTTCCCAAAGGCATCTTCGTTCTTCTTGTCTTGGCTGTAATTGCGGCGATGGTTTATTTAGTTGTTTTCTTGATTAAATCCAACGGTACAGGTGGAGAGATTGGAAACACGCCGGAAGAAGTCGAAACGCAAGTTGAGGAAGAAAAGAATGAGGTAGTGCTTGAAAGAATAGAGGACTGTATAATACTTCGAGATGATCAGATTTGGATTAACAATGTTCAAGTCGGGATGGATTTTGTTGAAAAATACATTGATGAACATGTGGTAAGCAACACACATCTTACCATAGTTGACGATTACTCATTAGCATCTTTGCATCATGAGATAACCGCTCTGTGTGACAAAAAAGGGGTGAATTACAGTAACGAAGATGAAAAATGGATTGAATAATAAAACTAAACTAGTAGTGGCTATTATCCTTTCTTCGCTATTATTGGTCGCTTATGTGTTTTATAAGCCCGTGTTGAAGAATGCGGATAAACCATTTATTGAATTGAGCGGGGCAGTTGGAAATGCTGTGGGAAATGCAGAAAGTGCATATATCGTAGCTAATCCGACTCCGATACCGGAGCCCGTTCCCACGCCACCAGTTGTGGAAGAATCAGAGCCCGAAAAACCTAAGCCTAAAGATGTACAGATGGAGGTGGTGGTCGGTGATGAAAAAATCTCTTTTGGGGCCATCAAGGATGCAGACATTTCCGTATTCAAGAGTTTGTTTGAAAGTGGAACGATGAAAGAAAAGAAGATAATACTTGTAGATGATTATGCAGAGTCAGGAACTTTCAATCGTTTAATCAAATTATTCAAAGAGTCTGGAACGGATTTTGAAATCGAAGAGAGAGTATATGATGACTAATATAATCAAAAAGTATAAGTATGGAATTGCTATTATTCTTTTGCTTTCGATGGCGGTTGTTGTTCCAATGTATGCAAGAGACCATGCGGCAAGACTGAAGGAATGCTTACAAACGGAATATTTATATTATTCAGTCCCGATAGCCACACTCAATAACGAGCAAAGCTCTGATAAGAATGCCTTTAAAGAGAAATATGATGATCGATATGTAGTTATCTCCGGAAGTGTTACCGTTGATTCTGTCTTAAAAAATAATAAAGGGCTTATTATTAAAGACATAAACGGTAACAAGGCAAGTATAAATACATCTGCCAGCGAAATCAAAAAATTGGTTGAGAGCATTAGTGAAGGGACGCGTGTTGCAGTATACGGTAAACTCGATGTCACTGGTTGGTCGAATGATTCCTATGAAATCATTGCTAAGCAGTTGACTACAAGTGCTAATACTCAGTTTTCAAATGGAAGTTATGTTTTTTATCCAAATGAGGAGTACAATGGCGCTTTGGTAGATGGTTTAACTTCTGCAAAGACTGTTAAGTATTACATCCCGACAACATGGAAGGATAGTTATGTTTCTTCTGCATTAACAAATAATGGTGTAAAGGGATTTCAATACTATTTGAATGCGTTGTCTCCGCCGAATCCGGAATATCCAGAGATTTTTTCGATATTCTTCTTTGACTATGAAACCTATTTGGAGAAAGTGCCGACAAACCCTTCTGATGGTGACAAAAAGGATATTGAGGAAGCTATAGTTAGAAATATTTTGCAGAATTCTGACGAGAAATTCAAAATTTCTATAGAGACGATCAAGGATATTAATGAAACAAAGATGGACTATTATTCAACAACCTATAGGCCTAAAGATGGTCGCGACTATAGGCTTGAGTTCTTTTTCCGTGCGGGCAAGAAAGGAATAACATGTATGTTGTATGTTTACTATCCATCGGAAGTTGCTGTTAAGCATGTAAGAGAAGTTGCATATCTTATTGAAACGATGGAAGTGGAATCGAAAGCACTCAGTAATAGTCAAAGATAGACTTATCAGGGAGACAGGGGAGAACAGTCCTTATTATCTATACGACGAATTGCGACAAAAGAGCGCTTACATTTGTAAGCGCTCTGCATTTTCATATCCTGATCATATTACTTAAGCATGTTTTTTGGCAATTCTCCTGTTACGCTGTCCAACAGCTCTCATCATTGCTTCATACCTTTTAGGCGTGGTCACAGGATCAGTTTCAGGACAATCATCATCATAGACTTCAGATAAGCGTCCCTCTGCAAGGAGCTGATCCTGCATTTTTCTTGCAGATTCAATCATGTTTATTTGCTCTTGTGTAGGTTTCTGATCTTTATCTATTGTGTATGCAACATCTGCCATGTCCCATCTCCTCTTTAATTTCGTCCGCTGATATTGTCGTTATATGCGGCAATTTCGTACTTATTTGCAAGTCGTGCCGATATTATCCTGATATCGGTTCTCTGAGTAACAGTATTTGCTCTGTCACAGTATACTGCAAACAATATATAATTTTACACTCAAATAGGACTCTCGACAAGTCGTTTCAGTCACAAGCATTTTAGTATGTGTTCAGACCACCGAAAATAGTGTATTATTAATGTGATCTGTTTTTTTAGAAAAGGAGACGGAACTTACAATCAAGGCCGGGAGCATGAGCAAATATAACTGATGAGAATGGTGGAAACAAATGATAATATTGGACAGACAAATGAGTCTGAAAGAAATAGAATTCGACTCCCTGATAAATCCGCCCAGAAACCGTGATGACGGATATCCGCGTGGCGGCAGGGATGTTTCAAGCCCGGAGAAGAGAAAAAAGATAGAGGAGATCGTAAGCAGATGGATACTACCCTGTTAGATGATGTGAATCTGAGAAAAAAGTGGTTTTCAATGAGTGTTGAGGAGCAGATCTCAAATATCGGCGGTGAGGTCAACAGGGCGATCAACTGGTGGAACAAGGGCAATAAAGAACGCGCTCGGAATTTTTGCAATAAAGCAAAGGAACTTCTGCAGCTGTCGATAGAGGATCCCAAAAACAGGCAGCGCACGGGAGAATTCTTTAATGGGATCTGTGAGCTTGACGACCGTTTTTTCGGGGATAATAAGTACAACACGACTGATGTGATGCTCAGGAAGTATTATGATGCTTTTATTTGAAAAAGGAGGTTTTAAGTATGTTAAAGAAGGGAATATCGAGGAAGATCCTGGCATTTGCGCTCTGCGTTCTGCTTATCGCGGGCATGGCGCCGGAAAGCATATTGGCTGCAGAGGCCGGTACAGCTGCGCAGGAACAGTCGGGAGCAGAAAATGTTCTGTCCGAAGAAGGAGCAGTCGGGGAGACGGTTTCTGATAATAAGAACGCCCCGGAAACCGGCGAAGATGTGGAGAAACCTCAGGAGCCTTCTGATAATAAAAACGAAGAGCCATCACCGGAGCCTGACAGCCCGGCTGAGACAGTGTCTGAAGATATCATACCGGAAGAGACCGTGTCTGAAAATGAACCGGAGGAAACCGTATCCGGGGATGATATCGGAGAAGTGATCTCGGAAGATGAGATTCCCGAAGCTGTTTCGGAAAACGAGGCCGAAGAGCCGGCGGGAGCATCCATAGACCTGAAGCTTGGTAAGGTACAGCTTCCGAACAGTAATTATCCGAATATATATGTGAAAAAAGATACCACTAACGGTGTGGCTTATGTTGCTATAGAAAACCTGAATGCAACAATAAATGATAACACGGCAGGCCTGATCTGCAACAGCGATCTGGTACTGATCGTTAAGGGAGATAATAAAATTCAAATAAACAAATCGTCAGGTACCACGAGCTATGGGATCGATGTCACCGGAACCCTGACCATCGTAGGTGATTCCTCCGGTGGAAAACTCAGGGTCGATGCATATACGGCTGAAGGAATGAGCACAGGTATCCGGGCAGAAAGCCTGATAATGACCAGTACTACTGCCAGCTATTCAGGATTAAAAAATGCAGCAAGTCCCGTTGTCACAAAGAATTATTCCGGTTGTAGCAGTGGCAGCGTGGAAATTGAGGCTTACGGCGGCAAAGCAACCGGAACGAATGCAACCCCTTCCGACGGAAGCTATGGAATCTATCTGAAGAACCTTGCTAAGGATAGTTCAATCATGGCAGGCTCTATCAAAGCCTTTGCAGGTATTGCTGATTCAATAAGCGCCGGCATTAAAATGGGAAATGCTGTTATAGGCGGAAATGCAAATGTGGAGACTTCCTACTGTGGAGATGTCATGGGAACCGTACGCGACGGATACGGGATAGGCGCCGGAATCATCATAGGGGAAATAAGAGGGACCAATCAGGGTGGCAATGCTTCATCTAATACTCTTACCATTAAGGATAGTGCGACGGTAAAGGCAAAAGGAGCGCCTGTATACCGCGGAACCTCAAACGGAGCATCCAGAAGTTATGGAGTGGTCGGTCATGAATTGATAATGCAGGGTGGAACGCTTGAGGCAACAGGTTCAACAGTACATCTGAAAAATGCTAACAGTGAAGTTGGTGCCGGGGAAAGCTTTGGTATCTGGTGCCGCAATTACAATCAGACCGGTGGAGTGGTCACGGCAAAATCAGGGACTGCAGATACAGGCTATGCCAAATACGCTTCAAGCTGCGGTCTGTATGTATACGGCAACGCCGGGATGAGTGCCGGTACTCTCAAAGCAACAGCCGGTGATGCGTGGAATCTGAGCAGCGGTGTGTTTGTATATAGTGATGCAACCCTGAGCAACACGGCATCTGTAACGGCAAAAGGCGGCCTGGCAGTCTGTGACCAGAATCTTACGCAGATGGGATCCTATGGTATGTATGTGGGTTCGAAGCTTTGGGCGGCAGGTGCTTCAAAGATAGATGCTACAGCGGGAAGGATGATTTGGAGATTGCAGCATCCTGAGGATGCAGGGATCTATGCGCGATACCTGACTGTAGCAGGAAATGCATCGTTGATTGGTAGAGGAGGGGAAGCTAAATGTGAAAAGGGAAGCTTCCCAAGCCTCGATAATCCCTCGGCTATGTTGCCCGATGATACCCACGGCATAGAAGTGTTAGCCGATCTTAGCATGCAGGGAGGTACCCTTACCGGTGTCGGCGGAAATGTGACTACATATAGCCAGACCATGTCAAAGGATGAAACGGCGGACAGTTACGGTATCTATGTGAAGGGAAATGCTTCATTTTCAGGAGGTACGGTAAACGCTACCGGCGGAACGACCTCCTATGGTCATGGAAATTATGGAGAAGACAGTTATGGTATATATAGCGAGAATACTCCGACATTTTCTGGCGCAACCGTCAATGCATCCGGTGGACAGGCAGGAACAAAGGGCAGCTCAGCCGCCTGCAAAAGCTATGGTCTGTATAATAAAAACACCGGAAGCATGACGCTGCAGTACGGGGAAATGACAGCCCGGGGATATACATCGGCGGTCAGGAATCCGGGAACCGTGACTGTTACGGCGCCCATCATATATGCGAGTACAGACTATAGCGGTACGGGATATGCTTTACAGAGAACTTCGACTGTAAGTGATTCCTGGAAATGGGTTCAGATCACTGCAGAAGAGGCTATCGTTGATATCACGGGATGGACCTATGGGGATACGGCTCATTCTCCGAGTGTGTACAATATCGGCAAATATCCTTCCGGAGTTACAGTTAACGGATATTCATACGGGAAGAAAAGCGGGAAATCTTACAGTTCTATCACCGGAATACCCTCCGAAGCGGGAAATTACGGTGTTAAAGCCACTCTCAGCAACGGGATCACAAGCGGCTGGACGCCATTTAGCATTTCGCCTAGAAATCTTTCCGTTGTCACCATAACCCCAGGTACACAAAATGTATATAACGGATCCTCTCAGTCGGTGGTGATATCTTCCGTAAAGTACGGGTCAAAAACATTGACACAGGGTACGGATTATACAATCACAAGTGGCGGAACGGCAACAAATGTCGGTAATACCACACTGACGATCACCGGCAAGGGAAACTATACGGGTACGAAGACAGGAACGTGGACATTACGAAAGAAGACACCGACAGCTTCGGATTTTAATAACTGTACGAATACCACTTTAACTTATAACGGAAACCGGAAGACCGTAACAAAGCCCTCACTGAAAAGCGGTTATTCGGGAGCCGGAGCGGTGACAGTATATTATAGCGGAAAGAGTCCTACAAGCTACACAAAGAGCTCTACGGGACCTATAAATGCCGGAACCTATAATGTTACTTTTGATGTTGCAGCCGGTACAAATTATAATTCTGCATCAAATCTTACCTGTGGTACGCTCACTATAAACAAGGCAAGTGGAGATCCGGCAACGGTTACTTCGACTGCAACAGTCAAAACCAATGGAACATGTAATCTGAAGAATAATATTACCGGGAATGCGGGCACTCCGAGTTTTGAGATCACCGGCAGTTCTTATGGATGCACTGTAAACAGCAGCACCGGAGTTTTTACTGCGGGTACTACGTCGGGGACTGTGACAGTTCGGGTTACCTTTGGCTCCAGCACAAATTATTCGGGTGGGACAAAGAATATATCCGTAACCATAGTAAATAAGGACACGGCTTCTGTTGCTGTGACACAGGCAGATACAACCTATGGGACTTCTCTTCCGGCAGCAGTTTTTGATCATACAGGATGGACATCGGGGCCAACTGTCTCCTATACCGGAACTACAGCAGCAGGAGCTCCTTACAGCAGCAGTTCAGCCCCTACGCAGGCCGGGAATTATGTGATCACCGTAACGGGAGAGGATGCAAATAAAATGTATTCCGGAAGTGCATCGTTCAAGATCAATCCAAAGAGCATTGCAGGAGCGGCGATCACATTCGGAGCACAGGATACCTACAATGGATCTTCAAAAGCAGTTAAGATCATGACAGTAAAGGATGGAAGCACTACTCTTGCCGCGTCTGATTACGAGATAATATCCGGCGGAACAGCCATTAATGTAGAAGACCAGAGTGTTGTGATCGAGGGCAAGGGCAACTACACCGGAATTGCGACATCATCGGCAAAGTGGAAGCTGCAAAAGAGAACTCCGGTAGCAGGGGATTTCATTTTACAAAGCTCCTATTCAATATCATATACCGGAGAAGCAATGGCTCCATATGATATACCGGAATTAAGAGGAGGTATGACGGGCTGCGGGGATATTACGATCTATTATACCGGCTTTTGGGGAACATCGTATAATAAATCCGAAACTCCTCCCACTGATGCCGGATCTTATAAGGTCACCTTTGATGTGGCAGCGGGACCGAACTTCAATGCAGCGACAGAACTTACTTATGGAACTATTTCTATAGGTCAGATTGATTACACGGGAAATAAAGAGGTATCCTCCGGGGGTCAGGTAAACAAAGAAACAACACTTGACCTGACAAGCTATACAAACGGCGGGACGTTGGATAGTCCTACTGTAACAGAAGGAGACACATATTTAGATTCAACGCCGACTGTATCCGGAAAAAATCTGATATACAAATTTAATTCCGAAACACCAAAGGACTCAAAGGCAAAAGTCAAGGTTACTGTCAAAGACTGCAGAAACTACAATAACTATGACCTCACCGTAACCCTGACCGCAGAGCATGTTCATACCCTCGACCATGTGGAGGAAAAGGCTCCCGACTGCACGATGAACGGGAATGAGGAATACTGGGTATGTACCATAGACGGCTGCGGAAAGCTTTTTAAGGATTCAGAAGGCACACAGCCTGCATTTGAAGAGGATATCATAAAACCTGCACTTGGCCATGACTGGGGAGAGTGGAAGGTTACGAAAGAAGCATCCCACACAGAACCCGGTGAGGAGGCCAGGGAATGCAAAAGAGAAGGATGTCATGAAAAGGAAACAAGGGAGATCCCTATGGTTCCTTATACAGTGACTTTCAGCCTGAACGGAAAGCCCGGCGCTGCTCCCGTATCACAGAACATTATTAATGGAGGCAAGGCAGCAAAACCTGCCGATCCCACAGCCGAAGGCTTTAACTTCCTGGGATGGTTTAAGGACGCAGCAGGAGAGGATTATTTTGATTTCAATACTCCGATAAATGCAAGCTTCACACTCTTTGCAAAGTGGGCCGCAAAGGAAGTAAAGATCTATACGGTGACCTTTGACATGAACGGCAAGTCAGGCACAGCGCCTGCTGCACAGAAGGTTGCGGAAGGCGGCATGGCAGGAAGCCCACAGAACCCGGTATCGGAAGGCTTTGTTTTCAAGGGCTGGTATACAGACAAAGAATGCAAGTCACTCTACGACTTTGCAGATCCGGTCACGGCAGATATCACGCTTTATGCCCGCTGGGAGGAGGATGTTCCTCCGGGAGCGTTTAAGATATTCTATACGCAGTCAGCTCTTGCCTTTGATTCCTACAAGGGCCTGACCTACAATACCGAAAACGAGCACTACGAGTGGACCTATACGGGATCGGCCTTGAAGCCTGCCGTTACTGTCACTGACCACATAGGAAACGTGCTTTCGGAAGGTTCTGATTATACAGTGAAGTATTCGGGTAATAAGGACGTTTCGGCAAAGCCTGCAAAAGTGACCGTGACAGGAAAGGGCAATTACGCGGGAAGTAAGAGCCTTGACTTCTATATCCTCAAGGCCGACCTTGGCAAGGCAAAGGCGAAGAAGCTGCTGACCGTGCCCGACAGCTTCGCTGTGCAGAAAGGCAAGACGATCGCAGCGACGGTCATCTATCGCGGAAGCACGATCGGATCAAAGGATTACAAGCTCAGCAATACCGGAAAGATAAAGGAAGATACCACGGTCGATATCGAGGGCATAGGCAATAACTTCACGGGAAAGATATCCGGAATACCGGTGAAGGCCCTTGAGGCAAAGGAGATAAGGGAAAAGACCATCAAGGTCGAACTGAAGGCAGACAAGCATACCTACAACGGTTCTGCGCAGGAACTTACCGATGCGGAGCTGAAGGTCAGCGCAGGTAATCCCGGAACGCCGCTTTCAAAGGGTAAGGATTACAGGGTCATATACGGCAATAATACCGATGCTGGAAAAGCGAAGGTGACTGTCATAGCCCTCGGAGACTATGTGGGAACGGTGAGCAAAACCTTTACCATCGACCCCGATATCTCGTCAGCCGTCACGGTTACTTTGAGGGACGGCACCAGCGCGGGCTTTGATCCGAAGGGCGCAAAACCGGCCCTTGTGGTAAAGACCGACAAACTCACGCTTACAGCCGGAAAGGACTACAAGGCAGCCTATTCAAACAACACCGCGAAGGGAGAGGGAGCCTACAAGCTGACTTTCCTCGGAAACTTCAAGGGACACAAGGCATATACGGGCAAGTTTGCAATCACGGAGGCGGTCTTTGCATCGGCAAGTGTGAACGCACCGGATCTCATCTACACCAAGCCGGATAAATACCGCTCAAATCCGTTTGTTTCAATAGGCGGAGTCATGGTGGACAAAAAGAACTACACCGTGAAATACTTTGACGGCACAAAGGAGCTGGCTTCAAAGGACAAGATAACCTTAGGCGACGGTGAGACCGAAAGAATCATCACCATAAAGGCCACAGGACGAAACAACTACAAAGAAGAGGAGAGCGCAGCCTTCACCTACCGTGTCATGAAGGTATCCGGCAACATGATCAACCTCTCAAAGGCAAAGATCGTAGGGAAGGATACGACAAAGGCAGTAAAGAAGCAGGAGTACACGGGCAGCGCCGTAGCACCTGAGATAGATGTCCTTATCAAGCAGGGAAAAGAATGGGTGAACGTCGATCCGGCAGACTATACCGTGACCTACATCAACAACATCAACAAGGGCAAGGCCGTGATCCTGGTATCAGGAAAGGGCGCAGCCGCCGCAGGCAGCAAGACTGCGAAGTTTACCATCAAGGCAAAGAGCATGAGCAGATTTAACTAACCATTCAGACAGGGGGACGGTTCTTCTGTCTCCTGTGTAATGCTTCACACGATTCTGTCTGGGATTATTGCTATCGATTAAAAATGACAAAAATGTAGAATTCTACACTTTTGCTGAAAGCCGGGATATCCAGTATGTTTTATGGTGTTTTCATTACGCTGAGGTTGTAGTAAAATGAAGTTGGATGAACCGATCTTAATGAGGAGGTGATTTCAGTGAAAGAAGAAAGGCTTACATGGAAAGAAATTCAGGAGAAGTATCCGGATCAGTGGATAGGTTTAGTAGGTGTAGAGTGGAAAAATGATTCTAATGTGGCCTCCGCTATTGTGAAGTATATTGGCAAAACAAGCGGTGAATTATTAAGACTGCAGATGGGGGCAGAGCCGGAGTTATTCAGTTGTTTTACAACGCCGGAAAGCCGTGGTCAGCTTGGTGTTATAGGATAGGGGAGGGTGATGAAACAATTCACTTTGAGTCTCATGGAAGATCAGAGACCTATAATGTACCTGAATTTGGGAAATGATAATGTTAAAGTAAATGCTATGCTGGATTCAGGTGCCTTGTTTCCGATGTGGGTAACTGATGAAGATATTCTTGTTCATCTTGGTGCTTCAATCATAAAAACGGACGTTGAGATCAGTGGTGTAGGCGGAAAAGCTACAGGGAACCTGTATAAGATGGACAGCATTGAAGTAGGGGATCTTGTTTACCCGGGGTTATATTTAGTCGCCTGCAAAATGGATTTGCCTTGTCATATTCTGCTGAGTTCTACTATGTTTCAAAATCTCGTTTATGAAATTGATGACAAAAACCACAAACTAAATGTTTCTATTCCGGATGATGAAAGCATAGTCAGAAATCTGAAGATAGAGGATAAGGATGGCAAGCTGCATGTTTTGTGCTGTTCGGCATCTGCATAAAAAACAAAAAGAGGAGACAGGAGCCTGTTGTCTTCTTTTCGGATTTCAACCATAAGCCCCCATTTTTTACATTAACAAGAATTTTGGTATGTGTTCAGACCACCGAAAATAGTGTATTATTAAGGTGGTCTGTTTATTTGTGCTTAAACACTGTGGTCCAAGGAGAATAAGAATGAAGAGAATAAGAAATAAACTGGTGATGCTTCTTGCGGTGTCATTGATAACAGGGAGTCTGAATGGTTTTAGTTTTCCTGCGTATGCAACAGAAGGTGACTCAAAAACAGTTGGGATAATAAAGATGGAAGGGATATCTGCTGATTCGTCGGAAACAGGAATTTCCCCGGATGCAGTATCGGTAGATACATTATCCCGGGATGCATTATCAGAAAACGGAGAGGAGAATCCTTCAGAGAAATCAGTATCAGATAATGAATCTGCTAATGAGGTTTCAGCAGATGTTATAGATAATACGACCGTTAGCGAAGAAAATGCCGGGTTAGCACAATATCCGATATGGGTAGGAAATAATCGGGTTACCGCCAACAATAAGGATGACGTTCTGGGTGATGGCGGATCCGTAAAATATGACCCGGTAAACAAAATCCTGATACTGACCGATTTTGAGGGCTGCGGTTATATCGATTATTTAAATAAGGATATTTATCATCCCGATAAGAATGGTTATGCAATGATATATATAGAAATGGCTGATGTAAAGGTGGTAGGAAACACCAAAGGCAAGATTACAGCACCCCCGACACCTGTTGCAACAGACTACCAAGCTTTTATCAGCGGTTTCAGAGGAAAACTCACTCTTGATGCGGATCTTACCCTTGAGGGCTTTAAGGAGGGAATCGATATAGATCAGGGTGAGATCGTCGTGGAGGGCGGAAAATACTCGTTTTCGGATATGCCTTTATATGGATTTGTGTCTAAAAATATCCGCGTTGATTCGGGAGAGATCGAATTAACAAAGGGTACATTCGGTTTCTGCGCAGATGACTTTAATGGGGGTTATGGGAATTTCACTTTAAACGGAGGAGACATAAAGATAAATAACACTGTAGGTATCTATGGCGGTTCGATCAGCGTAAACGGCGGTAAGCTCGATCTGGAATGCAGCACTGGCATTGAATGTGATTTTTGGGGAGATACGACCGTAAACGGCGGGGAGATCAGACTTAAGGGAAAAAAAGGATATCGCAGTTATAATCATGACTCCAAAAGTAACGACGACGGATATTTGATTGTTTCCGGTGGAAGTATAAGCTTTGACTGTGAAAAGGCGACAGAGTTTTTTTGTTCGAAAAAAGCTGTTGTGGTGACAGCTTCAAATATGGCGCTAAAACCTGATGATATACAGCTTTCAGACAACGGGAAATCTTTTGTAAAAAACGGTCAGATTGTTAATAAATTCCAAATTTATGATTCTGAAAAATACGGGCCTGCATACTATGATGTTTCATTTAATATGCTGGGGCATGGAAACCCTGTTTCTTCAGACTGGGTGGAGAAAGGAAAAGCCGCTTCAAGACCGACACCTGATCCGTCTGAAACAGGATATGAGTTTAAGGGATGGTTTGCGGATCAGGCATGTACCGTGCTTTATGATTTCAATGCACCTGTTACAAGGGATATAGTTCTTTTTGCAGGCTGGAGAGTCATCCCGAAATATACAGTGACCTTCAGCCTGAACGGAAAGCCGGGTGCAGCTCCCGTATCGCAGAACCGGTATGAAGGGGAGAAGGTATCAAAACCCTCGGATCCTACAGCAGAAGGCTTCAGGTTTATGGGATGGTTCAGGGATCCTGCCTGTGAAGAGATCTATGATTTTGATGCTCCGATCATGTCAAATTTTACGCTGTATGCAAAATGGGTTGGAAAGGACGTTAAGACTTATACTGTGAAATTTGACCTGAATGGACACGGAAGCAAGGCACCTGCAGATCAGACAGTAGAGGAGAATGGCACCGCAAAATGGCCGAACAACCCGACAGCAGATGGCTGGCTCTTCAAGGGCTGGTATACGGACAAAGAAGGCAAGTCACTCTATGACTTTGCAGATCCGGTCACGGCAGATATCACGCTCTATGCCCGTTGGGAGGAGGATGTGCCTCCGGGAGCATTCAAGATCTTCTATACAGATTCAGCCCTTGCCTTTGATTCCTACAAGGGCCTGACTTACAATACCGAAAACGAGCACTATGAGTGGACCTATACGGGATCGGCATTAAAGCCTGCCGTTACTGTCACTGACCATAAAGGAAATGTTCTGACAGAAGGTTCTGATTATACAGTAAAGTATTCGGGTAATAAGGACGTTTCGGCAAAGCCAGCAAAGGTGACCGTTACAGGAAAGGGCAATTATGCGGGAAGCAGGAGCCTTGACTTCTATATCCTCAAGGCCGACCTGGGCAAGGCAAAGGCGAAGAAACTGCTGACCGTGCCTGACAGCTTCGCTGTACAGAAAGGAAAGACGATCGCAGCGACGGTCATCTATCGCGGAAACACGATCGGATCAAAGGATTACAAGCTCAGCAATACCGGAAAGATAAAGGAAGATACCACGGTCGATATCGAGGGCATAGGCAATAACTTCACGGGAAAGATATCCGGAATACCGGTGAAGGCCCTCGAGGCAAAGGAGATAAGGGAAAAGACCATCAAGGTCGAACTGAAGGCAGATAAGCATACCTACAACGGCTCTGCGCAGGAGCTTACCGATGCAGAGCTGAAGGTCAGCGCCGGAAATCCCGGAACGCCGCTTTCAAAGGGAAAGGATTACAGGGTCATCTATGGCAGCAATACCGATGCAGGAAAAGCAAAGGTGACTGTCATAGCCCTCGGAGACTATGTTGGAACGGTGAGCAAAACCTTTGTCATCGATCCCGATATCTCGTCAGCCGTCACGGTTACTTTGAGGGACGGCACCAGCGCGGGCTTTGATCCGAAGGGCGCAAAACCGGCCCTTGTGGTAAAGACCGACAAACTGACGCTCACAGCAGGAAAGGACTACAAGGCAGCCTATTCAAACAACACCGCGAAGGGAGAGGGAGCCTACAAGCTGACTTTCCTCGGAAACTTCAAGGGACACAAGGCATATACGGGCAAGTTTGCGATCACGGAGGCAGCCTTTGCATCGGCAAGCGTGAACGCGGCGGATCTCATCTACAGCAAGCCGAACAGCTACCGTTCATCACCGTTTGTTTCCGTAGGCGGAGTGATGGTGGACAAAAAGAACTACACCGTGAAATACTTTGACGGCACAAAGGAGCTGGCTGCAAAGGACAAGATAACATTAGGCGACGGTGAGACAGAAAGAGTCATCACCATAAAGGCTACAGGACGAAACAACTACAAGGAAGAGGAGAGCGCAGCCTTTACCTACCGTGTCATGAAGGTGTCCGGCAACATGATCAACCTTTCAAAGGCAAAGATCGTGGGCAGGGATACGACAAAGGCGGTAAAGAAGCAGGAGTACACGGGCAGCGCCGTAACGCCTGAGATAGATGTCCTTATTAAGCAGGGAAAAGAATGGGTGAAGGTCGATCCTGCAGACTATACGGTGACCTACATCAACAACATCAACAAGGGCAAGGCGGTGATCCTGGTATCAGGTAAAGGCACAAACGCCGCAGGAAGCAAGACTGCGAAGTTTACGATCAAGGCAAAGAGCATGAGCAAGTTTAACTGAAGAGGGTATCTTAAAGAAAAAGGAGGAAGCGAATACATGAAGAAAAAACTCGTTGCATTGATCCTTGTCGGCACTATGCTGGTTTCATCCGCATTTACGGTAAATGCGGAAAGTGTAAAGCCCGATAAGAAGACGGAGACCACGGAAGGACAGAAAAAGAAAGAGGAGAAGACCGGAAAGAAGGATGTTATTAAAGACAAGGTTCTAAAAGATCTTCCGACCGAGTGGGATCTTTCGGAGCTCTATGCGGATGAAGAGGCTTTTGAAGCCGACATGGAGCGCCTGGAGGAGCTGATACCGGAGATCAAAAAGCTTCGCGGAACTATGGACTCTGTGGAAGGGATCCTTAACTATTTGGAAAGTCCCGATACTATCGAGATATTCACCATAGAGTACAGGGCAGGTATGTATACGAACTTTCTGAGTTCACTTGACGCTACTGATGCCTGGGCACAGAAGGCTTCTGCAAGATTTAACGAGGTGATACGAAAGGTAGCGATGGAATTTTCCTTTTTTGAACCTGAGATCATGGAAATGCCGCTAAAGAAGAGGCAGGAGATCTTCAGTGATGAAAGGCTTGCTCCCTATGCTTATGAGCTCAGAAACTTTACCGATCCTGACTACAAGTATCTTTCAGAGGAACAGCAAACGGCTGAAACGCTTTTTGGTTCTGTTGCAAACCAGTTAAAAATACGGAATATATTCGATAATGTGGAACGGGAAAAACCGGAATTTGAATATCCCGACGGAAGAAAGGGCAGGCTTACTGATGCTGTTTTTTCAAATATAATGGACGACAGTCAGTATGACCATGAATTCAGGAAGGAGATCTATCTGCTGCGAAATGATATGAGGCAGCCTTATGCAAACACTTATGCAGCGCTTCTTGAAGGACAGATGAAATATAACTGGGCAAAGGCCCAGAACCGCGGATTTGATTCCACTCTCGATTACAAGTTAAAAGACTCGGAAGTTGATCCTGCTGTCTATGACAGGATAATCGAGTTTGCCCACAGGGTTTCTCCGAAGGTGTATGAATACTATGATGCCAGGAAAAAAATCCTGGATCTTGATGAGATCATGCTGTGCGATTTAAATGTTTCTGTCACGGATTATGAGCCAAAGAAGGTTTCCTATGAAGAAGCGGTAAACACCGGAAGGAAGGCTGTTTCGGTGTGGGGAGATGAATATCTTGAAACATTTGACAGGATCATTGAAAAGCCTCATGTGGATGTGTATCCTTCAGATACCAAAGAGACCGGTGCTTTTGAATCCCTTGACGGAAATGAATATGATCCGTTCGTGCTCCTTAATTTTGACGGTAGTGAGTCCTACACTTCCACCATCGTACACGAGATGGGGCATGCGGTCTATTCCGAATTAACGGCTGAAAACCAGAATATCTACTACACCGGCCCGGGAATATTCACACAGGAAGTTGCATCAACATCCAATGAGATCATGCTGCACAAGTACATGATAGAAAACGCAAAAACAGACGAGGAAAAGCTCTACTGGCTGGACAGGGAGATAAATCTCTTTTTAAACTCATTATCCCGGCAGTGTCTGTATTCCGAATTTGAGGATTATTGCTACAAGACCATCGAAAATGGTGGATCGCTCAATGCCGATGACCTGGCTGAAAAGTGGCAGGAGCTTGAAAGGCTGTACTACGGCGACGGTGTGACGATCCCCGACAATTCGGGCATCGACTGGGCGAGGATACCTCATATGTACTACGGCTACTATGTGTATAAATACGCTACAGCGATCACGTATGCGGCATCTGTCTGCAACAAGGTTGAAGAAGACGGACAGAAGGAGATCGATGCCTATCTCGATTTCCTTAAAGCTGGAAAAAGCGATTATCCGGCTAATCTTCTCGGAATTGCCGGTGTTGATCCTATGGATGATGATACCTATGATTCGGCGGAGAAACTGATAAGCGACCTTATAGATGAGTTCATAGAGACAGCTAAGTAATAATATCTGGGGAGCCAGAGCCAGGGGGAGCCAAAAAGAGGGAGCCAGGGGGACGGTCCTTTTGTCTCCTTCAGTTACGGGAATTATAGATCCGTGTGACTGAAGGAAGGAGACAAAAGGACCGTCCCCCTGTCTCCTTTTTATTATTTCCAGCTGAAGTGGATCATTCCGTAAATATAAAGGAAAAGAACGACCGGAGGTACAAAGTATTTGAACAGAGGCTTCATCCAGGGCTTGATCCTGAGTCCGACCCCCGCATTGGCTTCGGCGATGAAATTATCCCAGCCCCAGCCAAAACCGTAGCAGCAGAACATGGCGATCGCGATCGATCCTAACGGCAGGATGTTGGTCGATACGATGAAATCCCAGAAGTCAAGCCAGCTTGAACCCTCTGCAAAGGGTTCAAAATGAAGGACACTGAAGCCCAGGGCCGTAGTGAGCGCGAGCGCGAATACAACGAGGCCGCAGAGGATGCAGCCCTTCGGACGGGAAAGATGTGTCACTTCCCTGATCATTGCAAGAATGTTTTCGCATACTCCAAGTACTGTTGACATGGCGGCAAATACCATCAGAAGGAAGAACAGGGTTCCCCAGAAACGTCCGCCTGCCATGTTGTTAAAGACAGTCGCCATTGTGTCAAAAAGGAGACTGGGACCGGCATCGACTTCGATCCCGAAGGAGGTGCAGGCGGGGAAGATGATAAGTCCGGCCAGAAGAGCCACAAGAGTATCAAGTGAGATGACATTTATGGTTTCGCCCATGATCGAACGCTCTTTTCCGATGTAGCTTCCGAAGATGGCCATGCTTCCTATACCGAGGGAAAGGGTGAAGAAAGCCTGGTTCATTGCGCCGACCACGACAGAGCCGTTTATCTTTGAAAGATCGGGCATAAGGTAAAATTTAAGGCCTTCAGTTGCACCGGGCAGGATAAGGCTGTGTATCGCAAGGATGATCAGCAGTAAAAATAAGGCTGTCATCATCACCTTTGTAACCTTTTCGAGTCCGCTCTGAAGCTTGAAACTCAGGATCAGAAAAGCGGAAGCGACCGTTATAAAAAGAAAGATAACATTTATTGCAGGATTGGTTATCATCGGTACGAAACTGAGGTCTTTGGAGGAACCTGTCAGGAAAGACCAGAAATAATAAATGATCCAGCCTGTGACCACGCAGTAAAATGACATCAGAGCAAGATTTCCGAGAAGACAGACAAATCCCCAGAATCCCCATTTTTTGCCGGGTTTTTCAAGCTTCTGAAACATAAAGAGGGGACTTGCCTGGGCAGCGCGTCCTACCGAGAATTCCATCACAAGCACCGGCATGCCCAAAAGTATCAGGCAGAGGATATAAACAAGCACAAATCCGCCGCCTCCGTACTGCCCGCACATCCACGGGAATTTCCAGATGTTTCCGCAGCCGATCGCACAGCCGGCAGACAGCATGATAAAGCCGAGCCGGCTTCCTAAATGTTCTCTTTCATTCATGATCTTGCTCTCCTGTATAATCAGTTATTTTTCACAGTTTACTAATCTATACCCAATCTGTGGAAAAGTCAAAAGGGAGACGGGGGAGACAGGGGGACGGTCCTTTTGTCTCCATTCGATTCTGACTTTGCACATGGGATGTGTGTACTGTTTTTCGACGCCCTTTTTCGTGACGTATATGGTACTTGAAAGTGCTCAGTACATAGGAATGCCGGTACATGGATGTACCGGCAAGGTCGAGATGAGCATGGATGCGAATGGAGACCGGTTCCGTGGCTGAACAAAAAATCCGGGCACTTTCTTAGTACCATAGTCACGAAAAAACTGGCAAGAAAAACGGTACACACATCCCGTGTCTTTCAAAAACTTAAAAAGGAGACAAAAGGACCGTCCCCCTGTCTCCCCCTGCTCTATTTCCTGAATATCGTGATGGCATCATCTTTTCCGACGCCGTACAATTCCCCGAGGGTATACACCTGGTCCGCTTCCCCCAGATCCCCGACAGCATTCAGATCCTTATCTATCAGCCAGGCATGGCCGTCTTTTATTATGGGCGCATATCCGTTGCTGAAAGCTCCTGCGTCATCATACATGGCAAGCTCGTTTCCATCCGGGTCTATATAGCCCCATTTATTGCCGTCTTGTACAAGATAGATATCATCCTCGGCCAGGCTGATATGATCATAGATCGCAAGGGCTTTTTTTTCGACAACATCTACCAGGATGTACTTGTCCGAGCAGGTCCAGACCATCCTTGTACCGCGATTGTAATTGTAAGCGCCGTCATAAAAATATCCCTTTATGTCATTACTCTCATTGAAGTTGCTCTCGGCGTAGCTGCCGTCCGCGCCCATGTAACATACATCGAAATCAGTGACCTTGTTGCTGTTTTCATCATACATGACCATGTAGCCCCATTCGATGACAGGATGATATGTCACATAATAACCGCCGTTCAGGCCGGACAGGAGAGGCCTTGGGATATAAACCCAGCCGCTTGCCCCGCTTCCGGTCCAGTCTGAATCCGGATTGTCCTCGACATATTCGGTACCGCCGCCCGGACCGTCATACTCGCTCTGCCAGGTAATGCTTCCGTCTTCATAAAGCTTTCCAACCTCCATTTTGCAGTGATTGGATCCTTCATCCTCCGTGAATCTGCGCAGAAGCACCACCCCGTCGTGAGATCCCGTATGATCCACAGGCGTCGCCTCCGACATGGATGTCTCTATTATCAGATTTCCGCTGTAATCGTAGTAATCAAGGAGCTCATCGGATGTCCAGTCATCCACTCCGGAATTTGGCGCGACAATGAAGCAGTTTCCGGTAGCGCTGATCGTATGCGCTGTCCTGTAGATCTCCTTTCCTGTTTTGTCAAACAGGATATATTCGGATCCGTCGAACATCACAAAATACCCCCTGTTGTTTGCGCTGGTAAACTTCTCATATTTACAGGGTACAATCTCGTTCATTTCATAATCAACGGCTCCGAAACTGCCGCCCTTTTCCACGATCAGAACTCCCGCGAAGGCATTTCCCACATTATCGTATCCCATCTCCTTCAGATCGCATATCTTTGTCGGGCCGGTCTCCTCCCCGGCCTCATCCGATGCCGCACTGACTGCTGTATCATCTGCAGCAGCCTGCGATGATGCACCGGTATCAGTCTTCGTTTCCGGTACAATGGACTCTTCCTTTTCAGCCTCCTGCGCGCTTTCCGAAACTGCGGCATCCTCTGCCGGCGCTGTATGCTTTGCTCTGCCAAGTATCACGGCAGCGCCTATGCCTCCGGCAACAACAAGCCCGGCGGCTGCGGCTATCATTATCTTTTTTGCAGCAAAGCCTCCCGCTGTCCTCCCTGCCGCTGCCGTACCCGTGCCGCCTGTTCCCGTACCTGAAGATACAGCCCTGCTAAGTTCCGCGCCCATAGCCGGTACAGGCATAGCATAGGCCTTTGCTTCGTGCGCAAAGAGCAGCAGCATGAACGGAGCAAACGAATAGAGCTTGATGCCCTGCTTCTTTTCAACATCCCCTACGGCTTCCTTTATCTTTGTCTTTGCGCGGTTTAAGTGGGATTTCACGGTGTTTACCGGGATCCCGAGTTCTGCCGCTATCTCGTCCTGCTTCTGCTCATTATAATAAAAACCTATCACGCAGGCCCTCTGGATATCCGAAAGTCCGTCGATTATCCCGCGGATGATGTCGATCTTTGCTCTGTCGTCAAAGATGTTTTCCGGTATGACCGAATCATCATCTTTTATGGAATCAAAGAAATCCTTTTCGTTTCCTTCATCGTCCGTCATATCATCCGTCAGGACATCCCTGTTCTTTTTGATATAAGCAAAGCATTTGCGGTTTGCGATGGTTGCGGCCCAGCTGAGGAAATCCTCGGGCTGTTTCAGCTGCCCGATGTTTTTGAATATCTCAGCATAAGTTTCCTGGAGCATGTCCTGGGCCGCATCCTCGTTTTTGACGATATGGATCACACAGGTATGCAGATACCTGTAGCTTTCCTCGTATATCCCGTTAAACGCAGCGCTGTCCTGCGATTGCAGCAGTTTGACTTTTGTGACCAGATCTGCCGGTGTTTTCATTTATTATCCTCCCTCGTTTGAGAAATAGTTCCTATATCTATCACGGATGATATCGCTTTCAGAGTCCTTCCGCTCACATCCGCATCTATGCATACCTGCTGTCCTTTGCGGATGAAGATCAAATCCTTCAGCGCCTGCTTTCCCTCGGAAGTCACGATATATTTTTCTCCTTCCGATATGATACCATATGAGGCTTTATTATCATATGTCAGATCAGCCATGCTTTCGACGGTGCCTTTGATCCTCTTCATTATTTGTATCCTCTCTTTCCATATGAGACAGGAGACATACCCGCCTGACTCTTTTTCTGCAGCTTTTGCAGCGATCGTCACTCTTTTTCTATCTCCTTCTCGACAAATCTCAGGAAATGATCATATGAAACAAAGTTTTCAATCCTTGATTTCTTTGAGGTATCAAAGATGCCGTTTATGTGTTTATTATACTCATCCTCGGATACCTCATTTTCCTCCAGGTAGTAATGGGTTCCGCCTTCGGGCCACTCCTCATATCTTCCTGAATCGATGAGATCAAATTTACCGTTTTCGAGCCTGTAGATCTCATAGGGATAGCTGCCCATCTGGCCTGTTGCCGAATATATCAGGCCGCTTCTTTCTATATAGTCGGCATTCACGCCATCCAGGCACGCGACCTTTCCATCGTGGCACGATAACACTGCCTGACCAAAGGCTATGGTACCCGAATCCATGACCAGTTCCGGTATGTCATCATCATCAATGTAGACAAACTGATATCTCATGGCGGGAGCATCTTCCTGTACAACATCATTTATATACTCCAGATACCTGTATTTCCAGTAACGTTCATCCTTTTTCATATCGTCATCCGGGGTATCGCTGACGGATCGGGATTCGCATCTGCTGATCCACATGGCGGGCCTGACACCGACACGGGTACTGTCCACCGCCCAGTCACACTCGTCACCCAGAAATCCGCTGCCTGATACGAAAGCTGTCTCTGTTCCGGAATAGCTGCCCGGTGTTCTCATCCACCAATCGACACCGTGTTTTCCGACAAACTCGTGTGAGTAGCCGTACATATCACAGGTATCGGTATCAACGATATCAGTCCCGAGTCCTCTGGTTTTTGCATAATCTGTCGCATCGGTGATCAGATCACCGGATGCTCTGGACCAGTCACCCCAGTCTTCCGGTATATGCAGGTCAAAATACTTTTCCAGCTCCTCAAAGCTCAGGATAAATACCCGATCATCCGTATCCGCTCCGCCTTCGGTATGCCTGAAGGGATGCTCTTTGTTTTCCAGATGAGTCGTTTCGATATGCTTCTTTTCGTCATCATCAAACGCCATATCATAAAAATCGAAATTCAGCCAGGGTCTGAGGGTTGAATCTCCCCATGTCACATCCCACTTGATATCGTATGGCTCGATGCAGTATTCCTTCTGCTCCAGCACATACCGGCTTATAAGCAGGACCCTGTTTCCGTCCACATCGAGAACCTTCCATTCGACAGGCTCGGGACCGTTCGAGCTGTCGCAGTCCTGCTCATATCTTCCGAACTCGACATAGTCTCCGGCCTTTATATCAGGGAATATGGACGGCTCTTTCACGGGCTCTTCCTTTGGCTCCTTTTCAGGTTCTTCCTCCTTTGGCTTTTCTCCCATGATCTCCTCATGCTCTTTGTTGACATCATATGCCAGTTCTGCTTTTTTTCCGCATGCAGTCATCATCGCCATAACCATAGCCAGCACCGTAACCGTGTAAATTGTCTTTTTCATATCTCTTTACCTCTCACTTGTGCGGGATTTACCCCTTCCTCCTGTTTACAATTATACAGAGCGCAGGAGTTTTAAAAAAGTTGCAAAAAAAACAAAAAATATTTTTTGGGAAGAAACCGGTCTTATTGTCTCACTTCCCGTGTATATTAACGTGCGAATATGCTTGCGAGTTATTCTTTTTCGTTGTATCATAAGTATAAATTTATATCAGAGAAATCAAAGAATGGAGGTATAAATATGCCAAGTATAATGCCGATTTCCGACTTGAGGAACTATACAGAAGTCCTTAAGGAAGTAGATAATAAAAAACGTGTCTATCTTACCAGAAATGGTCATGGCGCATATACGATCATGACTGTTGCTGAAGCTGATGAACTGGATAGGATCAGAGCTGCCAGGGTGCTTGCTGCGGACCTGAAAAGAGCTGAAGAGCGGGCCGGCCGGGAGGGTTGGATAGATGCTGATGATTTTGACCGGGAGATGGGGATCATAGATTGAAGAAGCTAAAATACTCTCCAGATTATACCGAAAAAATGCGGGAACTAAAAAAGTATCTTGACTTCCAGTTTGGTGGAGATGTCAGGAAAAAGGTTATCAAAGAGATCGTCAGCCGTGTCCGGTCATTGCGTGAGCATGAGCAGACTGGTATTTCTGTTCGGGATATGTATGGCGTGGATACGGATTGCTTGTGTATCTTTGTAGCAAAGAACTATGTGTTTTACCGGATAGAACCGGATTGCATTTATGTTGTGAATATCTATAACGAACGCGAGGATTTCGTGATGGATTTGTTTGGCATAAAAACCACTTCTCAGGAAACAGAGGATTTTTGGAATGAATAGGAGACTGGGGAGACAGCGTACCCGTCTGTCTCCCCTTTGCGGATGAAGATCATATCCTTCAGTGCATGCGGGGCATCACGCCGAAAACAGTCTGCCCCAGTGCCCAGTATGGAGTTTCAAGTATATCTCCCAGAAGTCCCGTCCACTCAGCTTCACCGTGTTCATCAAGAGCAATGCTCAAGAGTTCTTCGTCGCGGTTCAGGGTCCATCCGTCGCTTGCAAGCTTTGTGCCCTTAAGCAGGATGCTCACATTATCAAAACGCCTGTCGCTGTACTCGGTTTTGGGGTAGACCTTTATTTTCCATGCTCCGCCAAAGTTCTCTACTCTGTGCGCCTCGATGACAAAGATCTCTTTGGGGTCGTCCATTGTCAAAGGAACTCCGACAGCTTTATGACAGTACCTGCAGATTCCTCTGTCGTCAGTTTCATAGTGATTACAGTGCTCCTTTGTTTCTTTTGGTATTTCGTAAGGTGCATCGGAAACCTCCCTGATGCTTTTTTCTTTTCCGCATCCTGCAAGAACACTTACCATCATCATACAAACTGCTGCATAAAGTCTTATCTTCCTCATTTTTTCTACCTCTCTTTCTTTGATACCCTGTTCCTGGAATTCAGGTTTTTTCGTCTTACACTTATACAGAGCGGAGGGGTTTAAAAAAAGTTGCAGAAAAACAAAAATTTTTTATTTGGTTGTTTTTTTATCGAAAATGGGTTGTGTCCTGCTGGAAAGCATGCCATAATATAGCCATAAATGGTATTATTATGGAAAGGAGAGCGGCATGACGATAGATGAAATGAAAAAGAGAAAGACAGAGATGGGCTTTACAAATGAGATGATCGCCGAGCTGTCGGGGGTACCGCTGGGTACCGTGCAAAAGATATTCTGCGGCAAGACGAGATCCCCGAGATATGACACGCTCCGGGCCCTGCAAAAAGTGCTCGCAGATGATGTTCTTGTGCTGTGCGAGCCGTCGGCGGCTTATAACAGGGTGAAGGCAAAGCCGCAGGATCCTGCAGATGAACGGGACGATGTGAAGACGCTGGCTGATTATCTGGCGCTTCCCGAGGGTACGAGGATAGAGCTGATCGACGGGAAGTTTTACGATATGGCGGCGCCGACCACCATACATCAGGGTTTTGGTGGAGAGATTTTTACTATCCTGAAAAATCATGTGGCGGAAAATGGCGGAGAGTGTGTCCCGTTCATCGCTCCAACGGATGTCCAGCTTGACTGTGACGATAAAACCATGGTCCAGCCTGATGTGCTCGTGGTATGCGACAGAAAAAAGATCACAAAAGCAAGGATCGTTGGCGCACCTGATTTCATAGCGGAAGTATCATCTCCCAGCAACACGGGGATGGATATCTTCATCAAGAAGAACAAATACAAAAAGGCAGGGGTGAATGAATACTGGATCATCTTTCCCGAGTCAAAAGAGGTCATGGTCTATGACTTTGCAAAATCCGCCGAACCGTCATATTATACTTTTAACGATACGGTTCCGGTTGCCATCTGGGACGGGAAATGCAGCGTGGATTTCAGAAGCATCTACAAACGGATGGAATTCATGTATGAGCAGTGAGAGAAGTGAGACGAAGACCGTATCCCTGGCTTGACTTTATGTAAACTATATTTAATAACACAGAGAAGGAGAATAATAAAGGATGAAAGAGAACAGAAAAGTGATAAGCCTGATACTGACCGCGTTTATCGGAGTTTCCATGACGCTTGCAGGATGCGCCGAAAAGGAAGCGTCTGCAAATTATCTGGATGCTCACGGCATGCAGTTTACAAAGCCCGGGGATTTTACCTTTATCACGGCCATGCATGACGAGGAAAAGGATACGGGGGATATCGAGATAAAGGCTTTTGTGGTGGAACTTGGAGAAACCGGTGAACCGGAGGGCGAAGATCTTCCTGAGGGATTCAAACAGGTAAAAGCTGTTTTCAGATATGACCTTTCTGCATCCAATGGGGAGGCAGGAACTCTGATGGATGGTGTCTTTGACGGCTATAGCGGAGTTTCATTTGAGTTTGAGGACGGGGAGCCCAGGTACAACCAGCATGCAGATGTTGCGGATGTTCCGGAGGGCTACAACAGGATCACAGCAAACGGGAAAACCTATGACATAAAGCTTTGGGAAGATACGGAGGTAAATTATCCGGAAATGGTGAGAACCTTTGTGCTGACCTGTCCCAAGGATTATGACGGAGCCGTTTTCTATGTCGGATACGGTTCGATGGAGATTAAGGACAAATATGATAAGGTCGACAAGACAAAGGGCTTACTCACTATGGATGAATTGCCGTATTTTAAAAACGGACATGATTATTATCTCTTCAGCACAAAGACCCAGACAGAATAAAAAAGGTAAAAAAGAGTATTTTGACATCGCATTGGTTCCGGAATGGAAGCGGATGCCATCAAAGATCGGGTAGAGATGTGGTTGGATTGACCAACATATTGTTGAGGTGTATAATTACCCTACAATGTTGCAAAATATTTTGCTGGAGTTTAGTAATGAACAACTATATGGAAGAATACAATAAAACCGAAGAAGAACTCCGGTGTTTGCGTGAAAAACTTCATGATTATCCAAAGGGTAGTCTTCGCAAGCGGATAATAAAAGGCGGTGAATACTACTATCTCCAGTTCAGGGAGGGAAAGCGAGTTTGCTGTCAATATGTCCCCGTGAATGATGTTTGTGACCTGAAAGATTTGATCACTGAACGGAAAAAACTTGAGGAAAGAATCTCAGAAATGAAAGCAAGAGTGAATCGTTATGCAAAATTGCTTGGTGTACACAGGTCTTACCGCCCGGTAAAAAATGTGAACTATGAAGAATATACTTTGTTTATGTCAAAGGTTGCACACGATTATAAAATGCTGGATCCTGAGACTTTTATTATCAAATACGATGTTACAAAATATCGCGGATTGAATAAAAGATATCTGGCTGGGTTTTTGGATCATGTTTTTGAAACGGATAAGCCAATAATGCGGAAAACAAATGATCTGGTTTTGGATCCATACACTTATCTGATGTATTACAAGTATGGTGACAAGAAGGTATTGGAAGAAGGATTAAAAAAAGCCATACCCGCTTTTTTGCGTCGGGGATTGCTTATTACCGAATTACAGGAGGCTGTGAGTGTCACACGAGGCAGCTGAGGAATATCTTTATAAAGAAAACATAAATCGGTATCTTGAGGCGCTTGCGATCACGATAATTGACAGAGGGATTGGTAAGCACAGGATACTTGTTGTTGGAGGAGCAGCAATGGCTCTGAAGTATTGTGATAACAGAGCGACGGTTGATATAGATATCTGTTTCCGTGAACAAAATGATCTTTATGAATGTTGTAAGCAGGTCGCAGATGAATATGATTTGCCATACGATTGGATCAATGCAGATGTGATGCATTCAGACTCATTTTCGTATGCCTTGTTTGATAATGCTAAAAGATACAGGATTTTTGAGGGCGTTCTGGAAGTGTTTGTGGCTGATGATCTCGATCTTTACTGCATGAAGGTTGTTTCTTTTCGTCCAAAAGACATTCAGGATATGGAAGTACTTGCAGATTCACTGAAAGAAGCAGGAATAACAAAAGAAACGGTTGTAGGAAACTTTACCAGACTCTATGGAAATGAATATCATTTAAGAAATGATGAGAGAAAGATTCGATTTATTGAAATGCAGTTACGATAGATTGCATAGATCTCGAGGTGAGAGAGTATATAGGTACCTTGGCAAAGAGAGAGGCAAAGCAGAATGAGTAAAAGAAGAGTACGATTAGTTGCTGCACTAGTAGTTTTTTTATTCGTATTGGCGATTCTGTTAATAGTTGCTCATATTATGCTAAATAAGTACAGCGTCCCACAAAAAGAAGAACGGTTAAAAAATCTTGAGGAATGTCTGGGTATTGATGATCTGACAAATCTTCCGGATTCATATATTGCAAACGATATAGAAGCGGCACTTTCAAAATATACGAACTGGGATAACCTTTTTTTGTCGGAGAATTTTAAGAATAAATATAAAAACAGGAAGAATATACTGGAAAACGTGGAAAGGATTACAAGAGTTACCAGTGGTATCAGTTATATAAGCGGTGAGCCTGTTGTCATCATATTTGCTGAGAACAAGCGAAGTATTTTTGACAGGGATGAGTCAGATTGTAAAACAACAGAGTATTATTTTAAATACTTACTAAATGAAGAAGGTGAAATAGATGATTTGATATTGCTTGAAAAAAGAGATGTGTATACAATCAACGGTGAGCCTGTCCGCAGTGAACAATAAAAAAATGTGAGATGGAAATGGGACAGAACGGCGTCTGATGAGTGCAAAGGAGGATCATGCAGGATCATATAATAAGAGCGTCGGCGGATGCCGGGCATGTCAGGGCATTTGCTGCATATACAAAAAAGGTTGTCGAGGATGCGCGTACTGCGCATAATACTTCGCCTGTGATGACAGCGGCGCTTGGAAGGCTGCTGACTGCAGGAGCCATGATGGGCGCAATGATGAAGGGTGATGACCTGCTGACGCTGCAGATAAAATGCGACGGCGCAGCGGGAGGGCTTACCGTGACAGCGGATGCCGAAGGCCATGTGAAGGGATACTGCATGGAGCCGATGGTACTGATCCCCGCCAGACCCGATCACAAACTGGATGTGGCCGGGGCTCTTGGACCGGGATACCTTCGCGTGATAAAGGATATGGGGCTGAAGGAACCGTATATCGGTGAAACGCAGCTTGTTTCGGGAGAGATAGCCGAGGATATCACTTATTATTATGCGCAGAGCGAGCAGACACCGTCTGCCGTGGGACTCGGGGTCCTCATGAGCAGGGACAACACGGTCGCCGAGGCCGGAGGCTTCATTGTCCAGCTGATGCCGGATGCTTCGGAGGAAACCGTGGCGAAGCTTGAAAAGAACCTGCAAAATGTGAAGTCCGTGACGGATGTCTATAAGGATGGAAAGACTACGGAGGATCTGCTTTCGATCCTGCTTGAGGGGCTGGATATGCAGCTTCTTGATAAAAGCGATGTGTCCTTCAGATGCGACTGCTCGGCTGCAAAGATCGAGGCGGCTCTCATCAGCATCGGGAAAAAGGATCTTTTAAGTCTCATCGATGAAGGAAAGGAAGTCGAGATGGGCTGCAGTTTCTGTGGCAGGAAATATATCATCTCGCAGGAAAAACTAAAAGAACTGTACAGCGAAGCATGATGGATTAACAGGGAGACAGGGGAGACAGGGGGACGGTCCTATTGTCTCCTTTACCCGAAATTTTACTGGAGGTATTCAGCTGTTTGAGAAAAGGAGACAATAGGACCGTCCCCCTGTCTCCATGTCTCTCAAGCAGATTTATCAGGAGAGAACATGAAAGACGGTTTTGTTAAAGTGGCGGCGGTAACGCCAAGGATAAGGGTTGCTGACCCTGAGTACAATGCAGGACAGATCACGGAACAGATCGAGCTTGCTGCAAGCGAAGGAGCAAAGATCATAGTGTTTCCGGAACTGTCGCTTTCCGGCTATACCTGCGGGGATCTTTTCCTGCACGATACGCTGATAAACGAATGCAGGGTGCAGCTGAAAAACATAGCGGATGCAACGACGGCATACGACAGCCTGATCTTTGTCGGGCTTCCCTACAGTTACGGCGGCAAGCTCTACAATGTCGCTGCCTGTCTGCACAGGGGGCTGGTCCTTGGCCTGATCCCAAAGACTAACCTGCCAAATTACAGCGAATTCTATGAAGAAAGGCATTTCACGCCGGGCTTTACAGAGCCTGTATTTACCGATTTCTTCGGTCTTGACATACCCTTCGGTACGGACATCATATTTGAGAACGGAAAGAGCGACGAAAGGATCAAAGTTGCCTGTGAGATCTGTGAGGATCTGTGGGTGGCTGATGCTCCTTCCGTACGGCATATCGAGGCCGGAGCAGACATCATAGTAAATCTGTCCGCAAGCGACATGCTCGTTGGAAAGGGCGACTACAGGGAAAGGCTCATCGTGAACGCTTCGGCCAGATACAGCGCTGCTTATATCTACGCAAATGCAGGAGAGGGTGAGAGCACCCAGGATCTGGTATTTGCGGGACATGATATCATTGCCGAGAACGGCATAAAGCTTGCGGAACTGCAGCCTTTTGAAACAGGATATATCACTGCTGACATTGACATCGACAGGCTGGCATCGGAAAGATCACGCATGAACACCTTTCTGTCGGAAGACGACCCGGACTATGTATATGTGCCCTTCCTCATTGACGAGACCAGGATGAGGCTTGACAGGGATTTCCCGAAGCTCCCCTTCGTTCCGTCGGACCTTTTTGAAAGGGAAAAACGATGTGAGGAGATATTCAATATCCAGGCCTTCGGCCTCAAAAAAAGACTGGAGCATACAGGCGTAAAGGATGTGGTGATCGGGCTTTCCGGAGGCCTTGATTCCACGCTTGCGCTTCTGGTGGCAGTCAGGACCTTCAAACTCCTGAAGCTTCCGATGAACGGTATACATACTGTAACGATGCCCTGCTTCGGAACTACCGACAGGACGCGCAGCAATGCCGTTAAACTGGCGGAAGCGCTTGGCACCGATCTTTCGATCATAGATATAAAGAATGCCGTACGGGTTCACATGGAAGACATCGGACAGAGCGAGGATGTGCATGATGTGACCTACGAAAACTGCCAGGCACGCGAGCGGACACAGGTCCTCATGGATCTGGCAAACATGAAGAATGCCCTTGTCGTCGGTACCGGCGACATGTCTGAGCTGGCGCTTGGCTGGGCGACCTACAACGGCGATCACATGTCCATGTATGATGTGAACGCGGGTGTTCCAAAGACCCTGGTGCGTCATCTGGTAAAATATGTGGAAGATAATGCAGGAGGCGAAGGAAAAAGCGATGTCGCCGATATCCTCGATGATATCCTGAATACACCGGTCAGCCCTGAGCTGCTGCCTGCGCATGACGGCAGGATATCGCAGAAGACCGAGGAGATCGTGGGCCCCTACGAGCTTCACGACTTCTTCCTTTATTATTTCCTGCGTTTCGGGATGCCGCCGAAAAAGATATTCGTAATGGCTGTCAGGGCGTTTGAGGGTGTCTACGACAGGGAGACCGTGAAAAAATGGCTGCGGGTTTTTATTAGGCGCTTCTTTGCACAGCAGTTCAAGCGCTCCTGTCTGCCTGACGGTCCGAAGGTCGGCTCCGTGGGCATCTCGCCGAGAGGCGACTTAAGGATGCCGAGCGATGCCGCCGTGTCACTGTGGTTAAAGGAGATGGAAGAGATTGGCTGAATACATACTTGCTTCCGCTTCGCCGAGGCGGCTGGAGCTTTTGAGGCAGATCGGCATGGAACCATGGGTGGTTCCTTCCGAATGCGATGAAAATGTCGAGGGGCTTTCCGATCCGGAAGAGATCGTAAAGGAACTTTCCAAAAGAAAGGCGCAGAGCGTGTACGAGGGGCTTCCGGCAAAAGCAGGCACTGTCGTGATCGGAGCCGATACCCTCGTGTACTGCAAAGGAGAGATCCTCGGGAAACCGCAGGATGAGAAGGATGCCGACCGGATGCTGCATCTGATCGCTGACGGCACCCACTCGGTCACTACCGGTGTCACCATAATACAGACCGATCGCTCTGGTTTACATAATCAAATCAAAACCTTTTCGGAGACCTCGCAGGTAACCGTTTATCCGATAAGCGACAGAGAGATCGAAGAATACATATGGACAGGCGAACCCATGGACAAGGCCGGTGCTTACGCGATCCAGGGCCTGTTCTCGAAATTCATCAAGGGCATCGTCGGTGATTATACGAACATCGTCGGTCTGCCTGTGGGACGGCTGTACAGCGAGCTGAAGAGGATGTGATCCGGCGCTCTGACATCTTTTGAACATCCCGGGGGATCGGAAATTCCCCAAAATCTGAAAATCGATCCCCAAATGCAGCTTTTACAAGGCTGACTACATCGAAAAGGGGATCGGAAATCCCCCAAAATCTGAAAATCGATCCCCAAAGACAGTCGGAACGGGACTGAACATATCGAAAAGGGGATCGGAAATCCCCCAAAATCCAAAAATCGATCCCCAAAGGCGGCCGAAATAAGGCTGACTACATCGAAAAGGGGATCGGAAATCCCCCAAAATCTAAAAATCGATCCCCAAAGGCGGCCGAAATAAGGCTGACTACATCGAAAAGGGGATCGGAAATCCCTCAAAAACCAAAAATCGATCCCCAAAGGCGGCCGAAATAAGGCTGACTACATCGAAAAGGGGATCGGACCCCCCAAAAAATCTAAAAATCGATCCCAAAAAGCCGGTCAAAGCAGGACCGGTCACATCAGAAAGGAGAAATCAAATGAAAAATCAGAAAAATTCCGTTCTCATCAGGCCTACAGATCTGTATATCGAGGCCCAAAGGAGATACAAAGAGCTTGAGCAGATCAGAAATGAAAGGCGGAAGGCGTTAGAAAAGGCTCCGGCCGGCAAGATACATGTCGTAAAAGACGGATCAAAAACCAAGTTCTATCTGAGGACAGATCCAAAAGATAAAACCGGAAGATATCTGCCGGTGCATGAGCAGGAAAAGATAAAGATATATGTTCGGAAAGCCTATGACGAAAAACTGGTGAAAATGCTGGACAAGGAGATAAAAGGTCTTGGCAGGCTTCTCGCAGACGGTACGGAGGGCGTGGACCTGATAAGGAAGGCATATTCAGATAATACATACAGGGTGCAGAAGCTCATTGAACCTGCAGACATGTCGGATGAAGATTATGCGGCAATATGGCTCGATCATCAATATGTAAAAAAAGAGATATCAGAGACCGTGGCATACTATGAGTCCGATCACAAAGAAAGAGTCAGGTCAAAATCGGAGCTTACAATAGCAAATGCACTCGCCAGACACGGCATACCGTACAGATATGAATGCCCTCTGGTATTGAAAAACGGGATAAAGATCTATCCGGATTTTACAGTGCTCAATGTGAAGAGCAGACATCAGTTCTATTGGGAACACAGGGGTATGATGGACAATCCGGAATATGCCCGTCATACCGTCGAAAGACTGAAGCAATACATGCGGAGCGGAATGATACCCGGCAGAGATCTGATAATCACGGAAGAAACCTCAGAAAATCCGCTTGGAACCGATGAGATTGAAGTGATAATAAAAGAGTATCTGTTATAAGAACGACAACTGAGAAGAGCTGTTCGTACCGGATTGAGATTCGCATGGAATCCGTGTGTTTTCTGATGTATAATAAAAACACGGATACGGTTTCCCGGTTTTTGCTTTCCAGGGAGTTTTTTGATTTTTCAGAACTGTATTTTTAATGCAGCCATGCTTTTTAATTCGATAAGACCAGCGATATTATGTCCGTTTTTTAAGAAATTAAGTATAACGGGAGGAAGATAATGATCAGAAAAAAAGAAGAATGTAAAGTGGAATACAGGGAGCATATGAGGGATGGAGACGGGACCGTAGAGCTGACAGGTCTGATCGCTTCGCCTGAGGAGCTGTGCGATAAGGGACGCCTGTTTTCCCATATCAGATTAAAGCCGGGCACAAGCATTGGATATCATGTTCACGAGAACGACAGTGAGCTTTTTTACATTCTGAAGGGAACAGCCGAATATAACGATAACGGTAAAAAGGTAAGCGTCAGTGCAGGCGATGTGGCAATATGCCCGCCCGGGACCGGGCACGGGATCGCGAACCGTTCGGATGAAGATGTGGAGTTTATAGCATTGATAGTTTTCAGGTGAGTCCGCTTTCCCGGATGGAATCTGTGAGATTTCTGATATATAATAACAACGAGGACACTTTTATCCGGTTTTTGTTTTCGGAGGAGTATCCCGGCTTTTCCATAGACTTTTCAGAGTTGGATATTTAATGCAGCCATGCTTTTTAATTCAATCGGATTTGCGATTTTCTGTCCGTTAGTCATAATCATATATTTTTATCTTGAAAAGAAGAGCCACAGGGCTGCTCTTGTCTGGCTTCTTCTTTCGGACTACTTTTATTACATGTGCGCCGATGTACGTTTCGGTGCGCTTCTTTTTGCTGTGACGCTTATAACTTATCTTTGCGGAAGGGTCTGCGGAAACAGCACTTATTCCCGGGGCAGAAGGAGGGCGGCTCTTATTATGGGCTGTATCGCAAATGTCGGGCTGCTCATCTTCTTCAAGTATTTCAATCTGTTCGAAGAGTTCATAATGAAGGATGATTCGCTTCGGATCGTGCTTCCGGTGGGCGTGTCCTTTTATGTATTTTCTTCGCTCACCTATGTGATCGACACCTACAGGGGCGAACAGGCTGTGCAGAAGGATTTTGTGAAATACGCGCTTTTCGTGTCGTTTTTCCCGACGCTGCTTGCGGGACCGATAGAGAGGTCGGTCAATCTTTTGCCACAGTTTGACAATGTGCATGGTTTTGATTATGAAAGGACGAAGAGCGGGCTGGTCAGGATGGCCTGCGGCTACTTCATGAAGCTTGTCATAGCGCAGAGGCTTGCGATCACGGTCGATCTGATCTACGGGAATGTGGCGGATGTGAGCGGTTTTCTGCTGCTTCTTGCGACGGTGATGTATGCGTTCCAGATCTACTGCGATTTTGCGAGCTATTCGTCCATTGCAAAGGGCGTGGCGCTTATCATGGGCTTTGATGTGACGGACAATTTCGCGCAGCCTTTCTTTGCGCACAGCGTCGCAAACCTGTGGCGCAGATGGCATGTGTCGTTGAACAACTGGTTCATAAACTATGTTTACATCCCGCTCGGCGGCAGCAAAAGGGGGAAGCTTCGCAAGTACATCAATACCATGGCGGTGTTCACGCTTTCGGGCATGTGGCACGGAGCAGCCGGGCATTATGTGATCTGGGGCATGCTGTCCGGCTTTTTCCAGGTGATGGGGGATGTGACAAAGCCCTTCAGAGAAAGGGTGGCCGGGCGCCATCAGACTGATAATAAGACCGTTCTGCAGCTTCACGGCGCTTTGCAGATCCTTGTGACCTTCGCCTGCTTTGTGATCGCGCTGGTGTTTTTCAGGGCAGAGTCGACCGGTGAGGCGTTTACCATATTTGGGAAGATCTTCGGTCCGGCGGCGTTTTCGGATATCGCCTCGTTTTCGATCTTTGATCTGGGGCTTGGCGTGTTCAATATGATCTATCTCCTGTGTGGACTTGCGCTGCTTGTTGCTTATGATGTGATAAATGAAAGGACGGGTGATGCCCCGCTCTTTCTCGCGACCCGCCCGACCTGGATGCGCTGGTGCATTTATTATGCGATGATACTGATGATACTTGGCTCCGCAGCACTGGGAGCCAAACAGTTCATATACTTCGAGTTTTGAGGGAGACAGGGGGAGACAGGGGGACGGTCCTTCTGTCTCCTTCACTCGAAAGAACTCGGTGTACTCAACGAAGGCATATAGGAGACAGAAGGACCGTCCCCCTGTCTCCCATAACTCATGAAGAAAGACTGAGATGGAACAAAGGTATTCAAAACTGGTAAAAAACATAATACTGGTGCTGGCTCCGCTCCTTGCGCTGATGCTCTTTACGGTTATTTTTCCCATGAGCTTCATGAGCGAGGAGTATGTGATGTGGTACGAACAGTGGGATTATGTAAACTGGTCAAAAAACCGGCCGGATATGCTGATACTCGGTGATTCCAGGGCAAAATCCTCAATTATACCGGCGGAGCTTGATCACGAGGGCAGTATCTACAATATCGGCATCGGCGGCGCCACGCCGATCGAGATGTATTATGCCGTAAAGAACCATATCAAAAACAACGGCGCGCCGAAGGAGGCTGTTGTCATCTTCGCGCCCTATCATTTCTGCGACATCGACAACTGGGACCAGACGCTTTTCAACAACTACCTTTCAGTCAGCGAGATCACGGAAGTATATGAAAGAGCAGCAAAGTACCATAATAAGACCATTCTGAAGAAGGGATGGTTTACGGATGAGCTGGCATTCCGCCTGCGCCTGCCGAATAAATACCTTGCCCAGATCTACGAGGCGCGCTTTACGCGATACAAGGAAAGGAACAAAGCCAGATTTGATTCCGTCAGGGGAGATTTAGGCTACTGCGAGTTCGGCTCGGATCCCGGAAATGACGGTGAAAGCTATGAGGTGCATCACTCTGAATTTGATTCAGATCCGATGGTCATCTTTTATTATGATGAGCTTATCGGCTTGCTTGTAAAGAACGGTGTGAAGGTCACTATCCTCCAGACCCCCGTCAATGAGACATCTTCAGAGCTGATTACCGGGGAGTTCAGGGAAGGTTATGCTGATTTTCTGACTTCGATCGAAGAAAAATATCAGGGGATCACCGTTTATAAGGAGATCCCCTGCTATGAGAATAGGTATTTCGGTGACAACAATCACCTGAACCGCGCCGGCGCGGAGAAATTCACAAGATCGCTGGGCATTTTTTGATACATCCGCCTTCCTCATCAGGACCGGAAACAATGCAAGGGGGATCGGAAATCGGAAAAGAGCAGGAAATCGATCCCCGTTGGCTGTCTGTCCGGGGCTGAAAACAGTGTAAAGGGGATCGGAAATCGGGAAAGAGCAGGAAATCGATCCCCGCAGGTGTTCTTTCCGGGACCGGAAACAATGCAAGGGGGATCGGAAATCGGGAAAGAGCAGGAAATCGATCCCCGCAGGTGTTCTGTCCGGGGCCGGAAACAATGAAAAAGGGATCGATAATCTGCAAAATGCAGAAATCGATCCCTGTCTCATGTTTTATCACAGGATAAGGAATAATGTGGCACAGCCTAGATCGATGAGTATCCGAAGCCGTTGCAGATTGCGTCGACCTTTGTGCCGGCCTTGCACATCGGGCAGTGCTCGGGCGCGTGGCTTGCATAATCAGGCAGGTCGCGAAGAGAGTAGAGAGCCCTGATCGGCGTATCCTGAATGTGATCGGAAACCGAGAAGATGGCGGAGATGCCGATGGTCTCGCCGCCGTAGAACTTCACGGAGCCCAGCGCGCTCTGGAGAGTCGCTCCGGTCGTTGCGGCATCAATGAGGATCAGAACCTTCTTGTTGCGTATCATGTGCTGATTGTTTTCGCGGAACATCATCTGTCCGCTGACATTATATTCGGGATATGTGATATACATGGTCTGGTGCGAATTTGCTGAGATAACGCCGGCCTTTGTGAGCTTGTTTGCCATGTAGGCGCCCACGACATCCATGCCGTTCAGGCAGAGGATGGTGTCGATGATATCCGAGGACAGATACATCTCTGCAAGCTCTTCGCCGGTAGCGCGGGCTTCACGCTGCCTTGCTTTCATGTCGCTTAAGTCCATGTAGTAGTTTACATGCGAATTCGGTGTGATGAAGTGTCCGGGAATATATCTGAGCACTACATCCTTGTTTCTTGCATAGTCTATTTTTTTGTAATCCTGCATAGTGATTACCTCCTTCAAAGATATCCTGATTTTACCACAAAACACGCAGATTTGCCACTACCTCTAAATGAACCATGGGTAGTCAGGGGTACAGTCAGTGGGACGGTTCTTCTGGCTGCTAGCCATGAGTAGCCAGGGGGACGGTCCCTTTGGTTCCTGAATATGTAAAGATAGCCGATCTTAAAACAATCGAAGGAGACAAAAGGACCGTCCCCTTGTCTCCCTTGTCTCCCAATCGAAGGAGACAAAAGGACCGGTCTCCGCTCCGCTCCGGTCGGTGCTAAGCGGACAGGCACTGCCTGTCCACACCCCTTGTCTCCCTGCGTTTTTATTAAAATAGGGCAAATCTGCCATGTCTCTTTTTGTATCATACCTGCAGAACCGCAAAACAGGCGGCGCGGATAGTGTCAAGTTTTCTATGAAAACTTGACACACAAGGATTGCCACCGATGAGATGCCCTTTTCGGGGCGCGGCGGCAAGTAGGCAAGGCGCTAAAGCGCCTCACAAAGGAAGAGTGATCATGGAGATAAAAGACTATGTTCTGTCAGAAAAGGAACTGGCGGCGCTGAAGCAAGTCAAAAGGCCCCCGGTCAAAAAAGTCAAAAAAACAGTCAGCAGATATACTGTTCTCTTTCAGAGCGGCTTTGATTTCGGTGTGAAAAAAAGGACCGGGAAAGCCGTAAGCCAGCTGATAATGATGGTAAGTCAGGGGCAGTATTATATCAGGGAAAACGGTGAGATAAAAAAGGTAACGAAGCTCAGCCTTAAAAAGTTTTTGAAGGAAATGGAAAAACCCTTAAAGCTTCCGGATGTATCCTGGATAACCGGGCTTTCATATGACGCGCAGCTTATCGGCGAACTTTCAGGTCTGTGCAGGGATGACAAGATCGCCGCTCATATAAAGCAGGACATTTATTATGCATATTCCTCTGCAGAATATGACCCACCCTCTTCCTTTTGCAGAATTGGTGAAGAAGATGCTCATGTGAGGCAGTGGCATTTTGTCGATGAAATGGCGCTGCATGGAGACATGTACAGCGCCCTGCTTTCAAAGATGATCAGATATATGGCGGACAGAAGAGGGATCAGCGTGAAAGAACTGTATCAGAGCGTATTATGCATGGAGCAGGGAAAAAAAGAAAGGCTTGCGCTGGGAAGCGTACGGGCGTTCATTTTTATCTCGAACCTGTATGGAGATGAATGGGCTCTGAAAATGCTTGAACAGTATATGGGATCCAACATAAGAACTATGATCGACGAGGGATTGCTTATAATACTGTTTGATGCCACATTAAAAGACGGCGGAGGATCCTACAGAGTGTTTTCTGCAAACTTCGGATCCATGAATCACAACATGCCGATAAGCTTTGCAAACCCGAAGGCATCGCGTGATCGTCAGGAGAAAGCATACATAAATAAGCTTAGAAAAAACTGTATCTTCAGTCCTGATAAATTCTCGGAATACCTGTTCACGTCTTCCGTCAGTCAGGGGTTTGCATTCGAAACAGATGAATTCCTCTGTACCTGGAGAAAATTCATTACGCTTCAGAAAAATGTGTATGGAAAGATAAAGGATAAGTATCCCCGGAATATCGTGTCAGAGTTTAAAAGGCTGAGATACAGGGAAAGGATACACAGCGAAGAAATTGACAGGAAGCTCTGGAAAGAGGCATCAAAAAAGATGAAAAAGCTTGAATACGGCACAGAAAGATACGCGGTCATCGCGCCTTCATGCAAAGAGGATATGCAGAAGGAATCAAGAGAACTGCACAGCTGCGTGGATGGATATGCGGAAAAAGTCGTCCGGGGCGAAGAGATGATCCTGTTTATGAGAGACAAGTCCAATATCCAAAGCCCACTGATCACCATAGAATTGTTCAACAACGGACAGATCGGTCAGATATTTGGTATCTGCAACCGTGATCCTGATACTGATGAGATGAGCTTCATCAGTAAATGGGCAGAAGAAAAGAACCTTCGCCTGCCTGAAACCCGTTATGCGCCAAGGGCTGCATATGATGTTGATCCGGATGAGGATGAAGATGATGAGGATCCTCTTTTGGACGAATCCTTTTTGCGCAACGGTAATCCTTTTTTGCGTAACGGCGCAAACACCGCAGGTCTTCAAAACTGTTTTTATACTGCGTGATAGTATATAATGGATGTCAGGGTCAAAAAGTCAGAATTGCGGGAGCCGCTTTAGCAACAAAGCAATTCGTGACATAAAATAACTGTCCGAAGAGGTGCCTATGGAAATCAATACAGCTCAGAAAAAGATCATTTTTACCGACAGGGTGGCAAAAGTCAACAAAAGACTCCGCACGGCAAATTTCAAAGACGGAAAGGACTGCCTGAATGTGACGGTGATGTCCTTAAAACAGGCAGCCATCGAGCTTGTGCAGGCATATTCCGCACTCAGGGAGCCGGGGAAGCATTATCAGATCATAGAATTTCCCATGCAGGTCATGATCCTTGCCGTGCTCCTGAAAAAATCAGAGTATTCCTTCCTGCCGGAGGAATCAAAGGGGATCGAGACGACAAAAGAGATCCTTTCCCGTTTGAACCAGATCAGAAAGAACACGCCGACAGAAGAATTCACATACAGCAAAGATCAGAAGATATCGGAATTAAAGGATATCATAGATGTCTATGAAAAACGGCTTCTTGAGAAGGATCAGCTCGATGAAGTCCTGCTTTACAGAAAATGTATCGAAATGTCAAAGGAGAAAGGTCTTTATTATACCTTCATGCCGTACCTGTCTGATGCGCAGATCTTCCTTGATGAGGAATACGAGCTGACCGGGATCGAAAGGGATTTCCTGACTGCGCTTTTAAAGGACTTCGACAGGACACTGGATGATGCACAGGTCTTTGAAAAGGAAACTGCCGGACCTGCGCAATACAGGTTTTTCAAGGCCTACGGCATGGCAAATGAAGTGAGATATGTAGCAGAGAAGATCCGAAATGACGGGCTTGTCTTTGGAGATACTGCAGTGATGTTTGCTTCGCCTGTCTACGAAAGATTCCTGCGCGCGGAATTTGAAAAAGCGGGCATTCCATATGCATTTCCTGACGGGATGAATGTGGCGGGATCTGATTATGTACAGTTCATGCGGGATGTGCTGCTTTTTGCCCGGGACGACTTTTCATACGAGACGCTTTACAGGGTAATAAAGAATCCGCTCCTCAAGCTGAAGAAAGCAGCCTTTCTGTACCGGTATGTCCTGAAATACGGGATAGGCTGGAAGAGGGAACGCTACATTGATTTCATCGAAGGCTTTAAGAAAATGCCGGAAAATGAAGAAATGAAACAACAGGAAGGCATCGCGGAATACATTGAATTTTTAAGCGACATCACAGGGATCTTTGACGGGAACGCCTCCTGCGAAGCGGTATTCGGCATGCTGGTCTCCTTTGCAAAAAAATATATATATGACGGAGATGAAGTAAAGATCGATCTTACAAAGAAGCTGAAGCAGCAGGGAAGAGTGTTTTCGCTGGCAGATCCCGGAAATTCCTTAAGTGATGATCTGGATCTTTACGAGGATTTTTTTGAAACCCTGACGCTTGATGCAAAAGAAGAGCCGGACAGGGTTTCGCTCATTCCCTACGGAAGGCGGGATCACATAGACCGTGAAAATCTCTTTGTCCTGGGCCTTTCAAATGAGAATACAGCGGGAAATCTCGCGGATTCTCCGGTTCTGACAGATGATGAGCTGCAAAAATATGTCACCGGAAAAATCGAGTTTTCCCTTGAAAAGAACCGGAAGAAAAGGGAGGAATTTGAAAACTCCATCAATGGCATGAAGGGCGGGATCGTAACTTTGGGCTACAGCATTTACGATACGGTAAGGCTTGCAGAAAATTCCGCATCCGACATCTATCTTGAAAAGCTTGATCTGGCCGGCGTGTCCGAACCGGACGTTGACATCATCGCATATGACATCTTTGAAAAGGATCTGAAGATCTCAGGCGATGATCTTATTAAGCACATGAAAGAAAGGACGGAACCCGGGCCGGATCCGGAGCAGGAAGGTACTGATAATAAAAACGTCGGCGATATCCCGGTCTTTAGCGCGAGCCTTCTTCAGATGCTGATCCAATGCCCGCTGTCATATATCTACAGGAAGGTCTACCGTGTGCCGAGACCGGAGTTTTCAAGAAGGATACCCTACAGATGGCTGGAACCAAACCAACGGGGAAACATTCTCCATCATACCTTTGAAAAATATGCTGATGAAGTTTTCATCAAAAACTGCAGGGGCTATGATGAGGCTCTCTTAAAAAAGATCTTCGATGAAGAAATCGAAGAGATGAAGCATCTGCAGCCTGTGCCGTCAGAAGCTGTTTTTGAGGATGAGAAGGAGGAGTGTTTTGAGGCAGCGCGGGTATATACAGGCAGGATGCACGGACTGCTTGACGCTGCGCCGGACGGCAGGAAGGTCATTGGCTGCGAGGTCGGCTTTGACGGTCTCGTTCACGAGGGAAAAAACTACAGGATCAGCTTCACCGGCTCAATAGACAGGCTTGACGGAACTGTAAAAGACGGTGTCCTGAATCTGGCCATCGTTGATTATAAAACAGGAAAGCCGGATACTCTGAATGACAAGATCAAAGCCTGTCAGCAGATCCAGCATTATATCTATGCCCTCGCAGCCTTCAGGGTATGCAGGGAAAAGAAGGAAGAACTTGAAAAAAGGTTCGCGGAAAGGATCGATTCGATATCGATATCATCAATGATCTACGAGTTTCCGTTTGAGACAGCGGGTGAGGACATCATAGATGTCTCAAAGGAATTTGCAGGAAAAAACGAAAGCGGGATAAAACTGCCGGACAGTGTGGAGACGATACTTGAGGAGATCGAAGGAAATATCCAGCAGGGAAGGCTTGAAGAGGCAAAGCGCCAGGCGCTGCTCGCGCCCGCAAAAGGCTGTGAGTACTGCCCTTACACGGATATCTGCCGGGCAAAGATAAGAACAGAAGGGGATATGTGATGACAGAACAGGAAAAACGGAACAGCATAATAAATGATCTTGATAAGAATATGTTCATTGAGGCAGGCGCAGGCGCAGGAAAGACCGACCTCATAGTCTCGAGGATCACAAACCAGCTCAAAAAAGGGATCCTTCCCGAAGAGATTGTCGCGATCACATTTACCAACGCAGCGACTCATGAGCTCAAAGACAGGATACTGAGGAGAGTGAGAAAAGTCCTTTCAGATAAAGCCCTGACAGACGAAGAAGAAAAGAACCTGAAAAGCGCAGCCTATAACATAGACAGGATGCAGATATCAACCATTCACAGCTTCTGCTTAAGGCTGCTGAAAGAAAGGATGTTTGAGGCAAAGATGCCTGTGGATGTGAAAATCATAGAAGATGCGGAACTTGTGGATCTCGAAGAAAGACATTTTGACAGATGCATTGAGGGACTTGGCAGAAAGGATTACCTGTGCCTTTCGGAAAATGACACTCCTAAATGGAAGAGCGTGTCCATGCTGAAAAGCCTGTCAAAGCAGCTGATGTCGATCCCCGGCGATATGGAGGTAAAGATCGCAGCTGAAGGCGCTGAAGCCGGTGAGCTTGAACAGTGGATGGAGCCCATCCTCAGAGGGATCTGTGATGATGCAGCGATCGCCTATGGCGGGCAATATGCCTCGATAGCGGATATACCCGATGGAGAACTGACAGCTTATGCAAAGAAGATAAAAGAAGCCGCAAAGAGGGGAGCAGTCCTTGATACTGCAAAGTCGATCATCAGCCTGCCCGGTACGCAGTCCTTTGCCATCAAGCCTCCGGCAGCGGGCAAAACAAAGGCAGACAGGGATAATAATAAAGCCATAAAAGAAAAGCTTACCGAAGCTGAGGAAAAGCTGAAGGCAAAGATAGACATCAAAGTGGCAGAGGCTGTTATTACCCGCTATGAAAGCCATCTCTATGATCCGTATGTCGGGATCGCCAGGAGGGTGAGAGAAACCTTTTATGATGACCTGCCGGCCAGGTTCCTGACAAACGATCTTATTATTGAAAAAACCCGGAAGCTGATATTTGACCACATGGAAGCCAGGAAGTATTTTGCGGATAAGTTCAGATGCATTTATGTGGATGAGTTCCAGGATACCGATCATGTGCAGGAGAGCTTCATATGGAGGATTGCATCAGACCCTGATGATCCTGAAAAGCTCAGGGATGGCGCTCTCTTTGTTGTGGGTGATCCGAAACAGTCCATATACCGTTTCAGGGGGGCCGAGCCTGAGGTGTATTTTGAAGTCAGGGACAGGTTCAAAAAACTTGACAACTCCTGCGTCTATGAGCTTTCTGAAAATTTCAGGTCAAACGAAAGGCTCATAGAATGGATAAATGATGAGTTTGCGCTCAGGGATATCACGCCGGGAAGCCCCTATGTGCCGATGCAGGCGGTAAACGTGCTTCCTGACACTGTTCCGGATGATGTGATCAGTGGCTTTTACAGGTACAAAAGCCCGGAGCAGGCAAAACCGAAGACGGAGATCGGTGAAGATGTAAGCGCGGTCACCAATCTCATATTAAACCTTAAAAACGGGAACCACAGGATAGCAGACAGGGACATCAGCGGGGAGGTCTTTTTCAGAAAGACAGAATTCTCCGATTTTCTCGTGCTCTGCATGAACATGGCGGGAATGGACAGATATGCGGAATTTATGAGGAGCCATGGCATACCGGTAGTGATGGACAGCAGGACGGATCTGAGCGGGGACAGCGCTGTCAATATCTTTATCCGCATCTATGCTTTTCTGGCATATCCGTTTGACAGGGCATCTGTAGTCGGAGCAAAGGAGGCGCTCTATGCTTCCGGCATACCTGAAGAGGATACGGATGATATGCTGCGGCTGATAAAGACAGAGACAGACGATCTTTCTGCATACGGATGCATCGGCTATCTTCAAGATCACATGGAACTGATCCTTCCCAAGGATGAGGATATTGCCGGATACGAGGCAAACAGGGCAAAGACGAGGATAGTCCAGATGTGCGAAAATGTCCTGGCAAAGGCTGCGGGAAACAGGCCAGCCCTGCTTGCCGCGATGAAGGATCATATCAGTGTGGCCGAGGAGCATGAACTGGACCTGACCTATGGAAAAAACAGCGTGCGCTTCATGAACCTGCACAAGGCAAAGGGGCTTGAGGGCAACATAGTCATATGGACGAACCGGACGGAGAACAAAGAACATACTCCCGGCGCATTCAGGAACGGCATGGATTTTTATCCTTCGATATCCTACGGCGAGAAAAGCTTCGGGTCGGTCTGGCAGGGTAATAAAGGCAATGAGGAGCTGGTGGAAAGGGCAAAAAGAGACGACACTGCTGAAAAGATCAGGCTGGAATATGTGGCTGCTACCAGGGCGAAGCAGGCATTCATCTTTATGGACCGATACAACAAGTCGGACGGAAACCTGTTCTGTCCGGATTTCGGACTTGAAAAACTGACAACGATAGAAGGGATAGTTGCAGAGAAAGATAATAAATACACGGAGCCGTCCGGAGATCCGTGGATATTTGCCGCGGCTCCCCCGTTTGACAAAAACGCTTCGGAGGCTGCGTTTGAAGATATCACTCCGAGCGGGCTTGAGGAAGAGAGCGCAGGAAAGGAGGGCAAGGTGGATCCCGAAGAAAAACCTGGCACAAAATCCGCGCGGCCCATAGGCAATATCATTGGAAATGTCCTTCACAGAGCCATGGAGCTTCTCATAAACCGCTGGGATCTTTCGGATGAAAAAAGCTTTGTAAGCAAAACAGATGTGGTGGAGCTTTGCATTCAGCAGGCGGTAAATGAAAACCATGAGGATATTCCGGAGGGGGAAGAAAGCAGATATCATGACTTTGTAAAGGATGCTGTATGGGCATTCGGAAAGTGGTATTCGAAATCAGATATCAGGACGCAGAAAAAGGCTGTTTATACGGAACTGCCGTTTTCCTACTGTGACAGAAAGGATGACAGGACCAGATGGGTTCACGGCTCGGCGGACCTGGTCTTTGTCCTCGATGGCGGCATCTGCCATGTCTTTGATTATAAATCAGACAGCGACAGATCCTACAAAAGCGAGGAGGCCTTTGAAGAAAGACTCCGCGGAAAATACAGCGGACAGATATCCGCCTACAGGGAGGCGATCGCAAGGCTTTTTGGCACGGAGCCGGGCAGGGTGAAGGCAACGCTTGTCTCCTTCCCCGAAAAGTTTGGGGCAAAGGATGGCCTGACAGTAAGGCTTACAGAACTGTAAGAGATACCGGGTTCGGCAAAGAGGAGAAGAAAGATGGCAAAAAACTTTGGAACAGCTGAAAACACCAGGAATTATACGCTTTTCGTGCTGCTGACGCTTCAAAAACACAGTGACAGATCCCATCCCCTTTCAATTACTGAGGTCTGTGAGAGCCTGAACAGTCATTATCTCACAGGGAGAGCGCTGGACCGGCAGATCGACAGATCAACGGTTTCAAGGATCCTTGCCGATATGGAGACGATCGGCGGTGATTTCCCGGTAAAATGCGTCATGAACAGGGGAACCAGCGATACGCCCTCCTATGCGCCCTATGAAGACAGCAACACCGGAAAGTCAAAAAAGAAATTCTATTATTATGACCAGCCTTTTCCGGAGGAGCAGATACTGACGATGCGCGACGCCATAGAGGCTTACAATCATTTCTGCATGGACGACATCACTATCATTATAGACAATCTCATCAGGATCTGCCCTGATTCCTATAGCATAGACCGCTACATCAACAGAGAGGACAAGGATATCAAGGAACCTGACAGTTCCAGGGTTCTCCGTTTCATCAAACAGCTGAACGATATAATAAAAACGGGAGGCTTCGCAAAGATCGAATACTGCAACTACGGTATTGACGGGAAGCTCCACCTCAGGGAGGGCTATCCGAAGCTTTTCAGGCCTTTCAGGCTTTTGTGGGGGAACGGGTTTTATTATTGTGCATGCATGAAGGACGACCTTGATACACCCGTAAGCCTGCGCATCGACAGGATGACCCGAGTCAGCCCGGTCAGCCCGAAGGATGTGGATCCAAAGACTGCCCGGAAGTTTCCGCCGGTGAAGGATGTGATACCTTCAAAGTCTTCCTACAGATTAAAGCACCCTGTCATGTTCGGCGGAAAGGTCATCAAAGCGAAGTTCCTGATCCGCACAGACGACAAGAACGGTATGATAAATGCTGTCGTCGATACCTTTGGCAGAAATTCAAAGATGAGGGAGCTTTCCGAAGCTGAGATCGAAATGGAGAAGCTGCCGCAGGGTGATGACTGGATCCTTGCGGAGGTTGAAGGGTCGTTTGGCGGCCTGGTGCTTTTTGCCACCCAGTACTGTCAGAACATAAAGGTCAAAAGTCCCGAAAATGTCGCAGAGGAGACAAAAAAGAGAATGAAGGAATCCCTGGGACTGTATGAGTGACTTGAAAGGTCGGGATGGGGGATACATAAAGATTGCCTATCTAAATCCGTATATTTTTAGAGATTTAGATAGGCAATATTGACGCGTCCGGTTTTCTGTATTATCATCAGTATTATGAAAAAGAAACTGATCGGAAGAACAAAAGAATATCTGCGTCTCGACAAGTGTATGCGTGAAGATACCGCGCAGCTTATTATAGTATATGGCCGGAGAAGAGTCGGAAAAACCTATCTTATAAATCAGTATTTCAGAAATTCCTTTGACTTTAAGCTGACCGGAATGTATGGGAAATCCAGGAAAGATCAGCTGCAGGCATTTGCGGCCGAGATGACCCGCAGGTCCCGTGAGAAAAACAAAGTGCCGGAAAACTGGACACAGGCATTTGAAATACTGAGAGAGTTTATTGAGGCAAAGTCAACTGACGAAAAGATCGTGATCTTTTTTGACGAGATGCCCTGGCTTGATACGCATAAATCCGGCTTTCTCTCTGCATTCGAGTTTTTCTGGAATGACTACGGTTCTGCCGTGGACAATCTTGTATTCATAGTGTGCGGTTCTGCGACCTCCTGGCTGGTAGATAATATAGAGCATAATAAGGGTGGATTATTTAACCGCCAGACCTGTAAACTCTTTCTGGAACCCTTTACCCTCAATGAAACTGAGGAATATCTCGTTAATAAAGGGATACACTGGTCAAGATATGACATTGCCGAATGTTATATGATCATGGGCGGAATTCCATATTATCTTAGCCTTTTAGATAAGGAACTATCATACCTTAAGAATATTGATTATCTGTTTTTCAGGAAAAAGGCGGAATTATGGGACGAATTTGATCACTTATATAACACCTTGTTTTCCAGTGGAGAGAGTTACATTTCAGTTGTTGAAAAACTAAGTAAAAAGCAATCGGGCCTTACAAGGAATGAGATTTCCGAAAAAACCGGTCTTGCGGAGAACGGCGTTCTGACAAAGATACTTAAGAATCTGGTGGATTCGGGATTTGTCCGGGAAAATCGGTTTTTTGGGAAAAAGAAAAAGGACACACTCTATCAGCTTGCCGATTATTATTCCTGCTTCTATTTCCGGTATTTGAAAGAAAACAGGGGGAGGGATGAACATTTCTGGAGCAACACCCTGGAAGCTCCTGCCAGAAAAGCCTGGGCGGGTATCATGTTTGAGCAGGTGTGCAAAGATCATATCCGGCAGATCAAGCAAAGAATAGGGATATCCGGAGTGCTGTCCGAACAGTCATCATGGTATGTTAAGGCAGATAAGGAACTTGGAACTTCCGGAACACAGATTGACCTGATCATTGACCGCAGGGACCGGGTTATCGATCTGTGTGAGATAAAGTTCTACAGTGATGAATTTGTCATAGACAGTGATTATGACATGAAGATCAGAAACAGGATGGAAGCATTCCGACGGGCTACAGGCACAAATAAGGCGGTTCAGATCGTCTTTATCACAACGTATGGCGTGAAGACGAACATGTACAGTGGGATCATACAAAAGCAGGTGACCCTGAAAGATCTTTTTATGGAAGCCGATGATGACTGATCCCGATAAACAGCCGGCTGAGAAACCATAGAACCGAGAATGAAAGCGATTTCAGGATGGGCTGATGAGCAGGACATTGCTGGAATTGACCGATGAAATCCCTGAGATAGAAAGACATCAAAGGGGAGAAGTCCCTGCAGTTCCCGGTGGCTTCCAGATAAAACACAAAAAATCGTGATATAATCGAATTGTAATATTTCGCATTTGTAAGGAGCAGGACATAACATGGGTATTTATCTGAATCCGGGCTACAGCTCATTTGAAGAGGAACTCAATTCTGAAATTTACATTGACAAAACCGAAATGGTTCTTGTCACTAATTCGTTTCTTAAGACTAAGCAGAAATATATGTCCATATCCCGTCCCCGCAGATTCGGAAAGTCATATGCTGCGGATATGCTTTGCGCTTATTATGGGAAACCGGATAGTGCGGAGCTTTTTAATAAATGCCTTTTGTCGAAACATGACGGCTGGGATAAGTATCTTGGCAAGTTTGATGTCATAAGGCTTGTAATGACTGATTTTTTCAAGGAAGGCACGGATACAGATAAGGCAATATCAAAGATCCGGGACCGCATACTTAAGGAACTTTCACAGGAATATCCGGATGTGGAGTACGATGCGGATGACCTTTTTTACAGCATGGAGTTATTCAGCAAAAAGAATGAGAGGCTCTTTGTTATCATCATAGATGAGTGGGATGCTGTTTTCAGGGAAAGCAGGGAAGACATTAAGGGACAAAGCAGTTATCTTGATTTTCTGCGGGACTGGTTTAAGGGAAAGGATTATATTGCCCTTGCTTATATGACGGGAATTCTCCCTATCAAGAAATACGGCAGGCATTCTGCTTTGAATATGTTTGATGAGTACTCTATCATTTCCCCCATGCAGATGGCGCCTTTCACAGGTTTTACTGCTGAGGAAGTAGAGGATCTTTGCAGAAAGTATGGACGGGATCCGGGCAGGATTAGAGAGTGGTATGACGGATATGAAGTCAGTGACATTATTCCGCCTGATCCGGGACATAAAGTCCAAAAGGCAACAGGAAAAGAGATACCTGCCAGGCATTATCAGATTTTCAGCCCCTTATCGGTGGTTAAGGCTGTCACAACAGGATATATACAAAACTATTGGAATAAGACTGAGAATTACGAAGCGTTGGCAGAGTACATCCGGATGAACCTTGACGGATTAAAGGATGCTGTCGCGCTAATGATGGAAGGCGGCAGTGTAAAAGCAGATATTTCAACTTATCAGAATGATATGACCACATTCACCTGCCGGGATGATGTGTTTGCGCTGCTCATAAATCTGGGATATCTGAAATACAATTCCGAAACAACTGAAGTGTCGATCCCGAACAGAGAGATACTTGATGAATTCAAGACATCGACAAAATATATTGTCAATGTGAATTATGATAAGGATGCTCGGGGAAAGGACTTTAAGAAACACAGCTGCAGGATTAAAAAGGTGTAGGTTCTGTGTTTTATATCTCATGGTATACGCTGGCAAGGATGATATCCGAGGATCCTACACTTGAAAACAGCAGTGCGAGGAAGCAAAACCGAAAGGAATTATGATCTGTTGCAGAAACTGCGGAATGTTGCTGATTAAACGGAGCAATAGACAGGGACTCTGTGGTTTTGAGAAATGCCAGAGGGTAAGGAATGCAAGAAAACAGATGACTTATCAAAAACGAAAAGCCAGGAATGCTTTAGAAGAGAAGCAAAAACAGCGAAGAAAGAGATTTTTGAAAATGACTGATGAATTGATTAGCTGTTTAAATCAGATTAAGCTATGTGCTATGAAGGACATGTAAGATTGACTCAGAAAGGCGCTTACGAATATTGAGGATCTGAAAAAACTTCTTGTTCATATCAGCTAAGACGGTAAAAATTTATAGCGGGAGTATGTAAAATGGATAATTCAGGTGTAATTTGTAAGGTTATTGATTTTAGTGATACAAAGATAGATAAAGACGCAATTCAAAGTGGCGGATTGCGGTACATAGGGAATTTTGTAAAAAAACGTATTTGTGAAAGCAGTATTGCTTCGAATGAAATCGAGCAGTTATCTGATACAGATGTGATACTGAATTATCCTGTAGTATATGTTCACACCTGGCAAGAGAAAGATGTTCCGCACAAAAAACATTACTATGTGGGGGAGACTATCGATCTCGCACAGCGAACTAACGAACATAGTCGACGGGGAAAAGCGGAGAATGGCAGTTGGCAGGCAAAGTGGCTCGAAGTGATTGAATGCGGGCGTGCAAAGTCATACTATTTCAGCCATCTTGAAATGAACAAATCTCTTTCTCTTGATGTTGAAAATTATCTGATTGAGTTATTGGAGGATGATGATATAAAGAATGAGAATGGACGAGGGAACCCACAGGGTAACTATAGCAATAAGTCCTTGCTTAAGGATATTGTGACTGAAATCATGGTCAAATTGGGACATGATCGTAAAAAATGTGAATTACTATGGGATCAGAAGAAAAATGATCTCATTCAGGAGAAATATGAGGGTAATTCCAAATTGAACCCAAAATATAAAAAAGTATTGCTTTCAAAAGAACTTGTGAGTGAGAATCATAATACTGAAAAATGGAAAAATGCAATAGAAAATGCGGAAGGGTCATCAAATGTTCCGATAGGACTGTTTCTTAATTATCCGGTAGTTTATATGCATACTTGGGTTACAGAGGAAACAGTAAAAAATGAAAGCAAATATGTTGTTAATACATATGTGGGTGAAACCAATAATCTGGCCGAGCGTACATCGCAACACTATAACAATACTGAAGATGAACTTCAATTAGAATTGATTGATGGCGAACTAATAGAAAACAAGGGATGGCAAGGAAAAAAAGATAGCTGGAGAGAAGCTGTAAATGATGGCAAGGCTGTTATGATGGTTTTTGCCCATCGGGCATTCAATAAATCAGTGACAATGGATATCGAAAACAGGCTTATTCAATACACGATTTTCACGGAAACGTCCGTCAACGGACGAACAAATGAACAGAGAAAATATGGTGGAAAGGATTCGATGTATGATCTATTTGGCGAAATCGTGGATGGTATCATTGTTCCTGAACTAAAAAACAACAGGGAAAAGTTTTATAAGACATTTAATGTATCTGATGATAGTAGACGTCCTGAGATAAATGAGTATCTGGATAGATTTAAAACTGTGAAGAGCATCCAAGAGGATTCTGTTTTCATTGCAGCTCCGTTTTTAAAACCATGTTGCGAGAATAGTAACGATGGACAAGTTGCGGCAATTAAAGGAATTAAAGATTGTGTACTTCAAGCCTTGAACGATAAGAAAAAAACCTTAATAGCGGTACGTGGCTCTGCCGGAACGGGAAAGACAGTTCTGGCATCACAGTTGTTTTTTGATCTTAGGACAACAGAAATAAATGATGAGAGTAGCCCTATAGATTGTCGACTGATAGTAAATCATGATGAATTATACAATCTTTACGGCAGTATGGCCGAACGCTGGCAACTGGGCAAAGAGACGGATAAAGGGAAAAGAATAATCTGGAAAGCAACTGCATTTTTAAACTATTATGAGACAAAACAAGTGGATGCGCCGGATGTTGTCCTGATTGATGAAGCACATCTGCTTCACAGAGTTAATGTACAGGGGAAAGTTGAGGGAACAAAGAATGGTGAACAGCTTTCACGTATTATTGAATTAGCCAGTGTTGTTATCATTATGTATGATCCTTTGCAGGTTACAAGACCAGGGCGGATCTACCTGGATACGGATATGTTAAAAAAAATATGCAGGGAAAAAGACTGGAGTTTTAATGAATATCACCTCAGTATACAGATGAGGATGGATTGCGGTGACAGAGTAAAACAATGGATTAGCAGTTTATCATCTGTAGATCAGAATGGTGCATTACCAAAGTTTGATGAGAAGCCTGACAACGGCGATGGTTATGTAGGCGTTATTGACGAAAAAGGATATAATCTTAGAATTTATGATGATCCGGATAAAATGAATAAGGCAATTGAGGATAAAAAACCTTTTTCCTGTCTTTTAGCGACATTTGAATGGAAATATCATAAAGGAACAGAAGATAAAACAATAATGCATAAGTTCTTTTGGCACGAAACTAGAGATAAAGGACAAGGTGCAAATTCATGGACAGAAAAACCGGAAAATGGTGAAGTCGGTGCTATTCATGACATTCAGGGATTTGATCTGCAGTATGCTGGAGTTATTCTTGGTAAATCTGTAGGATATCGCAATGGTAAAATGGAATTCTTAAAAAAAGATCATAAAGGAAGAATTCCTAATGATAAAAAAGAAGCGGCACGCATAATAGCTAATGAGGTTGGAGTATTACTGACTCGCGGGAAAAAGGGACTATATATTTATGCAGAGGATGAGGAATTACGCGATCTTATGAAAAATTCTCTGACGATAAGGAGAGTAGAGCGGAATAGCCCTGAAACTGTGAAATAAAGTCTGTAAATATGTGGATCAAAGGTCTTCTATGGTACACTACCAAAAGGAGGCCTTTTATGATGGCAAAGAAAGAAAAGAAACCCGTACACCATGTAGTAATGACCGAGGGCAAGCGTCAGATCATTCAGCAGCTCCTGCAAGAGTATGACATTGAGACCGCTGAAGATATCCAGGAAGCCCTCAAGGATCTACTGGGAGGCACTATCAAAGGCATGATGGAGGCTGAGATGGATGATCATCTCGGCTATGAGAAGTCTGAACGTGCTGATCGAGGAGAAGTAACTAACTACCGTAACGGGACAAAGAAAAAACTGATCAATTCCAGTTACGGCAGTCTGGAAATCGACGTCCCGCAGGATCGCGAATCTACCTTTGAGCCGCAGGTCGTGAAAAAGCGTCAGAAGGATATCTCGTCCATAGATCAGAAGATCATCTC
>JAGACK010000015.1 GCA_017614155.1 Lachnospiraceae bacterium
CCGGCAGTTCTTAGCAAACCGGAGTCTGATAAATTTTGGAGTACGCCGGCTGCGCATGCTTTATCGCGCAGAACGGGGCCTCCAAAATTTTGTCCATCAGACGAACGGTGAGCTTAGAACTGTCCGAGCCGTGAACAAAATTTGTTCAGATAACCGATCTTATATTAATCGAAAGGAGACAACAGGACCGTCCCCCTGTCTCCCCGACTTTATGTAAACTAGACTATCGCTGTGAACAGGCCTGCTGAAAGAAGGCCCATGATGATGCCGGCCAGGACGACTCCAAGCATGACCGCAATCACGCTCTCTTTGAACTTCATGTCGAGGATGGATGCGGCAAGTGTTCCGACCCAGGCGCCCGTACCGGGCATGGGTATGCCTACAAAGAGGAGCAGCGCCAGAAAGAGGCCGCGTCCTGCTTTTGCCTGAAGCTTCTCTCCTCCCCTGTGACCCTTTTCAAGGCAGAACGTGAAGAACTTCCCTATGAAACGCTTGTCCTTGCCCCACTCAAGCACCTTTCTCGCAAAGAAAAAGATGATGGGCACGGGCACCATATTGCCTATCGCTATTACGATGTATCCCATCACAAGATTGAACCCGTCAGGATTCATGCTCTTGAACCAGTAGGCTATCGGTATAGCGCCGCGAAGCTCGATGAGCGGTAACATCGAAATAATAAAACAGCCTATATACTGTGTCATCGTATTTGCAGTAAATGCACTTGCAATGCTCTGTGCCAGAGAACTCATCCCATTATCTCCTTTAATGCTCCTGCCAAAATCTCCATCTCTTCATCCGTTCCTATCGTAATGCGCAGGTGATCTGCGATCCGGGCCGGCTTCTTAAAATGCCTGACATAGATATCCCGTTTTTTGAGCTCCTCAAAGACATACGAAGCCTCAGCACCTGCAGGCGGCTTTGCAAAGATGAAATTCGTTGAGGATTCCCTGAAGGAAAAGCCCAGTTCTTTAAGCTTTTCGGCAAAGTCCGCTCTCGTTTTTATTATACGGCCCGTGATATCCCTGAAATACTCATCGTCCTCTATGGCCGCAGCGCCCGCCATGAGCGCCGGAGTATTCATGGTGTAGGAGTTCACGGAGTATTTGACATCATTTAAATACTTTATGAGTTTCGGGGAGCCGAAGCAGTAGCCGATGCGCATGCCCGCAAGCGCCCTTGATTTCGACATTGTCCGGACAACGACTACATTGTCGTACTTTTCGATAAGCGGCAGGGCGCTGCGCCCTCCGAAATCGATGTAGGCTTCATCGACGATGACGACCGAGTTTTTATTATGCGAAACTATGTCCTCGACGACATCAGGTCCGAGAACAACGCCGGTCGGCGCATTGGGATTTGCGATGACGACGCCGCCGTTCTCCCTGCTATAATCCGAAGGAACGATGTTGAAGTCCTCATCAAGCGGTATCGTCTCGTAAGGGATCCTGTAAACCTCGGCCCAGACATCATAAAATGAATATGTGATATCGGGAAAGAGCACGGGCTCCGTCCCCGCAAAATAAGTCAGGAAGCACATGGACAGGACATCATCGGAACCGACGCCTGAAAAGATCCGGTCCTTTGGTATGCCATAATAAGAGCTTATCGCGCTGTTGAGCGTATCGCAGTCAACCTCGGGATAGAGGCGCAGCGCGTCCATGTCCGCGTTTTTGATGGCATCGACGACCTTCGGCGAGGGCGGATAAGGGCACTCGTTCGTATTAAGCTTTATCACCTTTTTCTGCGGCTGCTCCCCCGGCGTATAGGGGGTCACGCGCCGGATGTTATCTTCAAGGCTCATATCAGACCGTAATCCTTTGCCAGGCTTTCAAAGCCTTTAAGGCTGTTCACACAGGTTTCGTAGGATACGCAGTAGGCCAGCCTTACAAAGCCGGCGCACATAAACGACGAACCCGGAACCAGCAGTATCCTGTATTCCTTTGCCTTTGCGACAAATTCCTTCTCATCGGGCACGGGCGACTTGATGAACATATAGAAAGCGCCCTCCGGTTTGATACAGGAAAATCCGTATTTTTGCAGGGCATCATAGAGCACATCCCTGTTTTTTGCATAATAAGCGATATCCGCCTTTTCCTCAAGGCACTCGGCAACGACCTTCTGCGCAAGCGACGGCGCGTTCACGAATCCCAGCACGCGGTTTGCGATGGTAAGCGCCGAGAAAAGCTCATCAAAGCCCTCTGCCTCTGAAGGCACCACGAGATAACCGATCCTTTCTCCCGGAAGGCTCAAGGTCTTGCTGAAGGAATAGCCGACGATCGTATTCCTGTAGTACTTTGTGATATAAGGCACCTTCGCATCCGTGTAAACAAGCTCCCTGTAGGGCTCGTCGGAAATGATGAAGATCGGATGTCCGTATTCCTTCTGCTTTTCTTCGAGGATCCCCGCGATGTTTTTTATCGTCTCCTCAGAATAGATCACGCCCGTCGGATTGTTGGGGTTATTTATTATGACGGCCTTTGTCTTCGGCGTAAGCTTTGCCCTGAAGTCCTCAAGGTCGGGCTGGAAGGTCGCTGTATCCGGTTCTGACATAATAAGAACGCCGCCGTAATTTGCGGTGTAATTCCTGTACTCCAGAAAGAAGGGCGCAAAGGTCATGACCTCGTCACCGGGATCGATGAGGGCCTTTAATGCGCAGTTTAAGCCTCCTGCCGCGCCGACTGTCATCATGATGTTTTCTGCGGTAAAAGAAGTGCCGAATCTTTTGTTCAGTGAATCGGCAACCTTTTTCCTGACATCCGGGAAGCCCGCATTGCTCATATACCCGTGAAGCACCAAAGGGTCTTCTTCCTTCAGAAGCTTTTCTATGGTCTCTTCGACCTTTTTCGGAGCAGGTACATTCGGATTTCCGAGTGAGAAATCGTAGACATTTTCGGCGCCGTATTCGGCTGCCATCTTCTGTCCTTCCTCAAACATCTGTCTGATCACGGAATTGTTGTTCACAAGTCCCTGCATGCTTTTTGCGATCATTTAATTTCTCCTTGTATTATTCTTCCCCGGCATCAGCATATATGTTTTGTTCACGGCTCGTCCAGTTCTAAACTCCCCGTTCGTCTGATAAACAAAATTTCGCTCTGCGGGCTGAAAAACTAAACGAGTCGAAGACGAGTGCTAAGTTTTTCGTCTGCGAAAATGCGTTGGTGAGGTTTTTTCGAACCTACGCATTGACCGCCGTCTTCGCACCCGCGAAATTTATCAGCCTCCGGTTCGTTAAGAACTGACGGCTGGGTGTTCACAAAACATATATGCTGATGCCTCAAAATATATAACTCATTTCAACTTCTTGATCTTCGGCCAGTAGCGGAACTGCGCCTTGCCTACGATGCCGCCGCGTGTCAGGTATGTATGCGTCCAGTAGCGCGAATCCGCCGAATCGTTGCGGTTGTCTCCCATCATGAAATAACATCCTTCGGGCACCTTGTAAGGCCCGAATTCGCCCAGAGTCGTGACCTCAAGATAGGGCTCGTACAGCACGCTTCCGTCCACAAAGACCGAGCCATCATGGATCTCGACCGTCTCCCCGGGCATGCCGATGAGCCTTTTGATATAGAGCACTTCCTCATTATCCGGATTTCTGAATATGATGATGTCGCCTCTTTCGGGATCCTTGAAAAGATAAGAAAGCCGGCTTCCGACGATCCTGTCATGAGCCATGATGGTCTTTTCCATGGAAGAAGAAGGCACCGTGGCGTTCACGATTATGAAAGAATTAACCGAAAACGATATCACGAGCGCCGCCACTATCACCCCGACCCATTCTAAAATTTCCTTTATTACCGCTCTTTTAGTCATGCCTTGAATATTACAACAATGAACATCAAAAAACAAGGGGACGGCCGTCCCCCTGTTTCCTTATTACAGAGGGCATCGGAATTTGCAAAATCAGCTTTGTCCGATGCCCGGTTTGACTCTTTCTCTGTTCCACACAGTATAAAAGGCATCGGAATTTGCAAAATCAGCCTTTTCCGATGCCCGCAAGAGACAAAAGAACCGGTCTCCTTGTCTTTTTTGATGTTACTCCTCATCTTCGAGGCTGTAGCTGATCTCGTCCAGCTGGGCAAGATAGTATTCTGACCAGCTGTACTGGTTCATGTAGTCCCCGGCATAACGGTATTTTGAATCGTTCTTTTTTTCAAGCCAGTCAAACAGGTCACATTCGATCTTGTCCTTTGCGATAGCCATGCTTCCGCGCTGCTTTAGAATGATCCCGTCAAGCTTGAGCCCGGAGAGCGTATTCTGAAGATCCTGGCGGAGGTTTCGAAGATATGACAGCTTCTTTTCGGGATCACCGTCATCTTCCCACAGCGAAGAAATGATCTCGCCGTTTGTTGTCTGGGCGCCCTTATTATTTATAAGGATCGCAACGATCTCCTTCGTCTTTTTATACTTGAATTCAACCGGTTTCCCGTCCACAAACAGCTCAAAATCCCCAAAAGTCTGGGCAAAGACCCTCTTGTACCGCTTCATGCTGCTCGGAAATCTCAGGCTGTCAAGCTCGTTTTTTATATCGGACTCCGAACCCGGCTTTTTCAAAAAACCGCTTGCATGCAGTTTCATGGCATCATATGCGTATTCAGTGTGCTCCGAAAAAAAGATGAGGTTCACGAAGGGATTCAGCTCCACCAGATACTGCGCCAGATCGAGCCCCGAAAGCTCAGGCATCTTCACATCGAGAAATGCGATATCAATCTCCGTATCACGCGCTTTTGCAAGTGCGGAGAGAGGTTCATCATAATAAAAACATTCGGCATCAGGCATCAGGGACGACAGAAATCCCTGCAATGCCTTTATTGATGCTTTGTCATCATCTACGGCAAGAACTCTCAATTTTCACCTCCTGACGGGAACGAAACACTCTTTAACTGCTGGTTCTTTCTCTGCGCTGCAGTCATATGCAGGGGGTCTGCTTCACCGACTACAAGAGTCTCGCCGTCATTCTGCGCAGCCTCATGAAGCGGTCCGGAGTTCATGTCGGAAAGTACCAGCGCGGCAAACCTGTCGTAATTATCATCATCTATCATGGCGAAATGATATTTCATGCGGTACCAGTGCTCTGGATCATAATAAGCGCCGCCAATATACAGCCTGTCTGCCGTATCCGCGACCTCCTGCGGTCCGGCTTTTTCCCCGGGCGCAAGTCCGGCCTCCTCGCAGAAAAGCATCCCGTAGATCTTGAGGATCTTGTCCCTCAGGGTCTCCTCAGTCCCGTCCTTGTTCGTTTTTCCTGTCAGGGAATCCATTGTCTTATAATAAAAATCCCGACATTCCTCATCATTATCAAAATTGACAATCGCTTCATACAGCTTTTTTATATCCGGCTTTTCATATTCAGATGCCATGCCATCCTCCTTCAGAATCATAATAAAACCGCTTAGCCGCAATCGCAGCTGACATGAATTATTCTATCATAACCGCAGGCTTCATGAAAAGAGGACAGGAAGACAAAAGAACCGTCCCCCTGTCCTTTTTCTCAGAATCCGAATGCATAGCTTCCGGCTCTGCCGTTCTGCAATGCGGTGCTTCTTGCCGCCCTTTCGATCGCCTTTTTCACATCGTCCACTGTTATCTCCTGAAGCTTCTTTTTTGAAGCCTCCGTGACCTTCATGTCCTTTGTGCGCGTAGCCGCAAAGATCGTCGCATTCTGCAGCAGGCTCCTTGCCTCACGGCCGTTGCCAAAGTTCCTGTCCTTCACCCTGTCCCTGAAATAATCAAGGATATAGGGATCAGCCTTGCGCGTCAGGACGAACTCCTGGTTCTTTGCCTGTATATGCATGATCTCCACCATCTGCTCCGGAGTATATGCCTCAAAAAAGATAGTCGAATTGATGCGGCTCTTGAGTCCCGGATTGGAATCAATGAACTTCTTCATCAGATTGTCCTTTTCATCAACATCAGTCCCGCCGTAGCCGGCAAAGAGCACCAGCTTTTCCGTTCCATGATCCTCGATCTGCGTAATAAGAGCTGCTACCGCTTCCTGCGAAAATGTATCCATCCCGCTCCTGTCACTGGTAGTAAGCGAATAGGCCTCGTCTATCATGATGATATCGTTTTCGTCAAAGAGCTGCTTTACCTTCGGCGCCGTATGCCCCACATACATTCCCTTCAGATCGGCTCCGTTCACGCAGGTGAAACGGTTGCCCTTAAGCAGATTGCCTTCGCACATCATATTCCCCATGAGCTTTGCCACTGTTGTCTTTGCGGTACCGGGAGCGCCGATCAGAAGATGGACATTATGAAAGCCTCCTTTGTCAAGCCCCAGGCTTTCCCTTCTTTTGTAGAATTTCAGGACATCAACGATCTCTTTAACCTGCCTCTTCACATCCTCCATGCCGTAAAGCTGCTTTTCAAGTTTCTTTACGCTCGTTATCTCGGAATCTTCCTTTTTCATGATGTTCATGAATTTTTTCAGTATATCAAAATCCGATTCGGTCAGGACTTTGCCGCCATTCCCCTGTACCCGGACATAATGAATGATCTGGCGCATGAGTTCCGACTTTCCCTCAGACCTCATTTTGGTAATGCGGCCGACGATCTTTGACTTGTTGAAATCCTCTGAAAGCCTGAACCCTTCTTCCTCAACCCAGTTTTCAAACTGAGTTATCCGGTAGTTCTTTTCCCTGTCTTTATCCACCTTCTCACGAAGGTCGATCACCGCTGCCGCCTGCTCGAGCACCATCTCGGTAAAATCAGGATCTTCATATCCTCCCTCATTATCCGGACCGTCTTCATCATCATCTTCGCCAAGCCATGAAGGAACCTGGGCCATATCAAGCACATACAGATGCCTGTTAGTTGCAAAAAAAGCGCCTGCTGTAGTGGAGAAATTCCCGAAAATACCGTTCCAGTGATCATTTATTATGCATACAGGCTCGTTTTTGCATTTAAACCACCAGGGATCCCTGCTTTTCACATTCGTCTGTCCCTGCATGCCGAACGGGCCGCTTTCAAAGACATTGAAGCCTCCGCCTCCGAGGTTCATCTGAATATCCCCTCCGTTTATGATCGGTATCCTGGAAGCAGACTCAGAAAAGCTGTCAGGTTCATCCATTTCTACATCATCGGAAAGGTCCTCAAAAGTGAATTCTGCATCCTCAAAATAATCAGAACCTGCCTCTTCCATAAGTACGTCTTCCGGCCCAGACCCGTTCCTGTTTTCATCCTCATTGTAGATCCCCGCCAGGTAGGTCAGGGCCATCATGCCGATCTCCCGGTTATCACAGCGGATCACAACAGTCCTTGAATTATTCTTTTCGACCACGGCCTTCAGACTGTCAAAAAACGGGGCTCCGTTTTTGATGTCCTCAAGGAACTGCTTCCTGCCCATATTGTCAGGGACTTCCAGATACCTGACCATTTCCCTGCCTCTTCCCTCAAGGAACCCGGTGACGATCTTCGGTGCCAAAAGATTCAGTTTTTTCATCCTTATCCTCCTCCAGATATAATGCTTTCCTCGTGTTACAAGCGCATTATACGAAAACACATAATGCAGATATGCCCTATACTGAAAAGTTCCCGCTCATCCGGGCTATACCAGGTTTTCAAACAGGGCCAGACCGTGTATGAATGCCAGAGATACTATCCCTATTCCGCCGAATCTGTTCTTTGCCACTATGATATCCGCCACCCCTTTCCTTTCGCTGTCAAAATCATAATAATCATCCCTGTAAACGAAAAAGATCTTATCAAAATGCTCATCCATCAAGCCTATGTCCGTAAGATCGGAAATAAACGGCCTGTGATCCTTCCTTCTCTCTGTATTCCTGCCCAGCTGACTTATTATGACCACCGGACAGTTTAATTCCTTTGCGATCGTCCTCAGTTCATCAAGTATGGGTTTATTATCCTTAGCGTTCTGACCGGAGCCTCTGATCCTCTGGAAATGATCAATGATCACAAGGTCTGTTTTCTCTTTGCTGCAAAGATCCATGCAGCACTCTTTTATTTCGCCGATGGAGCATGCTTTCTCACTGATGTACAGCCCCGATGTCCTGATCCTTTCTATCGAATCGGTAAACTGCCTGTTTTTTGCATTGCCCGGATCTTTAAGTACACTTTCATCCAGACAGTCCATCACTATCAGTCTCTTCATGAGCTGCAGGCCGGTTTCGGCAAGAGAAAAGTAAAGGCAGTTCTTTTCTCCGTTCATGCAGATGTCCATGAGCATCCGCAAGACAAAAGCAGTCTTTCCCATGCATGGTCTGCCGGCCAGACATATCAGCTCTCCCGGGTTCAGTCCGCCGGTAAGATAATCCAGATCGCGAAAACCCGTCAGAAGGCTGCCCGGGAGCCTGGCATCAAACAAAAACTCCTCTGTCCTGTTCAGCAGTTCCTCTGCCGATTCATAGTTCACTTCCATGATCATTTCCTTTCTGAAACAGATCTATAAACCCCTTTATCTGACTGCTTTTTATCAAGCCTATCATAAGCCTTCGCAATAATCATTTAACCTGTGGTTGAAACCGGAGCCAGGGGGACGGTTCTTTTGGCTCATTATAGAAAAAAACATAGGGCAGATATGCCCTATGCTGTAAATTTCCGTATGAACTGTTCCTGATCTGTATCTATGAGTCTTTAATCGTATCCAAATACATTCCTGAGTGCGCGGATCGCATTCATATATTTCAGGTCTTCAATATTCTCTGCAGAATTGGAATGAATCGCAGGAAGACATTCAAAGTCATCTCCTTTTCTGAACAGTTCCCCATATGTCATTTCCTCACATTCTTCTTTATCCCCCCGGCCTGTATATGTGCATCCGAAACCGGGACGGCAGAGAATATAGTTATAACAAAGGCCTCTTACATGATCCAGGCCCTTCTCCTTTTCCTGATCATAGGAATCATACAGATATGGATACCTTTCCCTGTCATAGTGGCCATCATACATATGCTCAAAATATGTGTCCCGGGGAGCCGGCTCATTAAAAAACTCAGTAAACTTATCTATCGTCTTCCTCGCGCTTTCAATGTGTCTTTCTATCCAGTCATCCGTTGCAATTTCCGGCAGCAGTTCATCAATATACTGCCCTTCATGTACATGTTTCTGCCCGTTCCTTTTGGCTTCAAGACGCTCTATCTTTTTTCTGGCCGCATCCAGATATGAATCCGTATCACTAAACTCGCATAATAAAACCCTTTTCATTTTGTATGACGCAAATTCATGGTACAACCCGCCTTCCAGGCCAAGCCTCCCATCATTATGATCACCGTCATACTCTTTAAGAGAAATAATATATCTGGTAAAATCCGCTTCTCCTGCAATGACATCCCTCTCGAATCCAAACTGATTGAAAACTCTGAAGATCGTATCGTCATAATGCTCTCTTTTTACCGTCACCGGAAGATCATCCGGAAGCAGGATGAGATCCCTGCTTTCGCTGTATGTTGTAGAGGACGAGCTCCTTTTCTTTATTACATCTTCTACGACCTCATTAATATCTTCACTGTCACAAAACACTTCATCCTTGACTGTTCCGGTATACATTCTGCTGTAAAACCTGTCACCGCTCCTATATTTCCTGACCTCTTCTTCTATGATCCTTCTTAAGTTTTCTTCGGTTGCAACATACTCATCCGAGTCGCTGCCCATGCCAAAAGGCGACCATTCACGCATTAAATATAATTTCATATTCCCTTTCTCCCTCTCTGTCAAACCTGCGGAAACCTTTTTTACGATATAATTATGTTATAAAATTCATATCTTCTCAAGATACGCCATCATATCGTCAAATGTCAGGACATCCGCCTTTTCAAACCTGACCTCATCTTCAAGGCCGAAGACTTCAAAAAAGACCTCTCTTATCCTCTCGTACTCGCTTTCGCTCACTATCTCCTCATTTACGCAGTAGTTGTATCGTATGTTCCCTTTGTGATCCTTCAGGAACTCGTTGCTGAACGCGGATGTCAGCGCTTCCCGCCGGATCACCAGCGGACACTCCATCGTTACTCCGCGGAAGATATAGTACTCTTCCTGCATATTTCCCCAGTCGGCAAGATATGTCCTTATTATATTCCGATTGGGATAATAAGAGACATGCCGGCTGTTCCCGCCTTCAACTTCACTGCCTTCCTGCCTGTACATCCTGCCGTCCCTGCAGCCCCAGATCTCATAACGGCGCCCGTCGGTCGCTGTCATTTCCGGGACATCATCGCCGTCTATATATGCAAGCGAGAACAGATAAGACTTCATATCTGCCCTGTTCTGAACACAGAAATCCATATATGCAAGATATGATCTGAGAGCCGTTTCCTTTGCCCAGGCGTTTCTGTCGATACCGAGATCGCATGCCAGGTTATCGGGACCCAGCTTCCCTGCGTCTATGTCAGAATCAGCTCTTTCCCTGTATCCGGACACGGCTGATCTGAATTCCCTTTCAGAGATCTCCGTTACCCGGTGTTTCTCATCCTCATAATAAAAGACCGGCGTTATCTCCTCCTGCTCATCCGTGTCATCACGGCAATCCGTATGATCCGTATAATAAGACTCCTTCGGAACCAGCTTCTCTCCGTCAAAAGAATATGTCTGAAGCTCCGTCCCGTAGTCGTCAAACACTGCCTTTCTTTCCCTGTCGAAATATCCTGCTGTTCCGACAAAGCATTCCCTGTGGCTGTTTCCGGCCCTGTATATCTCCCAGATGTTCGGATCCGTTCCGTTATATCCATATCCGAGCAGGAATTCCGGAATCCCGTCATCATTCAGATCCTCCAGACGGTATCTGTAATATTCCCGGGGATAGTTTTCGTCAAGGTAGTTCAGGTTCTGCTGCGTGCAAAAGCCACCGTTCATGAATGAGGCCATCAGAAGCCAGTAGTCCTTCCTGTAATCCTCTGTCAGATTATCGGAAGCGCTGTCCTTTTCATCCAAAGATGACAGAAAGGACTCAAAGTACTTCCTGTATTCCTCTCCCTTTTTTTCAGCCCTTGCCTGCTCTTCTTCCGGATCGATATCGATATCCTGCGTCTGAAGGACCGGATTATAATTTACATCCAAAGTCCCGCAGCCGGAAATCGCCATGACAAGTATGAATATCGGTATCAGATACTTTCTTTTCATATCTGCTTAATCTTCCTCCTTCCGGGCTGCATTCCTCTTTGTTACACGCACATTATACGAAAAAACATAGGGCATATATGCCCTATTGCTGAAATTGTTCCACCATTCTCTGATAAATCCGGTTATATCGTATCTGTTCAAAATGCAGTTTTTCAAAATGAACTTCCCTTACAATAGTATACACCAAGGAACTAGTAGTTTTTAGTACAGCATATACGACTTAAGTATTAGTAAATTGAAAAAACGGGGCATTTTGCCCCGAATTTTTTAAAAAAACGGGGCATTTTGTCCCGATTTGGAAAACTGATATCTCATCCTTGCCTGCTCTTCTTTAGGGTCTATATCAATATCATCGCCCTTTTTTACCTCAATTCATGAACACATTTAACCACAGCAGCTCCCTGTCTTCTTTGGAAAGAAAATCCCCCTCCTCAAATTCATATCTGTTATCTGCCTCCAGGATTATCCGGTTTCCGGATCTGCTCAGTTCTCCTGATATTGAATTGAAATACCGCTGCATTTCAGAGTCAGGTTCATTGGGATAAAAGTATATGAATTTCTTTCCCGGAGCCTTGTGCTCAGATTCATATATGCAGAGCATCCCTTCCAATCCCAGATATTCATCATGCCAGTCGCTCAACGGATTGCCCTCCGGATCTGTGAAACCTGTGAATCGTACTATTTTGTTTTCGATATGTTTAGCCATTTTCTTCTTCTCCCTCCAGTCCGTCAAAGTGTATTCCGCCCTGTTACATACACATTATACTAAAAAACATAGGGCAGATATGCCCTATGCTGAAATTGTGACCTATGGATTTTTACTGTTATTTCCTCCGATACTTTTCCATTTCTTTTATACCTTTTTATACTTTTGAGATTCTTTTATACTTTTTTATACTTTTTTCAAGAGATTCAGTAGCGATAGTATATAATCATAGAGTTTGGTATAATGATCGAAACAGGTTCCATTCACGGAGAATACTGATATGCCAAAAGAGTTTAATACAACGGGACTCTGCGTTCCGGAAAAACACTATATGGTTGAAATATCGGATCGTCTTTTGCGGATCCGTGAAATGATCGATGCCGGTAAGTATTTTACTATAAACAGAGCCAGGCAGTATGGCAAGACTACAACACTTTCAGAACTCAGGAAGTATCTGGCATCTGATTATGACGTGATAAGCCTGGATTTTCAGGGAATCAGCTCGGCAGGTTTTGAAACAGAGCAGATATTTGTCCAGGAGTTTGCCAGAATGCTCCTCAGGAAAAACCGGACCGGATTCAATATGCCGGAGGATATCAGAAACAGACTGGACTCTATTGTAAATAAAACCGAGAATAAGACCCTGATGGGAGCACTGTTTGACACCCTTTCTTTATGGTGCCGGCAGTCCGAGCGCAGGATCGTTCTATTGATCGATGAAGTGGACAGCGCGACCAACAATCAGGTTTTTCTGGATTTCCTGGCACAGCTCAGAGACGGCTATATCAGCAGAGATTCTGACGGAACTCCTTCCTTTCAATCCGTCATACTGGCAGGCGTGACAGATGTAAAGCATTTGAAGAGCAAGATCAGGGAGGATGAACAGCACAAGGTAAACTCTCCATGGAATATTGCCGCAGATTTTGCGATAGATATGAGCCTGTCCATAAGCGGGATTGCCGGGATGCTTTCTGAATATGAAAAAGACCATCATACCGGGATGAATGTGGAGCTGATTTCAAAAAGGATACACGAATATACCAGCGGCTACCCATTCCTGGTATGCAAGATCTGCCAGATGCTTGACACTTCAGAGATTCTAAAGGACAGACTGTCCGGCGAGGATTCCACCTGGACGCAGCGGGGGATTGATGAAGCAGTAGGACTGCTCGTTAAAGAACCGAGTATCAGCCTGTTCGAATCCCTTATGAGGAAACTCATCAACTATCCCGATCTGAAGAAACAGCTCTGCAGCATCCTGATGGATGGAGAACGGATAGAGGCTCTTCCCTATGATCAGGCTCAGGAGCAGCTGAGAATGTATGGATTTGTCACTGAGAAAGACGGATCTTTGGTTATTTCAAACCGGGTGTTTGAGATACTTCTCTACAATCAGTTCCTTGGGGAGGATTCCCGCAATTCCTCTGTCAGACAGGCAGCGGATATGGACCGGAATATATTTATCAAAGATGGCAGACTTGATATGCCGCTGATCCTGGAACGATTTATCAGGACATATACAGACATATTCGGTCCGCTCACCGACAAGTTTCCGGAAGACACCGGGCGCAAGCTGTTTCTTTTGTATCTGAAGCCGATCATCAACGGCACAGGAAACTATTATATCGAAGCTCAGACCAGAGATCAGAGACGGACGGACATCGTTGTAGATTATCTCGGGCAGCAATATGTCATCGAACTGAAGATCTGGCGCGGTGAGCGTTATAATGCCGAGGGAGAACAGCAGATCAGCGACTACCTCGATTATTTCGACCTTGATTGCGGTTATATGCTTTCCTTCAATTTCAACAAGAAGAAAGAAATCGGCGTGAAGACAATCAGGTATGGTGAGAAGGTATTGGTGGAGGGGGTGTTGTGAAAAATAGCCGGCTCGGGGGGCGAGACAACTAAGGGCTATGAGAGTGTGAGAGTTTTTCTGTAAAATAAGATTTTCTATGGTAGGTTGATGTGTTCGAAGTCGATAGAGGCAAATCTCTATCGACTTCTTGATATTATATAGGAATACTGAGCATGTCAAGATTTTGTTTCAATCCTGCAAAATATCAACACAGATCCAACCGAAAGAAACTGAAATGCTATCTTCTTGAGGCTTCTCCTTAAGAAGCTGGTTTGAGGTACTGTTATTGTGGTCCAAAGACTGATAACTAATAGACTTTGGAACTTTGGAACCGATTAAAGAGAAAAGATGTTGATTCTGTACCAGAATGATGGTACACTTAAATCATGAAGGAATACATAGCCTATGCGGGGGAAAAGTACACAATCGAGTGGTATTACACAGCGAAGGGTGAAAGCCAGCCGTTGAATTATTTCGA
>JAGACK010000016.1 GCA_017614155.1 Lachnospiraceae bacterium
ATCGCAAAGAAAAAATATGATACCAAAGGTACCCCGGAAGATTGGAAGAAATGGCATATTTCGACGAACGGCCTCTACGGAGCGGAAGGGATGATCGATTTTTCATCCTGTATCCCTGAGGGGGAACACCCCAGCCTGATCGCTTTCCAAAGCGGTGATACATGGGGGATCTTAAGAGATAATAAAGTCATCACCGACGAGAAGAATATGAGGATCAGCTACGAGGCAAAGAGGGACGAGGAGCTTCCTCCCTCCACGAACAGATGCCTCACATTTACCGTCTCCTGTACCAATATGAAGAATTACCTGGCTTATGATCTGCCTATCGATTGTTACTTTAAGATTACCTGTCCTGAAAACCATGCTGATAAGGAGTACCTGTATGATGATAAGGCGCCTAACTGTATGGAAGAAGGCTATACAGGCGGATGGTGGTGTCATTGCTGTCACGCGATCCTTGAAAGAGAGTATCTCCCGATCGATCCGGATAATCATGACTTTGATTATTCAAACGGCAAGGTGATAAAGGAGCCGACTGCCCTGACCTGGGGGTGGCATCTCTATCACTGCAGACGAAATTACGCTCATACGATAACAGTACCGGATATTCCGCCCCTGCCTTCTGATGACGGAATTGATTACGGCGATCTTGCTGAGGATACAAGGTATTTAAGCGGTGATGCGGCTGTAAGCCGGAACACTGTCGAAGATCCCAAAAGCAAAATGATCACGGAAACCGTAAGCGTAGGAGGGACAGAAATATCAAAGATCGTAAAGGATCCCGAAAGCGGCAAAGAGACAGTGGAGTCAAAGATCTGGGTTGGAGGACTTCAAAGCAGTTACACTTATACCGGCTCTGCGATCAAGCCTTCCTTCCATATATACGACGGGATAAGAAAGCTTGCCGAGAATAAGGATTACTCATTCACATACAAAAACAACAGGGATGTCGGAACTGCGACCATAACGATCAGATTTAAAGGAAATTATAAGGGTACAGCGGAACAGAAGGTCGATTTTGTGATCGGTCCGGCAATGCTCGGAAAGGATATCATCGCATATAGTACCGCCGTTGCTGTGACGAAAAAGGCGCAGAAGCCGAAACCGACCTTTATATGGGCGTCGACGGGAAAAGAAGTTTCTTCAAAGTACTTTACGGTGACCTATGACGGCGCTGACAGCGTAAAGGAAGAGGGTACCTATACCGCAGAGATAACTCCGGATAATAAAAACTATGGCGGTACGGCGAAGGTAAAGGTAAAGCTGGTCGGGAAGAATGTGGGGTTACTTTCAAAAGCGAAGGTCACATTCAAGCCTTCATCCTATGCCTATACGGGCAGTGAGATCGTACCCGAAAGGGGAACCTATACCTTAAAGCTGGGTGGAAAAACACTGATCGAGGGAACGGACTATAAGCTTGCAGAGGTCAGGAACAATGTAAATCCCGGAACCGCGAAAGTGGTATTTAAAGGGATCGGCATCGACGAAACAAGTATTGCCGGTACAAAGACCGCAACATTTAAGATAAAAGGAGGCAGGAAGCTTGAACAGGCTGGGGAAGGGTCCGATTTCACCTACAGCTTTTCAGACAGTGTTCCCTATGCAAAGAAAGGCGCAAAACCGTCTGTTACTGTAATGGACAGGGGAGTTGCACTGAAGGAAGGAAAGGATTATACCCTGTCCTATGAAAAGAACAAAGCAGTCACAAACGGCAATAAAACTGCTTTGATCGAGGTCAAAGGGAAAGGAAGCTACAAGGGAAAAGTCAAACTCTGTTTTGAGATCACAAAGCAGAGCCTGAAGGCAAAGGGCATAAGCATCACGACCGGAGATCAGTTTGCGATGAAGACAAAGCTTAAGAAACCGTCGGTAACGGTCATCGATACGGACGGAAAGAAGCTGAAGGCAGGTACTGATTATACTGTCGGTACTCCTGACACCTCTGCGCCCGGGAACACTGATGAGAGCGGTGAGGCCTTTATCACGATAACCGGAAAGGGAAACTACAGGGATGATGAATCTGTGACCGTATCCTTCAGGTACATGAATTCGCTGTCATCCAATTTAAACAGCGCAAAGGCTATGAATAAGATAGCAGATCAGATCTACACGGGAAGCTATGTACATCTTGCCGGAAACGACTTTATGGAGATACTGTATACCGGCAAAAAGGACGCTCCTGAGTATCTTGTTTACGGAAAGGATTTTGCAGTGACCGGCTACAAGAATAATATGAAGAAAGGCACGGCAAAGGTCACTCTCAGAGGAAAGGGAGGCTTTGCCGGAACAAAGACATTGTCATTTAAGATCAAAGAAAAGAAGGGCGATTACAAGGGCGCGCTGGTCGGAGACAGCTGGAAATAAAACAGGGGGAGACAGGGGGACGGTCCTTCTGTCTCCCTGTTTCCTTCTGTCTCCTTACATCGAAAAGTAGTATAATAACGACAGTTTTATATACTGTTTAGTAGTTATTCCTAAAACATATTTCTCGTTTGGAAAATATAGCGAGTAAGCAGTATATGACAATACCTTTGGTGGGAATTGAAACTAAAAGGCTAAAGCTATGGCTATATAGGAGAAATAAGATCATGAAGAAGAATGTTTTGTTGAAAATGACGGCTATCACATTTTTTATGGTGGTGGCAATAGTATTTGGGACTGCACCTATGCCGGATAACACCCTGAGAGTATGGGGAGCAGAAAATCTGCCTGATGCTGTTGATGGAAGGATCACTCTGTCGGAGGATGTGACGCTTTCCTCAGGCTGGGAGATAAGTGATAACAGCGTCACCCTTGATACAAACGGACATACGCTGACAGTGAATGGCACAGTTAAAGTCGGCAGTGATGGAAACGGGATGCTTACGGTTCAAGGCGATGGTGCGCTTATCATAACCGGTGCCGAAGGCGATCATAATGGAAATGTCACACTGGATGGCGGATCTTTCCGGGCAAGCGGAGTAAACACGATCTGTTTTGACACTTTGACGATCGCCGATGGAAGGATCTACAGGGACGATGGAAGCTCTGTCAATTACTATACAGGCGAACTGACCGAAGATGTATTATCGGCGCTCAACGGCAAAACTCTTTCGGTTGCAGCCGACATGCACACCGTGAGTATAGATGGCATCACAAAGGGAACACTGGAGCTGACGGATGGGGTACATACTACTGTCAGCGCATCTCCGGTCGCAATAGCGAGGAAAAATGATACTGTAACCCTGACGGCAACGCCGGATGCGAGTTATAAACTGGATAGCGTGACTGTGGCAAAAACCGGCGACGGCAGCATCACAGTTGCTGCAGGAGGCACGGGCAATACCCGCTCCTTTACCATGCCCGATTACGATGTTACCGTGAGCGCGGCATTTACTCAGATACCTGTAAGTTATATCTCATATTTTAATGATCCTGGAAATCCGGTCGCGGAGACAAAGACAATCCCATCGGAAAGTGTTGAGGGATACACCCTCCTTACCGGAAAAGAAACTGAACTGGCGAGAGGCTATTACGTAGCAGAGGGAACTCTCAGCTATCCGAACGGCCTCACCATTCTCGACGGCGATGATCCCGGCACTGAAAATGGTGTAACACTGATCCTCAAGGACGGATGCTGCCTGACCGTTGGTTCGGAAAGCAGTGATTATGGCTTGAAATATGAAGGATCAGGTGCGCTGAATATTCATGGCCAATCCCACGGTGAAAATGCCGGGAAGATGATCGCTGTCGGAAAGAAGGGCATAATTTCAAATGAAGGTCTCCGGATCTGCAGCTGTAACATATCCGCCAGCGGGTCAGAGGGAGAGGGTGTACATGCCGATGATTTTCACATATATGGAGGCACTATGAATGCCGGCTCTGCGGGCAGTAATGCCTGCGCCATATTCTCCGAGTGGAATGTCATGATTTACGAAAGCAAAGTGACGGCAACCGCCACCGGCAGGGGTACAGACTGCAAAGCCTATGCCTTGTACATAAAAGATTCTGATTTTGATATAACCCGCAGTACCTTGACGGCTGAAGCCGGTGTCCCCGAGGGACAGACCGCTGCCTGCGCCCTGTATGGTGATTATAAAGAAAATGGTAGTGTTTTTCGAATAGAGGACAGTACGATCAGTGTCGATGGCCACAGCGGTGTGGGCATGTGTAATATGAGTTCATCAGGAAGTATGATAATAAAAGGAGGCAATATCACCGTTAAAGGCAGCTCCGGCGGCATTAAAGCTGACACAGTCTATATTTACCCGGCGAAGGACTCGGACAGCTTTACCGTCAGCAGTTATGTTTCTGCTTCAGATGATGTCAGGATTCCCACTGTACTGATTACATCCTATGACTCTGTGGAAAAAATAAAGGCCCTAAAGGACAGGAACGCTGCAGGAGATGGACGCCGATACGGTTATATTATGACTCCGGAGGAACTATCGTATATCAGGGGCAGAACCCTGGTGCCTTCCGGGGGAAATATCGGCCTGTGGTGGACAGGAACCGGTGAGTTGAAGGTTGACAGGCCTGATGCGTCGGATAATGAAACTGTTACCGTGACTGCAACACCCGGAGCGCAGAAGATGCTCAGCTCGCTGAAGGTGACTGATACGGGTGGACGTGAGATAAAAACTGTAAAAGCAGGAGACAATAAATGGAATTTTAAAATGCCTTCAGGTTATGATGTGAAGGTCACGGCAGAGTTCAGGGAATGCGGCAGGGTCGTATATGTGAATGAGGAAGGTCAGAAGGTCACCTCCGATCCGGTGCCTTTTCTTACCGGTAATGAGACAGAAATTGACCCCGGGTGGTATGCCGTAAACAGGGATATGACGTTCCCGGGTCAGCTTAAGCTTAAGGGTGATGTTAATCTGATATTGATGGACGGCTGCACAGCTACTGTTCCCAGTAACGAGAACCATTACGATTATGCTGTCGATGGAAAGGATAAGGACCTTCTATTTCAAGATATCTACCACAGCCTGAACGTCTACGGGCAGGAAAAGCAGACGGGCAGCCTGAACTGTGAGGCTGGGATCCAGGCAGGGCAGCTGAATATCTATGGAGGCAGGGTTACCGCCAGTGAAATAGAAGGTGGTTTCAATATAGAACGATCTGTAGTTTTTGCAAATGAGAACCTGTCTGTTTTTCGTGGTGCGCTGACCGCCACAGCGAATAATGATAGTAATAACTGCGAGACCGCCATTTCTGTTGTTGGCAGTGTCAGCATAAACGGTGGTACCGTAAACGCCACCGGGCCTTCGAGCGGCTGCGGCATCCGGGCGGGAGGAGACATCTCACTGGGGTATACCGGCAGCTCGGACAGCATTACCGCCTCTAAATGGGAGGTTGCAGACGGGCATAATCTGCGCGTGAAAGACGGTCAGACGTTCATTTGTGACGGGAGTCTGTACAGCGGCACTTTATCCGGAGAAGAGATTTCCGGGATCGCCGGAAAGCCCCTCTATCCTGTATACAGAGTGAGGATCGCAGGCGGCATCGAACACGGCACAGTGAATGCATCCCCGGAGTACTACAGGCAGAATGATTTCGCTTCCCTTACCGCAGCAAACAAAACCGTCACTCTGACACTTACGCCCGATGCGGGTTACGCACCCGTAAATGTTAAATACAATGACGGAAGCGATCATGCTGTAACTTTGGTGGACGAAGAGTGCTCATTTACGATGCCGGCAAAGGATGTTACTGTTTCTGCGACATTTTTAAAAACACTTGCTTACAGCAATGTTACCATTGACGACATCGGCGATCAGACCTATTCGGGCAATGGCATCATGCCTGCTGTCACGATCAGGGATGGTGATACAGAGCTGACCATTGATGTGGATTATACCGTGGCGTACAGTAACAATATCAACGCAGCATCCAAAGACGCGGAAAATGCGCCCACTGTCACTATCACAGGCAAGGACAGATACACCGGGCAGAGAAAGGTGAGTTTTACCATTAATAAAGCAGCTGTGTCTTTTAACGCTCCCACAGCAAAAGAAAATATGAAATACACAGGTTCAGAGCAGGTTCTGGTCATGGCAGGAACTGCCACCGGCGGCACCATGTATTATGCCGTGACCGACAGCAAAACAGTATCCGCGCCTGATTTTGACGGCACTTCGGGATCATCCGGCAGGAAATGGAGCACAGAAGTACCTGAAAAGACCGATGCCGGAAATTATAAGGTCTGGTACATGGTTAAAGGCGATCTAAACCATCTGGATTCTGAAATAAGAAGCATCAGCGCAGGCATAGCAAAGGCGGATTTTGAAAAGACCAAGGCCGAAGGCAGAGCAAGGTTCGGGACATTCGGAATGCTGGACCTGAAGGAGTATCTGGCCCCGCTGTCTGAAGACGGTTCCTATGCTGTCAGAAAAATTGAAGATACGGCACAGACGCTGAGCGTAAACGCCGCTCTTTCAGGCACGAAGCTTTCATGGACATTCAAGGATAATAAGGAACTTGTCGGTCAGAAGGCAAAGGTCATCGTTTCGGTAAATAATGCCGTAAATTACAATGATTATGATCTTGAGGTTACTCTGACAGTCAACGACTGCAGCCATCCCTCAACCACCCTGAAAAATGTGCTGGCAGGCACATGTACGACAGAAGGTTATTCCGGAGATGTCTACTGCTCAGTCTGCGGGGCATTCATGGAATGGGGAAAGGTGACAGACAAAGATCCCGATAATCATGAGTTTGATTTTACGAATGGCACGGTTAAAAGAGAGCCGACCTTGCTGCAGCCGGGTATTCATACATATACCTGCATCCGCTGTCACAAGGCCACGGTGGACAGAGAGGATATCCCATGCCTGCCGGATGAAAAGGGCAGGGATCTGGATGATCTGCGTGAGGATGTAAAGAATCTCAGCGGCAATAACATTCCCGTGGTCGAGGAAAAGGAGCTTTCCGACGGAAGCAGAGAGGAGACCGTAAAGATCGGCGGCGATGAGGTCTCAAAGATCATCACGGATCCGGAAAGCGGCAGCGAGACCGTACAGTCAAAGATCTGGGTGGGAGGACTTCAAAGCGGTTACACTTATACCGGCTCTGTTATCAAGCCTTCCTTCCATGTATATGACGGAACAAGGAAACTGACTGAAAAGAATGATTATTCCGTCACATATAAGAACAACAAGGATGCCGGCACAGCGACGATAAGGCTGAGATTTACGGGGAGTTTCAAGGGCACGGCTGAACAGATCATTTCATTTACGATCGTTCCTGCTGTCCTAGGAAAGGATATCGTCGTCCATGATGCTGCAGCGGCGGCAACAAACAAAGACCAGAAGCCGATGCCGGTGTTTACCTGGGCGTCGACCGGAAAAACAGTTTCTTCAAAGTTCTTTACAGTGACCTATGACGGAGCTGAAAGCGTAAAGGAAGAGGGCGTTTATACCGCAACCGTTACTGCAGATAATAAAAACTTTGACGGAACCGCAACAGCAAAGGTAAGGCTGGTCGGAAAGAACGGAGCATTGCTTTCAAAGGCGAAGGTGATCTTTAAGCCGAAATCCTATGACTATACCGGAAGCGAGATCATACCTGCAAAGGGAAGCTATACATTAAAGCTTAGCGGCAAAACCCTGAATGAAGGAACTGACTATAAGATCAAAGAGATAAAGAACAATATAAACCCCGGAACTGCGACATTGATATTTGAAGGAGTCGGAACAGGCGAAGGCAGTCCTGCCGGGACAAAGACCGCTACATTCAAGATAACCGGAAGCAGGAAACTTACGGAAGCAGGGGAAGGATCTGATTTTACCTACATCTTTTCGGAAAGCGCCCCCTTTGCAAAGAACGGCGCAAAACCGTCTGTTACAGTAATGGATAAGGGCGTCACGCTGAAGGAAGGGAAGGATTACAGCCTTTCGTATGATAAGAACAAAGCTTTGACGAACGGGAATAAGACTGCCGTGATCGAGGTCAAAGGAAAAGGAAACTACAAAGGAAGCGTGAAGCTCTATTTTGCGATCACAAAGCAGAGCCTGAAGGCAAAGGAAATCACCCTTGAAGCTGAAGACCAGTTTACGACGAAGACAAGGCTGAAAAAAGCATCGGTCATTGTCATTGATTCGGACGGAAAGAAGCTGAAGGCAGGTACTGATTATACAGTCGGTACTCCTGACACTTCTGCGCCCGGGAACACTGATGAAAGCGGAGAGGCATTCGTTATGGTGACCGGAAAGGGAAACTACAGGGACGATGAATCGGTGAAGGTATCCTTCCGTTATCTGAGTACAAGGGCTTCCAATATAAACATTGCAAAGGCAATGAAGAAGATCGATGATAAAACCTATACCGGAAGCTATGTGCGACTTGCAGGAACCGACTTTAAGGACGTACTGTACACCGGCAAAAAGGATTCGCCAGTATATCTTGAATATGGAAAGGACTTTTCAGTGTCCGGTTACAAAGACAATGTAAAGAAAGGCGTGGCAAAGGTAACCTTAAAAGGCGCCGGAAGCTTTGCAGGCACAAAGACACTGTCCTTTAAGATCAAACAAAAGAAGGGCGATTTCAAGGGCTCACTGGTCGGGGATAATTGGAAGTAAAAAAGCGGACAGCGAACCCGTTCCCCTGTCTTACATGGAGGTTTAAAGGAAAGTCGCTTGAATCAATCCAACAGATATGGTATATTATGGTCAGAAAGACTACCCTGGTCAACATGGTCAGAATATGAGGTGAAATAAGATGATGCAGGTTAATGTACTCGAGGCAAAAACTGATTTTTCAAAACTCATCCGTTTACTTGAATCAAAAAAAGAGGATTCAATAACAGTAGCCAGAAACGGGAAACCTGTTGTAAAACTGACGCTGATCGAAGAGACACCTGTTTCCAATCGCATAGGAATAGCGAAAGGTCAATTTAAAGCGCCTGATGATTTCGATGCGTGCAATGAAGATGCTGCAGCAATGCTGTTGGGAGGAAATCTGTGAACATACTGCTTGATACGCATATTGCTGTCTGGGCGATAACAGACGATCCGAGACTATCCCCAAAAGCCAGAGAGCTGCTCCTTGATCCGGGAAATAACATTTATTTCAGTGTCATTTCTGCAATGGAGATTGCTCTCAAAAGAAAGAGCAGGTCAAACAATCTGGATTTTACAACCGAAGAGTTTGTAGATTATTGTGAAAAAGCAGGATACATACAGCTCTTACTGAAATCTGAACACATACTTGCAGAGGAAAACCTGAGAAGGAAAGGTGAGGGTCCAGAGCATCAGGATCCTTTCGACCGGTTTCTGATTGCACAGGCTAAAGTTGAAAAGCTTTCTTTTATGACACACGATCATGAAATCCCTTCATTTGATGTGAAAGGGATAATAAGTATCTGATTCCGCTATCCGATATCGTTTTAGATGAAAATGGAGGAGTGTGATAAGCTATCGATAAATGTTCGTATAATATAAATTATGCGAACAAAGAGTAGCGGAAAAAGCTGATAAACACGGGATTTTTAAAAAACACAAAAAAACGGCCAGATCTTTTCATCAGGCCGTTTTTTCATATCTGTCATACCAGTCAAGGAATTCATCAAAGACGATCGGTTTGGAATAAAGATAACCCTGGAAAAATGAAACGGAAAAATTCTCTCTGAGGTAATCACGCATTTCTTTTGTCTCGACACCTTCCACACAGACCTTCTTGCCAAGTTCTGTTGTACAGGTCGTGATCGCTCTCAAAAGACATTGCTTGGGAATATCATTTTCAATATTGATAACAAAACTCCTGTCTATCTTCACCTGGTCGACCGGAAGCTCTGTCAGAAGGCTCAGTGCCGAATAACCGGTCCCAAAATCGTCCAGAGCCGTCTGCATGCCGGATGATTTGAAAAATATCATATCGTTCCGAAGCAGATTCATGTCACGCAGCCTGCATCTTTCTGTAAGCTCCAGCTTCAGGTTTTCAGCCGGGAATTCTTCTTCTTTTATTATATTGTTGAGCGCAGTCTTGAAATCGGATCTTTGAAGCTGAGGATAAGCCAGATTGACATTTACGACAAATTCCGGATTTCTTTCTATGAGCGCCTTGGTATCATGCATTGCAGTCTTTAATATCCAGTTACCGAGCTCGAAAAAGATCGGATCGCGCTCAAGCCACGGGATAAAATCATTCGGAGGAACTACTCCGTACTTTTTGCTTCTCCATCTAAGCAGGGCTTCCATTCCGCAGACTTTGTTTGTTTCGGCGCTGACTATAGGCTGATAGCAAAGGTAGAAGCCCTTGAGGCCGTCTGCTATGTCGTTCCTGATGGCGTTCAGTATTTCCAAACGCCTGTTTGTCTCATTGAAAAGATCATTTTCAAATACCTGCAGCTCGGCAAGCTTTTCCTCTTTTGCAACAGAAAGCGCGTAAAGAGCGCTGTTATATATCGTATTGTAATCAGTGGAGAACTCGTTTGCCAGGATCGCGCCTCCGCAGACCTCGAGGGCGATGTGGATATTCTTGATATAGAGGCTTCTGTAGAGCTGGTCGCGGATATTGTTGAATACCTCAGTGATGTCTTTCAGATCGTAACGTTCAGCCTCAAAAAGGAGCGCAGTTTTCACACCCTCGCCTCTGAATACCAATGCGCCGTTCCCTTGCTTCAGTACGACTTCGGAGACCTCTTTTAATACCTGGTTGCCGAAACGGTATCCGTACATCCTGTTTATCTCGGCATAATTCAATATACCGATGAGCATCAGGTAATAAGGCCTGTTGTCATGAGTATATTTTTTGAGTATATCCGTGAGATTGTTCCGGTTAAACAGACCTGTCACGGGATCTATGGTCTCTGTTGCCTCGTGATTTATGATCGTAGCCGTAAAAAATACGGGAACATTGTTTGAGTCGGTGATCAGTTTTCCTTTGCAGGATATGGTCACATACTGTCCGTCCCTGTTTTTTACACGGTAGATGAGGTCATGTTCGAAATTATCTGCATGTGCGGGATCGATGTTGATACTGTCAAAAAAAGCCTTTTTGTGATTTTCTTCGATCCTTTCGCCCCAGATCTTTCCAAAATCGGGCATGATCACACCCGGCAGATCAAAATCATCAGCCAGAGCCTGGGATACCATGGTAAGACCCATCTGAAGATGAGTAATCACAAAATAGATATTATCGGCACAATGAGAAAAAGTTTTAAAGATATCACAGAAATACTCGGAAAGCAGCTCCGATCTGAAAACTTCTTCATCCTTTTCGTATATGCTCATTCAAACACACCTCCATGTTAAGCATACTCCCCTCCGAAAAGAACAAATACTTGTTCATATTATAGCATATTTCAGTGGAAAAATCCAATTAAAAATGCGTTCCTGAGGCCGAAAGAGGCATCATTTCATCGTTGTAGATCTCAAGTCTTTTTATCGATAACGAAACCGGGTCAAAATCACAGCCTCCGGCTTCGAAGAGATACTCCATTATGAGCGCAGGCTTGACACTGTTTGCGCTTGAAGCATTCAGCGTCATGAATATGAGATCATCCCGTTTTTCAAGAGCATATACAAGATCCTTTAATTCCAGTTCACGGGAGGTCTTTTTGGTCGTCTTGGTGATCTTTACGCTGCTCTTTTCGTTGAAATCAGCGATCATTCTGCCAAGATCAAATGCGGGAGCATGGCCCTGTCTGAAACCTACAAGATAATCTGCGGCATAGACTGAAGCCATGGCATTTTTTGATTTTTCAGGAAGCTTCACACAGTCACTGATTTCAATACCATCGACAGTGCAGGAATTGAGCATGGCTACGATCTTTTCCGAAGACAGGCCTTCACACAGTTCATCCTTCAGTTCCAGATCAAAATATTCCCCGTCGCTTTCAACGCCCACGCCCAAAGCCTGGGCAAAAGACATCTTCTGATGAGGCGAAAAGCCTTCCGAATAGGCAACAGGAATACCGGCACGCCGGATGAGTTTTTGAAAAAATCTCATGGTATCCAGATGGCCTATAAATTTCACGGGGCCGGATTTTTTAAACCTGATCCTGACTTTCATGATCCGGCCTCCTCCCTTTTGTCAAAACAGACTCCGCCCCCAAAAGACATGGCGCCGCATCCGCTGCATTTTTCACGGCAGTTGGGCGTTTTGATGCCGCTTTTCGCATTCAGGTATTCCCTTTTTAGAAATTCCTTTGATACTCCGACATTTATGAAATCCCAGGGAAAGGCTTCGCTGAGGTCTCTTTCGCGAAGTGTGTAAAAATCCATGGCTATGCCGTTCTTTTCAAAGGCCATGCACCACAGGTCATATCTGAAGCATTCAGACCAGCTGTCAAAACGGCAGCCGGACATATATGCATCATATATGACCTTTGAGAGTCTTCTGTCTCCTCTTGCAAATACGCCTTCAAGCTCGCTTAAGTCACTTTCATGATACTGGTAGCGAAGGCTTTTGTGATTGAGTTCCTTTTCCATTGTCTCTTTCACAAGATGGGCTTTTCTGAGAAACTCTTCCTTCGGGTTCATGGGAGCCCATTGAAAAGGCGTGAAGGGCTTGGGAATGAAAAATGATGTGGAAGTGTTCACATCTACTCTCTTTCCCTTCCTCTCCTCTTTCGGTACGGTATCAAAATAATTCATGGCGATATCATTTGCCAGATCGGGGATAGCTTTTACATCTTCGTCTGTTTCGCCGGGAAGGCCGAGCATGAAATACAGCTTGACCTTTGTCCAGCCGGCTCTGAAGGCAAGGCCGGATCCGGACATGATATCTTCTGTCGTGATTCCCTTGTTTATGACATCGCGCATCCTCTGGCTTCCTGCCTCAGGCGCAAAGGTCAGAGATCCCTTTTTTGAATCGCTCACCCGTTCCATCATATCAAGGAAGAAATTGTCTATTCTCAGTGAAGGCAGGGAGATATTTATGAATTTTTCCCTGTATTCGTCAACGAGCCATCTGACTAGCTCGCTGATCCTTGAATAATCCGAGGTTGAAAGGGAACTTAAAGAGATCTCTTCGTGCCCCGTGCTTTCGATCATCGCTCGGGCATGGCTTTTAAGTACCTCAAGGGATTTTTCGCGCACAGGCCTGTAGATCATGCCTGCCTGACAGAACCGGCAGCCTCTGATACATCCTCGCTGCACCTCGAGCACCACCCTGTCCTGAGTTATCTTTATAAAGGGAATGACAGGCTTTAAGGCGTATGGAGCATTGTCCAGGTCCATGCAGACATCCTTGGTGATGACTGAGGGAGCATTCTCGTTGAGGAGCCTCATCTCCTTAAAGGTATTGTCGCTGTTGTAAACAGGTTCATAGAAGGAAGGCACATAGAGCCCCGGAATATGGGCTGCTTCTTCCAGAAACTCCTTCCGGCTTTTACTCTCATTTTTAATTTTGATATAAAGGTCAAAAAGGGAGTTGTAATCTGTCTCACCTTCGCCGAGGTAGATGATATCAAAGAAATCGGCAATCGGCTCGCTGTTGTAGGTACAGGGGCCTCCGCCGATGACGATGGGGTCGTTTTCTGTCCTGTCTTTTGAATAAATGGGGATCTTTGAAAGATCGAGAACCTGAAGTATATTTGAATAACACATCTCATACTGGATGGTTATTCCGAGAAAATCAAATGATCTGACAGGGTCCTGGGATTCGAGGGCAAACAGCGGGATGTCTTTTTCCCTCATGACTGCTTCCAGGTCAGTCCATGGCGAATAGACCCTTTCGCACCAGACATCATCACGGCTGTTGAACATGCTGTAAAGGATCTGTATGCCAAGATGAGACATACCGATCTCGTAGATGTCCGGAAAACACATGGCAAATCTTATCTTTACCCGATCCGGATCTTTCATGACAGAATTAAGTTCGTTTCCGATATACCGCTCCGGATGGGTCACCGACAGCAGGATCTCGTCACTTAAGGCAAGCTGTCTCATAATAAAAACCTATCTGTTCGAGATCTCTTTTGTTATTTCATCCCAGGTGACGCCTTTTTCAACCATGAGCACCATGGCATGATAGAGCCAGTCTGCCATCTCGTATTTGAGCTCCTCGGGATCGGGATTTTTGGCGGCTATTATTATCTCCGTATTCTCCTCTCCCACCTTCTTTAATATCTTGTCGATGCCCTTGTCAAAGAGATAATTGGTGTAGGAGCCTTCCTTCGGATGATCCCTCCTGTCAAGGATGATGCTGTATTCGTGTTCAAAGACCTTTAGCAGGTTTGTCTCATCATATTCCTTCTTCATTATCTCATTAAAGAAGCATGAATACTCGCCTGTATGGCAGGCATTTCCGATCTGGAGGACCTTTGCGAGGATGGTATCATAATCGCAGTCGGCGTACAGGGCCTTCACATACTGGAAGTGTCCGCTGGTCTCCCCTTTTGTCCAAAGCTCCTGTCTGCTCCTTGAATAATAGGTCATTTTTCCGCACTCAAGGGTTTTATTAAATGCCTGTTCGTTCATGTAGGCAAGCATCAGGACTTCGCCTGTTTTGTATTCCTGGACGACTACCGGGACCATACCGTCGGAGTTCAGCTTCAGATCAGACCATTTAAGAGAACCTTCATAGGTGTTTACGGGTATGCCCAGTCCCTTGCACTGCCTCTTGAAGCTCATCAGATAGTCAGCGCTCCTGTCAAGTATACCGCCGGCTATGCCTGCGATATCATACTGACGCAGGATCGCGGCGCTTTCGTGAAGAGCCTTCTCCTTGAGAAGAAGGATCAGATCCACGGCTATGGCGTTATCCCTGCAGTTCTTATCGATCCAGTCAACACAGGAGGCAATATTGTTTTCATCTATGAGGATGACGGAGCCCAGGTAGTTCTTGATCTCAGACTCTGCTTCTTCAAGTTCGCTTACATCCCTTACGCAGGCAGCTATCTTGTCCTTGCCGAACCTCTTGCTGACTTCCTTTGTCAGTTCGATATTGTTCGTCTTTGAATAGTTCAGCGCCGCTTTGCTGCAGCCCGCATACAGGAGTTTTTTGATATCTTCAAAACGCTTGATGTTTCCTGCGCCGTACATGGGTATGTCGATATTGCGCCTGATCTCCTTGATGAGGCTTAGGTTCTTTTCATGCCCTGCATCATTTGCGGAAAAGTCAAAGATCATTATGGCGTCCGCGCCGGAATTTGCGTATTCGCTGGCGATACCCACGGGATCTTCGCTTATCTTCGTCTTGTCCTCCAGGCTTTTTACTGCCAGTCCGTTGTTCAGATATATACAGGGTATTATCTGTTTGTAATCATTGTGTTCCATGATAATAAAAACCTCCGTTGTTGATCAAAGTTTTCCCTTTGTGGAAAGTACATCTCCCACCCTGGGATCTTTAGTCAGGGCCATGTCAAGTGACTTCGCAAATGCCTTGAAACAGGCCTCTGCTATGTGATGGCTGTTGTCGCCTGAAAACATCTTAAAATGCAGGTTCATGAGGCCGCTGTAGCTGACGGCATAGAAGAATTCCTTCAAAACATCCATTTCCATATCGGCGCATTTTGCCTGAGGGAATTCGATATCGCTTGAATAATAAGGGCGTCCGCAAAGATCGACGGCGCATGCAACAAGTGTCTCATCCATTGGCAGCATGAAAAATCCGTATCGGGAAATGCCGGCTTTGTCTCCGGCTGCTTTTTTTATGGCATCACCCAGGGCAATGCCGCAGTCCTCCACGGTATGATGGCAGTCAACATTGAGATCGCCCTTGCAGGTCAGCTTCAGATCAAAGAAGCCGTGTTTTGCAAAGCCTTCGAGCATATGATCAAAGAATCCGATACCGGTGTCGATCTCGCTTTTTCCGGTGCCGTCAAGCTCGATGGTTATCTTTATGTCGGTCTCCTTCGTTTTTCTTTCAACCTCTCCTGTTCTTCCCATGGTAAACCTCCTTATTCGAATCTCACGGCGATCGAGTTGGCGTGAGCTGTGAGCTGTTCAGCTTCAGCGAAGCGCTCGATCTTTGTATGCACCTTCTCAAGAGCTTCTTTTGAGTATGAGATAACGGATGACTTCTTTATGAAATCATCGACTGAAAGCGGTGAGAAGAAACGCGCGGTACCGTTGGTGGGCAGGACATGGTTGGGTCCCGCAAAATAGTCTCCAAGCGGTTCAGAGGAATACGGTCCGATAAAGATCGCTCCTGCATTGTGGATGCCTGTCATGTCATTCCAGGGATCCTTTGTCACGATTTCAAGATGCTCCGGCGCGATGAGATCTATTACCTCAAAGGCATCCTTTTTGTTTTCGGCGATAAGTATGAATCCGAACTGATCGAGAGATTTTTCGAGGATTTCCCTTCTCGAAAGCTTCGGAAGAAAAGCTTCGATCTCTTTTTCTACAGCATCGGCAATATCGGAGGATGTTGTCACAAGGATGGCGGATGCCATCTCGTCATGCTCTGCCTGGCTTAAAAGATCGGCTGCTACAAAGTGCGGATTTGAAGTCTCGTCGGCAAATACCATGATCTCTGAAGGCCCTGCGACCGAATCGATGCTCACATGTCCGTATACGGCTTTTTTCGCAAGTGCAACAAAGATGTTTCCTGGGCCGACTATCTTGTCGACTTTTTCAATGGTCTGCGTGCCGTAGGCAAAGGCTGCGATAGCCTGGGCGCCTCCTGTTTTGTAGATCTTTTTGATACCGGTAAGCCTTGCTGCGGCAAGGACATAAGGGCTTACTTTACCGTCCTTTCCCGCAGGAGTGCAGATCGATATTTCCTTTACTCCTGCAACAAGGGCCGGAGTGATATTCATGAGCAGTGTCGAAGGATACACGGCTTTCCCGCCGGGCACATAGACTCCGGCTTTTTCAAGCGGAGTGATCCTCTGTCCTAAAATGATACCGTCCTCTTCTGTTGCAAAGAAGCTTTGACGCACCTGTTTTTCGTGGTATTTCTTTATGTTCAGAAAGGAATCCTGCATCACATCTATGAGATCTGCGGGTATGGCAGCAACTCCTTCGTCGATCTCCTCTTCTGTCACGATGAAATTTGAGTGGTCAAGGATGCAGCCGTCAAACTTTTTTGCCAGGTCAAACAGCGCCTCATCGCCTCTTGCCTTCACATCCTCGATGATGTCAAGGACGGTCTTTTCGTACGGACCATAGTCATTGGTGCTTCTTTTGAGGAGTACGGACAATATGTCTTTTTTGTTGCCTTCTTCTATCTTTATCCTTTTCATTTACGATACCTGTATGATTCCTTTCAGGGCATTGGTCAGTGATTGGATACGCTCTGCCTCAAGTCTTAATGATACGGGATTTACGACCATCCTTGCAGAAAGCGAAGCAACCTCCTCAAGAACCTGAAGCCCGTTTTCCCTCAGGGTTGAGCCTGTTTCCACAATATCACAGATCACCTGGGAAAGTCCAACTATCGGAGCAAGCTCAATGGAGCCGTTGAGCTTGATGATATCAACGGTCTGATGCTTGACATTCTGGAAATAGTCTCTTGTTATGCTGGGATATTTAGTTGCAACCCTTATCATTTCGTGATGCTTCAAAAGCTCTCCTGCTTCTTTTGGTCCGCAGATGCACATCCGGCATTTTCCGAAGCCGAGATCTAAAACCTCATAGATCTTCCGGCCTTCCTCCATGATGGTATCCCTGCCGACTACGCCGATATCTGCAGCGCCGTATTCGACATAGGTTGGGACATCCGGTCCCTTTGCAAGAAAGAATCGAAGCTTTTTTTCTTCGTTTACAAAGATCAGCTTCCTGGTTTCCTTGTCCCGCATCTCATCGCAGGATATACCGGTCTTTTCAAGAAGATCCAGGGTTTTCATCGCAAGGCGTCCCTTTGTGAGAGCTATGGTCAGATAACCGTCCCTCTTCTTTCCTGCGGCTTCTTCATCAAGGCACATGATCACCTGGTCAAGTGACAGTGTAAGCCCTACGGCAGGGCATTCCTTTCCGTATTTGCCTAAAAGGTCATCATACCTTCCGCCCTTGATCACTGCTTCTCCGACGAAGGGAACATATGCGCGGAAGACAATGCCGGTATAATAATCATATTGTGAAAGCATTCCGAGGTCAAAAGAGATATGATCTCCGATCCCGCTGGCTACGGCTATCTCATATACTTTTTCAAGACGTGAAAGCGCCTCCGAAGCTCTCTTTCCCTTTGCCTGTTTTTTGGCTCCGGCAAGAACCTCAGGGCCCCCCATATGTCCTATGCAGTCAAGGATGGCCGATCTTAATGAGGTTTCGCATCCGGCTGCATCCAGTATCCTTGCGGCAGTTTCTGAATTCCTGTTTGAGATCGCGGTTTTGAGCTCGGTTTCCGTTTCACGGTCCATGCCTGCCTCGCTGCAGAGCCCTCTGAAGTATTCGGCATTTCCGATACAGATCATGAAATCTGAAAGTCCTGCTTTTTTTAAGAGATCGAAAGCCAGACGTATCATCTCAGCATCGGCTTTCTCCGATCCGTCGCCCATATATTCGGCACCGATCTCCGATCTTTCTTTCAGTCTTCCTTTGTAGGTTCCGTTATCCGAAAAGACATTTCCCATGTAGCACAGCTTTACAACATCTTCGGAATCAAGGAAGTATTTGGCTGCGGCGCGCGCTATCCCCGGAGTGAAATCGGGACGAAGCACCAGGGTGTTATTATCGTTGTCAAAGAATTTATACAGTTCATTTGAAGGGGTTGTACCTATATCGCTTGAAAAGATGTCAAAATACTCAAATGAGGGCGTCTGTATATCCCTGTAGCCGAAGTCTTTTAAGACATCATGAAGCGAAAGCTGCAGCTTCAGCCTCTTTTCGTAATCATTTCCGTATGAATCCCGGACCCCGTCCGGTGTGTGCAATAGTCTGTTGTTCAAAGGTCATTTCCTTTCATTTTTCAGGCCGCTCATCCAGATCCTTCTGGATATAATCAAGATACGGTATAAGTATCCCGGGCCTTGCCTTTATTATATATTCCTCATCCAGTTCATCAAATCTGAAGCTTTTTCTGTCTCCGGACTTCATCCTTTCCCAGAAGACCGAAAGCTTTCTGAAAGTCAGATAATACATTATATCTCTTGAAGTATAATAAATCAAAATAAAGGATACTCCGCCCTGCCGCTCGAATTCCTCCATGAAGAATACCTGATGTTCATGGATGTTTGAGAGCGCAAATGTATCAACGGCGCATTCCTTTGCATCAAAGCATACGGGAATGCCCTGGACGGCTCCGATATAGTCGACCGTGCTCTGCTGCTCGAAATATGCGAGGGTGATCTGCCTTGTATCCTTGTCGAAGCGCACCGGAGTTATGGGAGTCGGTATCTTCTGGATCAGGGCAAGATGGGATGCTTCATATTTTTCATTTGTGCGGTTTACGAGTTCTTCAAGCGAAGAACCGCGAAGACCTCTTGAGTTCCATGTGGCCATATATTATCTGATTTCCTGCCTCAGGCAAAATCTATTTGATGAATGACTGCATGTCTTCGGGACAGTCTGCCGTAAATTCACTGCCGTCAAGAATATCCTCCGGGAAGATTACTCTGTGTGCGTGCAGCAGCTGTCTTTTGGCCGGTCCCTTTTTAGCTTTGTACTTGATATCGCCGACGATCGGATGTCCCATGTGCGAAAGCGTTGCGCGGATCTGATGAGGCTTGCCGGTGATAAGTTCTGCTTCCAAAAGCGAGAAGCCGCCGCCCGTTTTTATTATGCGAAAATCCGTTTCAACGGGATCAAAACCCTGTTTTGGGATATCTGATATCAGGGCAGTGTTTGTGGTCTCATCTTTTTTCAGGAAAAACCGCGCTTTTCCTTCTTTTTCAAATATGCCTTCACATATGCAAAGATAGTATTTTTTTATCCTTCTGTCACGGATGGCTTCATCGAGAGCAGCCAGCCCTTTTGCTGACAGTCCGCAAAGGATGATGCCTGAGGTGTTCCTGTCAAGCCTGTTGCAGATCGAGGGGGTAAATGTACCGGTTTTTCCGGCATAGGAAAGAAGCATGTCATTTACGGATATTTCCCCGGATATATCCGACTGCGAAAGCAGCCCGGCATCTTTGTCATAGATCAGATAGTCGCTGTCCTCATATATTATCCTGGCTTTTTCAAGCGGCTTTGTACAGGTGATGGCTTTAGACGATCCGTGAAATTTATCAAAGGTCTCTTCTGACAGAAAAAATGAGATCCGGTCTCCGGACTTCAGTCTGTCGCTTCCGTTGCTTTTTCTGCCGTTCAGTTCGATATTTTTGTTGCGGAGGAATTTACGGATCATTCCCTGTCCGGCGTCGGGCAGCATTTTTGTGCTGTATCTGATAAGGGTCATCCCCTCTTCTTTTTCGGATATTATGAATTCTTTCATCGTATTACAGGGAAAGGTTCAGGAGGAGCGTCCTGATGCTGTCTGTCTTTCCCTCATCATGGCTTTTCCGGGCCGAAAGCTCTGAGGATCGCCGCAGGAATTTATCCTCCTCTTTGAATATCTTTATCCCGACCGATTTCAGACTGTTTTTATCAAACATTTCCCGCAGATGCTTTTCAAGCTTTTGCATATCCTTTTTGGGATCGGGACAAAAGCCGGCAACACTGTCATCTGCTATACAGAAGGCGTACACATCATAGCTGTCGCCTGTCGTTGTGACCACACAGTCAAAGATCAGCAGCTTTTCATCCAGATCACTGCACTTTTCAAAAAAAGCCGTATCACCGCCCCTGTGTATCATGAACATAATAAATGACACCAGGCGCATGGACCCGGGTATGCACACAACAACGGCAGTGATGGAAAACATAGTCGCATAATCGCTGTATCTTGTTTTTCCGACAAAAAAAATGAAAAAGGCTATGATGTAGAGAATGAGGGCATGGATGAGCATTTTTTTTCTCATATGCCTGATATAGCCGAAGGATCCTTTGTTCTTTCCCATCTATGCTTCCTTCCAGAAATACAGGAAAAGCGAGTGCGGGAGAACCTTTGTAAAGAATCTGAATATGTTCATGGCAGCTGAATAAACAGAGACTTCCCTTTTCGCCCGGCTGTCGCGTATCGCTTTTTCAACTACTGCCGCAGGCCTTACCATTGCTATCTTTTTGTATGCTGCCATGCTGTGATGTTTTTCGGCGATTTCAAAGAATTCGGTCGCGACAGGCCCGGGACACACAGCAGTCACGGCTATGCCTCGGCCTTTGAGTTCTTTTCTGAGCGCTCTTGAAAAGCTTAGGACATAGGATTTCGTCGCAGCATATACCGCAAAATCGGGCTGTGGCAGAAAGGCTGCTGCGGAAGCAAAATTTATGATCCGGGAATTCCTTTTCATATAGGGCAGACAGATCTTTGTAAATGCAGTCAGCGCCCTGCAGTTTAAGTCTATCATCATCAGCTCATCATCATAGCTTTCATCATCAAAGCGGCCGATGACACCGGTTCCTGCAGCGTTTACAAGCATCCGTATCTGAGGCTTCACCTCTCTTAAGGCTTCTATCAGGGCTTCTACATGGGTATCATTTGTGATATCCATGGCGATGGGGCGTATTTTTGCATTGCCCTCGATGTCTTCAAGTTCCTTAAGCCTGTCGAGCCTTCTGGCAAAGACCCATATCTCGTCAAGCTTCGTATAAGCTTTGTTTATCTGTTTGACACATTCGGCGCCCATCCCGGATGAGGCACCGGTTATTATGGCTACATTCATATCGTTCTATTTAAGCTCCTTCAGCATGCGGAGCAGAAAATCCCAGGTTTTCTGAACTGAAGTGATGGAAAGCTTTTCCTTGGGAGTATGTGCACCGTTTATCTGGGGTCCGAAGGAAATCACATCGACCGGTTTTAAGGCGTGATAGATAACGCCGCATTCCAGCCCGGCATGTATTCCTTTTATTACGGGATGATACCCGAAAAGATCTTTGTAGACATCGGAGGAAAGCTTCATGAGCTTTGAGTTCTCGTTAAACTCCCAGGCGGGATAATCGCCTTTTACCTCATAGGTGCCGCCTATCCCTTCCGCCAGGAACTTCAGTTTGTCGGAAAGGGCGTATTTCTCGCTTGAAACACTGCTGCGAAGTGATGCCTCCAGAGTGAAATGATCATCCCTGAGCCGCATGATACCGAAGTTCAAAGAGGTCTTTACCAGCCCTTTTTGCTGTTCGTCCATGCACATGTTCTGCACACCGTCGGGCACAGTATTCATCAGAAAGATCATCCTGTTCTGAAGTCTCGGCTTTATGACGTTCTCTGTGGATTCGCCGAGGCTTTCGCAGTAGATCATCATGTTCTTTTCGTTGGCAGAAAACTCATTTTTGATCGTTCCCTCGAATTCTTCTATCAGTTTTTCGAAATCCTTTGAATGCGCGGGAGAAACAATCAGGCGGCAGTTCGCTTCACGGGGTATAGCGTTGTCCATGAGTCCGCCCTGGAGTTTAAATATATGGAAAGAGGTTCTGGTCGTCAGGAAATGAAGCAGCCTGCCCATGATAATAATAGCGTTGGCGAAATATCTGTCTATCATGTCACCCGAGTGGCCGCCGTGAAGTCCGCTGATGACAACATTGTACACGATACCGGACATATCAAAGCGCTTTACGGGTATCCGAAGCGTCCCGCGAAGTCCGCCTGCGCAGCTGACATATACCACGCCCTCATCTTCCGAGTCGAGATTGATGACATTGCGGGCTTTTACATTCGTGAAATCAAAGCCCTTCACGCCGTTCATTCCTGTCTCCTCATCTGAGGTAAACAGGCACTCAAGCTCAGGGTGGGGACAGTCTTCGCCCGAGTCTATGATGGCAAGTATATAGGCAAGCGCAATGCCGTCATCGGCACCCAGCGTCGTGCCCCTTGCAAATATCTCATTATCCATATGGTCGACATCTATGGGATCCTTCTGGAAATCATGTCTGCTCTGGGAGGTCTTTTCACAGACCATATCCATATGTCCCTGGAGCAGGACTGATGGGCTTTCCTCATAACCTTTTGTAGCAGGGACGCGGATGAAGACATTGTTCAGGCTGTCCTTAAAATGCTCCAGATTTCTTTTTTTGGCAAAATCAGCCAGATATGAAGATATTGCCTCCGTGTTGCCGGAGCCTCTGGGTATGGCGCATATCTCCTCAAAATAATCAAATACTTTTTCCGGTTCAAGTCCGCTCAGTTTTCCCATTATCTTTCCTTTTGTCCGTTGCTAAAAAACGGGAGGCATACAGCCTCCCTTGACCTTTGATCTTTTCAGATGATGTCTATGTTATCCTTGGGTAACGCTGCTTTTTGTACACCTGCATCAGCCTCGCTGACAGCTCCATCCGGCTGTTCGTCTGATGGTATATTCTGTCCGTTCCCTATCACCGGATTTCCGGATGCATCCATCGTTATCTGCTGTGAAAGCTGCGACCGGTTCGTTGAAACCCTGCTCATCGCCTCATTCAGGGAGGCAATTAGATCTGTGTATCTGTCCTGCGCGCTTGAGATCGCCCTGCTCAGTATATCCTGCAGCGTCGACAGCTCCTGATCCGTATAGGTAACAGCCTGCATCTGGTAATTGTTTGCGTCATTCGTCGCCTGGCTGAGGACATCATGGGCTTCTGCTTTTGCCTGGTTTACTATCTCTCCTGCCTGCGCATAGGCTCTCTGCATTATCTCGTTCTGATCGACCATCTGGCTCTGATACTGCTGAGCCTGCTTTATCATCTCGTCAGCCTGCATCTTCGCATTTTTCAATATGGTATCGCGGTTCGCTATGATATTCTGACAATGGATGACTTCCTCGGGAGTCCTCTCACGAAGTTCCTCGAGAAGTTCGAATATATCCTCTTTGTTGACTACGATGCTTTCTTTGTTGGAAAAGGGCGCGTACTTGCAGCTTTCCAGCAATGCATAGATATCATCGATAGTCTGTTCAATCTTTGCCGCCATTTTTCTCCCCGTTCTGTTTACTGAATTTTTCGTAAACTTCTTTTGCCACGCTGTCCGGGACAAACAAAGAGATATCTCCGCCGAAAGCGGCAACCTCTCTGACGGTTGTCGATGACAGATAGGCATATTCAAGGCTTGTAGTCAGAAAGACCGTATCAGCCTGAAGAAGAAGCTTTCTGTTCGTCTGGGCCATCTGAAGTTCATATTCGAAATCCGTTATAGCCCTGAGTCCTCTGATAACAACATCGAAACTGTTCTCGCGTACATAATCGACCAGAAGTCCCGAGAAGGAATCAACCCTTACATTCGGTATATCAGAGCACACTTCATGTAACATTTTAACACGATCATCAGCAGAAAACAACGCACTTTTTGCCTTGTTGTCCAGAACCGATACAGTCAGACTGTCAAAGAGCTTTGAAGCGCGTTTTATTATGTCGATATGTCCGAAAGTCACGGGATCAAAGCTTCCCGGATAAATAGCACTTGTCATTTTACTTTCCTTTTCATAAAAATATGACGGTTAGTCTTGTAATCCTTTGTTCTGATTATTTCAAATCCTGTCCGGGCAAGCTCGTCCGTATCGGTATCATTTGAAGCCTCAACGATGATCAGGGTATCGTCCGCAACAAGAGCGGATGTTGAAAGATACTGCAGGACCTGAAGCTCGAGTCCCGCGTCATAGGGCGGATCCATGAAGATGACATCAAAAGCGCCCTTTCTTTCAATCATCATCATGCCGTTTATCACATCCGAAGTCATGACCTCGCCTCTGTCCTCAAGGTGGGTGATCGCCAGGTTCTCGTGTATGACCCTTACGGCTTCACGATCATTTTCTATGAAAACGCAGCTCTGTGCGCCTCGGCTTAAAGCCTCTATTCCGATGCTACCGGTGCCGGCAAAGAGATCGAGGAACCTTGACTGTGGGACATAGCCCTGTATGGTATTGAAAAGAGTCTCCTTGTATCTGTCAAGTGTTGGCCTGGTCTTTGTGCCCTTCAGGCTTTTCAGCTGGAGTCTCCTGGCGCTTCCGGCTATCACACGCATAATAAAAACCTCTTTTATCAGATCCTGACCTTTGTGCCCTTGCCGTCTCTTTTTGTGAGCTTGACATGTGTCAGCGGCATCTGTCTGTCGTGATATTCTATGGTGCGTTCATCTGCAAAGTTCATGTAATAAACCGCATCAATACAGTCATCTTCAGCAAGCTTCATACTTCTGACGCCCATGGCATTCTTCTTCTTTTCGGGTATTTCTTCGAGCGAGAAACGCAGGAAGAATCCCGCCGAGGACTGAAGCAGCACCTGCCTGTCGGTTTCTTCGTCATATATCCTTATGTCAAAAAGCTCGTCGCTGTCTGAAAGGGTTGTGCAGGAAACGGTCCTCTTGCTCATGACATTGAATTCCTGACCGTCCACAAACTTCATCATGCCTTTTTTTGTTACAAAAATCAACCGGTTGTTTATGATCCGGTCCATGTCCTCGACAAAGACAAAGTGCTCTTTTGCGCTGTCAAAGTTGCTCATATTGTCGACAGGAATTCCCTTGTCGCGCAGCTTGCTCATTGGAAGGCTTAAAACCCTGATGATATGAAGCTGGCCTGTGTTGGTAAAGATGCCGACCCTGCCTGTATTTTTTACAGTGAAATAATATCTGAAAGAAGCATCATCTCCCTCGATGGTTTCTTTGTTCCTTTCAAAGGTGGGCATGTCTATGACTTTCGCATAGCCGAACCTGTCCATGACAAAGACCACATCGGCCTCTTCTATCGGTTTTTCCTCAAATGCCGCGGTCTTGAAATTGCCGATTTCGGTAAGTCTTTCACGGCCTATGCTTTTCTTGATCTCTTCGAGATCGGACAGGATCTGGCGGGACATGGCATCCCGGCTCTCAAGCTTTTCCCTGTAATCACGGATGTTTGCCAGTGTCTGCTCATGTTCTTTTTTCAGGGCGTTTATCTCGAGTCCTATCAGCTTTGAAAGACGCATGTCAAGGATGGCTTCGGCCTGTTTCAAAGAAAAGCGCAGCTCGGCGGCTTCCTTTGCCCTCGCCGGATCTTTGAATACTATACCGGTCGTATTTCCGTTGACCAGGCAGTCTAAAACCTGATCCCTCTTTTTGCTGCCGCGGAGTATGTCTATGATAAGGTCGATGCAGTCGGTTGCCTTTATGAGGCCCTCCTGAATATGTGCCTTCTCCTCTTCTTTTTTCAAAAGACAGGTGTATTTTCTGGTGTTTATATCATACAGGAAAGAAACATGCATCGATATCGCATCCCTAAGCCCCAGTGTCTCGGGCCTGCCGGAGCATACGGCCAGCATGTTCACGCCGAAGGTGTCCTCAAGCTTTGTCTTGCTGTACAGAAGGTTCTTGATGTTCTCGGGATCGGCATCTTTTTTGAGCTCTATGACTATCCTGATGCCCTCTTTTGAGGACTGATTTGAAACATCGACTATATCCGTTGTCTTTTTTGATTCGGCCAGATCGATGACATCGGACATGAATTTTGCTATACCGGATCCTATCATCGTGTAGGGGATCTCGGAAACTACCAGATTGATTCTTCCGTTCTTTCCCTTTTCGACTCCGACTTTTCCCCTGATCTTTATCTTGCCGGTCCCTGTCTCGTAGATGGCCTTCAGCTCGTCAGCATTTGTTATTATGCCGCCCGTGGGAAAATCGGGTCCCTGCACATACTGCATCAGCTCATCAAGAGAAATATCCCTGTTCCGGATATAGGCCTGTTCGGCTTCTATCACTTCCTTGGGGTTGTGAGGAGGAGTGGACGTCGTCATTCCGACAGCTATGCCCTCTGAACCGTTTATGAGGAAGTTGGGTATCTTTACCGGCAGTACCTCCGGCTCCTTTTCGGTTTCGTCAAAATTCGGTACGAAGTCGACGGTGTCTTTGTCCAGGTCCTTTAAGAATACATCCTCGGTGACATTCTGCAGCCTGGCTTCCGTGTACCTCATCGCTGCGGCTCCGTCTCCCTCGATGGAGCCGAAATTTCCATGGCCGTCAACAAGGGGACATTCTTTTTTGAAATCCTGCGACATGACCACCAGTGCTTCATAGATAGAACTGTCTCCGTGCGGATGATATTTACCCATGGTATCTCCGACTATACGGGCGCATTTCCTGTAGGGCCTGTCGCTCTTTAGTCCAAGCTCGCTCATGTCATACAGGGTTCGTCTCTGCACTGGCTTTAATCCGTCCCTGATATCAGGTATGGCACGGCTTATGATGACGCTCATGGCGTAATCGATATAGGATTTCTGCATTATGTCCGAATACTCGGAATTGATGATATTATCTGTCGTCATGGTTTTTCCTCAAATGATAAACTTATACATCGAGCATCGCGTCACGCGCATGTTCATATATGAAATCTTTCCTGGGCGCGACATCATTTCCCATCAGAAGCTCCGTCGTAGATGAAGCAAGTCTGGCATCATCTATGCTGATCTGCATGAGAAGCCTGCGTTCGGGATCCATCGTGGTCTCCCAAAGCTGTTCCGGATCCATCTCTCCGAGTCCTTTGTATCGCTGGAGAGTAAAGGTGCCTTTGTGGGTCTTTCTGTATTTTTCCAAAGCCCTGTCATCATACAGGTATTCGCCCTCTCCTTTTGACGGCTGGGCCCTGTAGAGAGGCGGCATAGCCAGATAAACATGCCCCTGAAAGATAAGGTCGGGCATGAACCTGTAGAAAAGCGTCAGCAGCAGCGTGGATATATGAGCTCCGTCAACATCCGCATCCGCCATGATGATGATCTTGTCATAACGGAGCTTTGAAATGTCGAAATCATTTCCGTAGCCCTCCGAGAAACCGCAGCCGAACGCATTTATCATTGTCTTTATCTCGGCATTTGCAAGTATCTTGTCTATGGATGCTTTTTCCACATTCAATATCTTTCCCCTGATCGGAAGGATGGACTGATACATCCTGTTTCTGGCGGTTTTTGCCGAGCCGCCTGCAGAATCTCCCTCGACGATGAAAATTTCGCATTTTTTGGGATCTCTGGATTCGCAGTTTGCCAGCTTCCCGTTTGAATCAAAGGAGTATTTCTGCTTTGAAAGAAGGTTTGTCCGGGTCTTCTCTTCGGCCTTTCTGATCTTTGCGGCTTTTTCCGCGCATGAGATAACGGTCTTCAGGGTTTCCAGATTTCTGTCGAAATACAGCTGGATCTCGTCGCCTGTGACTTTTCCGACAGCCCTTGACGCGTCCTGATTATCAAGCTTTGTCTTGGTCTGTCCCTCAAATCGTGGGTCGGGATGCTTGATGGATACAACAGCCGTCATGCCGTTCCGGATATCCGTGCCGTTGAAATTACCGTCTTTTTCCTTCAATATGCCAAGCTGTCTGGCGTATGAGTTCATGACCTGAGTGAACATGGTCTTGAAGCCGGTGATATGAGATCCGCCCTCGGCGTTGTAGATACAGTTGCAAAAGCCCAGTACATCCTCGTGGAATTCATTTACATACTGGAAGGCACATTCCACGGTTATGCCCTCTGAAGCCCCCTTGAAATAAACAACATCCGTCAGGGCCTCATTGTTTTTGTTCATGTCCTTGATAAATCCGACAAGGCCTTCCGGCTCGTGGTAGGTTATTTCTTCAAAAAGCGGGCCGCGCAGATCTTTGTATATGATGGTAAGCTCCGGATTCAGGTATGCTGTTTCGTGGAGCCTTGATTTGATCTCGTCAGCCCTGAAGCGGATGGTGTCAAATATCTCGGAGTCCGGCAGAAAGTTGATCTTTGTACCGGTCTTGTTTGTTCTGCCTAGTACGGGAAGCAGCCCGTTTTCAAGTTCGACAACCGGCTTGCCTCTTTCGTATCTGTCGTGTGAGATTACTCCGTCTCTTTTGACGGTTATATCAAGATATTCTGAAAGAGCATTTACAGCCGAGGAACCGACTCCGTGCAGACCGCCGGAGGTTTTATAGGAGGCGCCGTCAAATTTTCCGCCTGCATGAAGCGTAGTCAGAACCACACGTTCGGCGGATATGCCTTTTTCGTGCATGCCGACGGGTATGCCTCTTCCGTTGTCTTCTACGGTTGCCGAACCGTCAGCTTCAAGCGTAACCTTTATGGTGTCGCAAAAGCCGGCCAGATGCTCGTCTACCGAATTGTCCATGATCTCGTACAGGCAGTGGTTCAGTCCCTTGACACCGGTGCTTCCGATGTACATGCCCGGACGCAGCCGTACAGGCTCCAGTCCTTCGAGGACCTGGATACTGCCGGCGTCGTAAACTTCATTTGCTGTCGTATCCATCTGTATTCCCTCTGAAAAAAATAAACGAATAAAACGGCCTTCCGGCCCTGATATCAAACAATATCTAGTTGCAACTCATGGATTATAACACAAGATTTTGAAAAAAGAAAGTGTTTTCGAACATATGTTTTTATTTGGAGCACAAAAAGAGGTGATCATTCGGTATCGGATCTGCTTCCGCGGGTTGCAGCCCATTCATTGTCGGCGTCAAAGCATACCGCATCAATGACCTGTTCGGACAGTTTGTCGTAAACTACGGCCTCTATACCGCGCGTGACTTTATCTTTCCCCGAGTTTTTATACACAGAATAGTCAACATCATCGATATATATGCAGGGTACACCATTTTCGTCATCTGTTATCTCGATTACCCTGTCACCGATATCGCTATGCCAGTCATTTTTGATCCTGTGTGCATCATTTCCTGCAGTTTCCTTATCATGTCCCAGCCTTATATCATTGAGCACGGCTGACGGATGAGAGTCGCTTTCATATCCCAGAGCCCCGTAGATGATATTTGAGCCGTCAATGACCCAGGTTCCGCCCATCCTGTACACATCTTCGTTGCAAAGCACATGCTTTAGGGCATCCTCCTGTCCTATGAAGCTGCTGTCGTAACCGTCAAGCAGACAGATAACAGCGATATAGTTTTCATCGGGAAAACAGTTGAAGTATGTCCCGAACCCGGTTATCATGTTCAGGCCGTTGTCTTTTATCTTTTCATAATGGTATTCTTTGTTCTCTTCCCAGGAGATGTAGGCGGCATCTCCCCTGTGGTCCTTCAGATCGTAGTTTTCGCTTAATATTTTCGCGAAGAAGCTGCCGACTTTCTTGCTGCCGTAGATATTCATATGTCCTTCGTCTATGAAATCGGACGAGGTATCAATGCCAATCTCTTCATAGTAGTCTGACAGATTTATAAAGGTCAGTTCAGGGTGTCTTGAAAAATAATCATCTATTCCCGAATACTTTATCCTGTAGGCTGCCGGGGTAAGTGTAAAGATGAGGCCGGTGCCGTTGTCATTACAAAGCTTTGCTATCCTGTCAAAGTTCCTGTCCATGCCTGCATCAAACAGCCTGTCATCCTGCTCCCTGTATTCATCCGTATAATCTTCAAAAGCAGTTGAATGATAATACTCAACAGCGCCTTTGTAGCCTGCTGCGTGGCTTTGGGGATATTCCGGGTAAGTATCCTCGACATATATGTCTTTGTCGACCATTTCGTATCGGCCGTGATAAAGCGGGAATTCGAGCAGCCCGTTCATGGCGTTCCGGAAGCTGCATTTTTCAATGAATGCCATCAGATAGTTTGCTCCGTACCGCATTCCGTTTATGCTCGGCAGATGATCGTCGTGACCGTCATTATCCGGGAGCTGGCTTACTTCAACTATAACGACCTTTGGCTTCTGGTATCTGAAGGCTTCCCTGAGAGCATAGTATGTCGTGTCAACAGTCTGTCCGTTTAAACCCAGGCAGTATGATGAAATCCCGTATCCTTCCCATAATCCGACCGGATTTATGTTTGAATGAACCCTGCTGCTGCCCGCAAACAGTACATCAACAGTCCCCTCCGGCTGTGCATAAAAACAGCGGAACTGTCTGAAAGACCCGTTCTGTCTGTCACTGAACTGCATTGTTATGATTATCGTTGAAAAAAGCAGTGTCAGGAAAAACAGCAGGAAAACGGATACTCTTATGAAATTTTTTCTTGTCCTGTTTGTTTTTTCTTCCATTATCCCTAAAACCTGAAATATATAAATGCGTTCATTTCATCGGAAGCGCCGTATTTTCCGAAGATCATTATTATCATCAACAACGCGTATACGGCAAATGCCTGGAACAATGACCCCTGGGAACAGATGAAGCTGTCTATCCTGATTCCCTTATGGTACCGGAGTATGCTGACTGCAATCAGGATAAGAAGTGAAAACCAGAGTATATGCATCTGCGAAACGTCAAGGCCGAGAGTATAGATGCTTTTATCGGTGAGTGTCCATGGATCAAAATGAGAAAACATCCTGGAAACGATGGCGAGTGCATCCGTTATCGAATCAGCCCTGAAAAACAGCCAGGCAAAGGAGGTGAGGGCAAAAGTTACGATCATCTGTGCAAACCGGTGACCGAAGGACTCCGTTTTTACCATAAAAAAGCCGGCGATCTTTTTTCTGAAAGGCAGAGTGATGTCACCTGCGACCTGATAGAGACCGTGAAGTCCTCCCCAGAATACAAAGGTCCAGTCGGCGCCGTGCCACAGTCCGCTGACCATAAAGGTTATCATTATATTTATGTATTTTCTGAGCTTCGAACAGCGGCTTCCGCCAAGCGGTATATAAAGATAATCACGAAACCATGTGGAAAGCGAGATATGCCATCTTCTCCAGAATTCACGGACAGTTCTTGAAAAGTACGGCGTCTCAAAGTTCTCCATGAGCGTAAATCCCAGTATCCTTGCCGACCCTACAGCTATACATGAATAGCTTGCAAAGTCGCAGTAGATCTGGAGCGAAAAAGATATTACTGCAATAATGAGTATTATGGTTCCATACGCATAATAGCGGTCAAAGACATTGTCCACGAGGATCGAGATCCGGTCAGCGATGACCATTTTAAGAAAGAAACCCCAGAACATGTAGATGAATCCCGACTTGATCATGTCAGGATCAAAGCGGTGCTCCTTACATACAACATCTATCTGAGACAGTATATTCTTTGATCTTTCTATGGGTCCGGCAACAAGCTGGGGAAAGAAAGATACAAACAGCCCGTATTTTACGGGGTCCTTTTCGGCGGGTATTTCTTTTCTGAAAACATCAATGATATATCCGACGCTTTGGAATGTATAAAAGGAAATGCCCACGGGAAGCGTCACATCAAATCCTTCGGCATAAGGACCGAGTCCGAAACGGGAAAGAATGCTGTTTACGGTCGCGACAAAGAAACCACTGTATTTGAAAAAGAATAAAAGACCAAAATTTATGATCAGTCCAAAAGCAACTATCAGCCTGCGCATTTTTTGTCCTTCGGTTCTGTCAAGCAGCAGGCCGCAGCAATAGGTTGTTGCTATGCAGGTGACAAGAAGTATGAGATGACGCGGATTCCAGCATGAATAGAAAAACAGGCTGCAAAGAAACAGCCATATTCTTTTCCATTTAAACCATCTTCGTGGGATCATCATGAAAATGATGAGGACAACAGGATAGAAAAGTAAAAACTGGTACGAGTTAAAAAGCATGTCTGATGATAGTCCTTTTTTAGGTGATTAGTCCTGACAGACAAAATATACACTCATAACGACAATAATTCAATACATGCTTCTTAAACAGCGCTCCTTAAGCCGTAACGGAGATCTAAAATATCAGATCCCCGTCAACCGATTTGAGGTATTCTATGTCGGAAACCCTTTCGGGATCCAGTTTTTTATAATACTCGCTCAGGTACAGGTTCTTTTTGTGCCTGTAGTAGGTGGCCTGTGCCATGTCAAGGATACTGATAATCTGATTGTCTTTATTGTCCTGCATCAGATAAACCACATCTGAAAACCTGTATGCCTCGATCCCGTTGTGCTTCCATGCGACTGCCCTTCTACGGCCTGCTCCCCTGCATCTCTTTTTCAGATAGTCGGCAGGGAAAACGGAAAGTACAAGGTCGCTCCCCTTTATATCCATATGTATGCCGACATCTTCAAAGAGAGATTTAAGGTTGTCAAAGCTTTTGCGTTTGAATGCGTCTTCAAGCTCTTCCCTTGAAATATTGTATCTGAGCCTGATGTCATCAAAATCAAGTTTTTCAGCGATCTTCATGAGGCTATTCCTCCTTATAATCCCAATAGTATCATAATTAAATTTGATAGTCAACAGAAATAATTTAAGGGAGACAGGGGGACGGTCCTTTTGTCTCCTTTTTCTCCGCAAAAAAACCGCCGCGTTGCCGCGACGGTTTTTGTCTTTATTTAATTAATGCAGGCGCTTCATCTCTTGATGTTGAAAGCTTCAAATCCGGGTACAACAGCGCCTTCGCCGAGTTCTTCCTCGATGCGCAGAAGCTGGTTGTATTTTGCTACACGCTCTGATCTTGAAGGAGCACCGGTCTTGATCTGGCAGGTGTTGAGAGCTACTGCAAGATCAGCGATGGTGGTATCCTCTGTCTCGCCTGATCTGTGTGAAGCGATGGTTGTATAGCCGGCCTTGTGAGCCATCTTGATAGCCTCGAGAGTTTCGGATACAGAACCGATCTGGTTGAGCTTGATGAGGATGGAATTTCCTGCTCCGAGCTTGATGCCCTTTGAAAGTCTCTCGGTATTTGTAACAAAGAGGTCATCACCGACGAGCTGTACCTTGTCGCCGATTTCCTTTGTCATCTTCTGCCAGCCTTCCCAGTCCTCTTCATCAAGACCGTCCTCGATTGAGTATACGGGATATTTCTCGATCAGGCTCTTCCAGTGAGCGATCAGCTCATCTGATGTAAAGTCTTTTCCGGACTTGGGCTGATGATAGAAGCCCTTGCCCTTTTCGCTCTTCCACTCTGAAGAGGCAGCATCCATTGCAAGAACGAAATCCTTGCCGGGCTCGAAGCCTGCTTCCTTGATAGCCTTCAGGATGAGCTCGATGGCATCCTCATCACCCTTGAGGCTGTTGGGAGCAAATCCGCCCTCGTCACCAACTGCAGTTACATCTTTCATTTCCTTGATGAGCTTCTTTAAGGTCTGGAAAACCTCTGCGCACCAGCGAAGTCCCTCTTTGAAGGTAGGTGCGCCGGCGGGCATGATCATGAATTCCTGTGTATCAACAGAGCTGTCTGCGTGTGCGCCTCCGTTGAGGATGTTCATCATGGGAAGAGGAAGCCTGTTTCCGTTTGCGCCTCCGAGGAATTTATACAGAGGAAGTCCGTAGCTTTCGGCAGCAGCCTTGCAGGTTGCGATGGATACGGCAAGGATGGCGTTTGCGCCAAGCTTGCTCTTGTCCTTTGTTCCGTCAGCCTTGATCATTGCAGCGTCAACAGCATAGATATCAGTCGCATCCATGCCTACGATCGCATCTGCGATTACAGTATTGATATTCTCGACTGCCTTTGAAACTCCCTTTCCTCCGAAACGGCTCTTGTCACCGTCACGAAGCTCAAGTGCCTCAAACTCTCCTGTTGATGCTCCGCTGGGAGCAGCGCCGCGTCCGACGGTACCGTCGATCAGGGTTACCTCAGCCTCGACAGTGGGATTTCCTCTGGAGTCAATGATCTCTCTTCCTATTACCTTCTCGATTTCCAAATACATAAGCATTGTCCTTTCTGAGCTCTCAAGGCTCGCTTTTATTGTTCATGACTGCCGTCAGTTTTCAAACGGCAAGATTTATACTATCACATTTTTACGGCGCCTTCAACAGTCCGGACAGCATGATCTGCAGTCTATTTTTTGTTTACCTTCTCGATCGCTGCAAGATTCGGCCTGATCTTTTGGGCTATGTCATTGTTTTTTATCGTATTCACATATTTTGAGACATATCTGTAAAGGGTAGCCCTGTATTCTTCGGGGGTTATCTCTCCCTTTTCAACTCCTGCCAGACCCTTTTCCCAGCTTGCGGTCATCTTCGGCTCGAGCATGTTTGGCAGAGTGTTCAGCACTATCTCGTATATCATCTCTCCTATTTTCCGTGGTGTCAGGACCTGGGTCTTTTTGTTGAGGTTCAGGTAGCCTATCCTGACAAGCTTTTCAATGATGCCGGCCCTTGTCGCCGAAGTTCCGATGCCTGCACCTTTTATCTGGGCGCGTAGTTCCTCGTCCTCAATAAGCTGCCCCGCGTTTTCCATTGCAAGGACCATCGAGCCTGATGTATACCTTTTCGGAGGGGTCGTCTTTCCTTCTTTTATTGCAAAAGAACCGATATTTACTATGTCCCCCTTGTGCAGGCTGTGGATCAGATTTAAGAGTCCTTCGCTGTCTGAAACAGGATCCTCTTCCTGCTGATCATCATTTTCTTCCTTTTCCTTCTCTTTTTCGTTTTCTTTTCTTGCAACCTCAAGAAAACCGGGATCTTTCAGTATCTTTACATTTGAAAAGAATTTTTCCTTCCCGGCCTGGAGCGTCAGCGATGCCTTTTCATAAACGGCAGGCGGATAAAAGATCGAAAGAAAGCGCCTTGCGATCAGGTCATAGATTTTCTTCTGAAGTTCTGACATATTATTCAGGCTTGAAAGGTTTCCGGTAGGAATGATCGCATAGTGGTCAGTCACTTTGCTGTCATCAACATACTGTGTTTTTTCAAGCCCCTTATAAAGGCCTTCGTCTCTGATTCTTAACACAAAATCCTTCACGGGTGTGTATTTATACAGACCGGACAGATTCTTTGTTATCTCCTTTGATACAGCTGTCGTAAGGACTCTCGCATCCGTCCTCGGATAAGTCGTAAGCTTGTTCTCATAGAGGGTCTGTACTGCATCAAGGGTCTCATCAGGACTTATCTTGAACCGTTTTGAGCATTCTGCCTGAAGCTCCGCCAGATTAAATAATAAGGGCGCTTTTTTCTTTTCCTCCGATATGTCGCTTTTGAAAACCATGGCGGATTTGTATTCCGACATCTCTTCGATGAAAGCTTCGGCGTCTGCTTTTTCCTTAAAGCCTTTCTCGTTATAAAGCTTTGGCGATTCAAAATATCCGGAGCCCTTTACGGCCTTCCATGCGCCCTCAAAGCTTTGGTCGTCCTTTTCAAAAGCCGCATTTATCTTGAAGAACGGAGTCTCCTTAAAATCTCTTATCTCACGTTCTCTTTTGACGACCATGCCCAGGACACAGGTCATAACCCTTCCTACGGCGATGGCGGTATATTTTTTTGTGCCTGCCGATTCGTTCAGCATCCTTCCGTATTTGACCGACAGAGCTCTGGAGAAGTTGATACCCATGGAATAGTCTTCAATGCCGCGCATGATCCCTGCATTTGCCAGGTTCCTGTAATCCTCATAGGGCTTTGCTTCGTTTATCCCGCGCAGGATCTCTTCCTCGGTGGTCGAATCTATCCAGACACGCTTTTCTTCAAGTCCTTCCCTGACACCGGCTTTTTTCCTGATCAGTTCCTCAATGACCTGTCCTTCGCGTCCGGAGTCTCCGGCCCACAGCACCAGATCGACATCCTTGCGGTGCAGGCAGTCATTCACGGTTTTATATTGTTTTTTCACATTGGGGATGACATCATAGAGGTATTCTTCCGGCAGAAAGGGAAGATCCTTCAGAGACCATTTCTTCAGCTTCGGATCATAGCTTTCGGGATAAAGCATCTCTACCAGGTGCCCTACACACCAGGTAATGCAGTATGCATCATTTTCTATCAGTCCGTTGCCGTTGCCTCTGACATTGAGTATCCTTGCGTATTCACGCGCGACCGAGGGCTTTTCGGTTATTATCAAGGTCTTGCCCAAAGTATGTTCTCTCCGATCTTTTCATTTGTGTCTTTTCTGTATCCGGTCACCGTATCAGTGATATCGTGCAGGCCTGCTTCTTTCAGGGACATATCCGTTCCCCGTGTTTCCGAAAGCTCGATCTTTATCCGCTCAAAGCCGTCCTTGAAAAAGAAGCGCAGATATCTTTTGCTGTCTGCTTCAATAAAGGCTGCTTCCACCTTCAGGCACAGATCGTCATCCTCATCTCTTGAAAAGCCGCCTATCCCGGACACCAGATATATCTCCCCCTTGAAATTCATTACCGCGTATCTGTCCCTGTCGTGTGACAGGAAAAGGTCATTCGTCCTGCCGCCTTCGGTCAGGTGAATGACAAGGCCCCTGTGATCCTTTTCAAAGGATACCTCCTTCAGTCCTGATGTGTGATTATTCTGGATATACTGAAGAAAATGAGGCATAAATCCGGCAGTACTGCCCGAAAGCACATAGGAATGATCATTGAGGCATTCACACAGCCTGTCAAAAGGAAGGACTGTCTTTGTAACGGGTTTTCTTGTACGCCAGCCTCCGCGCTTTATCCTTATCTTACGGTTTCTTTTTTCAAATGAGGACAATAAGGACGACAATGAAAGAAAGCTGCTCCTGTTTTCGACCAGAAACGCCGGCGGGTTGTAGACGGATCCGAAATAGGAATTGACAAGATCATTGACTCTTCTGTCAAGACCGCTTCTGTCGCCTGCATTTATCACGATTACGATCTCGTTCTGAGAAAAGACAAAGCATTTCTGCATCATTATTCCCGAAAAGAGCAGGTCTCCTTCCTTTGCGCCGGTCCAGACATGATAGCCGTAACCGTACGGAAGGTCGCCTTCCGGACTGAAGGCGCAGGCAATGGATCTTTTCATCCATACTTCGGAAACGATACGTTTTTCGCTGTATATGCCTCTGTTAAGATACAGCATTCCTATCTTTGCAATATCCTCAGGATACATAAACAGTCCCCAGCCGCCTTTGGTAATGCCGTTTGGACATCTTTCCCAGATAAAGGAAGTTATTCCCAGGGGATCAAAAAGCCTGGTTTTTAAGAATTCGTCCATGGGTAGCTTTGTTATGGCTGTTACCGCGGCAGAAAGGATGTATGTGTTCAGGGAATTGTATTCAAACCTTGTGCCGGGTTCAAAATGAAGGGGCGCGTCAAAGAACATCCCGGCCCAGTCGTTACCGGAAAAGATCTTTTCTTCATCAAAGACTGTTCCGGAGGACATGGTCAGAAGATCATGAATCGTTATGTTTTTCAGTTTGAGTGAATTCAGGAAGGATATTTTCGATCCGAAAACATCGGTAAGTCTTGTTTCGCAAGTCAGCTTCCCTTCATCGCAGAGAATGCCGACGGCTATATTCGTGATGCTTTTTGCGATTCCGTGACAGGAGTGCCATGTACCTTTAAGGTATGGTGCAAAAGAGGCTTCAGCTATGATCTTTCCTTTGCGAAGCATCAGAAAATGATGCAGGTCGCAGGAAAGACCGGTCAGTTCTTTCAGGAAATCACTGATATAAAGTGAAGAAACCCCGACACTTTCCGGGGTAACTATGGGCAGGCCGGCTCCTGTTTTTGTTCTTATCTCACAGGCCCTTGTTTTCCAGGGCTCATAATCTGCCTTCATCGGACTGCTGTCCATGGCAATAAGGGCTTTTTTTTCGAGGGCGGCAACGCTGTTTTTATCTGAAGGCGTGGGCATGGATCTCTCCTTTGAATCTATGATGCCTGTCATATTGCGGCTTCAAGGACAATCTTTTCAAAATCCTTCTCTGTCATCGGCTTTCCCAAAAGATAACCCTGGATGTTGTCACAGTTGATCTTTTTGAGAAAATCCATCTGCCCTTCCTCTTCTACGCCCTCGGCGATCGTTTCAAGACCCAGCCGTCTGACCATGTTCACGACTGATTCGGTTATGATCCCCGTGGTATCATCCGAGATTACGGTATCAATAAAACTCTTGTCGATCTTCAGGGTGCTGATAGGAAGCGAACGCAGGTATGAAAGAGAAGAAAAACCGGTGCCGAAATCATCAAGCGCGATCTTCAGTCCGAACTGTCGCATCCTTGATACTTTTTCGATTATCTCTGAGGTTTTTTCTATGAGTACACTTTCCGTTATCTCGATCTCGATATTTTCGGGATCGATCTTCGCGGATCGAAGGAACATGATAAGGTCATCCACAAAACTGTCTTTTTTCAGCTGTATCGCGGAGATATTAATGGACATAATGCCGTTAAAATTATATTTCTGACGCCATTCCTCAAGCTTCGACACGGCGGTTCGTATGACCCACTGTCCTATCGGTATGATTCCGCCGCTTTTTTCGGCAAGCGGAATGAATTTCATGGGGGGAATGTAACTGCCGTCATGCTCCTTCCAGCGGATCAGCGCCTCACATCCACGAAGCTGGCCTGTGCTCACATTGTACTGGGGCTGGTAAAAGAGAACGAAATTCTGCATCAGTATGGCATCCTGAAGGCGCTTTTCAACTTCGAAGCTCTCAAGGAATTTTTTCATCATCGTCGTATCAAAGTAGTGTATCTTCTCACGGTCTGAATCCTTTGCGGCATAAACACAGATCTCGGCATTCTGAAGCACGCCGAGCCCGGTGTCTGCCGAATCCGGAAAGACTGCGACACCGACCGTTACTGAAAGATAGATCTCGTCCTTATTGCTGAGGATGAAAGGTTTTTTGAGACGTTCCCGTATCTTTTCGACAACAGCTTCAATGCTTGCGTCTTTACCGGGATCATATACTGATATAACAAACACATCCGTGCCGAAACGGCCTACGGTTATCCTCTCATTGTTGAACGAGGAAAGGTACTGTCCGAAGAGCATAATAAGCTCATCACCGTAGACAAGGCCCAAAGAATCATTGATCCTTTTGAAAGAATCGATATCCACGAGCGCAACATGCATGGGAACATGTTCTTCGCGGGCCTTTTCCACTCTGTCATTTAACTGTTCGATGAAAAAATTTCTGTTGATCAGACCGGTCTGATTATCATAATAGGCAAGATATGTCAGTTCATCCTTTTGAACCTTCAGTCGCGTGATGTTCCTGAAGCATACATACTTTTCGACAGGAAAGCCTTCGTCGTCGCGTATCGTGAAGGCATTTATCTCGATCCATTTTCTGCCGGTCTTCAGGGCGAATTCCTTTGTGATAATATCGGCATTTTTTTCGGGATCTGTCGAAAGGATATCCATGACAGTGTCTGCTTCCTCTGCTTTTATCACATCACGGATGAGGGCTATGTCGTCAATGGTGTTCACATCAACGCCAAGCATCCCGGCAAAATTTCCTACACAGTGGAAATTGCCGTTTTCAAATCCGTAACAGAAATAAGCATTTCCGGATACATCCAGAAACTTGTCAAAGATATGCTTGTCCAGGCTCAGCTGTCTGTTTTCTTCTTTCAAAAGGTCGAACTGATAAACAAGAGAAGCGTTATCTTGCATTTATATAACCCTTTGCTTTCAACAGCTCCGCACAGAGTACTGCTCCGCCTGCAGCACCGCGCACGGTGTTGTGTGATAAACCGACGAACTTGTAATCAAAGATGGTATCGGGACGCAGCCTTCCTACAGATATCCCAAACCCGTTTTCAAAATCCACATCTTTTGTGACCTGCGGTCTGTCATCATCTGAAAGATACTGGATAAACTGTTTCGGAGCAGAAGGAAGGGCGAGTCGCTGGGGCTCTCCGCTGAAATTAACAAGCCTGTCAATAAGATCTTCCTTTTGCGGCTTTTTATCGAAATCAACAAAAACGCTTGCGGTATGTCCGTTCAGAACCGGTACGCGGATACACTGGCTTGTGATCCGGGGTCCGTCAGCGCTGACTATCTCATCATTTTTTATGGTTCCGAAGATCTTTAAGGGCTCCTTTTCGCTCTTTTCTTCTTCTCCGTTTATGAAGGGGATAACATTTCCGAGCATCTCGGGCCAGTCCTTAAAGTTCTTTCCGGCTCCGGATATTGCCTGATAGGTTGAAACAACGACCCTTGTGGGCACAAACTCACGCCATGCGAAAAGAACGGGAGCATATGACTGTATAGAGCAGTTTGGTTTGACCGCGATAAATCCGCGGCTGGTACCTAAACGTTTTTTCTGTACATCGATTATCGCGGCATGTTCGGGATTGATCTCCGGTACGATCATCGGAACATCTTTCGTCCATCTGTGGGCAGAATTGTTTGATACAACTGGGGTCTCCGCTTTTGCATACTTCTCTTCTATCGCCCTAATCTCATCTTTTGACATGTCGACTGCAGAAAAACAGAAATCAATATCCTTTATGACATTCTCAACATCGCTGACATCCTTTACGACGATATCCTTTACGCCTTCAGGTATGGGCTCTTCGAGCTTCCAGCGATCTTTGACACATTCGATATAGGTCTTTCCTGCGCTTCTGGGACTTGCTGCAATCGTTTTCACTTCAAACCACGGATGATCGGAAAGCAGAGATATGAATCTTTGTCCAACCATTCCGGTTCCGCCGAGTATGGCAACTCTTAATTTTTCCATAATATTCCTCCTCTTTTGCAGATCAGATCTGCATATCCGAATACTCTTCCGCTCCCTTTTTCAGATAATCATCATAATAAGCGATGATCTTTTCCATGCTTTCAATGCCGGGGGCACCGTATGTGCTCCTCTTTTCAACGCAGGTCCTCAAGGATATGGCTTCATATATGTCTTCTTCAAAAGCTTCACTTTCTTCTTTATAATCCGAAAGGGAGAGTCCGTCAAGTGATGTGGAAAGAGAGATGGCCTTTAATACAAGCCTTCCGGATATGCTGTGGGCATCTCTGAAGGGGATCCCTTTCTTTACAAGATAATCGGCAACATCAGTGGCATTTGTGAACCCCTGTTTTGCACTTTCTTCCATTACAGCATTATTAAAATGCATCGTTGAAAGCATTCCGTTGAACTCACGCAGACAGTCGGTCACTGTTTTCATTGCATCAAAAGCCGGTTCCTTGTCCTCCTGCATATCCTTGTCATAGGCCAACGGAATGCCTTTCATGGTTGTCAGAAGGGACATCAGCGATCCGTACACCCTGCCGGTCTTGCCTCTGACAAGCTCGGCTATGTCCGGATTCTTTTTCTGAGGCATGATGGATGATCCGGTCGAATACCTGTCATCTATTTCAACAAAGCCGTAATCGTTGCTGTTCCATATGATGATCTCTTCGCAGAACCTTGAAAGATGCATCATAATGATACTCAGAGCCGAAAGAAATTCGATCAGATAATCCCTGTCAGAGACCGAATCCATCGAATTTCTGGTAGGGCCTCTGTCAAAAAGCAGAAGCCGGGCCGTATATTCACGGTCAAGAGGATAGGTCGTCCCTGCTAAAGCACCGGAGCCTAACGGACAGGTGTTCATACGGTTCATGATACTGTCCAGACGCTCTCTGTCTCTTATGAACATCTCAAAATACGCGCTCATATGATGCGACAGGGTCACGGGCTGTGCTTTCTGCAGATGGGTGAAACCCGGCATAAAGGTCTGTGTATTGTTTTTTATTATCCCCAAAAGTGTTTTCTGAAGATCAAATATTCCCCTGTCCGTAAGCTTTATCTGATTCCTGGTATAAAGCTTCATGTCAAGAGCTACCTGATCGTTGCGGCTCCTGCCGGTATGGAGCTTTTTGCCCGCATCTCCGATCCTTGAAGTCAGCACGCTTTCAACAAAACTGTGGATGTCCTCATACTCATCAGTTATGTGAAGGGCATCCGTTTCGAGATCTTCGCGTATCTTTATCAGGCCCTCTATGATCTTTTCGCTTTCATCGGCGGGAATGATGCCGCATTTTCCGAGCATCTTTGCATGCGCTATGCTTCCGGCGATATCCTCGCGGTACATTTTTTTGTCAAAAGACGAGGAAGCATTGAATTCATATGCAGACCTGTCGGTCGCGGACGTAAATCGTCCTCCCCACAACTGCGCCATCCTACTCTCCTTTTATCACAAGACCTGCACTGAGCATGACAGCGTTCCCTATACAGACAGGGATCAGGAATCCTGTCAGCGCGCCGACCACCGTCAGTCCTGCTGCGACAAGTATCGAAACAAAGGAAGGCATATGGGCAAGGAAGATACCCATAATGACTTCAATTACCATTATTATCACGAGCACGGGTATGGTGACTTCAAGGTTGATCACTGAAAAAATACCGGTCACTATAATAAGAGCCACCAGGAAGATAAGGCTCATTGTTGCCCTTGGTATCGCGCCGAATATGAGGGAATCCGTCGAGCGCCTGTTGGGCGACTGGTCGCGAAGCCTCCTTTCATCCTGCATCATATTCCTGCTGTTATCACGCGCTCTTTCACGCAGGGGTCTGTCCGGGTCGGGAACGGAATTTGCATGATGAATGCTTCCGGATGCATTCATAGTATTGGCTGTGTTCATAGTGCTGGGCGCATAATTCATATTCATGCCGCCGGCATTAAAATCTGCAGTTCCCATTTTGGGATCAGAAACCTGCTGCTGATAGGGAGGCATGAATGTCATGCCCTGAAGATCAGGGTTCTGATATAAGGGTGTATTCTGAACATTGTTCTGTTCATAGGCAGGTTCTTCATAATAAGTACTCCGCTCTCTTGCTCTGCGTCTGTCAGTTCTTTCAGCAGGGGCCTCTTTCCTGGGATATCTTTGAGGCTTTTCTCTCCTGGAAACAGACCTGGACTTTTCGGGCCGCTCTCTTCTTGCCGAACTTCTTCCCCTTTCACCTGAAGATCTGCTGTCGGCACGTTCGAGTATCTCGGCATTGTCGGGATCAAGCGCTGTCGGAGCAACTGTTCTGGCTATGGGCTTTTGATTATTATACAAAGGCGGAGTGATGAAAAATCCGTTGTCGAATGAAGGAGGGATCGGCGCTGTGGGCTTTACCGCAGGTTCAGGAACAGCCTGCTGTACAGGTTCAGGCTCTTCGGTTTTTTCAGGTTCTGCCGCCGCAGTTTCAATTTCGGGCTCGGAAACTTCGGGCTCGGAAACTTCGGGCTCGGAAATTTCGGGCTCGGAAACTTCGGGCTCGGAAACTTCGGGCTCGGAAACTTCGGGCTCGGAAACTTCAGGCTCGGAAACTTCGGGCTCGGAAACTTCGGGCTCGGAAACTTCGGGCTCGGAAACTTCGGGTTCGGATACTTCGGGCTCGGAAACCTCAGCTTCAGAAACTTCAGGTTCGGAAACTTCGGGTTCGGACACTTCGGGCTCGGAAACCTCAGGCTCGGAAACCTCGGGCTCGGAAACCTCAGGCTCAGAAACTTCAGGTTCGGTTTCTTCCGGTATCGGTTCTTTGTCATCAGAATCTGCGGTTAAAGACTCTGAAGGTTCAGGCTCTTTTGCGCTTTGCGGGGTACTGACGGGAGCTGCCGCACCAAAAAATTCTCCGCCTATAAGCTCTGTTTCCTCATATGCCGGTTCGGGAGCATCATACATTACAAAGCCTGTATTTTCGGGCTGGAAGTTATTATTTTCAGGAGCAGCCGCAGGATCGGAAACATGCATTTCCTGTTCAAAGCCGTTGCCGGCATTCGGGTTCATGTCAAAGCCGTTACCGGCATTCGGGTTCATGTCAAAGCCGTTACCGGCATTCGGGTTCATGTCAAAGCCGTTACCGGCATTCGGGTTCATGTCAAAGCCGTTGCCGGCATTTAGGTTCATGTCAAAGCCGTTGCCGGTGTTCGGGTTCATGTCAAAGCCGTTGCCGGTATTCAGGTTCATGTCAAAGCCGTTGCCGGCATTCAGGTTCATGTCAAAGCCGTTGCCGGCATTCGGATTCATGTCAAACCCACTGGCGGTGTTCAGGTCTATATCGAAACCGCCCGAGGCCGAAGTTTCATCATAAAAGTTCCTGCTTTTTGAAGCTGAGGCATTTGGCTTTTCCTGCCTTACATCCTCGGGATAGATCTCTTTTACTGCTTTCTTCTTTTTTCCGAACAGCGAAAACCCCTTTTCTTTGCGGGGCTTTTCGGGAGATTCCTTTTTAACGGGTGCAGCTTTTGAAGGCTTGACTGCAGACGGCTTGGTTCCGCCCTGTCCTAAAGACCTGCCGCCTGACTGACGGTTCAAAGAAGGGTTTGAAGATCCGCGGCTTAAAGAAGGACCCTGCGACATGCGGTTACCCATCGATCTGGAATTGTTGTTTCCAAAGTTTCTTTCATCCACAGCGGGACTCCTTTCAGGCTATTACACTATTGCCGAAGAACATTGAGATCATCAATATCCTCCGGCAATTTTCAAAATGCCGATAGAGTGACTCGAACACTCGACCCACGCATTACGAATGCGTTGCTCTACCAACTGAGCCATATCGGCATATTACCAGAGTATTATAAGCAAATATCAGTATTATTTCAAGTGTCGGAATGTCTGAAGAGCGTAACGCTCATCGGTGCGACTTTAACCCTGATGGAATCATCCCTCATGTCGCACTCATCTTTTTTTGAAATTATCCCCTTTGCAGGATTTACAAAACCGAATCCGCCGTATTTTTCAGAATCCGAATTGAAAACTTCAGTATATTTTCCGGCCTTTGGTACGCCTATCTTGTATTCTTTCCTGGGAATGCTCAGAAAATTCACGACGCACACGACCAGATCCTTTTTATCGGGGCTGTATCTTGCAAAAACAAGAATGTTTTCATTGGCTGAAATATTGTTTATCCACTCAAAGCATTCGGGGATGTCATCGGATCCGTAAAGAGCCTTTTCAGTCCTGTAAAGGCCAAGCAAATCCTTTAAGCACTGACAGAACCGCCCGTCAAGCTTTTCAGGCAGGCCGAGTCCCGGGTATATCAGTTTTTTCCCGGGGTGGAACATGAAAAATGAATACAGCGCCCTCAGGTTCGAGAACTTCTCATCTTCATCTCCCGACATCATGTCATAAAGAGAACTTCTGCCGTACATGGCCTTGTTTTCTGAAAGCGGAAGAAGGAAGCTTTCGTTGTACTGATAGACCATGGGGAAGCAGACTTCATTGTAGTGGGCAGATCTGCTCAAAGGTTCGTAGGACAGATATCCTGAAACATCTGCAAACCATCCGTTGTTTATCTTCAGTGAAAATCCCATTCCTTCATTCTCGGCATCCTTTGTGATGTCGGGATAGACTGATTCATCATCAGCGATCATGATGATACCGCCTGAAAGCTTTTTGATCACGGAGTTCAGATGCCTGAAATAATCAATAGCGTCAAGATTCTCGTTCCCTCCGTACATATTGGGTGTCCACTGCCCCGGTCCCTTGTCATAGTCAAGGTAAAGGAGTTTGGCAACATCATTTACCTTCAGACCGTCAGCATGGAATACAAGGAGCATATACAGCGCATTTGCAATGAGGAGATTTTTGACCTCGTTTCTGCCGGTATTGAAATACCTGTAGCCACCGCCGGGATAAAAGCTTCTGTTCGCATCGGGATCCTCGTACAGGCAGGAACCGTCATAAAGCGAAAGCCCCGAAGAATTCTCGGGGAATCTGACGGTATTCCAGTTCAGAATGACACCGATTTCTTTTTTATGAAGTTCATTGATAAGGCTCATCAGGCCGTCACATGAAAGGATTGATGCGGACGGGCAGAAAAGAGGATCTTTGTCATCTGTTGCGTCATCGAGCAGAACATGGGTATATCCGTTTTCCGTAATAAGTTCTGTTATGTTTGAGGCAAGCTTCTTTACTGTTCCCGTTTTTTCGAAAAGCTCCCTGACATTTATCTCGCAGATCGATACAGGGCTGTCCTGTATGCTGATGCTGTCTCTTTTTTCTATCCATTCGTCATCGGTGAACTTGAAATCATGAAGGCCTTTTACTATGGATGCCCCGTCTTCGCCTTCTTCACTTTCAAAAGCATATGGATCACTCTTCAGGATGCAGATGCCGTTCTTCATTTTTATCTCATATTTATACCTGTCGCCCTTTTTTGCGCCCGGGATAAATATCTCAAAGACACCGGAATCCCAGAGCCTTTCCATCTGGTGTATGCGGCCGTCCCAGTTATTGAAATCCCCGACGACGCTGACCCGTATGGCAGACGGAGCCCATACTGCAAAATGAACGCCCGAAATGCCCGAAAGTTCCATGATCCTTGCGCCCATGACATCATAACTCTTGTAATGGATCCCGCCATTGAACTTCTGGATGTCTCTTTTGTTCAGGACTCCTCCGAAGGAATACGGATCATATTCCTCGCGCTTATCACCGTTTTCATCAGTGATTATAAAAGAATACTCAAAAGGTTCGCGGTTTTTTACAAGAATGGCAAAATACCCCTCTTCGTCCGCAAGCTCCATCTCTGTACTCTTTTTTTCGCCCTTAAACTTTATTGCTATCTTTTTTGCATCAGGCCTGTATGCTGTTACAAGGGTTTGGCCTCCGCGGACAGGGTGAGCGCCCAGTACACCCTTCGGGTGATCTTCTTCGGAATAAGTGACGGCTTCGATTTCAGCCCAGTCCATCAGATTGTATAATTTTTTTGACATTGCCATGATGCAGTTACCCCTTCCTATATCTTGTGAATGAATAATCCCGAGCGAAGCTTCGGTTCAAACCAGGTTGATTTCGGTGGCATGAGCCTTCCTGCATCCGCTACGGCAAAAAGCTCTTCGATCGAAGTCGGATACATTGCAAAAGCTACAGTCGCCCTGCCCGAATCTACTCTTTTTGAAAGCTCTTCAAGTCCGCGGATCCCGCCTACAAAATCAATGCGGCTGTCAGTCTTCGGATCCTCGATATTCAGTATCGGTGAAAGCACCTCGTTCTGAAGCACCGATACATCAAGGCTCTCTACGGGATCGTCTGTTTCAGGCCTGTCCTTCAGGGTGAGTCTGTACCATTTTCCGCTGATGTACATACCTATGCAGCCTTTTTCTTCGGGATGGTATATCGTGTCGCCGCGGTCTTCTATATTGAATTTCTTTCTGAGCCTGTCAAAGAACCTCTCCTCGGACAGTCCGTTCAGATCAGATACCAGCCTGTTGTAATCAAGGATCTTTAATTCTTCATCAGGGAAAAGCACAGAAAGGAAGAAATTATACTCGGCGTTTGGATCAAAGCTGTCTTTTGCGGATGCTCTTTTTTCCAGGCAGACCTTTACTGCCGAAGCGCATCTGTGATGTCCGTCAGCTATATAGATATCATTTATTGAAGAAAAGGCATTCCTTACGGCGACTATGTCCTCTTTGTCTTTTATTATCCATACCCTGTGCCTGATACCGTCCGGAGACACAAAATCATATTCAGGATCGTTCGTTTTTGTTTTTTCGGTAACTGAGGCTATCACCTCGTTTTTCCTGTAGGCAAGAAAGATCGGCCCTGTCTGGGCATTGCATGCTTTTACATGCTCTATCCTGTCTTTTTCCTTGTCAGCGCGTGTGTTCTCATGCTTTTTTATTATGCCGTTTGAATAATCATCCGCTGAAGCAGCTGCAACTATTCCGGTCTGGCATCTTCCGTCCATTGTCAGCTCATAGATATAATAAAAACGGTCTTCATCCATCGACAGCTCGCCGTTTTCCATCATCTGTGACAGTATCGAAGCAGCTTTTTCATATACTCTCGGATCGTCAAAAGATACGCTGTCATCAAAGGAGGTCTCTGCCCTGTCAACTCTCAGAAAGGAAAGAGGCTCCCTTTTTATTTCCTCTCTTGCCTCCTTCGTGTCCATGACATCATAAGGCAGAGCCGCTATATGCGATGCGGCATCCTTTGCAGGCCTTACGGCTTTGAATGGTCTGATATCTGCCATTTTTCCACCTTCTTACTTTACTATCCTTACCCTGTATACGCCTTCAAGCGATGAAAGCTTTTCAACAAGCTCTTCGCTCACTGTCATATCGGTATCCATCATGGTCACTGCATTGTCGCCCTTTGACCTGTTGTTCATCTCGGAGATATTGATCCCTGCTTCTCCGAAGATCGCGGAATACTTTGTGATCATGTTTGCCACATTTTTGTGGAAGATCAGGATCCTGGATGCTTTTTCGAAGGACCCCATGCTGATGGCAGGGAAATTGACGGAATTCCTGATGTTTCCGTTTTCCATATAGTCGGAAAGCTCCTGTACAGCCATGACTGCGCAGTTGTCTTCCGATTCCTCCGTTGATGCTCCGAGGTGAGGTATGATGATGCAGCCTTCCTTTCCGGCATTGGTAGGGTTGGGGAAATCGCAGACATATCTGCGAAGCTTGCCGACCTTCAGTGCATCCACAACGGCGCTTTCATCAACGAGAAGATCCCTGGCAAGATTGATAAGTATCGCGCTGTTCTTCATGAGCTTTATGGCGTTGACATCAATCATCTTTTTTGTCGCATCCATTAACGGCACATGAACGGTAATGAAATCACAGTTTGCATAGATTTCGGAAACTTCTTTTACATGCTTTACCGAACGGGAAAGCTTCCATGCCGCATCTATCGAGATATAGGGATCATAGCCGTAAACCTCCATGCCAAGATTGACAGCGGCATTTGCTACTTGTATGCCTATTGCGCCAAGTCCGATGACACCGAGTTTTTTGCCGTAGATCTCAGTTCCGGCATAAGCCTTCTTTTGCTTCTCTGCAGTCTTTGCGATGTCTTCTGCGCCTTCCTGTGAGGATACCCAGTTTATTCCGCCGACTATGTCGCGGCTGGCAAGAAGCATGGCAGCTATCACGAGTTCTTTTACACCGTTTGCATTTGCTCCGGGAGTATTAAAGACAACGATGCCCTTTTCGGCGCATTTATCAAGAGGAATGTTGTTTACGCCCGCGCCTGCCCTGGCTATAGCCAGAAGATTGTCGGAAAAATCCATCTCATGCATGGATGCGGATCTGACGAGCACACAGTCAGCATCATTAATGTCATCACACTGGACAAAGTTTTCATCAAAGCCGTCAAGTCCGATCTTTGCGATATTGTTTAAGCAGTTATATTTGAACATCTTATTATCCTTCCTTTTAGTTTTCTGACTCGAATTTCTTCATGAATTCAACAAGCTTTACAACGCCTTCCTTCGGCATCGCATTGTAGATGGAAGCCCTCATGCCGCCGACGCTTCGATGACCCTTGAGATTTACGAAGCCGTTTGCTTCAGCTTCTTTTATGAATTTGGCGTTGAGTTCGTCACTGTCTGTTACGAAGGGTACATTCATCAATGATCTGTATTCACGATCCACTGTTCCTTTGAACATCTTTGACTGATCAAGGAAATCATAAAGGACAGCCGCTTTCTCCTCATTCATTTTCTTTATGACCTCAAGTCCGCCAAGCTTTAACAGCCATTTGAAAACAAGGCCGCATACATAGATGTTGTAGCAGGGAGGCGTGTTGTAAAGCGAATCGGCATCTGCGTGAGTCTTGTATGTGAGCATCGTGGGAGTTCCGGGAAGCGGTGTGTCTGTTATCAGGTCTTCACGGATCACAACTATGACTACACCGGCAGGTCCGACATTCTTCTGGACGCCGCCGTAAACGAGACCGTACTTTGTGACATCCATCGGCTCTGACAGGAACATGGATGATACATCCGATACAAGGGTCTTTCCCTTTGTGTTAGGAAGTTCCCTGTATTTTGTTCCGTAGATGGTGTTGTTCTGACAGATATACACATAATCTGCATCTTCGCTTATCGGAAGATCGGACACATCGGGTATATAAGCAAATGTCCTGTCTTCGCTTGATGCGATCTTGTTTGCTTTACCGTATTTTGAGGCTTCCTGCCAGGCTTTTTTTGCCCACTGTCCTGTCACGATGAAATCTGCGACACCGTTCTTCATGAGATTCATCGGGATCATGGCAAACTGCGTTGAAGCTCCTCCCTGAAGGAAGAGGACTTTGTAGTTATCCGGGACATTTACAAGCTTTCTGAAATCGGCCTCGGCCGTTTTTATTATCCCGTCATAAACCTTTGATCTGTGGCTCATTTCCATAACAGACTGACCTGAACCTTCATAGTCAAGCATCTGCTCTGCCGCCGTTTTTAATACCTCTTCCGGGAGCATTCCCGGGCCTGCCGAAAAATTAAATACTCTGCTCATAGTTCCTGCATCTCCTTTTTAATAATATGTTATAACAGGTGTTCCAACCCTGACATATCCGTAAAGCTCCTCTGCCGTCTTTGTCGGCAGATTGACGCATCCGTGAGATCCGTCTGTCTTGTATATATCTCCGCCGAATTTGCTCCGCCAGTTCGCGTCATGAAGTCCTACATGATTGTGGAATGCCATCCAGAACTTCACCGGGGTCCGGTAGTTTTCTCCGACCAGCACTCTGTTTTTCTGCATGAAATATATCGGCTCGATCGTCTGGGGAGTATCATTGTGCCTTGCATGGTTTCCTGTGACCACATCGCTTTCCATCTTCAGCTTTCCGTTCTGGAAAAAATACATCTTCTGCGCGGTCATATCTACCTCGACATAGGTGTCCCCGAGTCTGTTGTGTTTTGATTCCTCAGTATATACAGGGGTTCCGCTGTAATCCTTTCCGGAAGTTATCGCATCCTTCAGAAGCTCAAAGGTTTTCTCCTTGTCGACTTCCACACCGTATTTAACATGGTTAAATGATACCGTGCCGCCGTTATGCTTTTTCCACCAGAAGGTGGAATCAAAGCTTGTGAAATCGTCCCTTATCCCGATGCAGATATCGTCAAGCTTTGCTTCGGAAAGTATCGGCTTTTTATCTGTTCCCATTAACGGAGTGCTGCCGTCGTTGGATACGATCAGATCGGCGATGTCTTTTCCTTCAAGCGTCATCGAGCTTCCCATATCCTCAAGCAATATCTTTACATCCTGCCATTTTTTTATCTCATCAAAGAATACTATCGTCTCAAGCTGGTCTTCGCTGTAAGGCAGGTCGATGTCATAATCCACTTCGGAAAGATCGAGGAGATCGTCTCCTTCTTCTATAGCCTGTCTGATACTGGCTATCAGTTTGTCCTTGTCCTTCAGACTGTCATGATTATCCTCGAGCTCATATATGCCGTCCCCGTTCATGGCAATCCGGACAACGAGCTGGGGATGGTCGGGAAGCACACTTACAAATTCAAGCTGTCTGATGCATTTGTCGATCAGATCCTCATCATAATTTAAGTTCTTTATGATGCTGTGATCCTTGTCGGACGAAAGATCCGGAAACACCTCTCCGGAAGCAATCTCGTCGTGTATCCTTCCGATGGGAAGCGCGGATCTCTTTTTTGTGATGTCAGAACCGTTGATCACGCCTACGATCATCCCGTCTTTCAGGATCGTCAGTGAATAATCATCCTTTTCACTGTCATCCGTCACATAGTCAGTCGCGAAGCTTGTGACAACCAGCCTGTTGAAAAAATCATTGCAGCTGAAGCCGTTTGCATAGACATTTTTGCTGAATATAAGCATTCCCGAGACAAAGAGAATACAAAAAACAGCTGACAATCCGATAATTTTATTGATCTCAGGCCCTGCCTTCCCTGATATCGTTTTCATCAAATGCCTCCTCGATGGCTCCACCGGGAGAGACCATCGGAAATACCTTGTCATCCTCTTCTATTACTACATCGATAACTGTGGGCTTTTTTGAAGACAGCGCCTTTTTTATGGCGTCATCAACTTCTTCCTTTTTGGTGACCCGTATGGCCCTGCAGCCCATCCCTTCAGCGATCTTTATATAATCAGAACTGTCCTCGAGTATCGTATTGGAATATCTTTTATCGTAGAACAAGGTCTGCCACTGCCTGACCATGCCAAGTACCCTGTTATCTATGACTATCTCTATGATGGGTATGCTGTTCCTTGCTGCAGTCATGAGCTCGTTCATGTTCATACGGAAACATCCGTCACCGGCGATGTTCACACATACCCTGTCCGGATTTGCGGTTTTTGCGCCGATACAGGCGCCCAGTCCGTAACCCATCGTGCCCAGCCCTCCTGAGGTCAGGAACTGCCTGGGAGCCTTGAATTTGTAGAACTGTGCAGTCCACATCTGATGCTGCCCCACATCCGTCGAAACTATCGCATCTGAAGATGTCAGTTCATCCAGTCTTTCTATCACATAGGGACAGGTAAGCCTGTCTTTCGGATAATCCAGCGGATATTTTTTTCTGTATTCATCTATATGTGCATTCCATTCAGAATTATCTTTCTTTTCGATGAGGGGCAGAAGTTCTGAAAGCACTTCCTTGAGATCGCCGACCACCGAAGCATCGGTCCGGATATTTTTATTGATTTCGGCATCATCTATGTCGATATGAAGGATCCTTGCGTGGGATGCAAAGCGTTTCGCATTGCCCACAACGCGGTCCGAGAACCTGGCGCCTAAAGCTATCAGAAGGTCGCACTCGGAAACTCCTTTGTTCGAGGCTTTTGTTCCGTGCATGCCGATCATGCCCGTGTAATGCGGATCATAGGCGCTGACTGCGCCCTTCCCCATCAGTGTATCACAGACCGGGGAATCGATCTTTTCGATAAATGCCTTCAGCTCATCTGAGGCGCCGGAGATCACTGCTCCTCCTCCGACATAGATGAAAGGCTTTTTTGATCTGTTGATAAGCTTTGCCGCTTCCATAAGGCTGTCTTTATCAACAGCCGGATCGGCATATGCAGCTGCGGGTGAATCTTCGGCTTCAAATCTGCATTTTGCAGCTGTCACATCTTTTGTGATATCAACGATGACAGGTCCGGGCCTGCCGCTTTTTGCTATACTGAAAGCTTTTCTCAGCGTATCGGCAAGGATGTTTACATCCTTTACTATATATCCGTGCTTCGTTATCGGCATGGTTATACCGACGATGTCAACCTCCTGGAAGGTATCTTTTCCGAGCAGGGGAAGATTTACATTTGCTGTTATGGCTACCATGGGTACTGAATCCATGTATGCTGTAGCGATACCGGTCACAAGATTCGTTGCCCCGGGACCTGAGGTCGCAAAACAGACTCCGACCTTTCCGGTGCTGCGCGCATAACCGTCCGCAGCATGTGAAGCGCCCTGCTCATGTGAGGTAAGGATATGCCTTATCTCTTTTGAGTGCTTGTATAATTCATCATAAACATTCAGGATCGTACCGCCGGGATATCCGAAAACGGTATCAACTCCCTGTTCCTTCAAAACCTCTATGACTATCTGTGCGCCTGTAAGCTGCATTTAGTTTTCCTCCGGATCCTGCTTTATTTCCAGTATCGCGCCTCTGTTGCCGCTGGTCACGAGTTTTTCATAGCGGGCAAGATATCCTGTCGTTACCTTCGGCTTCTTTGGCTTCCACTCTTTTTGGCGTTTGTTCAGCTCTTCATCAGAAACTTCAACATTGAGCGAGTTGCCGGGGATGTCTATCTTTATGATATCCCCCTCCCTGATCAGGGCTATCGGGCCTCCGACTGCGGCTTCGGGAGATATATGTCCGATGGAAGCGCCTCTGGAAGCGCCCGAGAATCTGCCGTCGGTCAAAAGGGCAACTGTTTCGCCAAGTCCCATTCCGGCGATCGCCGAGGTGGGATTCAGCATTTCTCTCATGCCGGGTCCGCCCTTGGGGCCTTCATATCTGATGACCACAACATCGCCCGGATTGATCTTTCCGCCGTATATTGCCGCTATGGCATCCTCTTCACAGTCAAAAACCCTTGCCGGGCCTTCATGTACCATCATTGAAGGCGCAACTGCAGAACGTTTCACTATACCGGTATCAGGGGCTATGTTCCCCGAAAGAACAGCAATGCCGCCCTCCGGACTGAAGGGATTATCAATGGGCCGGATTGTTTCCGGATCGAGATTTTCGGCATCTTTAATGTTTTCACCGACTGTCTTTCCGGTTACTGTCATGCAGTCGAGATTTAAAAGCCCCTTCTTTGAAAGCTCCTTCATCACTGCATATACTCCGCCGGCTTCATTTAAGTCCTCCATATAAGTCCTGCCTGCAGGTGCCAGATGGCAGAGGTTCGGGGTCCTTGCGCTGACTTCGTTTGCGATCTGCATGTTCAGTTCAAAACCTGCCTCGTGAGCGATGGCAGGCAGATGCAGCATGGTATTTGTTGAACATCCAAGAGCCATATCAACAGTCAGGGCATTCATGAAAGCGTCCTTTGTGAGGATGTCTCTGGGTCTGATATTTCTTCTGTACATTTCCATGACCATGTTACCGGCTGTCTTTGCAAGACGGATCCTTTCGGAATAGACCGCAGGGATAGTACCGTTTCCGCCCAGGCCCATTCCGATGGCCTCGGTCAGGCAGTTCATGGAATTTGCGGTATACATTCCCGAGCAAGAACCGCAGGTTGGACAGGTATGCTCATCATAATAATCCAGTTCTTTTTCATCTATGGTACCGGCCTTTTTTGCTCCGACCGCTTCGAACATGGATGAAAGGGAGGTCTTTTTGCCGTGGACCTTTCCTGCAAGCATGGGACCGCCCGATACGAATACCGTGGGAATATTTACCCTCGCGGCTGCCATCAGAAGTCCGGGAACATTTTTGTCGCAGTTCGGGACCATGACCAGAGCATCAAACTGATGCGCTATCGCCATACATTCGGTCGAATCGCAGATGAGATCCCTTGTAACAAGTGAATACTTCATTCCGATATGGCCCATCGCGATACCGTCGCATACTGCTATGGCAGGGAAAACAACAGGCATTCCTCCGGCTTCGGCCACGCCCAGTTTTACGGCTTCAACGATCTTGTCTATATTCATATGGCCCGGTACTATCTCATTATAGGAACTGACTATGCCTACCATGGGGCGTTTCATCTCCTCGCGGGTAAACCCGAGGGCATTGAAAAGACTCCTGTGAGGCGCGTGTTCATCTCCTGTTTTTACATTATCACTTAACATATCCGTTCTCCTATATCCTTTCAGCTATCAGTGTTCCCATCTCATCGGTATTTACCTGCTTCATTCCGTCAGACATGATATCTCCGGTCCTGTATCCTTCCTTCAGGACAGTCTTTACTGCGGCCTCTATGTCGGAACCGGCCTTATCCATGTCAAAAGTAAACTTGAGCATCATCGCAGCTGAAAGAATTGTTGCTATCGGATTGGCAATGTTCTTTCCTGCGATATCCGGAGCGGAGCCTCCGGATGGTTCATACAGTCCGAATTTTGTCTCATTCAGGGAGGCGCTTGAAAGCATCCCTATAGAGCCTGTTATCTCGGCTGCTTCATCTGAAAGGATATCTCCGAACATGTTCTCGGTGAAAATGACATCGAACTGGGCCGGATCCTTTACAAGCTGCATTGCCGCATTATCAACGAGCATGTGTGACAGCTCAATATCGGGATATTCTTTTGCGACCTCTTCCGTCACTTTTCTCCAAAGTCTTGATGAGTCAAGTACATTTGCCTTGTCTACGCTTGTGACCTTTTTTCTTCTTTTGGAAGCGATCTCAAAGGCCTTGACGGCACAGCGCCTGATCTCTTCTTCGCTGTAAGTCAGCGTATCCACTGCTGTTGTCAGGCCGTTTTGTTCTCTGGTATATCTTTCTCCGAAATACAGCCCGCCGGTCAGTTCCCTGACTATGATCATATCAAATCCTGCATCAGCTATGGAACTCTTTAAAGGACATGCACCTTTAAGCTCATCATAGAGTATGGACGGACGCAGGTTTGCAAAAAGATTCAAAGCCTTTCTGATGCCCAAAAGTCCGGCCTCGGGTCTTTTTTCGGGAGGAAGTTTGTACCACGGTGATGTTGTGGTGTTTCCTCCGATGGAGCCCATCAGGACAGCATCACAGCTTTTTGCCGCTTCAATCGCTTCATCTGTCAGAGGAATGCCATATCTGTCAATTGAACATCCGCCCATCAGTATATCCGTATAGTCGATAGAAAAGCCGTTCTTTGAGGCACTGGCGTCAAGGACTTTTCTGGCTTCCCTGACAACCTCAGGGCCTATCCCGTCGCCTGCAATAACACCTATCTTCATATCATTTATCCTTCTTTTCCTCGGATACCGAAGATGCTGTTTCAGCCTTTTCTATCTGGGTAATGGCTTCCTTCTTCATAGGTATCCTGCAGTTTTTATTATTTCCGAACTCAACTATGACCGTATCATCAGATATGTCTATGATCACACCGTAGAAACCGCTGGTCGTCAGAACGGAATCCCCTACCTCGAGACCGGAAAGAAGCTCTTTCATGCGGTTCTGCTCTTTTTTCTGAGGCCTGATCATCACCAGATAAAGAAAAGCGCCGATGGCAACTACATACAGGACCATCATCAGGATGCTCTGTGTGGATGAGCCTCCCTGTGCTGTTGCATTAAGCATTACATTATTCATATGACACCTCCGTTTGTTTTATTGTATTTATTGAGGAAATCCTTTCTGAATCCCTCGTAATCTCCGCTTTCAAGAGCTGTTCTTATCTCAGCCATGAGATGGTTGTAAAAATACAGGTTGTGCGTGACGCAAAGCCGCAGTCCCAGCATTTCGTTTGCCTTCAGAAGATGCCTGATATATGCCCTGCTGTATCTTCTGCAGGCTGGACATGGGCAGCCCTCTTCAATTGGTCTTTCATCCTCGGCATAAACGGCATTTTTCAGGTTAAGCTTGCCGGCATGAGTGTACAGCTGTCCGTGCCGGGCGTTTCTTGATGGATAGACACAGTCAAAGAAATCAACACCTCTGTATACTGCCTCTACTATGTTTTCAGGCGTGCCGACCCCCATCAGATATACCGGCCTGTCCTTTGGAAGGTGGGGGATCGTAACATCAAGCACATGGTACATCTCTTCATGGCTTTCGCCAACGGCAAGACCGCCTATCGCGTTTCCGTCCAGGTCAAGATCTGCCATGAAACGGGCATTTTCGATCCTCAGGTCATCATATACCGCTCCCTGGTTTATCCCAAACAGCAGCTGTTCCCGGTTCACGGTTTCAGGAAGGGAATTGAGCCTGTTTTTTTCTTCGATGCATCGCAGCAGCCACCGTTGTGTCCTCATGACAGCTTCTTTAACATATTCCTTTGATGCCCTTGAACTGGGACATTCATCAAAAGCCATCGCGATGGTCGATCCGAGATTTGACTGGATCTGCATGCTTTCCTCGGGACCCATGAATATCCTGTGTCCGTCTATATGAGATCTGAAATGTACTCCGTCGTCATTAATTTTTCTGAGCGGCTTCAGGGAAAAAACCTGAAATCCGCCGGAATCGGTCAGGACCGGTCCTTCCCAGGATGTAAACTTCCTGATGCCTCCCATTTTTCTGATAAGGGCGTCCCCGGTCCGGACATGCAGGTGATAGGTGTTGGCAAGTACAACCTGTGTATCTATGCTTTCGAGGTCATCAAAAGACACCGCTCCTTTTATCGCTCCGACGGTTGCGACATTCATAAAGACGGGAGTATTTATTGTTCCGTGCGGAGTCGAAAAGCTGCCCAGTCTTGCCCGGTTTTCCTGTTTTATAACCGTAAATCTGCCCGAACTCATTCCACCAGACCGATCATTTCATCATATTCTTCTAAAGACAAGTTCAATGCCGTCATCTCTTTTGCGGCCTTTACACCGACATATCTGTAATGCCAGGGTTCATATCCTATATCGGTCTCTTTAACTTTGTCTGCCGGGTATCTTAATATGAACCCGTAATCGGGGGCATTCTGTCTGAGCCATATGCCGGCTTCAGTTTCGCCGAATCCGTCGTCGAGCCTCTGATACTTTGTTGTCACAAAATCAAAAGCAAGGCCGACCTGATGCTCGCTGGAACCCGGTATGGCCACGGTTTCCGAAGCGAGATCCACGGCTTTTTCATGATAATACCCCTCGCGCTCATACTGGGCCACTTTCTTTTCAAAAAGCTTTTGCTGCTTTTCTTCATCCCTGTAGGGAGAGCATATGAAAATGTCGACTCCGTCAGACTTTGCTGCCTCGAGAAGGCTGTTCACATGTTCAACGACTCTGACATCGGATTTTATATTGCCCTTTATCGTGGCCAGCTCGAATTTATAATCATCGGGAATGACATGCTGCTTGTTGATGAGGATCAGTGACCAGTCATCATCAAAGGATGCTTCTTTAAGGCCTTCATTTTCATCATATACCATTACCTGTCCGTCGGTTCCTGACAGCCTGTTTTCTTCATCAAGTTTTTTTGCGGCATCCTTTGAGCCTTCAAGGATTCCGGAGATATTCGTATCATCAGCCTTTTCTACTCTGAATTCGCTGCCGTCCTCATCGATGAGCAGTATGGTCCCGGTATCTTCAGATTCATCTCCGGCATTTGATACATCTGCCGTAAAGCTTGAAAAGATAACAAAAAAGAGGATGGTAATAACTGCGGCGCTGATTTTTCTGATATAGGGAATATTCCTCATTTATGCTCCCTTTTTTCAATCGGGACATAATCCCTTTGCGGCTGTGCGCTTTTGAATGCAGGACGTATTATCTTTCCATTGTTCGAAAGCTCTTCTATGCGGTGTGCTGTCCAGCCTGATATCCTGGCGCAGGCAAACAAAGGGGTGTAAAGCTCCACCGGAAGGTTCAGCATGCTGTAGACAAATCCGGAATAAAAGTCCACATTGCAGCAGACACCTTTGTATATAGGCCTTTTTTTCTCGATAATGCCGGGGCCGAGCTTTTCGATAAGCGAGTACAGGTTGAATTCATCAACTTTCCCCTTTTCTTCGGCAAGTTTCTGCACGAAGCTTTTGAATATGACCTCTCTGGGATCTGAATGTGAATAGACCGCATGGCCCATACCATAGATCAGTCCCTGCTTGTCAAATGCCTTTTTGTCGACGATGTCAGTCAGATACGCCGATACGGCTTCCTCATCTGTCCAGTCCGATATGGACTTTTTCATGTCTTCGATCATCTTTATGACCTTGATGTTTGCTCCGCCGTGCCTGGGCCCTTTCAGTGATGCAAGCGATGCTGCTACGGTCGAATATGTATCCGTGCCGGTGGAGGTGATGACATGTGTTGTAAATGTCGAATTGTTTCCACCGCCGTGATCGGCATGAAGGACCAGGGCTATATCGAGTATCTTTGCTTCCAAAGGCGTAAATTCGCTGGTGGGACGCAGTATATGCAGCAGGTTTTCAGCGCTGGAAAGCTCTGCCACAGGCGGATGAATGAAAAGGCTGGTACCGTTCTGATAATGTGAATATGCCTGATAAGCATACACCGCCAGCATCGGGAAAACAGATATCAGCTGCAGTCCCTGCCTGAGCACATTCGGGATCGAAATGTCATCCGCGTTATTATCATATGAATAAAGTGTCAGCACGCTCCTTGCAAGCGTATTCATCATGTCACTGCTGGGCGCTTTCATGATGACATCCCTGACAAAATTCTTTGGCAGCGATCTGTATGAGCCGAGCAGCGCTGAAAATTCCTCGAGTTCCGAACGGCACGGGAGTTTTCCGAATATCAGCAGATAGCATATCTCCTCAAAACCGAAACGGTTCTCGTTTTCAAAACCTTTGACGAGATCCTTGATATTGTAGCCTCTGTAGTAAAGATTGCCGTCAGTGGGTATCCTCTCTCCGTTTACGATCTTTACAGCCTGGATATCGGATATATGGGTCAGTCCGGCCAGGACTCCCTTTCCGTCAAGGTCACGAAGCCCTCTTTTGACATCATACTTCCGGTAAAGCTCTGAATCTATTATCACCGAGTTTTTTGCCTTGTCGGCAAGTATCTCAAGTTCAGGTGTTATCTCGGAATAATCTATCTCATTTTTTGTCATATATTCCTCCGGGCAAATAGTGATCTTTTTTTAAACATTCAAAGATTTAGTATACACTAAAGAAGTTCTTAACGCAAACCCATAGTTAGATAGAGTAAACTTGTTGTCAGTTGGAAAAGATTAGAGATGCTCCAAGAATTATGATTTTGCCCAAAATGGATACCTCATTTTAATTCATTCTTCTCCGGCTGTCAAAAAGGAAGCCTTGCTACGCAAGCCTCTTATCGGGTTTCCTTCACCGATGCACTCTTATCCATCCCCTGCTTAACTGATATTTTATCTGCAAGAGAATGGGGGTCAAGGACTTGCCGCGTAGCGGTGCTTCGCATCCTTGACGCCCATTCTCCTGCAGATACACTGTAATCAAGCAGGGGATGCCTATTGTATTTCATTCAAGGCAACACCGGCAGGTGTTGTTTCCTTTTACAGACCTCGCAGATGAGTCCTTATACTTGAAATCTTTTTTGCGGTGATACCCGGAATGCTGGCCCTGTATCTGTCAAAGTAGCTCCTTGCCTGATCGTAGTGATCTGATATCACATCCCTGACAGTGAGCTTTTTTATTATCTTATTGTCAGTTCCGGTTTTTTCTGCTTTCTGCTGTTCCCTGCTGTATCTGACAAGATCGATTATATTTTCGCGTCCATGATTCCTCTCATAACACCTGAGTTTGCTCATCCTGTCTGCTCCCGTCTGGCTCCAGCCCATCGGTCGTGAGCTTAAACGGTCCGACAGTACATGACTGACATGGCTTTCTGCACTGCACCCGTATACCAGCCTGTTACGGAGAGTCCTTCTTACAGCTCCCCAGTTACCTAAAACATAATTCCTGAGATTTTCTATACGTTCAGGTTTTTCAGCTGACAAAAGCATTTGCGCTGTATATCTGTCAAACCTTTCTTTTGCTTTATTCTTTGAGTTAAGGATGTGCCAGAGTTCCGCCTTTACTTCTTCCTTGTCATCAAGCATCTGTCCTGCTGCTGCATTGATATACTGCATCAGATGATATTTGTCCGCACAGAATATCGACCTGTCTACATAGTTTGTTCCGCTTTTGATCCACGATGCCCCGTCTCCGCTTATAAACACACGTTTTATGCTGTCGGTATCGTAGTTCTTTTCTATATATGACTCCACTTCAGTCCACAGTTTTTCCGTGCCTTCCTTACCCGGATATACCCCGCTGAAGTAGTGCCTGTTTACCAGCTCTTTTCTGTCCTTATACCCCTTGGCATCCTGTTTATCCTCATAGATATAGACCAGCTTGGATATGAAGCCTTTATTATCTTCCGGCTTGCTCTGATCCCCGTGCTGTTCAGAGATGTGATCCTCGTCTGCCTCTATGAACAGATATTTATTATGTCTTTGTTCTGACGGCTCCTCCGGCGGCATCGCATCTGATATGTTATGGACCTTATTCATCACCGTGGTTTTGGTGATCTTCTGTTTGGACGGAATGCTTCTTGCTGCCTCTGCATAGCTTGTTTTCAGGGCTTCCGTGAGCATCATGACTTCAGCTTCTTCGGTGAATCGTTCATTCTTATCAATGCCTATTACCTGTGCTAAAAGTGATGTATAGCCTCCATGCCTTGCTCCCTTTTTCCGATAGACTGTGTTGTCAAAAGCTAAATCTCCGACTGAGCTGATCAGTCCTCGCTGTCGTGTTCTTTGGACATTATAGCGTCCTTTCCTGTAGCTGCTGTCATAGATCTGTTTGTTAAGATCAGTCAGCACTCCTGATATAAAAGTGGCGGCAAGATCATCAGTTGTTGTCTTGGTTGCTACTTCCAGAGCGTGCAGATCCTTGGGGTTTGATAAATAATCTTCCTCAATCTTGATTAACCCGTTCACTACCTGTTCGATTAATGCTACAATGTTCATGAGAGTGGCTCCTCCTTAGTATTTGTTTTTTAGCCAAAACCATTATACCTTAGAGGATGTTCACTCTCATTTCTTTTTCTTTATTCAACTGACAAAATCTTTACTCTATC
>JAGACK010000017.1 GCA_017614155.1 Lachnospiraceae bacterium
CTACCTGTTCGATTAATGCTACAATGTTCATGAGAGTGGCTCCTCCTTAGTATTTGTTTTTTAGCCAAAACCATTATACCTTAGAGGATGTTCACTCTCATTTCTTTTTCTTTATTCAACTGACAAAATCTTTACTCTATCCCATAGTTATAAGTAGAAAAAAATGATATCATCTAATAAAAAGGAGGATAAGAAATGTCTGTTATAAGCGACAGGGAATTGCTTGAGATTGCCGCCGAGGCAAGAAAGGCTTCATATTCGCCCTACTCGGGTTACAGTGTCGGAGCCGCGCTTCTTGCAAAGAGCGGAAATGTATATACAGGCTGCAATGTGGAAAATGCTGCATTTACTCCGGGAAACTGTGCCGAAAGGACGGCAGTGTTCAAGGCTGTAAGCAGCGGCGAACGGGAATTTGAGGCGATCGCCATCGCCGGCGGGAAAAGCGGTACGGATCCGAAAGATGCCTGCTGGCCCTGCGGAGTATGCAGACAGGTGTTGAATGAATTTGTGGATGCAAAAAACTTCCGGGTCATCACGAATTCACCGTCCGGAGAACCTGCAGTCCGCTCCTTCGGCGAACTCCTTCCGTTCGCCTTCGGACCGAACAATCTGAAATGAATTAATCTGAAAGATATTTTTTCTGCATGTTCATTGAAAAGATTCCGAACAGAATGACGAGCGCCATTGCCACAAGAGATGTTACCACAGGTGTCTTTTCGGGAAGCATCACTCCCATGGCAGGCAGAGCCCAGGTCGACACGCCGCACAGGATCAGTATTAAGCCCAGGACCAGGCTGGGGAGGAACATGTTGCTTATGTATTCATCCTTGTGAGGCGCATTTTCAGTATCTATACCCCGGCTTACCAGGGATTTTGGTATCTTTGAGGCTATTTTCATCGACAGGGCGCCATATATGAGATATATACCGGCGCCTATTATGACATAATCCAGAAAATTGTCCGCTTTTTCAAACATACCTAATTCGTTCATACTTATCCCCTTCCTGATTGTATCTGAAAAAAACAATTCGGTCTTTTAGCATTGCAAAAATAATAAATATATTGTATATTGTGAAGAGTGATGTAAATAACATCAAGTTATAGTTGTGAGGTGTTCCGTTTTGGAAAAATCGGATGTAAAAGTTCTGATATGCGATGATTCGCTCCTTGCCAGAAAAAACCTGACTGACAAGCTCGGACAGTGCGGAGTGAAAAATATACTTACCGTTACTGACGGCCAGTCTGCTGTTGATACATATAAAGCAGAAAGACCGAACATTATTTTCCTTGATGTTGTTATGCCTGTCAAGGATGGTATCACTGCTCTTCGTGAGATAAAGGACTTTGACAAGGATGTATATGCCATCATGGTCTCTTCCGTAGGTACACAGATGCATATCAGGGAAGCTATAAAGTGCGGGGCCAAGGATTTCCTTCAAAAACCGGCATCTCTTGAACAGGTTCAGGTAGTCATCGATCATCTTCTAAGCAGGGACTGATTTCTTTTTTTAAGAAAGAAATTCGGTCACTGCTTTTTTCATATCCTCTTTTTCAATCTCGTTTTTGTGCCTTACAGGCGCATTTTTTATTTCCTTTACTGCCTGAGGGATCTCTGTATTGCTTATCGAAGAAAGCTCGTCGATGAGAGTCATGTCATCCTTTCCCACGCTTTCGCCGGACAGCGCTTTCATAACGCTTGAGGCGAATTTATAGGGACTTGCGGTAGATGCTATCACTGTTTCTTCTCCGGTCAGCTGGTCTTTCAGGGAATTGTATACATATGACGCCACAGCTGTATGGGTGTCTATCACATAGCCGGTATCGTCATAAAGTCTCTTTATCTCGCCCAGAGTCTCTTCTTCTGTGGCAAAGCCTTCCATAAAATCGGAAAGCTGTTCTTTCATGTCTGCGTCGATCTCATACCTGCCCGATCCTGTCAGGCTGTTCATGAGCGAGGCGCATTTCTCATCATTATTTCCTGTCAGATGATATATCAGTCTTTCAAGGTTGCTGGATATCAGTATGTCCATAGATGGTGAGCAGGTAAGGATGAACGGCCTGTTTTTGTCATAAACACCTGTCTTCAGGAAATCAAAGAGCACTTTGTTGTCATTTGAGGCACATATCAGCTTGTTTACAGGAAGTCCCATCCTTTTTGCGTAGTAGGCGGCAAGGATATTTCCGAAATTTCCGGTAGGAACGCAGATGTTGATCCTGTCATTTGCATTTATACGGCCGTCTTTAAGGAGCCTGCAATAAGCATATACATAATAAACGACCTGGGGAAAGAGCCTTCCGATATTGATCGAGTTTGCGGAAGAAAAACAGAAGCCCTTTTCCTTCAGTTCTTTATTGTATTGAACATCATTAAAGATGGCTTTTACTGCGCTCTGGCAGTCATCAAAATTGCCGTTCACGCCTACAACGCTTGTATTGCTTCCTGTCTGGGTGACCATCTGGAGCTTTTGTATGGGGCTTACTCCGTCTTTTGGATAAAAGACCATTATCCTGGTCCCGGGAACATCCGCGAATCCGGCCAGGGCAGCCTTTCCGGTGTCTCCGGATGTAGCAGTAAGTATCACTATCTCCTCTTTCAGATCATTCTTCTTTGCTGCCGCAGTCATCAGATGAGGCAGGATCGAAAGAGCCATATCCTTGAAAGCGATGGTCTTTCCATGGAACAGTTCAAGATAATAAACATTCCCTGCGTATACAAGCGGCGCGATCTCGGGTGTATCAAATTTCTCATCATAAGCCGATGCTATGCAGCTTTTAAGCTCATCCTCGGTAAAGTCATCAAAATAGAACTTCATGACTTCATAGGCAAGCTCCCTGTAATCAAGCTCTTTCAGTTCATCAAAAGTTTTGTCAAAGGTAGGGATCTCCTGTGGCACAAAAAGTCCCCCGTCATCGCTCAGTCCTTTTAGTATGGCAAGACTGGCGGGAAGCTGCAGATTCTTGTTTCTCGTACTGTTATATAACATGATGACCTCCGTGGAAGGATTGCCTGTATTTTCAGGAATTATCCCTTTATCAGACTGACTTGCATAATTGTATCACATATTTCCTGTAATTGTAATCACTATTGTGGTATCATATCTTTCATGACAGGAATATTCAAAACAAACAAAAAGGATGGCACGGTCTACTATCGTGCATCCATAACCTACAAAGGAAAGCACATAAGCCTCGGGAGCAGCGAGTCCGTAGAAAAAGCCGAACTCATGTACCGCACTGCCGTGAAGGTCGTAAAGACAGACTGCGTCATAGAAGAATACCAGGATTATGCGGGCATCCCTTTCAAAAAATATATCACGCTGATAAATTTCAGGGATAACGGGATCTATATAAAGAACCCCATAGTATTGAGAAGGACTTATTTTTCTTATTATCTGTCTCCTGATATCGAACTCAAATTTGATATGGAAGACCTCTTTTATTATTCGGAACATGCGATAATGAAAAGAGGCCGCCATCTTTTTGTGACCGCCTACGGCCTGCAGGAAAACATCATGTCGAGATACGGGATAGGCGGGTTTGCGGTTCCGGGAAAGGACTACATCTTCGAAAACGGTGATGATACGGATATGCGTTATTCAAATATCCGTGTCATAAACAGGTTCAGAGCCGTAAGGGCCGTTAAGGAAGGCCTGAGTACGGCCTATGAGGTAAAAATCCATCTGGACGGCGACTGGAAGATCGGGAGATTTCCCACAGAGGTGCTTGCGTGTGTGGCTTACAATAAGGCGTTGGACGAGGCCAAAAAGCATTCCCTGAAGCCGAGAAGCAGCTATATCTATATCGATGAGCTGAATGCCAGGCAGTATGCGCAGATTTACTCTGTCGTAGAGCTCCCGCAGAAATATCTGGAATATTTAGATCAGATTCACTAACGTTCTGAATAAGAGATAAGGCAGATGTCGAGCGACACCTTCGATTCAACTCCGTTTACGGTTCCTTCGTTGTTGTACTGGCGGATGGCATAGCGGTAAGGGTAATCACATTTCTCATCTGTATCGAAAAGCCAGACCCCGTATCTTTGCAGCATGACGGGGTTCATGTCCTTTACAAGCCTTTCCTTTGTTCCGCCTATCATGGGAGTGTAGCCGTATGCGGCTATCGTCTCGCAGAATGCTATGGCGCAGTCAGTGAGAGCTGAAGCGCTCAGGTTTTCTGTACGGTAGGTGTCATTTGCGATCGATTCGCTGTCAAAGACAACCGGATATTTGAGCTTTTTTCCGGCCAGGGCCACTATGCAGTAATTTGCCTCTTCTATCGCTTCCTCTCTTGTGACAGCCTGCGAAAAGAAATATGCTCCCACATCGATGCCGTTTGCCGAGCAACCCTGGACATTCATGTCAAAGTAATCATCCATCTGTATGTTGCCTGTTGAGTATCCCCGTGACCCGAGCTTCAGCATGGCGAATTCAACTCCGTCCTCTCTTGCTTTTGCCCAGTCTATGTTGCCGTTATTCTTCGAAACATCTATACCGAAGTGAGAAGCCGGCTTTCCGTTGATGCTGTAGGTCAGCCTGCCGTTCCCGTCAAGGGAAAAACCGTTATCGGAAAGCTCGTTGAGGGAGATGCTTCGGCTTATAGCCACATATTCGGGCTCTTCTCCTTCATTTTTGATATTGAACCTGTTTTCGGCGTCCTTTTCTTCTCGTTCCTTTGCCGCGGCATCTTCAGATATTTTTTTCAGGAGCTCGTCCTTCTCCTTCCTGATGTCGTTTTTGTTTTCGGATACGACCACATCCCTGTCATCAGAGTCATACATATTCCAAAATGAAAGCTCGTCAGAGGTGCGCTTGTTGCTGCCGGCGACATATTCGGGCTTTTCGTTGTTTTCGGGTTCGTCTGCGGATACGGTCGGAAGTGTCGAATTGGTATTTACTTCTCTCCTGCCGGATTTTTTGTTTGAGGAAAGGGTAAGGAGCAGGATGCCGAGAATGGCAAGCGACGCGACGATACAGCCGACTGCTATTCTCTTGCCGGCATTTACCCCGTCATTATACGAATCATCATTAAACATTGACATGTTTTTGCCCTTCCTGTTCATGTGTGGTAAGATTATACTTGATATGAAAATATTAGTCAAAAAAAGGAACCCGGAGGAAATATGCAGACTCTGAAAAATACTGTATCGGATCAGAATATGAGATATCCCGTCGAAAGGCTGGGAGATCCCGAGAAGCTTCTCTTTGTCGATATAGAGACCACCGGGCTTTCGCCTTCGGATTCGTTTATCTACCTGATAGGATGTCTTTATATCAGGAACGGCACCTGGCGTACGGTCCAGTTCTTTGCCGACAATGCCGGGGATGAGGAATCCGTTCTTTATTCGTTTTATAATTTTGCCCTTCCCTTTAATACTCTTATAACATATAACGGCAACCGGTTTGACATCCCCTTCCTTCAGGAAAGGCTGAACAGATACGATATGCCTTTTGATCTGGATAATTACAACGGCGTTGATATCTACAAGCGTCTGCGTCCGTACAAGGCGCTCTTTGCTCTTCCGGATATGAAACAAAAGACAGTTGAGAGTTTTCTTGAAATAGACAGGGATGATGAAAAAAGCGGAAGTGAGCTCATAAAGGTATATCTTGATTATGCGGAAAGGCCTTCCGAGTTTTCACAGAATCTCCTGCTGCAGCACAATTATGACGACATCTGCGGCATGAAGGCCATTCTTCCGATGCTTGCCTACAGTGACCTTTTTAATGAGCCTATCAAGGCCGAGAAAGCCGTCAAGAACAATTACAAGGATTATAACGGTTATCTGCGCTCGGAACTTATCATAGAGTTTTCATTTCCGGTGACTGTCCCGAAGAGTGTTTCGGCAGGATTTACGGACTGCTATCTGATGGTCGGCGGAAACCGGGGGAAACTGCGTATTTCCATGTATACGGGAACTCTGAAATTCTTTTATCCCAACTACAGGGATTATTATTTCCTTCCTGATGAGGACCGTGCCATTCACAAGTCGGTAGGTACCTATGTCGACAGGGACAGGCGCGTTCAGGCGACAGCTTCAACCTGTTATTCAAAAAAGAAGGGCGTATTCCTTCCCGAATGGGATGAGATAGTCACTCCGGTATTCTATGAGAATTACCGGGATAATACCATGTATTTCGAGCTTGGCGAAAACATAAAAAATGACCCTGACATATTTACAAAATACGCTTCCCACATCATGGATACCATAATGAAGGAAGCGTAAGGTTTTTGAGTCGAGGTTTTAGTTTTATTCAACCTTCCTGTAATAGAAAGAATTTTCTCTTTTCAGTCCTATCTCTTTGTATTTCATGATCTGCTCGGTACTTCCTATGAAGAGCAGGCCTCCGATTTTGAGAGAATCGGAAAACTTCTTGAAGACTTCAGCCTTTGCTTCTTCGGTAAAATAAATGAGCACATTACGGCAGACTATGAAATCGTAGTTTGTATCATATTTGTCTTTCAGCAGGTTGTGCTCCCTGAATGTGACATGGGATTTTATCTCATCCGATATCTGATAGGACGGTCCAACCTGAGTGAAATACTTCTTTTTGAATTCCGGAGGAACACCTGCGATGCTCTTTTCGTTGTAGAGCCCAACCTTTGCCTTTCCCATGACAGTCTTGTCAAGATCCGTGGCAAATATCCTGATATTGCTCATCGGCATATGCTTTGAGAATGCCATGACAAGCGAATACGGCTCATCACCTGTCGAACATGCTGCGCTCCAAACCTTGAGGTTTCTTCCGAACCTTTTGATCAGATCAGGCAGGAACTGTTCATCCAGCAGTTTCCACTGATCGGGATTCCTGTAGAACTCGGAAACATTTATCGTGATATAATTGATGAATTCATCAAAAACTTCCGTTCTGGTCTTTAATGCATCAACATATGCAGGATAACCCTTTATTCCGTTTTTGTTGATGAGTGAATCGATCCTGCGCTTCATCTGCTGCTCTTTGTATGCGTTAAGATCGATATGTGTCATCTTCAGGATCTCGGCTTTGAAATCCTCATAAGTATCTCTCATTCAGCGTTGTCCTCTGATGTTGTTTCACTTTCTTCCGGCTTTGTGTCATCTGCTGCTTCTTCGGTAGCTTTTTCCTCCTCTTCCTTTACCGGCGGAGGAAGAAGCGCCTTTATGGAAAGACTGATCTTCTTTTCGGACTCATCAAAATCAACCACCTTTGCAGTTACGGTATCGCCGGTCTTTAATATATCTGACGGCTTTGCAATGTGATCATGTGAAATCTGTGAAACATGGAGCAGTGCATCTATACCGGCTTCAAGTTCTACAAAAGCTCCAAAATCGGTCATTCTTGCGACGCGACCGGTAACTTCGTTTCCTACGGCATACTTCGAAGCTGCATCGATCCAGGGATTCTGATCCGGGAATTTCATGGAAAGCGCAACCTTGTTTCCGTTAATGTCCTTGATAAGTACCTTTACGGTATCTCCGACATGAAGAAGCTTCTTCGGGCTCTCAACATGTCCCCATGACATCTCTGATATATGGAGAAGTCCGTCAAGACCACCAAGATCAATGAATGCACCGAACTCGGTAATGTTCTTGACAACACCTTCAACAGTATCGCCGACATGAATCCTCTCGAACAGCTCTTTCCTGAGGGCTTCGTTCTTTTCCTTGATGAGAACCTTTCTGTCACCGATTATCCTGCGCCTGCGGGGATTGAATTCGGTTATGATGAACTCTATCTCCTGATCCATGTACTTGTTCAGATCTCTTTCGAATGTATCCGAAACAAGGCTTGCGGGAATGAATACCCTGGAATCCTCAAAGCCTACGGAAAGACCTCCGTCGAGTACCTTTATGACTTTTGCCTTCAGTACTTCTTTGTTGTTGAAAGCTTCTTCAAGACGCTTGTTGCCTTTGTCCTGGGCAAGTCTCTTGTATGTGAGAACTACCTGTCCGTCACCGTCATTAACTTTCAGGACCTTTGCTTCCATCTTGTCACCTACATTGACAACGGTGGTAAGATCCAGGGACGAGTCGTTCGAATATTCGTTTTTGGTAATTATGCCGTCGGCCTTATAGCCGATGTTAAGCACTATCTCATCCGGTTTAACAGAAATAACGCTGCCTTCTACGACCTCTCCTGTGTGTATTGTTTTGAATGATTCATTAAGCATTTGTTCAAATGACATTTCCTCTGACATATCTTTGAACCTCCTCGATAATATAGTTTGGGGTGGATGCCCCGGCGGTTATGCCTACACACGCAGATGATCCTGACAAAGAAAAACTCTGTGAAACCAAATCCTCAAGTGTCTGTACAAAAACCGTATTGTCACACAATCCTTTGCATATCTCATAAAGCTTTCGGGAATTTGAACTGGAAGCTCCCCCGATGACTATCATGCAATCCGCTCTGGAAGCAATGTTCAAAGCCTCTTCCTGCCTCATGGACGTAGCATTGCAGATTGTATTCACAACATTAACACTATACTCTTTTTTTGTGAATATTTCAATAATATCTTTAAATTTATTGATATTGAAGGTGGTCTGTGAAACAACGCATACACGGGAGTTTTCGGCCGCTTCAAACTGTTCGGCCTCACTGACTGAACTGATGACGCTCACATTTTTTCCCGCAAAGCTCAGAATGCCTTTTACCTCGGGGTGATCACGGTCGCCTGTGATAACGATATGGGCTCCTTTTTGCGACTCTTCACGGACTATACGGTGGATCTTGAGTACGAAAGGACAGGTTGCATCAACAAGCTTCAGGCCCTTTTCGCGTATCAAATCGTATATCTCTTTTTCTACACCGTGGGATCTTATTATCACGGTCCCGGAATCAAGGCTTTTCAGCTCTTCCACCCCGTTCAGAACTCTGACGCCTTTTTTTGCCAGATCGTCCACGACCTGCTCATTATGGATTATCGGGCCGTAGGTATAGATTTTACTGCCTTTTTCAGCTTCGCTGCAAACCATATCCACGGCTCGTTTTACGCCGAAACAGAAGCCGGCGCTCTTTGCGACTATCACTTCCATTCAGGTATCCTTACATCATGCTGATGATTTTTTCAACGACCTGCTCTATGCTCATTTCGCTGGTATCAAGCTCGACGGCATCCCAGGCCTTTACCAGGGGGGATTCCTTTCTTGTGGTATCCCTGTTATCTCTTTCGATGATCTCCTGCTTTATCTGTTCGAGGTCGCATTCCATTCCTTTGGAAATGTTTTCGTCATAGCGCCTTTTTGCCCTTACATCCGCGGAGGCAGTCATAAAGACCTTTAAATATGCGTCAGGCAGGACCTTTGTTCCGATGTCCCTTCCATCCATCACAACATTTTCCTTTGCGGCAAGAGACTGCTGCAGAGCGACAAGCCTTTCCCTGACTTCACGGACGACAGAAGTTTTTGATGCGGCATTGCTGACCTCTTCCGTCCTGATATAGTCATTTACATTTTCGCCGTTTAATATAACGCACTGGACACCATCCTCGTACCTGATCTCAATCTCTGCTTCCTTTGCAGCGTCGATTATGGCTTTTTCATCATTGATATCAACTCCCCGGCGCAGCATGAAAAGCGCCATGGCCCTGTACATCGCGCCTGTATCAACATAGATGTAATTCAGTTTTTTTGCGATGAGCTTTGCAATGGTGGATTTTCCGGCTCCCGCAGGCCCGTCTAAAGCTATGTTTTTTATCATATTCAATCTCCTTTTTTATTTTATAAACCGTGTATAATCATTTCTGCCGCATGCAGGAATCCCGGTGGTTATCGTTGGCTTTTTGAAGCCACGGACATCGCCGCTGCATAGGCGCTGCTCCAGGCTATCTGCAGGTTATATCCTCCGGTCAGGGCATCAATATTAACCACTTCGCCGGCAAAATACAGACCTTTTATCTTTTTGCATTCAAAGGACTTTGGATCCAGCTCCTTTACATCCACTCCGCCCCTTGTTATTACAGCCTCTTCAAAACCGCGAAGCGAAAGTATCGTAAGCCTGAGATCCTTTAAAAGGCAGGCAAGATTTGTCCTCTCCTCTTTTGTAATCATGTTGGCTTTCTTGTCACGGGGGATCCCCGAAAGCTCGACAATGACAGGTATCATTTTTGAAGGGAGGAGGTTTTTCAGGCAGTTTGCAAAATCTCTGTTTGAATTCTCCTTCAGTTCCCTTACCAGTCTCGCATCAAGAACCTTTAGTTCAAGGGCAGGCTTCAGGTCTATATGTAGGACGGGCCTTTTCCTGAATATTTCCGGATCGCACAACGAAGAAGCAGAAAGGATAACCGGTCCCGAAACACCGAAGTGCGTGAACAAAAGCTCTCCGAAGTCGCTGTAGACGCTTCTGTCATCGCAGGTAATATCTATGCTTATATTCTTCAGGGTCAGGCCCTGCATACGCCTGCATATTTCCTCTCTGATGTTAAACGGGACCAATCCCGGAAAGCAGGGAGCAACCTTCAGTCCGGCTTCTTTCGCAAATCTCATCCCGTCTCCGTCGGAACCTGTTGAACTGTATGAAAGGCCGCCTGTAGCAATGATTATATTATCCGACAGAAATGTCTTTTCACCGCATCTTATTCCGAAGGCCGAACCGTCCTTTATCATGATTTCGGTTACCTTCGTGTTATATATTATGCTTTTTGGGGGAAGGTTTTTCAGCAATGCCTTTATTACATCGGATGATCTGTCGCTTTCGGGAAACACCCTGCTTCCCCGCTCTGTTTTTGATCGAAGGCCCAATTCTTCAAAGAAAGCGATGACATCATAATTTGAAAATGCATTCAGAGAAGAATACATGAAAGAAGGATTGGTGCATATATTGGCGATGATCGTGTCAAGGTCTGAAGCGTTGGTGAAATTGCACCTTCCCTTGCCGGTAATATAAAGCTTTTTCCCGGCTTTTTCGTTTTTTTCGATGATCAGAGGGCGGAGCCCCTGCCTGACAGCTGTATTTGCAGCCATAAGGCCTGCAGCACCCGCTCCTGCTATAATAAGATCGTATTTCACTTATGCACCGGAAAAAGCTATATAAGTGGCAACAAGGAGTTCTTCGATTTCCTTCTGCGACATATCAAAATCATTTTTCAGCACCATGCAGGCGATACCGTGGATAAAGATCCACATCCTCATGAAAAGCACCGAGAACTCATCCATCGATACGCCGTGAAGTTTTTTGAACTCTCCGACGATGAAGTTGTTATCGCCGCCGTTTATGAGGTCATACATGCTCTTTTCGGACTGGATATCGTCAAAAAAGATGATCCTGAACAGATTTGGATATTCTGAAGCAAAACGGATATATACAAGCCCGAGATTTACAAAAGGGGTGTCGTTTACGGAGGGTGAGCCCTTGTAAAAATCCGAATAGAAATCTTCGCATTTATGGAGCAGGTCTTTTTCAAGATCTGCCATGTTCTCATATATCCTGAATATGGGCTGGGTCGAACAGCCGCATTTTGATGCAAGGTTCCTTGCGGACAGCTTTTCCCTGCCCTGATCCCTTACAAGAGCAAATGCTCCTTCAAGCAGAAGTTCCCTGGTCACAACCTGTTTTCTTGCCATATATATCTCCTGTGATCATATTGCATAATTGTATAAATGCACCTGTTATTTTAATTCAAATATAATACATTTTCAAGAGTAAATTTAAGGATGAAAAAACCCGGCAGAGACCTGCCGGGTTTTTGAAAAACATCCGATATTTCTCAGACAGGATATGCCTTTGCGTCCTTATTGCCCTTTGTAAGATCAACACCATCCTGCTGAGCTTTTCTGTATTTGAAGAAATCGACAGCGACCTGAGGGAAAAGCGCATATGAAAGTGTATCTTCGGGCTGCTGCTTCCACTCCTTGACTTCTTCTTCGAACTTTGCAAGCTGCGGCTCGATGAGGTCTGCGGGACGGCAGGTAATGGGCGTCTCGCCGGGGATTATCTTTGCAACAACCTCGGGATTCATGGGCTTTACAGTCTGGCCGTACTTGCCGCGGCACAGATCCTTTGTCTGTTCCGTTGCGACCTTGTATCTTTCGCCCATGAGGACATTCATGACTGCCTGGGTTCCTACTATCTGTGAAGAAGGAGTAACAAGAGGCGGCTCGCCGAAGTCCTTGCGGACTCTGGGCACCTCTTCGAGAACCTCGTCAAGCTTGTCGATCTTGCCCTGTTCGTCAAGCTGCTTGATCATGTTCGAAAGCATTCCGCCGGGAACCTGATATCTCAAAGTGTTGATATTCACACCCATGACCTTCGGGCTCAAAAGTCCGCTCTTTAACACTTCTTCCCTGTAGGGCTCGAAATGCTTTGCGATCTTTATGAGGAGCTTGAGGTCAAGCCCGGTATCATAGGGCGTTCCTTCCAGTGCTTTTACCATAACCTCGGTTGCAGGCTGAGATGTGCCCATTGCAAGAGGCGACGATGCGCAGTCGATCACATCCACTCCGGCTTCTACAGCCTTCAGATATGTCATGGATGCGACACCGGAGGTATAGTGTGTGTGAAGCTGGATCGGAAGCCTTGTATTTGACTTCATGGCCGTAACCAGATCATATGCTGCCTGAGGCAGAAGCAGTCCGGCCATATCCTTGATACAGATAGAATCAGCGCCGAGGTCTTCGATTCTCTTTGCTATATCTTTCCAGTAATCAAGTGTATATGCATCTCCGAGTGTATAGGAAAGGGCGATCTGGGCATGTCCGCCTTCCTTTTTTGTGGCCTTTACGGCTGTTTCAAGATTTCTGAGGTCGTTTAAGCAGTCAAAGATCCTGACTATATCGATACCGTTTGCAACAGATTTCTGTGCAAAGTACTCAACAACATCATCCGAATAATGGCTGTAGCCGAGGATATTCTGTCCGCGGAAAAGCATCTGCAGAGGCGTTGTCTTGCATTTTTCCTTGATCTTTCTAAGCCTCACCCAGGGATCTTCCTTCAGGAATCTGAGACATGAATCAAATGTTGCACCGCCCCAGCATTCTATTGAATGATATCCTACCTGCTCCATCGTATCGAGTATAGGGAGCATCACTTCGGTAGGCATTCTTGTAGCTATTAAAGACTGGTGGGCATCACGCAGTATTGTTTCGGTAATGCCGACCTTCTTGATCGTATCTGCCATGTTTTATGTTCCTCCTAAATATTTTTTATAAATCAGACTATTCCGAAAACTGCCATAAAGGTTCCCGCAACAACAGCGGTTCCGATGACACCTGCCACATTCGGTCCCATGGCATGCATCAGAAGGAAATTGGTGGGATCTGTCTCTGCTCCGACCTTCTGTGAAACTCTGGCGGCCATAGGTACTGCAGAAACTCCTGCAGATCCGATCAGCGGATTTATCTTGCCGTGAGTAAGTATGCACATCAGTTTACCCAAAAGAACTCCGGCCGCTGTACCAAACATGAAAGCAACAAGACCAAGACAGACTATTTTCAGTGTTGTTGAATTCAGGAAAGCCTCAGCACTTGTTGTAGCACCAACAGATGTTCCGAGAAGGATGACAACTATGTACATCAAAGCATTTGATGCGGTCTCGGTGAGCTGTCTTACAACACCGCATTCTCTGAAGAGGTTTCCGAGCATCAGCATTCCGATGAGAGGTGCTGTTGTGGGAAGTATCAGAGATACCACTATGGTAACAATAATCGGGAAAAGGATCTTTTCAAGCTTGGAAACAGGACGAAGCTGTTCCATTTTGATCGCTCTCTCCTTTTTTGTCGTGAGAAGCTTCATTATCGGAGGCTGAATGACAGGCACCAGTGACATATATGAGTATGCCGCAACAGCTATAGGTCCGAGGATATCGGTCTGACCAAGCTTTGATGCAAGGAAGATCGATGTAGGACCGTCAGCCCCGCCGATGATAGAAATTGAAGCAGCAGCCCTGTCATTGAAGCCGAAGGCAATAGCTCCAAAGTAAGCTGTAAAAATACCGAACTGAGCCGCGGCCCCAAGCCAGAAGCTCTTGGGATTGGCGATCAGCGGTCCAAAGTCGGTCATGGCGCCGACTCCCATGAATATCAGCGAAGGAAGGATCGCCCACTCATCCAGTTTGTAGAAATAGTGGAGGAGTCCGTTTTCCGCCATAATATCGGGATAGATATTTACCAGAAGCATACCGAACGAGATCGGTACAAGAAGTAAAGGCTCAAATCCCTTTGCAATCGCAAGATACAGAAAGAAACATGCGACAATGATCATGATCACATTTCCGATACTCATTGTCGTGATCGCGGACTGACTTGCGAGATTGCTTATAGTATTAGCAATATAATCCATTTTTTGACCTCCAAAGTCACATCACATCTTATTTCAAAGTAGCAAGAAGTCCGCCTGCCTCGCAGGGATCTCCTACGGCACAGTCGATGCTGGCAACTGTTCCGTCTGAAGGGGCTACAACAGGGATCTCCATCTTCATGGCCTCTATGGTAACAACAGCGTCACCCTTCTTTACTGCGTCTCCGACATTCTTTTCAATCCTGAATACCTTACCTGCAGCACCTGCCTCGACTCTGATAGAGCCTGCGCCTGCAGATGCCGGCTTGGGTGCGGGTGCGGCAGCGGGAGCTGCTTTGGGAGCAGGAGCAGCCTTGGGTGCTGCTGCAGGAGTTGAGCCTGCGCCTGTCTCTTCGACAGTTACGTCATATGTTGTTCCGTTAACCGTGATAGTGTAGTTTTTCATAGTTTTTTCTCCTATCTGAAATTTGTTTATCTGCGAATTATTGAACGTACCACAAAACCATCACCCGAAGGAGATACGCTTCCTCCTGCAGGAGATGCACCTTCATATGCCGCAATTGCGGCAGTGATAACAGCTATCAGCTCATTATCATCGGCAGCCTCTTCTTTTTCGATGATCTGGCTTATTGTATTATCGACTGCCTTTGCTGCAGGACTTGCAGCAGCTGATTTCTTCTTTGCAAATCCGTCCTGAAGATCAGGTATGAATTTGAACAGGCTGATGATGAGACTTAAGAAAATCAGGATAACGAAGGTCGTACCCATACCGAGAACCGTGTTCAGTCCAGCTTTTCTCAAGTTCTCTGCAAAGGTGTAATCACAGTTTGTCGTGATGGATTCGATCTTGTTCCTTTCATTCAATGTGACTACGATCTTTGCATCTCTTTCGACACCGTCAACATCAAATGTTGCGGTAATACTGTCATCCGTGGAAGCCATCAGCGGTTCGCTTATATCGATAACTCCGCCCATCTCATCCACGGCATCCATATATCCAGAAACTCCGGAGAGAAACGCCTTTCCGTCGATGGAATACCCGTACTGCTTGAAGAAATCTTCGATCTCATCAGGTTCCATCGCAAGGAGCTCATCTTTGTAGGAAGCATCCATCGTCGTGATGCCGTTTATTATACCGGCAGATGCAGCAATGGCCGAATCGCTTACCTCAAGATTTTCTCCTTTCTTTGCACAGCCAAAGGAAAGAACTCCGAGTATGAGGACACATGAAATTATCAGGCTTTTCTTTATAAAACTTTTCATGCTTTGTCCATCCTTTCCTTATACACTTCCGTGCTTTTTATCGGGTCTGTCCTCTCTCTTGCCGTAGAGCATCTCAAACGCACCGATCACATATTTTCTGGTATCAGCCGGATCGATGATTGTATCAACATAGCCTCTCTTGGCGGCTGATGCGACGCTGTCCTGCAAAGCATCATATTCCTTTGCTTTTTCATCGATAACCGAACTGCCCTCTCCGTCATACATGATGGATGCAGCGTTCTTTGCATCCATGGAACCGATCTTTGCTCCGGTCCATGCATATGTATAATCAGCACCAAGGGCCTTTGAGTTCATGACTACAGCAGCGGTACCGAATGCTTCTTTGATATAGACATTTACCTTGGGAACTGTGCTGTCGCAAAGTGCATAGACAAAGGCGGAAGCAGCTGCTGCGATATTCTTTTCAGCGCATTCGCAGGTGCAGTAACCCTTTGTATTTGTAAATGTAAGAACGGGGATATTGAAGGCGTCACAGAATTTAACGAACTTTGTGGCCTTCTTCAAACCGGATACAGTAAGGACAGGATCAAATTTCTCTGCGCTCTTTCCGTCTTCGCCGGTGATATCCGTCCTGTTTGCGATACATCCGACCGTCTGTCCGTCAAGTCTGACAAATCCGGTAACCATCGATTTTCCGTATGCAGACTTGATTTCCAGGAATTCATTGTTATCTGCGATCTCCCTGAATGCAGCCGCTGTATCTCCGGTGCAGGCGCTTATCACGGATGAAGCCCTGTTCAGATCATCGCTGCAGTCAATGAGAGCATCCTCTTCATTGTTTGAAGGAAGGAAAGAAACAAGCTCTCTGATCGATGCAAGGATGTTTTCCTCTGAACCTGTAAAATCAACAGTTCCGCACTCTCCGCTCTGGAATGCAGCCGAAGCTGTATCTTTCTTCTCTTCGTAATTATCCTTGACTGCATTGGGAGAATTCACAAACAGCTTTGCCTTGCTTTCCTCCATAAAGGTGAAATCAGTAAGAGAAGGTATCAGCGCAAGTCCGCCTCCGCAGTTGCCAAAAACAGCAGTGATCTGTGGGATTACTCCGGAAGCTGCTGCCTGGTGCCTGTAAATGCTTCCGAATGCATACAGAGCATCGGTTGCCTCTTCAAGTCTCAGGCCTGCCGAATCGATCAGTCCGATCACCGGTGCGCCGGTCTTCATTGCCAGCTTGTAGAGATTGACGATCTTTTTGGCATGCATTTCGCCTACAGCACCCGCAAGAACGGAAGCATCCTGGCTGTACACATAAACCAAACAATCATCGATGACTCCGTAGCCGGTTATGACACCGTCGCCGGGAGCCTTCTTCGTTTCGAGATTAAAATCGGTGTTTCTGGCTGTGACTTCAGCACCGATCTCAACGAAACTGTTTTCGTCGAGCAGAGAAAGGATCCTTCTGCCCGCTGAGCTTGTTGTGAGATTGCCCATCTTGTGACCTCCATAAAATATTATAAATATACACTTAACTGGTGAGTTAAAATCGCACTGTGAACTAGTATAACATAGGAAAAAACAAATTTAAAGAAAATTCAGACGCCTACATCAACCTTTTCTTCGGTATCCTCCGAAGTTTCCTTCCCGAGTCTTTCATCCGCCTCTTCTTCGGCCTGTTCCCTGAAAGATTCAACCTTGTCCATTGTCATCTCCGGAAGATCGTCTATCGATCCGACGCCGAAGGCACGCAGAAATTCCTCGGTGGTCCCGAACAGTATCGGATGTCCCGGCGCATCAAGCCTGCCGAGCTCCTTTACCAGATCATATTCAACCAGCTTGTTTACGGCATGATCACAGCTGACGCCTCTGATATTTTCAATCTGCATCTTCGTCACGGGCTGCTTGTAGGCTATGATCGACAGTGTCTCAAGCACTGTGTCCGTAAGCGTATAATCCTTCGGTGCCTTTGCGACCTTTACGAGATATTCATACAGCTCGGTCTTGGTGCACAGCTGGACTTTGTCATCTATAGTCAGTATGGTTATCCCGCTCTCCGGTAGGGCATACCTTTCCTTCATGGCTTCGATAGCAAATTCAACATCTATCCTGTCTTCGCCCGATACTTCCGAAAGCTTGTCTATCTCTATGGCTGCGCCGGTCGTGAATAGTATCCCCTCTATGACAGACTGCAATTCTTTACTGTTCATATCATGCCACCCTGTTTACCTTTATTATCATATCTGAATCGATATCATCCTGTGATACCGTGAATTCCCCGGTCTTCATCATCTCAAGTATTATCAGGAAAGTTACGATTATCTCCTGTCTGGAGCTGCTCTTTTCAAGCAGCGCCCTGAAGGAAAAACTCTGATGGCTGCATGCATAGTTCCTGATGTAGCTCATTTTTTCCTCAGTGTTTATCTCTTCCTTTTCGATCTTTCCGAATTTTGATCTGATTGGATCGAACTTGTCCTCCTGCCGCCTCATCAGTTCCTTGAAGATATCGTTCAGCTTTGACAGGGTCGTATCCGCCAGCAGCTTTTCATAATCGACCGGAGGCTTCATGTCAGTGATCTCTTTTGGCATGGTGGACGGCTTGAAAAGGCAGTGCCCCGCATCGATATGCATATCCTTGAGTTCATAGGACATGTATTTATATACCTTGTATTCGAGCAGTTTCTGGACCAGCTCGGTTCTCGGATCGATCTCCTCTCCTTCTTCATCGACTTCCTTCGGAAGCAGCATCCTGCACTTGATGTCAAGCAGCGTCGAAGCCATCACGACAAAGTCGCTCATTTTGGACAGATCCTCTTCCTCCATGCTTTCCAGGTATTCCATATACTGCCCGGTGATGAGAGCGATCGGTATATCGTATATATCAACTTTATTCTTGTCGATCAGATGAAGGAGCAGATCGAGAGGTCCTTCAAATGATTCAAGCTTAACTTCTATGGTTTCCATTTTATTCTTCGCCTGAAAGAGTCACTATAATGAGCTCGGGCTTGTTATTGATCCTGATATTTATCGTATGCGAGCCGAGTCCCCTGCTGACAAGCATCTTTGTGCCGTTCATTTCGTATATTCCCGAATCATACTTCGGAAAGAGCCTGTATTCGGGAGATACCAGTCCTCCCACCTTCGGGAGCCTGACTATCCCGCCGTGGACATGGCCGGAAAAGACGAGATCCGGACCGTATTCACAGTAAGCCTTAAAATGTGAAGGGTCATGAGCGAGCAGCACATTGTAGCTGTCTTTGTCGACGGGGCCAAGCCAGGATACTAGTTCATCCCCGCTTGTGTATCTGTGGAACACTCTTCTGTAGTATTCATGAGGAATATCAAGTCCGGTTATGACAACATTAGTATCATCTATTCTGTAGCCTTTGTTTCCTATGAGTTTTACGCCGCTTTTGACAAGTCCGTAGACCAGCTCGTTGCGCTGCCTTTTATAGCAGTCATAAAGGAACAGCCTTTTTTCATGATTGCCCACTCCGTAATATACGGGATAATGTTTTGCCAGCCTGAATAATAAAAACATGCCGGCAGTCTGTGAAGCATTTTTCCCGGCCTCGATCAGGTCACCTGCTATGGCGATGATATCGGGAGACTCATCTTTGATGGCATTGATAAGCACTTCATTGCACCTGCCGTAGACACAATTATGAAGATCGGCCAGTACGGCGATCTTCAGTGGCTTTTTCACCTTGCTGCTTTTAAATTCATACCGGTTTATCTCAAAAACCGTATTCGGGTCCCATTTAATGATCATTTGATATCGTAATCGTCGTCATCTGAGACTTCTATATCGTATTCGGGCTCGCTCTTTTTGCTGACGGGCGGGATCTTCAGAGGGTTCTTTATCATCCCGGGCTTCTCGTCTACGGGGATGTCTTTTTCTTCATCAACCATATCATTCATTCCAGTTATGATAAACCGACTGCACGTCATCGTTTTCGTCAAGCAGGTCTAAAAGCTTTTCGAGATTTTTGATATCATTTTCATCAGAAAGATCAACATAGTTCTGAGGAAGCATGACAACCTCGGCAGAAACCATTTTGATCCCCTCTTTTTCAAGCGCCTCACGGACTGTCTCGCAATCCGAAGGTGCTGTCAGTATCTCAAAGCTGTCCTCTTCTTCCGAGAAATCTTCCGCTCCTGCATCAAGAGCCATCATCATCAGATCATCCGCTTCCAGATCGCACTCCTCCTTGTCTATGATGATCTGTCCTTTTTCATCGAACATGAACGAAACGCAGCCCGGTGTTCCCATGTTCCCGCTTCCCTTAGTGAAAGCAGAACGTACATCGGCAGCCGTCCTGTTTTTATTATCAGTCAGCGTGTTGACTATGATCGCTATGCCTGCAGGACCGTAGCCTTCATAGGTGCAGTATTCATAGTTTACGCTGCCGCCGTCACCGGATGCCTTTTTGATGCCGCGCTCTATGGTATCGTTGGGCATATTGTTCGCCTTTGCCTTTGCGATGACTGATGCAAGTTTGAAATTGTTCGCAGGATCAGGGCCTCCCTCTTTTACCGCAACGGCGATTTCACGGCCTATGATGGTAAAGATCTTTCCCTTGGCCGCATCATTCTTTTCCTTCTTGTGCTTGATGTTTGCAAATTTAGAATGTCCTGACATTACTGTTCTCCTTTTTCTTCATTATGAATCTTTTTTACTCTTACCTTTTGGATCACATGGTTGCTGATCGATACCACATGAAAATTGTAGCCTTCGTAAGTTTCCTCAAATATTTCTCCGGATTTCGGGACATGTCCCAATGCCTGCGTCAGAAATCCGTTCAGGGTCTCAACCCCGTTCTCGGGAAAAGTTATGTTCAGCATTTCTCCGAGTTCATCAAGATGTGTCAGTCCGTTTATGATGTAGGTGTCACCGGCGAGCTGTCTGATGTTCATCTCATCGGTATCATATTCGTCGAGGATGTTTCCTACGATCTCTTCAAGGATATCCTCCATCGTGACTATACCGGCTGTCTGTCCGTACTCGTCGACTATGATGACCATATGGACTTTTCTTTTCTGCATGAACCTGAAAAGAGAATCTATCTTTCTGGTCTCGGGAACAAAGACCGCATCCTTTATAAGCCCGTCAATCTCATTTATGCTCTTCTGCTTCAGCTCATCATTAAAGCCTGCCCGTACTGCATCCTTGAAATAAATGATGCCCGTGACATTGTCTATATTGTCCTCATAGACGGGAAATCTCGAATTTGAGCCGTTTACCATCTGCTTTACAACATCTTCAAGAATGCTGCCCGCTTCAAAGCCAGTCACATTTTCCCTGTGGGTCATGACATCACGGACTTCCTTGTCATCGAGTTCGAAGATATTGTTTATCATACGGGCTTCGGATTCCTCTATGTCTCCGGAATCGGTGCCCTCGCTGACGATGGATTTTATCTCATCCTCGAGTTCATCCTCGCCCCTGTCTTTTGACAAAAATCTTAAAAACGCCATATTATTTCACCGACAAACTAATATACAATAATAAAAACTTATAAGCAATCTTATTTTTATCTGATGCCTTCGATAATGTCGCGCGCCATGACACCGGCCTCGCCAAGCTTGCCTGAGGCACAGTCTCCGGCTTTTCCATGAATGGCGCATCCTCTGCAGGCTGCATCAAACGGAGCGACGCCCTGCGCCAGAAGAGATGCTATGATTCCGGTAAGCACATCTCCGCTTCCGGCTGTTGCCATTCCGCTGTTTCCGTTCAGGTTAATACAGGCTTTTTTTGACGGGTCGGCAATTACCGTCCTTGCATCCTTTAATACGCAGATGAGGTTATAGCTTTCGGCAAAATCCAGAGCAGTATCAAGGAGATGCTCCGTGATATCATTTACTGAAAGTCCGGTAAGACGGGACATTTCGCCCACATGCGGAGTGATGATGATATCACGGCTTTCGTTTATCAGCATTCCCGGATCGTCCGATGCGATATTCAGTGCATCCGCATCCGCAACGATCGGCACCGGGGAATTCTCAAAAACAAATCTGACCAGCGACTTTGCATCATCTGAATATGAAAGTCCCGGTCCTATAGCGACCACATCGCACCAGCTGAAACACTCCTCTATCTCATGGAGAGGATCGTTTTCATCATAGACATTTACGATGGCTTCCGGCACGGTCTCCTGGAGTATCTCGCGGTTTTCCGATGCGGTATAGACCCTGACCATACCGCAGCCTGTCCTGAATGCGGCATTTGCAGCAAGGACAGCGGCGCCGGACATTTTCTTTGAACCGGCTATGAGCAGCACCTTTCCGAAGGTTCCCTTGTTTGAATATCTGATCCTTTCGGGCAGGACTATGTCTTCATCCGAAAGAGCTTTTACCTGCGGTCCGGAGGTTATGGATTTATCCGTGATTCCTATGTCTTTTCTGATAACCTCATTGTTGAAAGCAGCGCCGGGATACAGCACATTTCCGATGCACTTGAATGCAAAGGCAACAGTGATATCTGCAAGCACAGCCATTCCCATGACTCTGCCGGTAGAGGCGTTTACTCCGGAGGGTATATCAAGGCTTACCGTAAAAGAACCTTTGTCATGAAGAGTGTTAAAAGCCTTTATTGTTTCCAGATAGAGGCCTTCAGGATTTCTGTTCAATGATATGCCGAAAAGCGCATCTATCAGAAGGGAATACTCCTTCTGAGGAACGGCAGGCGTGATCTCTGTATCCGGACACAGAGCAAGCAGAGCCAGGTACTGTGTTTTTTCGGTTTCGCTCATCTTTTCGGTGCCGCCCGGAAGTACTATGTCAGCGATATATCCTTTTTCGGCAAGTATGCGGGCCAAAGCGAGCCCGTCTCCGCCGTTGTTTCCGGGTCCGCAGGCTATGCAGACTTTATTTAGCGGAAGATCCCTTTCAAGCAGTACATCATATGCTGCCAAAGCTGCCCTTTCCATCAGTACTTCAGAACTCACATGCAGATGCGTTGATGTATATTCATCTGCGCTGTGTTTTTCTTCGGCTGTCAGGATGTATTCCATTATCCGTCGTTTGTCTCCTTTTTATCTCCGGGAACTTTTCCTTCTGCGATGTTCTTTATCGCCTGTTCCTTCATTTCCTGTTTCTTGCGTTCTTCTGCCCTTGCCTGGGCAGCAGCTATCATCTCCTGTTTTTTCTTCTCCACATCATATTTGATATCAAAGATGCTGATGACTTCAGAACCGAAGATGTCATGCATATAGGAATAAAGCTCGACATTCTTTACTTCCTTCTGCTGCTTTTTGAGGATGTTCTTTTTCAGTTCCATCCTCATCTCCTTGATCCATGCTCCGATGTTTTCTATATCCTCGGTATTCTCAAGAAGCACATCATAACAGTAGTCCATCGAAAGAAGCATGAGCTGGTAGTTTTCCTCGTCAATCATCTTTGGAAGATCGAGCAGCCTGTCTTCACATTCCTGCAGCTTTTCGTTCGCCTCATCTATAAGTCTCCTGCTCTCTGCGACTTTTTTTGACTGGGACGCATCCATATTCAGCTCACCGTCCGGCATGTTCTCAACTATCTCATCCATGAGGGTGGCCTTGACCTTTTTGAGCGACTTTATCTCATCCTGTACGCGGGCCTGCTCCTTCAGCAGAGAGTTCAGCGCATCAACATGAGGCTTCATTTCAGGAAAGTCGCCTGTGTTGAACAGCTTGTGCCACTTATTATCAAGAGTGAGCACGGGTACTCTTTTGTTTTTCAGGGCCTGTTCAAATACATCCTTTGCCATGTCATCCTTCCTGTCCTATCAGTTCATCTGCCGAACCTTCACGCATGACAGCTTCATCAGGCTGTCAAGAAGATGCACATTTTCAACTGCCACATCGTCAGGCACATCAAGATCCGTGTTTGAAAAATTCCAGATGGCGCGTATGCCGTAATCAACCAGCTTGTCCTTCAGGGTATTTGCGGAGTTTACCGGAACAGCAACTATCGCGATATCAATATCGTTTTCTTTGATAAAATCCTCCAGCTCCGAATTTGAGTGGACTTCTATACCGTGCAGGAATTTGCCGATCTTTACCGGATCGACATCAAACATTGCCTTGATGCGAAAACCTGCATTTATGAAATCGGGGTTTCCGGCCAGGGCGGTGCCCAGGCTTCCGGCCCCGCAAATGATGAGATTGTGCGGCTTGTCAAGTCCCAAAAGCTTTCCTATCTCTCCGTACAGGTAATTGACATTATAACCGTAGCCCTGCTGTCCGAAGCCGCCGAAATTGTTGAGATCCTGTCTGATCTGTGATGCTGTCACATTCATGAGCTGCGACAGATCCTTTGATGATATCCTCTCAGTGCCCTGCTCCTTCAGTTCTCCCAGATATCTGAAATACCTGGGGAGCCTGGCGATGACGGTCTTTGAAATCTCCTTTGCCTCCATGCGGATAAACCTCTTGCTTTGATTTGTACTTTTCATGTGTTATTATCTATATCAGTTTCTGATTATACTACCTTGTTAAAAAGTTGACAACCTTCGCATTATGATACTTCAGTGTTCAAACATCACAAAATCCTTTGACGGGAAAGACATAATAAGAACCTGCTCCTTTCATATAGAAGAGAACGAAAAATGCGCCATTGTCGGAAGCAACGGCGTGGGTAAATCCACTCTCCTCAATATGATAACCGGAAGGATCAGTCCCGATTCCGGAAATGTTGTTGTAAGTTCCGGACAGACCCTGGGATATCTGGCCCAGTCGGATGCGGTGGATCCGAAGAAAACCATCTGGGAAGAGATGCTTTCGGCAAAACAGGCCCTGCTTGATGAGGAAAAAGAGATCAGAAATCTTGAAGTCCGCATGAAAAGCCTTTCGGGCGATGAACTTGAAAGCGTGATGAAAAGATATTCAGTTCTCAATTCGCATTTTGAACTGGAAGGCGGTTATGCCATCAATTCCGAGATCATCGGAGTATTAAAAGGTCTTGGCTTTTCCGGGGAGGATCACGGAAAGCTTACCGGTACTCTCTCCGGCGGCCAGAAGACCAGGGTTGCGCTTGCAAAGCTTCTGCTTTCCAAACCATCGATCATCATACTTGACGAGCCAACCAACCATCTTGACTTAAGCTCTGTCGAATTTCTCGAGGGATTTCTGCGCGCCTACAAAGGCGCCGTCCTTGTAGTATCCCATGACAGATATTTCCTCGACAGGATCGTCACAAAGATCATTGATCTTGAAAACGGTGTCTGTACTGTATATACAGGCAATTACACGGATTATGCAGCAAAGAAAAAACAGGCAAGGGATATCGCACTGAAGGCCTATCTGAACAATAGGGCGGAGATTGAGCATCAGGAGGAAGTGATAAAAAAACTGCGCTCCTTTAACCGGGAAAAATCCGTGAAGCGCGCGGATTCCAGACAGAAGCTCCTCGACCGGATGGAACATGTCGAAAAGCCTCCGGAATTCAATACAAAGATGAATCTTGTAATAACGCCTTCCATAATGAGCGGAAAGGATGTTCTCTCTGTTGAAGGTCTTTCCATGTCCTTCCCCGGAAAGCCGCTGTTTGACGATATTTCTTTTGAGATAAAAAGAGGCGAACGAGTAGCATTGATCGGAAATAACGGCACCGGAAAGACAACCATGTTAAAGATCCTGACAAAGAACCTGCGGCCTTCTTCGGGTCATTTCAGGCTCGGCACCAATGTGAAGATCGGTTATTATGATCAGGAGCAGCAGCTGCTGACTCCGGGCAATACTCTGTTTGACGAGATATCCGACGCCTATCCTGACATGGACAACACCTCGATAAGAAACACACTGGCGGCTTTTCTGTTCTGCGGCGAGGATGTCTTCAAGCTCACCGATGTGCTGTCAGGAGGTGAAAGAGGCAGGATCTCCCTGGCAAAACTGATGCTTGGAAACTCAAATTTCCTGATACTGGACGAGCCGACAAACCACCTTGATATCGACTCAAAGGAAGTGCTTGAAAACGCTCTGAACGAGTACGAAGGTACAGTCTTTTTCGTAAGCCACGACAGATATTTCATCAATTCTGTCGCCACAAGGATACTGGATCTGACATCAGCCGGTTCAGACGGATTTCATCATATCGTAAACTACATAGGAAACTATGATTATTATATTGAAAAGAAAGCGGAACTGACAGCTGCAGCCGGGATCGCCCCTTCTTTGCCATCCGGAGGCTCTGCTTCATCTGATACGGATAATAAAAACGACTGGGAATCTCAGAAGGCCGAGAAAGCCAGACAGCAGAAACTTGAGCGCGATCTGAAAAAATGCGAGGAAGAGATCTCCGCTCTTGAAAAGCATCAGGAAGAAATAAATGAGCTCCTTACACATGAAGACATCGCTACCGATGTTTCAAAGTGCATGGAGCTCACGAATGAACTTAATGAATTATCTCAAAAGCTTGAAACGCTCTATGAACGCTGGGATGAGCTTTCCGGCTGTTCTGTCATTTAGTGACATTTATATATATCGTATGTCTGACATTTCCGCATCTAACTGTCACAGTCGATAACCCCTTCGTCACTTTAACTGCCTGTACGACACCATTCTTTACCTTCACTCCGCCTTTTGCAGACCATGTCACCTTGTTGATATTGGTCGGCGATTCCGGGAATATATCCACGAAAAGAGTATCTTTCTGTCCTTTGCGAAGCTGCCCGATCGTATCTCCGTTAAGGAGCCCCAGGCTGTCCTTTGAAATGAACATGAGCTGGATCGGAACATTTACTGTAACCTTGCAGCGGTTTACATTGGTCAGTCCCGTCTCATTGTCGGTTACTTTTGCTATCAGATAAGCCGACCCTGCTCCGCATGCGGATACAGTGGCTGTCGCGATGGCGTTTTTGCCGGACGGATAAGCGCTGCTTTCGGCTTCGCGGATCTTTATCACATCCTCATTTGAGGAGATCCAGTCAACGCTGACGCTTTCCGCCTTTTCGCTTTTTGAAAGCACGGCAGTCACGGTACCGGTATTTCCAAGTCCTGTTATCTTCACGGATGCTTTCCTGAATCCAAGCTTGTAGCTTTTATCCGGTGATGATACGGGTTCCAGGTTCGGATCATCAATTTGGACCTGACAGTTTTCGACCATAGTCAATGTCTTTCCGCCTGCATCCTTTGTCTTTATCTTTGCCGTCAGTGTGACGCTTCCTGCTTTTTTTGCAGTGAGGACACAGCCCTGAACGCTTCCTGTTGCAGAAGCCAGTTTTTTGTTGTCAACGGACCAGCTTATCGTCCTGTCGGCAGCAGAAGTATAGGGTTCAACATTTGCCATGACAACAAGCTTTTCGCCAACCTTAATCCTGTCTTTTTGCCTGAACAGACTTACCTTTTCGATCTCTTCGGTAACGCTAACGGAACAGGATGCTGTCTTATTGCCGCAGTAAACCGTTATCGTCGCGGTTCCCTGACCGAAGCCGGTTACCTTACCGTCGTCGGTCACTCTGACTACTCTGGTATTGTTCGATCTGAAATGATATTCGGGTACCTCGCCCGTTGATGTCACGACAGCGGCATCCAGATAATATACATCTCCCTTTGCAAGCTTCAGGGATTTGATCTTTTTACGCTCAGAATTGACAATGGCAAGGCTCTTTATCTTTCCGTCGAATTCTTCTTTTTCAGGCGGCTCCTCATTTTCCTCATCGTCACTGGCTTCCACTATCGTGATATGAGCCGTTCCGGTTACATCATTATAATTTGCCGGATCAGGATTATAGACAACCCGGGCGTTTATCTTTTGCCCCACATCATCATATCTTTTGGCAGTATCTTCATCGCTTCCCCACCTGAAGCCGGCAGGCAGCCTGTCTGTGATATCAGAAAGACTCTTTCCTTTTGGAAGCGTCATGGCATCAAGCGTGTTCTGTGCACTGTCAGGGATGACTGCATTTGCTTTTATTACCACGACATCAATATAGGTTTCCCTGTTGTTGAAGTTGGTATCATCCGGCGTGAAAGTTGCAGGATAATAGCCTCCCGGGACGCTTAAAAGCGTGGACGGATCATTCCAGCGCCATGTACCATCCATATTTCCGGAAGGATTTATAAGTGTGATATCCGAAAGCGCAAGTCCCTGTCTGTAGGTCACATCAGGCACAACAGGATCCATGACATAGGAGTCCGCTTTGTTTACATGTATCATCACATTTCCGGATGCAGTAAGGTAGTCATCCGTATCCTCAGGGGTAAATACAACCTCATAAAGGGTACTGTCACTGTCTGATAAGGAGGGCTCTATCGACGGGTCCATAAACCTGAAAGTTCCCGGGACATCATCATCTCCGCTTTTTGCGGTCCCGGTTACAAGTGATGAATAGAGCCACTGTCCGTATCTGATTGCCGTAGCGGAAAGGTCTGTCAGAGTCACTGAAGCCTTGTTTACTCTTACGGTGATGTTAAATTCCTTATCGGGCTTGCTTCTGTCTTCATAGGTAAAAACTGCCTTGTAGTTTCCTCCGGGAACAGTTAGCAGTTTCTGCGGTTCTTTCCATCTCCACGAACCGGCCGGATTACCGACAGGATTATTTATGGTTATGTCGGAAAGCGTTCTTCCTGCCTTGTAGGTCTGATCGTCCACACCGGGAACAGCTATCGTGACATCTCTTTCATTTACAGTGACGGATACCTCACCATAAGCTTTTTCATAATTGTTTTCATCTTCAGGCGTAAACATCACTGCATACCGTGCAGTTCCGACAGGAGGTGCTGTCATCGGCAGATTAAAAGCAAAACTGCCGGGTACTTTAACACTCCCGTTTTTTGCCGTTCCCGAAATGATCGAATCCTTGATCCTTTGACCTGATACGATATCGGTAGCCGTAAGGTTCGAAAGAACCGGAGTGGCCTTATTAATGGAAAAATTCACGATCTTTTCATCTTTGTAATTACCGGTTCCTTTTATCTTTACTTTGGCATTGTTTCCTGCGTTGATATTTTCCGAGTATTCAAGTTTATAATCTGTCCCCTTTTCGAGGGTTTTCCCGTTTACTTTTACAACAAGATCATCCTGGGTAATAGCCGCTCCGGTATAGGTCTTGTTCGTTACACCGGAAACCTGACACTGGGAAACGCTTGCATAGTCAATATATACCAGCACATCTTTGGTTCCGGAATATACACCGTTTCCTGAAGCGGTAACGGTAAATGAACTGTTGGCGTCTTTGACAGTTGTATTATTATTTATGATCTTGTAGTCTTTGCCTGGCACCAGTGCTCCCCTGGTTGTATGCCACAGTTTAAGATCGGATATAACAGGAAGTTCGCCGGTGTATTCTACCTCGACTTCTGAATCATTGACAATATTATAGACTTGTGAACCATCCGGAAGGGTGGAATACTTTCTGGCATTCAGATCGATTCTGTTTCCGTTGCTTCTTGCCAATCCGTATCTGCTGCCGGTGAAATTTCCCATCCCGATAAGATCAATATGCTGGTTTTCCGTTGAATCAACAACAGTATCCGGGTCATCAACATAATAATCTGTTCCCTCAACAAGATAGTTTCCGTTAAGAGAAAGCTGATAATATTTGGCTACATCTTTTTTTCTGTAGAATGGAGAAAAAAGCCATGCAAAGCTTTCAATGTCTTTCTCGACCAACTTCCCGTTATTGTAAGTCCAACTTGTTGTATCGCCCAGATATGCCGGTTCAATGTCAAAGGTCAGGGTTCTTGAGCCGGTACAGATCCCGCCGGCCGTATGCTTTACCAGAACAGTCCCGCGCCCTGTCCCGACATTAAGGTTGTCTCCGTATTCCAATGTGTAATTGCCGGTCATGGGGACAACCGTACCGTTCTTATCCTTGACAGTCACCATTGGTCTGATCTGTGCTCCGGTATAATTATACTTTGGTTTTTTCAGCGAAATATTCGCTGTTGAAAGATCTGTTGCTACGGGGGCAACCGTTGAGGTGTTTCTTGTGAATGCTTTCAGTCTCGGAGTAAAGACTGTTGTGTCCAAATGATTTGATCCGTTCTGGGCAAAGGTCTTTTCATTTGATGTATCGATGATGAACTGTATCCATCCATTGTTGTCATAGCTCTGGTCTGAAAAGATCGAAAATCTTGTTCCGTCAGTTCTTTTCAGTACAACAGCAAATTCTTTTCCTTCTTCTACTGTGGGATCATTATCAAAAACGGTGGTATAATATCCTGAATTCTGTACAGTTACATTTTTTGATGCAATTATGTTGTCTTCATCCATGAACCATTGTCCTGAAGTTGCATCGGTAAGTGCATCATTATGATTATTCACATATAAGGATACGGTATATTCGCCTGTATCAAACACGGCAAACCCTACCCTGTCTACTATTTCTGCTCCATTAGCGGAATCGTTTGCCTGGGCTGTATAAATATTTGCAGCCCTTGTAACAGTCGAGGTCCATCTTCCGTAAGAACCGTCATATTCATAGACAGTTTCAAAACTGTCAGCCCTGTCGATCTTATAGGCTATCGCGTATCGGCCGGATCCCGAAAAAGCATTGTCAGCATAGGAAATATACTGATAACCGTTATCACCTACATCTGATCCCCATGAATTCTTGAACTTAAATCCGCCGTTGATCGGACATGAATTGAAAGACGCAGAAGAAAACGCATTGCCTGTTTTATCGCCAAAATTTGACTTGTCTAAGGTATCATCCCATCCGATAAGACATACGGCATGATCTTCATTATAATGGTATTTTGCCCTGTATCCATAAGTTAGTTTGTCACTGGCAAAACCGTTATAGTTTGTGGCGTCAATTCCGATGGTTACGGCTCCGTAATCCTTTATTGCCTGTTTTATAGCTGTCAGATCATCCGAAGGGATGATCTTTGCTTCTACAAGACTGGCTGCCCTGTCTGCATATCCGCTTGTTCTTGCTTTGCTCTGCAACACAGGCGCAACCTGGCTGGCCAGGAGCCATGTTGTAAATATATTGTTGTTACCACCTGCTCCCTTTACAACTTTGTCTCCGGCTGTCAGATTCAGCGGGTCATTTCGGTGGCTTGATACAAAAGCATCCTCCAGCTGATCCTCATTATAATTGGTCGAAAGATCTCCAAGTCCCGTCTTAATTGCAGACTGTTCAAGAACAGCTGAGGCAGAATAAGCCCAGCAAATGCCCTCCTGCCCCTGATTCTTTACGGAGGTTATCTCTGTGTTGATATTCGGCAAATATACACTTTCCAGACTTCCGGCCGGATCCTCACATCCTTCGGGATAATATGTGTCCGGAACATCCATTTCGACCGGGATATAACCGGTTCCGTAAACATCTCCCGCTGTTCCTGAAGCTTCTTCGTCTGAAACCGTGATCATATCATCAGATACAGTCCGAGCATCATCTTCTTCGGCATCATTATCGGAAATCCTGTCTGTGGGAGTTTCATCTTCGGTACCATTTTCTGAAACAGTTCCCTGTCCGTTTTCTTCCGCCTCTTTTTCAGACACGGAAACCGGAGGCATATCCTCAGTGCCGTAGACCTGATACAGATTGCCTGCAAGCAGACAGAGCGTCAGAAGAAGAACTATTGATTTTTTCAGATCGTATCTGTTTTTCATGTAAAACTCCCTTTGAGAATCGGCTTATTTTACAGTTCTTGTATTATATATGATAGCTTTTGATGGGAAATGCTTATTTCTCCATGTTTTCCGCTATCTTCTTTATGAAGTCCTCAGTGTTCAAGGTATGTATGTCCTTCATGGTCGTCAGATGCACCAGATCCTTTGTCATGTAGCCGCTTTCGATAGTAGAAAGAGTTGCCTTTTCAAGCCTGTCCGCAAAATCAATGAGGCCCTGATTGTTGTCAAACTCTCCTCTTTTTCTGAAGGCACCGCTCCATGCAAAGATCGTGGCAACAGGGTTTGTGGAGGTCTCTTCCCCTTTCAGATGTTTATAATAATGACGCTGCACGGTTCCGTGAGCCGCCTCATATTCATAGACACCCTTGGGAGAAACAAGGACACTCGTCATGAGCGCCAGAGAACCGCAGGCGCTTGAAACCATGTCGCTCATCACATCACCGTCATAATTTTTGCATGCCCATATAAATCCGCCCTCGGACTTCATGACGCGGGCAACTGCATCATCGATGAGTGTATAGAAATAAGTGATGCCCGCTTTCTCAAACTTTGCTTTGTATTCCTTATCAAATACTTCGTTGAATATATCCCTGAATCTGGCGTCATATTTCTTTGAGATCGTATCCTTGGCTCCAAACCATAGTTCCTGCTTTGTTGAAAGTGCATATTCAAAGCAGCATTTTGCAAAGCTTTCGATGGAGGCGTCTGTATTATAAAGACCCTGGATGATGCCCGGTCCCTTGAAATCAAAGATAGTCTGTCGAATCTCTTTGCCGTTTTCATCTGTGAAAACAAGCTCGGCTTTTCCGGGACCATCGATCTTCATCTCGGAATTCTTGTAAACATCACCGTAGGCGTGACGTGCGAGTGTGATGGGCTTTTTCCAGCTCTTCACATTGGGCTCGATGCCTTTGACGCTTATCGGCGCACGGAAAACAGTTCCGTCAAGGATGGCACGGATGGTCCCGTTGGGACTTTTGTACATTTCCTTTAAATCATATTCCTTCACCCTGTCGGCATTGGGTGTGATGGTAGCGCATTTGACTGCGACACCGTATTTTAAGGTCGCATTTGCCGAATCTATAGTAACCTGATCATCAGTCTCGTCCCTGTGTTTTAAGCCAAGGTCATAATACTCGGTCTTCAGGTCAACATACGGCAGGATCAGGTCGTCCTTGATGTACGCCCAAAGGATCCTTGTCATCTCATCTCCGTCCATCTCTACAAGCGGTGTGGTCATTTTGATCTTTTCCATTTTTTGATTCTCCTTTATCTGAAGGGAAGCTGTTTCCCTGTTTATTGAGGCAGTGTGATCAGAGGTCCATTGTATCGATCCTTTCTGAAAATATTATCAAAACCCAGTCCTTTCAGCCTGTTTGACAGGGTATCTATGGCTGATTTGATATATGGATTGCGTGTCACATAGGTCGTGGTCTCAGGATCCCATTTTCCAACCGTTGAGCCCGGCGCAGACGATTGAGCTCCGGATTCTCCTGCAGATGCCCCGTTTCCCGATGCGCTGTTTGAGGAAGAGGAATCAGTCGATGCCGAGCCGCCGGAAACGCTTGCATTATACAGATCCTTTTTCAGTACGATATCTGCCGCTTCAAGCTCTGTACCATAATCAAATTTTGCATTAAACGCATCAGCGTTGGCACCGCTGACAGTTGAATAATCACCGCCGCAGTTAAAGAACGCAGTCTCGTCAATGGCGACATTCTTATAGCCGAAGTACAGATACTCCAGGTTCTTGCAGTCCCTGAAGGCATATTCCTGGACGGATTTGATAAATGACGGCATATACACATATCTCAGGCCTGAGCAGTATGCAAAGTCGTAGGGTGATATGGTCGTTACCTGTTTTGAACAGACAACCTTTTCCAAAGTCGGATTTCCCCAGAAGGCATAATTATATATCGTCTTTACCGAGTCCGGCATATGATAAACTATCCTTCCGTTTCCGGGCAGGAAGGAAATGAGCTTTTTCACATTATCATCATAGAGAGCCCCGTTGCTGAAAATGAAATGATCATTGTCCCCGGAAAGATCCACCGTCGAAAGAGAAACATCTCCGGCAAATGCCCCCGGCTCTATGGTTCTTACTGTCGAAGGTATATAGACATAGGACAGGTTCGGACACATGGCAAAAGCGCTCTCTCCTATCCTTGTCACTCCCTCGGGGATATAGACGGATTCCAGATTGACGCATCCATAATAAGCACGGTTTCCGATATAGGTGAAATCAGGATCGATGCTGACAGAAATAAGGGCGTCATCATTCATGTATTCCTCCTTGTGAACACCGTCGGCATATACGCACTTTAACGGCAGTACCGAAAGCACTGCCGTTAAGCTAAAGAGGAATAAAGTTTTGCTAAGAAGTCTTTTCATATTGTCACGCAGGCATGGCCTTTGGCTTCGGATCTTTCTTGAGGAACAGGAAGATAGAAAGCGCCGCCAGTCCGATGCTGATAAACCACTTGGGACTGATGGGATCACCGGTCTTCGGAGTCGAATCCATCACACCATAATCCAGGTTTGATATATCCACATAGAATCCGTAGGGCGAGAAGTGGGGTGCCACAAAGGTTGCACACTCGCGTCCCTGCAGCATTGAATACTGCGTGTTCAGATCCTCGAGATTTCCGGTGGCATCAACTGCCGCCATCCTGTTGTTCGCTCCGTACTGTGCAAGCGAATCAGGCAGAGGCAGTGTCATGGTCACGGTCACGCCGGTTGAATCCACAGGATTTCCGTTCTCATCACGAAGCGAGATATCCATCGAATAATAACGGATATTGTCAAGTGATCCGTACCTGTTTATGAGAGCCTGACGGAAGCTGTTCTCGGCCTCTTCGCTTCTTGTGATGATGACCTGGTATCCGTCAGCCGTTCCGCCGTTGATGGCATCAATATGTGCGGCTCTCAGCAGATTTGAAAGTTCCTCATCCGTTGCGGGCCTGACTGCTCCGCTGTTTCTCTGTGCAGATCCGCCCGAAGTCGTGGTCCTGCTTGAATTTGATCCGCCCGAGCTCGAAGATGACTTTGAGCTGCTCGAAGAGGCTGACGAACTACCCGAACTTGACGAACTGCCTGAGCTGGACGAACTTTTGCTTGATGAACTTCCGGAAGAACTCGAGGAGCTGGAGCTTGTCGTGCTCTTTTCTTTTGTTATGGCAAATCTCGAAGAGGTATAGGTATCGAAATAATAATCACCCATACCGGTTATCGTTGCTATCGCCTGTTTCTTTTTGCTTATCTTGGTGCAGGTGACAGCATAATCAACGCCTTCTACCAGAGTCTTTCCTGTTGTGCGGTCTACAAGCACGATATTTGCGGACACATTGTTCTTGCTGTCATAGGTTCCTCCGGATATCGTCAGATCTATGGTCTTTCCGGGAGGTGTGGGGCTTCCTGTTATATTCTCCGAAACGCTCTTTTTGATGGAGAAGTAACTGGTTCCCTTTTTGCCCGCATAGTTACCGATACCGTTAATGCTGATGCTTCCTGTGTGGCCCATGCTCTTGTTATCATGAGAACCGTCACCGTAAGTGAGCGTATAGTCTTCTCCTTCAACAAGTATTATGTCATGGTTAGCCGTGCTTCTGACGATCGGCTTCGGAGTTATCTTTGTTCCAGTCCACTTGAACACCCCGGGACCTGTATAATTGTAATCCACATCAAAGTCGCCGTAGCCGGGTGTGGGCGTTGGTGTAGGGCCGGGATCTGACCCGTCTGTAACCTTGAAGGTTCCCGTTAGTGTCCCTTCGTAGTCTCCTGTTCCAGTCAGTGTAAAAGTATATGTTCCCTTATCGATCGGAGTAACGGCAAGTGCATTCATAGTATAGTGTGTTCCGCTTGTAAGCATTGATCCGCCGTCAACTACATAAAAATCTCCGCTGGTGAATGTCCCGGGTTCCCATGGTATTTCCTTGCCGGTCCATGCACGAATCGCATATGTCCCGTCAGAAGACTTGTTTCCGTTATAGATGATAGAACATGATGAAAGGCCCTTCTTTGTTTCTTCCGACTGAGATGTGGTACCAAGCCAGTAAAGGTTGTCCTTTGTATCACCTGTATCATTCTGACGGCACATTGTATAAGTTGTATCGCCCTGTGCCGTACTCCTGAAATAGTATGCGTCATCTTTGGGTGAAGATGTGGTGTAATCAAAGATATTCTGCTTTCCTTCCTCATAGGACATATATCCATTATATATACGGAACAGTGGCTGTGAGGAATTGTGAATTGCAAGATTCTGGAATGAACCCTTATCAAGTTTTGCAATATTTTCAGCTAATGTCACACGTATCAGTGAGTTTGCACCGTTAAAGCAGTTCTCAGGTATTTCGGTCACGCTCGAACCGGTGGTTGAAAAGATCTGCAGGTTCTGATTATCTGAAAATGCACCTTTGCTGATCTCGTCTACTGCTCTGCCTTTAATGGCTGCAGGAACAGAATAAGTGGTCGTCGGAGAGTTTTCAAGCATTTCAGCTATACGGTAATTCCCACCGGCTGCAGGAGGCGTGCCAACAGAGGTGATTCCTGCAACAGTCGAAGGTGCATACAGCACACCGTTTTCAGCATAGCAATAGTCACTTGCTGCATCCACAGTGATATCTGTCAGAGCATCGCATCCCTTAAAAGGAAGTGTTCCGACATCATAAAGTGTCATCGGAAGCGCGACCTCGTTCAACGCCGTACACTCCTGGAACTGTCCGTTTGCCAGTTTTTTCAGACCGTATTCATTTCCATCTGTACCGGTAGATGAAACCGCCTCAAATTTCTCGATATTCTTGTCGTTATAGAACAGCGTGTCTGAGATTTCCTCAACACCCCCGGGAACTTTGCATGCTTTTATCCCGGTATTTTTATTGAGCCCGGATCCAGTAATGGTGGTTGCTACTTTTGAAAGAGTCTTATCTTTTTCAACAATAAGAGTCACATCGTCATCATCCGGCCCGTATTTTCCGGACGCTCTGAATTCAATATTATTTGCCATACAATATTCGTAGGCATTTTCTCCATCCGCAGTCGTTTTGCTCCGCATGTCTCCATAAACAAAGAAACTGCTGTTACCGGTCGGGAATACGGGGGGCTTTGAAGTATCATCTTCTAATTGTGTTGTATTCTCGGATGACATGATAACATTATCAAGATTTGTCATCTTGTTGAATGCTCCGGCGGATATGTAATCCACAGTAGGCGGAACAGTTATAGAGGTGATAACCCTACTTCCCATATTGCTGAAAGGATTCTCCCCAATCGATGAAACCTGTACACTTCCTGTAGGACCCGTCACAGTGTCCGGAATCAGGATTGTGTTGGGATGATCCATATTGTTTGAGATGTAGCCATTGACATTGATATTTACAAGCTGACCGGTGCTTGTCACATCAAAATACTTGCTGGCAAATCCACCGGTATCATCCTTGCAGATATAGGTAATACCATTTGCCATACAGTAATCATAAGCACTTGTAAACTTTGTAACACCGTCAACCTCAATATAGCGGTAGCCTCTTATCTTAAAGTTTTCATTCAGTGCTGTGGGAAGAGAACCGTCTATCGTAATATCATTATTATTCTCTGTAGCAGAGTAAACAGGACCATTTGTCAGGTCAATGGTCTCAAGCTTGTTGCAGTCCTTAAAAAGTCCGCTTACAAGAGCAGGCAGTGTATTTGGGAAAGTAACAGTAATAAGATTGCCACATCCGTCAAATGAACCCGATCCTATGCCTGCAAGTCCACCGGGAAATGTAACCGTTGTCAGATTCTCACAACCTGAAAAAGTGTCTGTCCCAATTGAATTGAATTTGCCTTCAAAGGTTACCGTTTGGAGATTTTTGCAATCCTTAAAAACAGCATTCAGTAACTTAACTTCACTTGAAACACTGTCCGGACCTTTAACGGTTATGCTGCTTTTGAGATCGGATCCTTCAAATGCATTGTTTCCCATATAACTGAATGATCCGGTTTCGGGCATGCCGCCAAGTCCTGATTTGTAAAATGCCATGTCTCCGATGTTTGTATTTCCGGCTGAAGAAAGAAAACAGTTAGCAAGCTTAGTACAGTCTTTAAAGGCCCTGGCGCCAACTTTGTTTGTATTTCTGCCGGTATATTGCGAAAGATTTGGACAGCTTTCAAAGACACCATCTTTTATCTCTATAACATCATCTGCCGTAACGTTTGTAATATCTCCGAAAATATTTGAATTTTTAAAAGCGTTTGAATCTATTACCGTACATATATATGTTTTGGATGTATCCATGGGATCGGTGATCGTGCCAAGTGTAATGTTGCTTTCGGTGGCCGAAGTATCACTTTTGCCGATATCCTTAAGCATCACTGTTCCGGGTGTGGCTAAAGTCTCATACTCATAGTAAAGATTGCCTTCTGTTATGTTTATAGTCTCGCCCGCGGCGCCTGCAGCTTCTTCACTATCTTCTGCGGCTCTTGAAGGAGTCGCAGGTATAGCTGCTACTATCAACGCAGATACCATAAGAAGAGCCGCTATGGTTCGCCTTGCAGCCCGGTTTAAGTATCTCCTGCTCTTTTTCTTTTTTGTTGTGGTCTTTTTTGCAGCCATATTGACTTCCTCCAAACCCGTTTCGGGCTATGATCTACTGAGTGACAAATACTTTTATCTTAACCGTTGTGCCGTTTATCTTTGCGGAAACAGTTGTCTTTCCCTGTTTTCTTCCCTCTATTATACCGTTTTCATCTGCAAAGGCAATTTTATTGTCTTTGCTCTTCCAGATAACATGCTGTGATATATCTGGTGCATCTATTACAAACCTTGTTCCGGTTTTGAGAGTCAGGAGATATTCATTGGTCGCTGTCCTGCCTATCCTTTGATCCTCAGTGGAAAGATCCGGATCTTCAACATGAACCTTTGTACTGTAATGCATCCCGTTATAGGAACAGGACACTACTGATGTACCAACATTTACGCCATAAACAGTTCCCATGGTCTTAGGATCAGAGCCCAAAAGAACTATATCTCCTTCGTTTGTGGCGCTCCAATGGGCTTTTTTATTGTTTACTTTATAATAAGACAGTTTTTCGTTCTTTCCGACATTGATATAAGTCTCGGTTTTGGAAGGAATCGTATCCACGGTCACTTTCATTGTCTTTACTCGTGTATCTCCTCTCCTTCCTATCAGGGTGGAAACTCCGCAGGCTTTTGCCTTGAGTTGCCCGGTCACGCTCACCCTGACTATACCATCATCCCAGGCAAGCCAGCCGGATTTATCAAGATCCCTGGTCCCGCTTTCATCACTGAGTCTCCAGTCAAGCTTATTCGGCTTTTCACCATTTACGGCTATGCTGTGAAGATCCAGCGTCTGTGCCGGACGGAGCGTAAATGCATATACTCCGTCAAATGTTGCGGGAGCTGTAAATTTATCTGATACAGTAACCTTGCAGGTGTAGCCTTTACCGTTCATATATGCGGTAATATTGGCCTTTCCTTTTGCCAGTGCCGTAATGACGCCTTCATCAACAGCAGCAACCCTGGGATTTGAAGAGGCCCATGCTATGTTGAGACCACCGGAATAGGAAACCGTAATCTTCTGGGTGCTTCCAACTCCCATTGTAAGCTTCTTTGCAGACAGTTCCGGATCAACAACCTTTATCTTGTACTGCACATTAGGAGTTACAGCAGTATTAGTTATCGTAACAGGCACATTTGATGGATTTTTTGCTTTTGCTTTCCCTGTCTTTTTATTGATTGTCACTATCTGCTTATTTGATGTATTCCATATGCCGGGACCGAAATCATAGGACTGTCCTTTTACCATGGTAATATTATCCGGATCTGACAAATCCATCTCTTTGTCCATTCCTGAGTGTACATCATCTTTCGAAACGGTCTGAGAGATAAACCTTGCTGTAAGGATCAGATCCTTTTCAACCGGATCCGAGAAGTTCCACTTCCAGTTTCCTTCATACCACCCCATGAATATATGCCCGCTCTTCTCAGGATCCGGAGGCCTTTTAACAACCTGTCCGAGACTTACTATCTCTTTTGCGATCTCCTCACCGTCAACAATGAATTTCACCTTTGCGTGTCCGACAGGAGCAGGAGGATCTGCTTTCTTGAAATGTGCAATGATAGTATGACCGGTCTCGACTTTTATAAATGTATACGAATTTGTTGAAACTGTTATAGATGATCCGTCAATATCAAGATAGTCGAGTTCATATCCATCCAATGCATCAAAATAGAAAGTAGCATTCTGACCGTCAATCACAGGGACTTCACCACCCGGCGAGATCATTCCGAAACTGTCCGCGCAACTTGCCGATATTATATGTTTGACAACGGGTATCTCCCTGAAATACACTGTAACAGTATGATTTTTACTGATACTTTCGAGGATATACGAATTTCCCTCAAAAGGAGTATCCACATTATCTATTTTTAGAAGATAAGCTTCATATCCGGTCTTTGGAGAGAATGTAAATTTCTGGCTTGCGCTCTCTTTTACACTAAATGTACCGCTTGGCGCTATACTTCCGTAAGTTGTAGGAGATGCAACAGCAGTTATCTTGTAGGACGGTGCAGTCACCCATTTGGCATAGATTGTAATATCATCCTTTACCTGTGAACTGAAATCGTAAGGAGTTGTCAGAGAACTGTTTTTGTACCAACCGCCAAACCGGAAACCGGCCTTTGATGGAATGGTCGATACAGAAACGGTCTCACCGTAGACTACGATCTGTGAAGGGATAACTGATCCGCCGTTAGTTTCAAAAGTAACCTTGCATTTGCGTACGAGCCAGTTTGCATACAGCCATCCGTTTTCTGTGACTTTCTTTGATGAAAAATCCCATTTTTCAGTTTTTATATAGTTTTTGTTTGGATACCATCCGTCGAGAGTATATCCTTCTCTTGTGACCGTAGGCTCAGGGAGAAGGCTTCCGTAAGACACAGTCTTTTTAGTAAAATTGATCACAGCATCAGAACTGACCTTGTCAAATGACACCGTAAGCATCACGGGCCCCCAGCCCGCATATATGGTAACATCATGATCCGGCATCAATTCGGTGCTGAAATCATAAGAAACCGTACACTGCTTGTTTTTATACCATCCCAGGAAATCAAAACCGGTTCTTTCTGGGTCGCTTGAAGGTCTTATAACCTTGTCCTGATAATAAACCTGCTGTGTGGCTAAACTGCTGCCATTACTTTCAAAGGTTACGGTATATTTTTCCTTTTCCCATGCTGCATAAAGAGTAATATCAACATCCACATCGGAATCAAAATCATATTCATATCCTGCTTCACATTCAGATATAGTATACCAGTCCTTTAATTTGTAACCCGTCTTTGTAGTGGCCGGAATGTCTTTTTTATAAAGTTTCTGCCCCGAAACAACTTTTATGGGAGATATCGGTGTACCTCCTGCTGTGTTAAAGGAAACAACATGAGCTTCTTTCCACTTGGCATACAGCCAGGCGTCTGCATATATTCCTGATGAAAAATCAAAATAATTTTTCAGTTCGACATCTTTACACCAACCCAAAAGCTTAAAACCGTCTTTATCGATCTTCGGTTCTGTAAGTTTTTTTCCATAATCGACTGTTTGTGCTGAAACTGACGGTCCGCCGTTCGAATCAAACGATACGGTAAAGGTCTTCATTTTCCAACCGGCATATATAGTTATGACGCCGGCAACTGCATCACCATCTGATACTGTTTTGTTAAAATTCCACGGATCAGTACAGGCTTCATCACGATACCAGCCTGTAAAATAAAAATTTGTATGCTCCGGGTCTTCAGCGGGTCTGGTTACCTTTTCCCCATATTCCAGACCTGTTATGTCAGAAGGCGTCTTAGTCGCACCCTGAACGGTTTCTGAATTACATTTAAACTTTACTGTATATTTTATCTTTTCATATTTGGTGTATAGTTTGATGTTCTCGTTGACCTGATAATTGTCTAGATCAGTATATACATTACCGGGATCTGTATACCATCCGGCAAATGTATAGCCATCATATCGCGAGGGCTCAGGGACTCCCGTAAGTTTCTGCGAAAAAGCCACATTTTTTATAACTGTATTGGAAACAGACTGGTCCGGTCTCCTGTATTCAAGAGTTACCGTGCGCGGCTGTGGATCCCAATGAGCATGAAGTGTTCTGTCTCCGGTTATCGGAGTAGAAAAATCCCATTTGGTCCCACCATCTTTTTCCGTGTACCAACCAAGAAAATCATGTCCGGTTCTTGTCATATTTGGTGAAACTGCAGTACTGCCATCGTCTATATGCTGTAACCATTGATCGGCATAATCAAATTTTCCGCCATGCCCGATAAACTGAACATCATAAACCCTCATCCATTTTGCGTATAGAGAAAAACTGCTGCTTTCGGTACCACCAAAGTTATATAGCGTGTTATAAGATGTATCTTTATACCAGTCAAGAAAACGGTATTTATCACGGGTTGGGTCGGGATCCGGTTTTGTTACAACAGTGATGTTTTCTTCAATTCTCTGAGAAGAAACAGAAGAACCGCCCATAGAATTAAAATCAATAGTATGAAGCTGCACCCAGTGCTGCTTTATATCTAGTGTAGAAGTAACCGGTGTTGAGAATTTAAATTCCACAGAAGGGTTTGAACCAATATACCAATTCTTAAATCTCCAATCTCCAACCGCATCCGTAATTTCATCTCCAATATTCGGAGATTGAGGAACCCTGCCGACACTTACAATAGTCGAACCATCATCCACATCAAAAGTTTCGTATGCATTCTCTTCCCTGTTCCAAATATGTACAGTATGTTTTGGAGCATCTCCTGCAGCCTCCTCAGCCAAAGTCTGTAGATCTTCTTCAGCCGCTTCAGGCATTGTCTGTTCTTCAGCTTGAACAGCAGATCCATATTCCTCATCCGCATATATATAAGCACCGGAAAAAGGCTCAGCCGTCATCAGGAAGATGAGGACAAAAGCCATTATTCTTGCTATTCTTCTCTTTATCAGATTTAGTCGCATACTGCACCTCAAAACTTAATGTCGGTATCTGTCACATTCTTGCAGCATTTTTCTTTGGGTTCACACGCTTGAACTGGCGAAGAATCTCATCGGACAATTCAGGCGATTCATCATCAAATGTGATTTTTTCAGGTTTTGAACTGTGTAAACTTTTTATCTGCTCATCAGACGGTCTATCATCTTTTTTTATCATCATTCTAACTGTTGCCATAATAGAGCTCTTCCTCCTTTTTTGTTGCAAATCTTGCGGATATGAGTCTTATTGTGTTACCCCGGTCCGTGTAAACAACAAAAAGAACATCTCCAACTTTGCCAATTGTGTAATATCTGTCCTCTTCGTCACTATGAATCTTTCCGCCATAAACCAGGAGATCGAATTCTTTCGAAAAAGCGTCGTACAGCGCAAATTTGAACTCCCTGTACCTTTTATTGCTTCCAAATTTCGTTGACGAAAGAGATCTGTCCTTAGGTTCTATATAAAGATCGATATCCGAATCGTTTCCGGCCTCATTTCTGGAATACGAACCAAACAAAATAACAGTACCAAGTATATCCGAGTACAGGTCACAGATCGATCTTAATTTCTCAATCAGTTCTTCTTTTCCCATAATCCACCCACTCTTATTGTATATCGGCACATATGGTATGTTTCTTTATATCAAAACAGCGTATCAGCAACTCTGTCGAAAAATACATAATAATCCGCTTATATTATACTCCAAAAACATGTTTTATTACAAATATTCAAGTTTACATAATTCAAGACACAGAAAAGTATCTATCGTTACTGATACATGAACTCCAGCCGTTTATAGATCTGCTTAAAGTCAAGTCTGCATTCGCCGTTCCAGATGGCTACGGGTATGCTGTCTTCAAAGGTGTAGTGTTCAGGCATGTCTGATTTATTGAAATCATAAACCATTACTTTCTTTTCCTCGGGAAAGACCAGCCAGTACTCTTTTACTCCGGCTTTTTTGTATTTCTGAACCTTGATGAAAATGTCCACGGTAACTCTTGACGGCGATATCACTTCTATCACAAGATCCGGAGCTCCGACAATACGCTCTTTTGTTATCTTGCTCCTGTCGCAGACAACGAGGACATCAGGCTGCACCATGGTTTTGTCATCACAGTCAAGCTGAACATCGGTAGGCGCTACAAAAGGAACGCACTCACGGTTGTTATTCCGTATATAATCCTTTAGCAAAAAACTGATCTCCAGCCCTAAGGCCTGATGTATGGTGGTCGGAGCAGCCATATCATAAAACTGACCGTCTATGAGCTCAATCCTGGCGCCCTCCGGAAGGGCAATATAATCTTCGATAGTCTTTTCAGTTTTTTCGTAAGTCACAGAATCATGTTCGGCTGCTATGTATTCAGCTGCAGCGTCAGCAACAGCCAGAGGTTCATGATCATCCGACAGCGCTTTTGTCAGGGCGCACAAAGTATCATATCTTGGAGACTCCGTCTCGCCGCTCAGGATCTTCTGCACGGTACCGATCGGCACTCCCGATAGTTCTGAAAGCATTTTGTTGGAATATCCTAGTTCCTTTTTCTTTTTTTTGATCTCTTCTATTGTCATATCAGCCTCCAAAAAAAATAATAAAACCGTAAATCACCCGTTTACGGTTTTATTATACTACTGATCGCTTATAAACACAACCGACATTAGCCCGTATATGGGTTTAAAACAACACTTCCTTCAGGGCGTTCCTGTCGATCTTTCCGTTTTTATTCAGCGGAAGGCAGTCAAGCTGAACCGTTTTTCCCGGGATCATGTATGGCGGAAGCTTGATGCGCATACTCTCCGATACGCTTTCCTTTTGGGCTGTTCCCGAATAAGCCAGGCATATACGCTGCTTTTTTTCATCATAGAGACAGCAGGCTCGTTCAACGCCTTCGGCAGACATAGCGGCATTTTCTATCTCGCCAAGCTCTATCCTCTGCCCCATGTGCTTGATCTGGAAATCTTTTCTCGAGATATAATAAAGGCGTCCATCTTCATCATATCTGCCGAGATCTCCGGTCCTGTAGATCCTCTCGTAATAGTCCTTGTTCAGAGGATTTTGTACAAAAGCAGCATCCGTTTTCTCTTCGTTTTTCAGATAGCCTATGGCAAGGCAGGTTCCGGAAACGCAGATTTCGCCTTCAACGCCGGGGTTCGTCACGGGATTATCCCGATCATCGAGCAGAAAGACCTTTTCGTTTTCAAAGGGCAGGCCTATCGGTATATTCTCGCCTTTCTCATATTCGCGGTCGAGTATATGATAGGTACAGTTACAGGTGATCTCAGTCGGTCCATAAAGGTTTATATATGTTGCTTCAGGCAGGAATTTCCGCCACTTGTTCAGCTGCTTCACAGGCATCTGCTCGCCGGAGAACATGATCATGCGCAGCCTGTCCGGTATCCTGTATTCCAAGCCGTTCATGATCGACACAAAGCACATTGCCGATACAGCCCAGATTATGACTGTAACATTTCCGTCGCAAAGATAATCCATCAGTACCGAAGGGTTTGAAAAATACTCCCTGGGGATCAGCATTACCTGTGCTCCCGTGTAAAGCCCGCTGTAGATATCCTTTACTGAGACATCAAAATCAAAGGGCGCCTGGTTTGCGATGATATCGCTGTCGTTTATCCCGAAGTCCTTCGTAAATACCTCTATGAAATCAATGACGGATCTGTGGGATACGAGCACTCCCTTCGGGTCGCCTGTGGAGCCGCTTGTAAAATTCACATAGAGAGGCAGAAGGTCGTAAAACTCTCCTCTCCTTTTGCTCAATAATACGCTGTCAATGGGGGTATTTTGGGTGTCTTCAAGAATTTTGCGGATATTGGATACAGGCGTCTTTGCCGAGCCTGAAAGGATCTCTTGCAGTCCCTTTTCATTTTCATTATCAGTTATCACAATGACCGGATCAAGGATAGATATGACGCGTCCTGCCCTGTCTGCAGGCTGTCTGACATCTACAAAGGAATAATAAGCGCCGATGTAAGCTCCCGCCATCATTATGATAATGGCATCAACGCTTTTTTCCATATAAAAAGCAACGGCTCTTCCCTGATCTGCCATAGGAAGGACATTTCCCGAAAGAAATGCGCACGCCGCCTGTTTTGCTTTTCTTTGCAGTTCTTCGAAGGTGATGCTCTTTGACGGATCGGAAAAAGCGATCCTGTCCGGATAGAGATCTGCCGACCTGTCGAGCATATCTGTAATGTTCATCATTTCATATATCCCTTTATCAGTTCTTCTTTTTGCGGGCGTGTCAGCTGCTTTATAGCCCATTCCCTGCTCATAGCCTCTCTCTTTGTTGCAAACTCCTCACTGTAAACAAGCCTTGCCGGAAGCCTGGACCTTGTGTATTTTCCGCCCTTTCCTGCGTTGTGAGTCCTTACACGCTTTTCGATATCGTTGGTATAGCCTGTATAATAAGTGCCGTCCGCGCATTCAAGGATATATGCATAATGCTTTTCTTCCATATCAGTATCCCGTCAGCTTGCAGACCACGACAAACCTGCCGTTATCCTCCTCATAATCACAGGTTGAAAGGAGCAGCAGCCTGTCTCCCCACTGCGCCGTTACTCCGGTCTCATACATGGCAAGAGCCTTGATATTGTCGACTCCGGTCATGAATTCAACTTCATCGGCAGGATCGATGAAATCATAATAACGGAAACCGATGTCGTTATCCCTGTAGACTCTTGATTCAAACGCAGCCATCACGGTATATGTACCATAATCATAGATTGTATTGAAAGTCACAGTCTGGTGGCTTCTCCAGTAGGACTCCTTCTTGTATTCATCGAGGTTTCCGAACATGGCGCCCGATTTCATGTTGTGCCCGTAAATGATGTAATTGACCGTCGGCTTGATCACATCGCATCGGTCGTCCATGAAAAGCGAACCGTTCTTGTCCTCCTGCTGGTCGAAATTGTGGTTCAGATAATAAGAGCCGTTCCCTACAAGCGATTTCATTACCGGATAATTAATATCCGTTCCGTTTATCGTTATCCAGCCGATGATGTTCTGATTCTTTGTAAGCAGCGCTTCAAACTCGGGCAGAACTTCAGGTGTCCAGTCAACCTCCTCACCTTCTTTTTCCGGAGGAGCCTCTTCTATCGGAACAACTCTGTGCTCGGATATCGGCGCCTCGACCCGCTTTGAAAGCTGCGAAACATCATCCTTCGTCCTTTTCATCTGATAATAGTACCAGAATACATACCCGAAGCTTATGAGCGCGATCGCTATGCAGATTATACGGAAAATTTTGTTCTTCATGAATGAAAAATTGGAGACAGGGGGACGGTCCTTTTGTCTCCTTTTATTGTCAGTTTTCTATCCCAAAAAGGAGACAAAAGGACCGTCCCCCTGTCTCCCTCTTTATTGAATTATTTTACTGTCAGCAGATCAGCGACTTCCTTGCGCTTCGGAGCCTGAGGATCTTCTGCGGGATGTCCGAGAGCGATAAGAGAAGAAACCGACTGGCCTTCGGGAACACCGAGGATATCGACCACCTTCTTTTCATCATAGATGCCCATTATAACAGTTCCGAGCCCGGCTTCATGCGCCGCCAGACAGAAGGTTGCTGCACAGATGCCCGCATCAAATGACTGCCAGTGAGTCTCCTTTGATGTCGAGAATGATCCGTCCCTTTCATATCCTGCCCTCTTGTCTACAGTAGTTTCAACTATCAGCACCGGAGCACCGTTAATGATATTCTTGTTGCCTTCATACCCCATAACCGCTTCATCGGCAATCTTTGCCTTCAAAGCCTCGTCAGTCACTGCGATATACCTGACCGACTGTGAATTCTTCCATGTGGGAGAAAACCTGGCCAGATCCACGAGCTTCTCAATATCAGCCTGACTCACCTTCTCATCAGTAAACTTCCTTACGCTTCTCCTGCCCCTGATACAATCCAATACATCCATCTTTGATACCTCCTGTAAATCATTTACATACTATGTTTATTATTTTGCCCGGTACGTAGATCTCTTTTATTATATTTCCGGTAAGCTTGCCCTCTACAGCCTTCTTTCCAATCTCGATTGCCTCTTCCTTTGAAGCGTTCACGGAAATGTTTACGGTGGCTTTGAGCTTTCCGTTTATCTGTACGGCGATCTCCTTTGTATCCTCTTTCATGGCATCGGCATCAGCCACGGGCCACTTCTGCGCAAATACCGAATCCTCATGTCCGAGATCCTTCCAGAGTTCTTCGGCAATATGAGGGGCAAAGGGAGCAAGGAGAATGGTATAGGTCTCGACTGTCTCCTTGTCTATGCCGCCGTTCCTTGACATTTCTCCAAGCTTGTTGTTGAACTCCATGAACCCTGATACAACAGTATTCAGCGAGAATGCATCAAGCCTTGTTGTGATCGTATGTATCAGCTGATGGCGTATCCTTGTAAGCTCGGGTGTGGGCTCGATGAATTTATCGAGGTTGCCCTGCACAAGGTTCCAGTATTTGGAAAGGAATCTGTATACTCCGTCGATACCCCTGTCATCCCATTCGGAATCAAGCTCAGGCGGTCCGACGAAAAGCTCGTAGAGACGCAGGGAATCGCAGCCGTAGTCGCGTACGAGATCGTCCGGGGAAATGACATTACCCATGGACTTGCTCATCTTCACGCCGTTTTTTCCGGTAACCATACCCTGGTTAAAGAGCTTGATGAAGGGCTCATCAAAGTCAACGACTCCTATATCATGCAGGAACTTGGTATAGAATCTGGAATACAGAAGATGCAGGACTGCATGCTCCACTCCGCCTATATACATATCAACAGGCAGGTATTTGTCAGCCTTTTCCCTGTTCACAAGCTCGCTGTCGTTCTTATTATCCACATAGCGCAGGAAATACCAGGATGAACCCGCCCACTGGGGCATGGTGTTCGTCTCCCTCTTTGCATCCTTCCCGCATTTCGGGCACTTGCAGTTTACCCATGAATCGATAGCTGCCAGAGGAGATTCTCCGGTTCCGGTCGGCTCGTATTTTTCAACATCGGGCAGTGTCAGAGGAAGCTCCTCCTCGGGGACCGGGACATTGCCGCAGTCAGGACAGTGCACGATCGGTATGGGTTCTCCCCAGTAACGCTGTCTTGAGAACACCCAGTCTCGAAGTTTGAAGTTCTTCTTTGCCCTTCCTATGCCCTTCTTTTCAACGATATGCGGAGCCTCTTTTTTGAGCACTGCGCTTTCCATGCCGTTCCATTCACCGGAATTGATCATGGTCCCTGCGGCTTCGGTATAGGCCTCCTCCATATTCTTTATCTCTTTGCCGTCCTTTGCTATGACCTGGATGATCGGGATGTCAAACTTCTTTGCAAATTCAAAGTCCCTGTCATCATGGGCAGGAACACACATGATCGCGCCCGTTCCATAATCAGCGAGAACATAATCGGAAAGCCAGATAGGTATCTTTTCGCTGTTTAAGGGATTGATGGCATAGGTTCCCGTGAAGACACCGGTCTTTTCTTTGTTCTGAAGCCTGTCGACATTTGATTTGTTGGCCGCATCCGCGATGTATTTTTCGACAGCAGCCCTTGTCTCATCAGTTGCAAGAGATGCTGCAAGAGGATGCTCGGGTGCAAGCACCATGAAGGTTGCGCCGAAAAGCGTATCAGGTCTTGTGGTATATACCGTGATCTTTTCTTCTCTTCCGTCTACGGGGAAGTCAACCTCGGCACCATAAGAACGGCCGATCCATTCGGTCTGCATCTTCTTGACCTTTTCAGGCCAGTCGAGCTTGTCGAGATCATCAAGCAGCCTGTCTCCGTATTCGGTTATCTTTAACATCCACTGCTTGAGATTCTTTTTTGTGACTTCGCTGTGACACCTTTCGCACTTGCCGTCAACGACCTCTTCGTTTGCAAGTCCCGTCTTGCAGGAAGGACACCAGTTTATGGGCATCTCCTTTTCATAGGCCAGGCCTTTTTTGAACATCTGGACAAAGATCCACTGTGTCCATTTGTAGAATTTCGGATCTGTGGTATTGACCTCCATATCCCAGTCGTAGATGGCAGCGATCTGATTGATCTGCCTCTTTATGTTCTTTACATTCTCGGCAGTAGAAACCGCAGGATGTATCTTGTTCTTGATCGCATAGTTCTCGGCAGGAAGGCCGAATGCATCCCAGCCCATGGGATGTATCAGATAATAACCGTTCATCAGCTTGTAACGGCTCCAGACATCTGAAATGACATATCCTCTCCAATGTCCCACATGAAGCCCGTTTCCCGAAGGATAAGGGAACATATCCAGACAGTAATACTTGGGCTTTTTGCCGTCATTTACATTAATGGGCTTATCTTCCCAATTCTTCGTCCATTTCTGTTCGATCTCCTGATGATTATACGGTTTAGACATTTTTTCATTCTCCTTTTTTTGGATCTGTATGACCCGAAGTATGCGGAAATCTATACTATCCGCGCAAAAATTTATTTTATCATCAAATCACTCAATACTCAACCCTGCGGTATATCTCCATTGCACTCGTCGTGCGGAAAAGCTCATAATGTCCGAATACATACTCCCTTGTGTCAATGTCGTCAAAATCGGCCATTTTCTCGGATATGATCCATTTAGGTTTCTTTTTATCAAGGTATTCAAGGACATCACTTTTTATCTTCGGATCAAGATGAAGGAAATAAGGCAGATTGACCGGATATTTGTTTGTCGGCAGTTCTCCGGTTATCTCATACCAGATCATCCCCGATTCAAGGTCGTATATATCATCTCTTTCATAAAACGGTATCGCATCATACGCATCCAGACACCCCTCATAATAGGTGTTTTCGGGATACCGGAAGTAAACGAGGTTTTCAGAAAGCTTGTCATAGGCCGGATTAATGTACCTTGCGCATATCAGTATAATAAACGCAAATACGGCAAGGAATGAGCAGAATCTCTTTTTGTCAAATTCCTGTACGATACGGTCAAAGAGCAACCCTGCTTCTATAAGGAGCATCACCCACACCGGGAGCTCGTTGATAAAGTAATATGTGTAAGGGGTTCCCAGATGAAGGAGCAGCCAGGACAGCAGTGAAGATATCAGCAGAAAAAGGCTCCTGTACCTTCCCTTCGGGTCGAATCTTATAATAAGTACGGAAGAAATGAATCCCGCATAGCAGAAGCACAGATTCTTTTCCCAGTCCAATGAAAAAGTCTCGTAATAATCCGTAGAACGCCTGAACGCAAATACAAAAGCGCTGTATATGAAGTCGCCGAAGGCGCCGTTAAAGATGAAATAAGCGCATACCGGAACAGCAACAATACAGGCTCCTGCCGCAAAGAACAGCAGGAATCTCACCAAAATCCCGGTATTTTTTGTCCTAATCAGAAATATCCCGGCAAGAATCACGCCGGAGACAATAAATGAAGCCAGCGTAGGTTTTGAAAGAAATATTATCGCAAAGGAAAGACCCAGGACTGTGCCTGCGGTTTCATGCCCCTGTGCCCTGCCGCTTTCTGTCAGGGTTTTCAGCATAGAAAGGATCAGATAAATGCAGGCAAAGCTAAAGGGCAACATCATCTCTTCGCAGGTATTACCGCCCCACAGCAGCGAGGTATATGCCAGATAATAGAGAAAAAGAACCGCAAAGGAGCCTTTTTTCGAAAGATAAAGCCTGCAGATCTTGATGATAAAAACGGATGACACAGCGCCTGCGATGCATTCGAGGATGAAAATGCCGGTCCGGCCCGTTTTTATTATCTGTCCGAGCGCTTCGATGAAAAAGAAGACAGGGCCTTTCAGGTCAAAATAATCCCTGTAGGGAACGAAGCCCTTTGTTACCGCCCTGCCCATGAGTGTGTACCAGGCGCTGTCATATCCGTATTCATAGGGGAACAGAGGGCTGGTCCAGCTGGCTGATATCAACACGAATATGCAGCCGCAAATACAAGCGGCTGCATACCCCCATAAATACTCATATTTCAATAAGTCTTTAATCTTCTTCACTGATATCTACAAGCTTATCCTTCCTTGCTTCTATCTCCTTCTGCTGTACATCGAACGGAGCCTGTTCATATCTGTTGAATTCATACATGTAATCTCCGGTTCCTCCGGTCATGGAACGAAGGTCTGTATTGTATCCGAAAAGGCTTGCCTCTGGGATCTCGGCTTCAACGGTCTGCTTGCCGTTTCCGATGGGGTTCATTCCCATGACTCTCGCGCGTCTCTTGTTGAGATCTCCCATGACATCTCCGGTATACTTGTCCGGAACAGTGACCTTGAGGGTCATGATCGGCTCAAGGAGCACAGGTGTTGCCTTGAGAAATCCGTCCTTGAAAGCCATCCTTGTTGCCATCTTGAAACTCTGCTCAGAGGAATCGACCGGATGATATGATCCGTCATAAAGTGTTGCCTTTACGCCTACAACAGGATAAGCTGCAAGCGGTCCGCGGATCACCGAATCAGCCAGGCCCTTTTCAACTGCCGGGAAGAAGTTCTTGGGAACAGCACCGCCTACGACTTCTTCTGCAAATTCATAGGCTTTGCTCATATCGCCCGAAGGCGTGAACTTCATCTTTACATGTCCGTACTGTCCGTGGCCTCCGGTCTGTTTCTTGTATTTGCCTTCAACATCGCTGTTTCCTATGATGGTCTCCCTGTATGCGACCTTCGGCTCGGAAAGCGTTATTTCAACCTTGTAGTCGGAAGCCAGCTTGCTCTTTACGATCTCAAGATGCTGATCGCCCATGCCGACGAGAAGCGTCTGCCTGTTCTCGCTGTCGTTTATATTCTTCAGGGTCAGATCTTCTGCGGTCATCTTTGCAAGCGCCTGGGAAATCTTGTCGATATCGCCCTTGTTGACGGGTCTGTATCTCATGGATGTGTAAGGAGTCGGTATCTGAAGCATCGGGAAATGCACGGTTGTCGCCTTTGTTGAAAGCGTATCACCCGTCCTGGTCTTTTCAAGTTTTGAAAGGGCTCCTATATCTCCTGCATGAAGCTCTGCTATCTCCGATGCCTTTGATCCGCACATCGTGTAGAGCTTTGATACCTTTATCTCTGCATCCGCAGTGTCATTATAGAGAACGTCGCCGGTCTTCAGTACGCCGGAAGCCACCTTGATGAGTGAATACTTGCCGATGAAAGGATCGATGATCGTCTTGAATACGAAGGCGCTCTTTGCCTTCGAGAAATCATAATCGGCCTCAAAGACTTCCGATGTCTTTGTATTGATCCCGGCAAACTTCCTTCCCTGCGGCGAAGGAAGATATTTGACTATATCATCAAGAAGCGTATATACGCCCTTTTCCTGGGTGCTTGAACCGACGGATATCGGAACTATGGTGCCGTCACAGACAGAGAGCTTTAACGCTGCCCTGATCTCGGCATCCGAGAATGTATCTCCTCCGAAATATCTGTCCATGAACTCATCGGAAGTTTCAGCAACTGCTTCCATCAGCGAATCCCTGTAAAGCTGAAGATTCTCTTTTGAATAATCGGGGATATCGCATTCAACTGCCTCTCCCTTGTCATTCCAGCGGTATCCTTTCTCGGCAACGACATTTACATAGCCGACGAACTTCTCATCCTCCCTGATCGGGAAATGGAAGGGAGCAATCTTCTTTCCGTAAAGCTCTGTCAGTTCCTCAAGTACATTCTTGAAAGAAGCATTGTCTATATCCATGTTTGAAACATAAAAAGATCTCGGTATATTGTATTTTTCGCACAGATCCCAGGCCTTTTTCGTGCCCGGCTCAACTCCGGACTTTCCGTTTATCACTATGATTGCAGAAGCAGCTGCGCTCAGAGCTTCCTCAACCTCTCCGACAAAATCGAAATATCCGGGCGCATCGAGGATGTTTATCTTGCAGTCATCCCACTCTATCGGGATCACCGAAGTGCTGATCGAGAACTTTCTCTTCTGCTCTTCCTTTGAATAATCGCTGATGGTAGAACCGTCATCAATCTTTCCCATCCTGGTCGTCATTCCCGAAACCTTTGCCATTGCCTCGGCAAGCGTGGTCTTGCCTGCTCCTCCGTGTCCAAGAAGAGCTACATTTCTGATCTTGTCTGTGGTGTAAATCTTCATACCTTCCTCCAAATATAGAGATATTTTGCCGATCCTTATCCCCCTGACCGACAATACACTAATTTTACAGGAAAATGTCAGAATTTACAAGTTTGATTAAGCAAGTCACGGGACGCCGTCTTGAAGTAGAAGGTTTTATATTGTAAAATGTATCCATATTTATCATTTCAAGGGGGTACATATGGCTGAGGTTGAAAGAAGAAAAGAAAGAAGGAACGATCTTTCCATCAGGATAAACATCAACAGACTGGACCAGAAGGAAAAGACGCCCATTACTGTCGATGTTCTCGATGTTTCAAAGGCAGGCATCGGTTTCATCAGTGATGTGGAGCTTGAGAGCGGCGCCATCTATGAAGCTGATATCACCATCTGGACCGGTGATACTATCCATGCGTTTATCGAGATCGTTCGTGTCAGCGCTCAGGAAGGCGGCGGCATCTACGGCGGCATCTTTGTCGGAATGCCCGAATCTGACTGGTCAAGGATAAGAGTATATGAGACTTATCAGGATTTCGGGGAGCAGGAATAAAAAAGCCGGGCCTTTAACAAACTGTAAGGTCATTTAGACTGCAGTTTTTTCAGGTCACAAAAAAATCCGGGATAAGATATATTGACACATTCAGTATCATCTATAACGACAGGACCGTCGGAGGCAATGGCGGCTACAGAAAAGCTCATTGCTATCCGGTGGTCTTTTTGTGTCCTGATATCTGCTCCATGAAGCCTTTCGACGCCGTTTATGATAAAGCCGTCATCTGTTGGCTCTATATCGGCACCCATGCTTTTCAGTCCTTCGCTTACAAGCTCTATTCTGTCGGATTCCTTGACCCTAAGCTCGGCAGCATCTTTTATTATCGTCCGTCCCTCACTTAATGAAGCAGCAACGGCAATCAGCGGGATCTCGTCGATAAGCGCGGGGATTATGGAGCCTTCTATGACTGTACCCGAAAGCTTCGAATACCTGACCCTTATGTCGGCGACTCTCTCTCCTGCCTGTTCAGTTTCATTAATAAGCGCGATATCTGCTCCCATTGACAGGAATGTCCTTATTATGCCGTCGCGGGTCGGATTTATGCCGACATTTTTTATGATGATATCAGAACCCGGCGTGATAAGCGCCGCGCCGATGAAATATGCAGCGGAGGATATATCTCCCGGGACAGTTATCTCCCGGCCCTTAAGCTTCTTTCCGGGATGAAGGATGACCGAAGTCCCGTCAGTTTCAATATCCGCGCCGAAGCCCTTCAGCATCAGCTCGGTATGATTCCTTGACACGACATCCTCTGTGACGGTGGTATCTCCTTTTGCATACAGTCCCGCAAGAAGGATCGCCGATTTGACCTGGGCCGATGCTACCTTCATATGATAATCAATGCCGTGAAGGCTGCACCCTTTGATAGAAAGAGGAGCGCAGCCATTATCCCTGACCGATACGATATCTGCTCCCATCTGTGAAAGAGGCTCCATGACTCTCTTCATCGGACGCTTCTGTATGGACTCATCCCCGTTAAGGACTGTATCAAAATCCTGACCTGCAAGGATCCCCGATATTATCCTTGTCGTTGTGCCGGAATTGCCCGTATACAGTTCGTTTGCCGGCTTTACAAGGCCCTTAAGTCCAACGCCCTGTATCGTTACGGTATTCCCGTCTGTCTTTATATCAACGCCCATATCCCTGAAACATCTGATGGTCGAAAGACAGTCGTCACTTAGAAGAAAGCCTTTTGCAACTGTGGTCCCTTCCGAAATGCTCCCGAGCATTACTGCCCTGTGGGATATGGATTTGTCGCCCGGAACGGTTATCTGCCCTCTGAGGGCATGGTTCTCATGCATGTTCTTCTATCCTATTATCGAATCACGGTATTTTTTTGAAGTATCAAAGATTTCAAAGAGCGCTTCGCTGTCACCCTTTTCGATCAGAGCGGTCACATTTTCAAGTTCTTTTATGTATTTTCTCATCAGATCGGTTATGTTTTCCCTGTTTTCAAGACAGATCTGCTGCCACATGGTCGGATCGGAGGACGCAACACGCGTGATATCCTTGAAGCCTCCGGCAGCCGATATGCGCATATATTCCTCGGGCGTATCCTCATCTTTTACAAGCTTTACCAGAGAATAGGCCGCCATATGCGGAACATGCGATATGGCAGCTACTATAAAATCATGGAGCGAAGGCTCGACTATCACAGGATTTGCCCCGATGCCTCTGACAAGTACCTCCAGTTTCAGGACATGGTGTTCCTTTGCTGTCTTTGAAGGAGTCAGATAATAATAGGCGTCCTTCAAAAGCTGCGCCGAAGCGTTGTCATATCGTACCTTTTCTTTTCCTGCCATAGGGTGTCCCCCGATGAATACAGTTTCGGGAAGTATCCTTTCAACCGCCTCATGGATACCGGATTTTACCGATCCGACATCAGTCAGTATCGTTTCGGGCTCAAGATAAGCCTTAAGCTTTTCAAGGAATGAAATATTGGTCTTGACCGGAGCGCAAAGAAATATAATGTCACATCCTGCAAATCCGTCGGTTATATCCTGAAGTCCCAGATCCACAGTGCCTTCCGCAAGGGCTTTTTCAACAGAATCAGCGGACCTGTTTGCAGCTACGATGAATGTATCCGGATATGCCTGTTTTATTGATTTTGCAAGCGAACCGCCGATAAGGCCCAGACCTATGATACCGATCTTCATTTCGTCACCTCGAAAAATTATTTATTATCAGAGCAAAACTGCCGCAAAGAACAGGTTCATAAAATCAGCATGGCATCCCCGAATGAGAAAAACCTGTACCTTTTCCTGATGGCTTCCTCATAGGCCTTTAGGATGTTTTCTCTGCCGGCAAGCGCTGAAACCAGCATCAGGAGCGTGCTTTCGGGAAGATGGAAATTCGTGATGAGGCCGTCAAGAACCCTGAAACGGTATCCCGGGTAAATAAAGATATCCGTGCTGCCGGAAGCCGCCCTTACAATGCCGTTTTCGTCACAGGCAGATTCGACAGTACGGCAACTTGTCGTACCCACGCATATCACGCGTCCCTTTTCTTCTTTGGTCCTGTTTATCGTATTGGCTGCTTCTTTGGAAACACAAAAGCTTTCGCTGTGCATATGATGATCAAGGATATTTTCGGCCTTTACCGGCCTGAATGTGCCAAGCCCTACATGAAGAGTCACATATGCTGTTTTTACACCCAGATTTTCTATCTTTTCGAGAAGCTCCTTTGTGAAATGAAGTCCTGCCGTAGGTGCCGCGGCAGAACCTTCATATTTTGCATAAACAGTCTGATACCTGGTCTTGTCACCGAGCTTATGTGTGATATACGGCGGCAGCGGCATCTGCCCCAGCTCATCCAGGATCTCTTCCCAAATTCCAGTATAATAAAAACCTACCAGCCTGTTGCCATCGGGAAGGACTTCTTTTATTACAGCCTTCAGACGACCGTCCGCGAATATGACCTTCGCACCCTCTTTCAGCTTTTTTCCGGGCTTTACTATCGCTTCCCAGGTATCAGCGCCTTTATTATTTAGAAGCAGGATCTCGACGGCAGCGCCGGTATCTGCTTTTGTTCCCAGAAGTCTTGCGGGTATCACCTTCGTATCATTGAGGACAAGACAGTCGCCTTCCCTGAGATAGGCTGTGATATCTGTAAATTTCCTGTGCTCAAAACCACCGGTAGTCCTGTCAAGGACAAGAAGCCTCGAATCATCCCTTTTTTCAAGAGGGTCCTGCGCTATCAGTTCAGGCGGCAGTTCATAATAAAAATCACTTTTCAGTACCGGCTTTTCCATTATGATCGAAGCTCTATTCCCATCGATGAAAGCCCGTTCAGTATCTTTTTCATTGCCGCATTTACTTCATCATCGGAAAGAGTCTTTTCCCTGTTCCTGAAAACTATGTTAAAGGCCATTGATTTGTGTGATGTCACAATCTGATCCCCTTCATAGATGTCAAACAGAGTACAGCTTTCCAGTATCTTTCCGCCTCTCTGGATAATCATATCCTCTATCGAGCCCTCAAGCACTTCCTTCGGTACAAGGATGGATATATCCCTTGATACGGCAGGGAACTTTGCAATGCCGGAATATTTCCTGTCAAATACTGCCTTTTGGGTGATCTTCGGCATGTCGAGTACAGCCACATACACCTCAGCCTTTGCCATATCATATGCCTTGCAGGTAAGCGGATGGACCTGTCCTATAAAACCTATCTTTTCATTTTCATAGATGATATCTGCCTGGCGTCCCGGATGCAGATACGGCCTGCCGCTTTCGGGATCGTAATGAGGCCTTTTGTTCATGCCGGCTTTCAGCAGAAATTCTTCGATAACTCCCTTCATCGTATAAAAATCGCCCTCGCCGTAAAAGCCGAATGTCAGCTGCATCCTCTCATCGGGAAGCTTTTCAAGCGGAAGGCTCTCCGGGATATAGATATTTCCGAGTTCATATAGCCTCACATCCTTATTCTTCCTGTTGAAATTTGTGGAAAGGGATGTCAGTATGCCGTTTAATGACAAAGTCCTCATTATGGAGAAATCAACACCCAGAGGATTTGAAATGGTTATGGCTTTTCTTTCAGGCGCATCAGCAGGAAGCATCAGTTTGTCAAATACAGCGGGACTTTCAAAGGAATAGCAGAATCCCTGGGAAAATCCGAAGCTTTCAGCCACATTGCGCGCAAGTTCCTCTACGCGCAGCTTGAAAGGAAGGCTTCCGACACATTCCGGATCATCCGGAAATGTAACAGGTATTTTGTCATATCCGAAAAATCTCGCGACTTCTTCCGAGGTATCGGCAAAGCCAAGGAGATCCTGCCTGAAGGTCGGGCATACCAGTTCTTTTGAAGAGGCGTCATACTCAACTTCCACTCTTTTCAGATATGAGATCATGTCTTCCCTGGAAATATCCGTGCCGAGATAACTGTTGATCCTGTCGGGCTCAAAAGGTATCCGTTTGGGTTCAGGAAGGCTGTCATATACATCGACTTTTCCGCCTATGACCACACCGCAGCCAAGTTCTTCCACAAGCGAGCATGCTCTCTGCATGGCTGCAAGGGCATTATTGGCATCCAGTCCCTTTTCAAAAATTCCGGATGCATCAGTACGAAGACCTACTCTCCTGGCTGATTTTCTGATATTTGTTCCGTTAAAGGTCGCAGCCTCAAAGAGGACCGTCTTCACATCTTCGGTTATCATGGAATTCTCACCGCCCATGATGCCTGCTATACCGACCTCCTTCTGTCCGTCACAGATCATGAGCACCTCAGAGTCGAGTTTTCTTTCTACTCCGTCAAGCGTGGTGAAGATATCCCCGTCTTTTGCTCTTTTTACGATTATCTTTTTGTCCGCTATGGTCGAATAATCAAAGGCGTGCATGGGCTGTCCGTATTCAAGCATCACATAATTTGTAATATCCACAAGGTTATTTATGGGCCTGATTCCGCTTGCGCGAAGCCTCTTTTTCATCCAGTCAGGCGACGGACCGATCTTTACATCTTTCACAACCCTTGCCACATATCTGGAACAAAGATCCCTGTCCTTTATCTCGACAGATATGTAATCCTCTGTCTTTTCATCATTTCCCGCCTCTTTGACATCGGGATATTTAAAAGGCAGATTAAAGGTTGCCGCAGCTTCCCTGGCTATTCCCATGACACTGTAGCAGTCAACCCTGTTTGAAGTGATCTCATATTCAAACACAGTATCGTCAAGACCCATGAAAGCTATCGCATCGCTTCCTACCGGAGCATCCGGAGGCAGTATATAGATCCCGTATTCGGGCGCCTCGGGATAGATGTCTCTTGTAGAACCGAGTTCTTCAATTGAACACATCATTCCGTTCGATTCTATTCCACGGAGTTTTCCGGCTTTTATCTTTACCCCGTTTTCGGGATTCCCTCCGTCGTGATCGCCTGCAACCTTTCCTCCGTCAAGAACCACGGGGACAAGATCGCCTTCTTTTACATTGGGCGCGCCTGTAACTATCTGCGTCGTCTTTTCACCGACATCAACCTGGCAGACTATCAGCTTATCGGCATCGGGATGCTTTTCAATTTTCAGTATCTTGCCGACAACGATGTTTTCCAGGTTTTTATCAAGTCTCCTGTATCCTTCGACTTTTGTCCCGGAAAGTGTCATGGCATCGGCAAATTCGCTGTCCGTGCAGTTCAGGTCCGGTACAAAGGCTTTTATCCATGATAATGGTGTTTCCATACTGATTCTCCTTTAATTGCAAATATCTTTGTGATTAGAACTGGTTCAGAAATCTGATATCGTTCTCGTAGAGCAGCCGCATGTCATCAATCTCGTACTTTAACAGGGCGATCCTTTCCAGCCCTACACCGAAAGCAAACCCGGTGTATTCATGAGGATCCACCCCGCTCATCTCAAGGACATGAGGGTGCACCATCCCGCATCCGAGGATCTCTATCCAGCCTTCTCCCTTACAGAAACGGCATCCCTTTCCCTTGCATTTGAAACAGCTCACATCCATTTCGGCTGAAGGCTCGGTAAATGGGAAATGATGGGGACGGAACTTGACTTTTGTATCCTCCCCGAAAAGCTTTCTGGCAAATTCGACCAGAGTTCCCTTCAAATCTGAAAAAGAGATATTTTTGTCTATAACAAGTCCTTCTACCTGATGAAAAGAAGGAGAATGCGTGGCATCGACTTCATCTGCCCTGAAAACCCTTCCCGGGCTTATCATCTTGATGGGAAGCCTTCCCTTTTCCATTTCGTGGACCTGTGTACCGGAAGTCTGCGTACGAAGAAGGATATCCCCGTTTATATAAAATGTATCCTGCTCATCCTTTGCGGGATGTCCCTCCGGAATGTTCAGAGCCTCAAAATTGTAATAATCCTTTTCGATCTCCGGTCCTTCCACAACTTCATAGCCCATACCTATAAAGATACGCTCCAGTTCTTCCAGCGCGATCGTATTTGGATGACGATGTCCTTTCGGTTCCTTTGAAGCAGGAAGCGTAACATCTATCTTTTCCCGCTTGAGTCTTTCATTCAGAGCGGCAGCTTCCATCTTTTGCTTTGCTTCCTCGAGAGCCTTTTCGATCTGATCCCTGGCCTCGTTTACCATTGCACCGATCTTTGGCCGTTCCTCCGCGCTGACATCTTTCATGCTTTTAAGTACACTTGTCAGTTCGCCTTTTTTTCCGAGGATGGCAACCCTTACTTCATTCAGCGCATCCAAAGCGCCCGCTTCTTCTATCTGCTTTAAGGCTTTCTCCTGTATGCTCTGCAGATTTTCCATTATCATGATCATTCCTCCGAAAGTTTTTTCGATAAACACAACCCATAATTTATCACATTTTGGAAATGTTGTCATTAAATTATCGTAAGCGTTATTTACGAATTTTGCTTAAGAATTAAAAGGACCGCGCATATTAAGTGCGCGGTCCTTTATTCATATCAAATCTGTTTAAGAATTAATAGATGCGAGGCCATGCTGAAGGATTTGCAAGAAGGAAGATGTAAGCTGCATTTCTTGCTGCCTCATACTTTACAACTGCAAATGCTGTATTAGCTGCAGCCTGGTTCTCAACTGCTGTAATGTTGAGAGCTGCTGCGATCTTTGCATTTTCAAATGCTGCATGAGCTGCGCTTGCTGCGTTTGCTGCTGCAGCGGCTGCTGCTGCCTTTGCTGCTGCGTTTGCTGCTGCAGGGCCAACCTCTGCTGCCCTTGCTGCTGCGATACCGTTAACAAATCCGCAAAGCTCAGTCTGCTTTCCGATGATGATTCCGTTTGTCTTTGCCCTTGCTGCGCTGTTGAATGCTGCGATATTTGCGGCGCTGTCACGATAAATCTTTGCTACGTTTGCATCAGAAGCTGCCTTTGAAGCTGCCCTGTTAGCCTTGTCTGCCTTTACTATTCCGTTGCCGTATGAACCTGCAGCTGCAAGTGCTGCTGAAGCTGCTGCGTTGAATTTTGCGTTCTGTGCGCTCTTTACAGCATTGTCGGTATCGTAAACTGATTTCCACATTGTTCTTATGGCGTTATTTGTATCGGCTTTAGCTTTTTCGGCGGCTGCTGCGGCTGCTGCGGCATTTGCGGCATTTGCCTTTGCATCAGCAACTACTGCGTCAGCTGCTGCAACTGCTGCTGTAGCCTTTGCTGCTTCGATTGCGGAATCAACTGCAACCTTTGTCTGTGCATCAAGCCTTGCATCAACCTCACCGACTTTTCCGATGTACTTTTCAACCTGTGCACGGCTTGAAGCCAGATCCTTCATCTCTTTCTGTGCATTGCTTACATAGATGTTTGCAGTATTCTTAACCTGGGTTGCATAAACCTGAGCATTCTGTGCTGTTGCCTGTGCATAGTAGTTTGCCTGTACAACCTTTAATGTATCGTTTATCTGCTTTGTGCCTATCTCTTTTCCGGCCCTGTATGCTGCAACCTCGTTATCGCAGGAAACCTTGATAACGTTGAGCATTTCTTTGTACTCTCCCTCACGGGCAGCCTTCTTTGCCTGATAATCAGCTGCAAGAGCGTTAAGCTCAGCGTCTGCTGCTATTTTGAATGCTGCTGCATCTGCTGCCTTTGCGCTTGCTGCTGCAAGAAGCGCATTCTTCTGTGCTACTGCTGCTGCTCCTTCGGCATCAACCTTTGCCTGAGCTGCTGCACAGTCGTTGATCTTCTTTGCAAGAACTGCCTGCTGGGCTGCTGCCTGGGCTGCTGCAACTGCTGCTGCATCTGTCTTGCACTTTACGATAGCTGCTGCATTATTGGCTGCGATACCTGCCTGAACAGCTGCTGAGGTCGCATTGACCGAATTGAGTGCAGCGCCTTCAACTGCTACCGAGTTGCTCACCCTTGCATTGTAAATAGAAGTGATCCCGCTGTTTACAGTGCCCTCAAGCGCCAGCCTTGCAGCAACAGCATCATCTACCGGATTGGCAAATACCTGAACTGCAAACAGCGCGCTGAACGCCGCAACACTTATAACTCCGAATAATCCCTTTTTTCTCATGAGAATCCTCTCCTCCTTTGAATATGTTATTTTTGTTTTATTCAGTTCACATGTTTCAAACATGCTTCACATAAATGCAAACACATTTGAAACATGTGATGCTGACATTTCGCATTATAATAACACCATGAACAAAAAAAAAGATTACATAAACACGCAATTTTGTCTTTATGTCAACAACAAAAACCACCCGTTATTCAATCGGAATAAAAATACACATGATACTGTATTTTGAAAAATTGTTTCAATACAACATCATGTGTTTTCAAAATTTACATAAAATCCGTGTTTCAGACTTTTGTTAACATAAAAAGTAAAAAAAATTTACATAATTTTTTTTATTACCCTATGTTATAGAAGAATCTATCCTGATAAGCTCCTTCAGAACCCCCCTTTTTTCATAGCCTTCACATATATGCAGTGCTCTCTGCTTCACTTCTTCGGGGGCATTTGCAACCGCGAAGCTTATACCTGCGACATCCAGCATGGTCATATCATTTCCGTTATCGCCAAAGGCTGCAGTCTCTTCTTTTTTTATGTGAAAGAAATCCATAACGGACTTTAAGGCTCTTCCTTTGTCAACTTTGAAGTCGACAAAATCAACCCACTCCTCTCCTGCCATAAAACAGTGACAGATCTTTTCATTTCTGGGGATGATAGCCTTTTCTCCCGTTTCCCTGATGCTTCCCTTCCTGTAAACGGCGACCTTGATTATATCACCGGGGGTATCAAGGACATCATCAACTACTTCGACATTATTGTTGTAACCGTATCTGATAAGATTTACAAAGTCCTCGTTTTTTGATTCTATAAGGCTGACTCCCGGACATGATACTATGATATCGGTATCAGGAAAGCCCCTTAAGAATCTGACGATGTCCTCTGCATCCTCTCTTTTCATCTTTACCACATCTATATCGGTTTCACGGCATCTGATATGGGCTCCGTTTTCAGCTATGAAGATCAGATCATTCTTTACCGGACTGAACATATTTGCTATGCTGTGGTACTGGCGGCCGCTGGCTATCGCTATGATAACGCCTTTTTTCTTCAGGCTTTCTATCACAGGAAATATCTCGGGATATATCCCGGCGGAAGAATCCTTTACAAGCGTGCCGTCCACATCACTGGCTATAAGTTTTATCATCATTCCTCCATACAAAGTCAGCTGTCGCTTTATGGGATGGCCTACAGCTTTGTTTCCGGGATAAATACTCTTTCATTATACAGTTCGGCTTTCTTTCTGGCTTCGCTGTCAGCCATTTCGCAAAAGACGCTTTGGGCGCAGACGCTTTCCTGTCCTGAACGCCTTCTTGCCTTCACATAACTGCCGTCAGGCTGCAGAACGGAAGCCTTTACATTATCGTCAAGCTGGATCTGAAGGATCATCCGAAGTTCTTCCTTAAGCTCCTCATTCTCTATGGGAAACAGGATCTCCACTCTTCTTTCAAGGTTTCTGGGCATCCAGTCTGCCGAACCGCAATAGATCTCCTCGTTTCCTGAATTATAGAAATAAAAGATCCTCGCATGCTCCAGGTAAGTCCCTACTATGGATCTGACAGTAATGTTTTCGGAGATCTTTTCAATGCCGGCCTTAAGCGAGCATATGCCCCTGACGATCAGATCTATCTTTACACCGGCCATCGATGCAGTGTACAGCGCTTTTATTATGTCGCTGTCGCATACGGAATTCATCTTCGCGATTATCCTTCCGCCGGATCCTGAAAGCGCATGCTCCGTCTCCCTTCGTATGAGGTAAAGAAATCTGTCTTTCAGCCACAACGGAGCCACGGCAAGCTTGTTCCATGCCACGGGCTCCGAATAACCTGACAGCATGTTGAATACAGCGGTTGCATCTTCGCCGTAAGGTTCGCTGCAGGTAAAGAAGCCTATGTCTGAATACAGCTTTGCAGTTGTATCATTATAATTTCCTGTACCCAGATGAACATACCTTGTGATACCGTCTTCCTCCCGTCTTACCACGAGAGTTATCTTTGAGTGAACCTTCAGCCCCTTCAGTCCGTATATGACATGACATCCGGCCTGCTCCAGCTTTCTAGCCCAGATGATATTGTTTGTTTCGTCAAATCTTGCTTTCAGCTCAACCAGTACCGTGACCTGTTTGCCGTTTTCTGCCGCTTCCGCCAAAGCAGCTATGATCGGCGAATTACCGCTGACCCTGTAAAGAGTCTGTTTGATAGCCAGCGTCTGCTCATCCCTGGCTGCTGTCCTTATGAAATCCACCACCGGTTCAAAGCTTTCATAGGGATGATGCAGGAGCACATCATGATCCCTGATGATGGAAAAGATATCCTTGTCTGAATCAATAAGTCTCGGCTGCTGCGGCTTGAAGGGCGTGTCCCTGAATTCATCATATCCTTCCATGCCGTACATTTTCATCAGGAATGTCAGATCCAGCGGGCCGTTGATAAAGTACAGATCGTTCTTCTCGATGCCCAGCTCCTTTGTCAAAAGACGCAGGAGCCTGTCGTCCATGCCTGACTGTGCCTCAAGCCTGATCACCTGTCCCCACTGGCGCTTTTTTATCTTTTTTTCGATCTCCGTCAGAAGATCGGCTGCTTCATCCTCATCTATGGTAAAATCGGCGTTTCTCATTATCCTGAACGGACTTGCCGTAATCACTTCATAATTAAGGAAAAGACGGTCAATATTGCGTTCTATTATCTCCTCAAGAACGATAAAGCTTGTCATATCCTCGTTTTTGTCGGGAACTTTAACAAGCCTTGGCAGTACAGACGGAACCTGGACCATGGCAAATTCCGTCTCGTCATCCTCGCCTTTCAGCAACGCACCGATGTTCAGCGTTTTGTTCCTGATCAGCGGGAAAGGCCTTGAGGAATCGACAGCCATGGGAGTCAGTACGGGATAGATGCTGTGTGAAAAATACTCGTCCACATATTCTTTCTGATCTTCATCAAGTTCTTCGAACGATCTTATTATATTGATCCCGTTTTTCAATAATAAAGGAATAAGCGACCTGTTGTAGGTGCTGTACTGGGATGCCACAAAATCATGCGTGACTATCGACAGTTCTTTAAGCTGCATTGCGGGAGTCAGTCCCGCGATATCGGCTTTTTTGTAACCGGCATTTACCATATCCTTCAGGGATGCGACCCTGACCATGAAGAATTCATCCAGGTTCGAGGCTGTGATGCTTAAGAATTTCAGCCTTTCAAATAAAGGAAGGCTTCTGTCCTTTGCCTCACAGAGAATCCTGTCATTGAACTTCATCCAGCTCAATTCCCTGTTTATGAAATACCCTGGGTCTGAAAGATTTATGGTTTCTGCTTTGCTTTTTTTCATACCTTGTTCCTCACCTTCAGTACAGGCCTCAGTCCGAATACCTCCTCAAAGGTATCTGCCCTTTCAAAAAACAGTCCCTTTTCAAGCATCATATTATCCGAAGACGATACGGTTATCACAAGTTTTTCGTCATCTATCACGCTTTTTACTGCCCAGTAGCTTTTTCTGGTGCTTCTTGACAGCCCTGTGGCCAGACGCAGGATCGCCGTCAGTTTCACGGCGGTCATGTAGGACGAGGCATCAAAATCCATATCTCCGAATACGGTATAGGATATATCATTCGGGTATGAGTTCCTGACTACAGTAGCTATGATCTTCCTTTCCTCATGTGAAACACCCATGATCTCCGAGCCCATGATTATCGCAAACGATGCTTCGGCAGGCGAGCTCATGGTCACATATCTGCCGACATCTCTCATCATTGCAGCCAGAGTCAGAAGCAGCCGCTCCCTTTTGCCTAGCCCGTGTATCTTTTTAGTACCGTCAAATATGTTGAGGGCTGCATTCAGTAGCTCATCGGACAGTGTCTGGGATGAGTTATATCTTTCAGCTATATACTGGACTGATGAAAGTATGTCTTTCTCAAAATCATGTGTCGAGGATATGAATTTGTTTTCCTGGGCATAATCATATGCGATACCGTCAGAAAGGGAAACCCCGGGTATCCATATCTTTTTTGCGCCTGTAGCATCCAGTATGTGATCTATAATAAGAGCAGACGGCAGAAGGAGCGATGCATTTTCTTCCTGAATATCTGCTATCCCGGTCATCTGATAGGGGGAACTGACCTTCATCAGCTGTGACAGTTTTTCTCTGTACATGTCGGCAGAGATCATGTCATCATCTTTTTTTCCGGACAGACTTCTGATCAGAACGGATATATAATCATCCACAACGATTATATTTTTGATATCATAGCTGCTCAGATACAGTTTTTTGAAGATATGAAGCTCGTTGAGGATTATCTCCGAAATATAACCCGCATAATGGGACATATCCGGCTGCAGCCTTGTAAGCTTGTCCCTGATGCGCAGGATGCCCAGATGGAGATTGACCGAAGTGATGAGGCTTCCTTTGTCAAAAAGCGATACCTGGGTTGATCCGCCGCCGATATCCACGATGGCAGTACCTTTTTCTATCAGTTTTTCAAACCTCTCGCCTCTTGATGCGACAGATTTGTATTCAAGGAATCTCTGTTCGGAATTACTCAGAATGCTGATGTCCAGTCCGGTACGGAGCTTGATCTGATCGAGCACAACATTTGAATTGGCTGTCTCTCTGATGGCTGATGTGCCGTATGCCCTGTATTTTTCAACCCTGTAGGTCTTCATGACATCCACGAAGCCTTTAAGGATATCGCAGAGTTCATTCATCTTTGAATAACTTATCAGTCCCGTATGAAAGGTATCATCACCCAGGTCTATGCGGCGTCTGATATGATCGATCTCTCTGATGCCGCTTTTGGAACCGATCTCAAAGATCTTCATCTCAAATTCATAAGAGCCGGCATCTATGGCCGCAAACAATCTCTTCATTTTTCTACCGTTCCTTTGATATAATCAATGAACTGTTTCGCTGTTCTGCCGGAAAGCCCTCCCGATTTGAGCTCCCATTTATTTGCCTCGTACAGCAGTTCCTCCTGCCCCATATTGACACCCTGTCTTTTTGCGAGCGTCAGCACTATGTCCTTGAACTCCTTCGGGCTTGGACGCCCGAAATAAATCGAAACCCCGAACCGGTTGTAAAGTGACAGCTTTTCCTCAACCGTATCGCTTTCATGTATATCATCTGTCTCTCTGCGGTCAAGCTTGTCACTGAAGTTTTCATGTATCAGATGTCTTCTGTTTGAGGTGGCGTAAATGAGTATATTATCAGGTTTCTTTTCAAGGCTCCCCTCTATCAGTGCCTTCAGGTATTTGTATTCTGTCTCATTATCTTCAAATGAAAGGTCATCCATATAGATAATGAACCTGTAATTCCGGTCTTTTATGGCAGCGACAACATCATTTAAATACTTAAACTGATGCCTGTACACCTCTATCAGACGCAGGCCCCTGTCGTAATAGCCGTTCATGATTCCTTTTATTGCGCTGCTCTTGCCCGTTCCCGCATCTCCGTATAGCAGACAGTTATTTGCGCATCTTCCTTCCACAAAGGCTTCCGTATTATCTGTAAGCTTCTTTTTGGCATCTTCATATCCCACCAGATAGGACATGCTTACATGGGCTATCTTTTTTACCGGTACGATCTTTATGGGGCCCGAAGATGTCTCTTCGATGCGGAATGCCTTGTTCAGGCCGAACCTGCCCACACCGAACCTGCCGTAGAAGTCAGTTATGCATGAGCGCATCGCTTCTGTATCCCGGGCTGATGCAAGCTTTACCGCAAGTTCGCAGATACTGTCCCTGATCCTTCTGTTGAAAGTCTTCCCGTTTTCATCAGATGGAACATAGTTCTTCAGCTTCGAAAAACAGTCTGTTTCGAATTTTTTATCCAGAAGAGAGATATCCTTTTCAAAAAGATCCCTGAAGATCTCTATGTCATGCATGACCAAATCGTTAAGAGTGCCTCTGACATTCCCTCTCATTTCACTGGCCATTGAAAAACTGTTTTCGTTATTTGCGATAAACCATGCCAGATGATCATGCCAGAGATCTCCCTCAAAACCGAGATCATTGGACAGGCTTAAAAGAGAGGAAGCCGTTCTGTGTGCATCCTCCCTGTTCCCGCCCTTAAAAAGCGCGCATATATCCCTTATCAGGCTTTCCTGCAGTCCTTCCCTGTATAGAACGAGATTGTCACATTTCATCGGGGACTCCCTCTGTAATGCCCTTTTCCCTCATAATGGCATACTGTTTCTTTCTTGAAAGCGCCAGGATATGCTCAAAAAGCTCTTCTATGCACTGAGCCGTGAATTCATCATGGGTCTTGGACCTGACACTCTTTATCTTTTCCACTTCTCTTTTCGGATCAAAGATCTCCAGATTGTTTTCTATCTTGTAAAGCGCGATCTGCTCCGAGATCCCCACTCTCTCCTCATAGAGGGAAACGAGCTTTGAATCTATTTCATCTATCTTTTTTCTGAGTTCTTCCAGTTCCATCATTGTTCTCCGTATTTTGTTTCACAGTATTTGCATCTGTACACTTCTTTTTCGGGATCCGTCAGCACAAATATATGATCCAGTCCCTGTTCTATTGAAGTTATGCATCTGGGATTTTTGCACTTTATAATGTTCTTCACGGTCTTTGGAAGCGTCAGCTTCGGCTTATCTATGATCTCTCCGTCCTTTATCACATCTACCGTGGCAGTATGATCCATAAAACCTATGGTCTCAAGGTCAAATCTGTCGATCGGGCATTCGACCTTGATGATATCCTTTTTCCCCATCTTTTTCGAAGAGGCGTTTGTGATAATAGCCACGGAACAATCCAGCTTCTCCAGTCCCAGATCCTTGTAAAGCATCATCCCGCGCCCTGCATGGATATGGTCAATGACAAAGCCCTCATAGATCTTTCCCACATTCAGTTTATATTTTTCCCTGTTTTCGTTCATGGACATATCCCACCTCGTCATATCCTGATATCAAGGAGCATGCATATGAGAGCCATTCTGATATACATCCCGTACTGCACCTGCTCAAAATACTTTGCCCTCGGATCCTCATCAACCTCTACAGCTATCTCGTTTACTCTCGGAAGCGGATGGAGCACGATCATGTCATCCCTGGCAAGCTCCATCTTCGGCATATCAAGTATATAATAATCCTTCAGTCTGACATAATCCTCTTCGTTAAAAAACCTTTCTCTCTGGACCCTTGTCATATATAGTATATCCAGATTCGGCATGGCGTCCTCAAGTTTTGTGAGCTCTTCAAACTCGGCACCGCTCTTTTTTATTTCATCGATCATATAATCAGGGAGTTTCAGTTCATCCGGTGAGATGAGCATAAATCTGACATCCCTGTACCGCAGCAGCGCCCTGATCAGTGAATGGACCGTACGTCCGAATTTCAGATCTCCGCAAAGCCCTATGGTCATCCCGTCAAAATGTCCCTTCAGAGCCCTTATGGTCATCATATCCGTGAGTGTCTGCGTCGGATGCTGATGCCCGCCGTCTCCTGCATTTATCACCGGTATACGGGCGTGCTTAGCTGCAACCGTCGCGGAGCCCTCCTTCGGATGTCTCATTGCCGCAATATCGGCAAAACAGGATATGATCCTTATCGTATCGGCAACGCTCTCTCCCTTTGCGGCTGACGAAGAATCAGCTGTGGCAAAGCCCATGGTCTTTCCGCCAAGCCTCAGCATCGCCGCCTCAAAGCTCAGACGCGTCCTTGTGCTCGGCTCATAAAAAAGCGTCGCTATGATCTTTCCGTCACAAACGTGAGCATACCTTTCCGGATCCGCTTTGATCTTTTCGGCATTATCCATGAGAGTTTCCAGCTCTTCGACTGAAAGATCAAGCGGTGTCAGAAGATGTCGCATAAAACCTCCTTTGAAAAAAGGGCCTTGAAAACCAAAGCCCTATAGTGTTTACTGCAAAACAGAAGGTGTGGCACTTATCAGGTTCGAACCTGCCCGTCACCGAAGATTATATATTTGTATGATGTGATAGCCTCAAGCCCCATCGGGCCGCGCGCGTGGAATTTCTGCGTGCTTATGCCGATCTCGGCGCCCAGTCCGAACTCACCGCCGTCAGTAAACCTGGTGGATGCATTCATGTAGACACAGGCCGCATCAATCTCCTTCATAAATCTATTTGCATTGTCCTGATTTTTAGTGATTATGGCTTCAGAATGATGGGTCGTATTCGCATTGACAAATTCTATGGCCTGATCAAGATTGTCCACTACTTTCAATGAGATGACCGGCCCCAGGAATTCTTTTGAATAGTCCTCATCGCTGGCTGTCTTTATTCCCGGAGAAATCTCAACTGCCTCAAGACAGCCTCTGATCTCGATATCTTTTTTTGTAAGTCTGTCATATATCCTTGGGATGATTTCATCTGCCACGGCTCTGTGGATCACAAGAGACTCGCAGGCATTGCACACGCCCATTCTTGATGTCTTTGCATTGTCGATGATATCCAAAGCCATATCTAGATCCGCCTCCTCATCAACATATATATGACAGTTTCCTGTTCCCGTCTCTATGACCGGAACGGTCGCATTATTAACAACAGAACGGATCAGTCCTGCGCCGCCCCTTGGGATCAGAAGATCCATGTAGCCGTTCATCTTCATGAATTCGGTCGCAGTCTGTCTTGAAGTGTCCTCAACGAGGAGGATCGCATCGCCGGGAAGTTTTTCATTTTCAAGGGCCCGGCGTATCACATTTACTATCTCTTTTATGGAATTGATGGCATCCGAACCGCCCCTTAGAATAACAGCATTTCCGGTCTTGAAGCACAGCCCGAAAGCGTCTGTAGTCACATTTGGCCTTGATTCATAAATTATGCCTATAACTCCCATGGGCACTCTGATCTTCTGTATCTTCAGACCGTTAGGCCGGATATTATTCTCCATGACCTCACCTATGGGATCTTTCATGCCGCTTATCTGCTCAAGACCGTCAGCCATGCTCTTTATCCGGTCCTCATCAAGCATCAGCCTGTCCTGCAGCGCTTCGCTCATACCGTTTGCGACAGCCTCCTCCATATCCAGACGGTTTGCTGCTATGATAGAAGCACTTTCCTTCACAAGAGCCTGAGCAGCCGCGCGAAGCCCGAGATTTTTTGATGCGGCATCAAGCGTATTAAGCTTTACGGAGGCATCCTTTGCCCTTCTTCCCAACGAATCAAGATATTCCATATGCTGTCTCCTTTTTCATGTATTGTATAATCTATAATTCTCTGTGTCAAAACAATAAACACGGATTGAATTCTCAACACTGTGTTTTAAATGATAAGCGGACCTGTAAGCCGGGTTTTGTCTTGGATGATGATCTGTCTAAGGCTGCCGTTACCGACAGTCTTTAGCGAACTACCACGAAAGCAGGCCGGGCCGGCCTATGGCTTTCAAATTTGTTCTTGCTTCGGATGGGGCTTGCAATGCCGGTCATGTTACCATGACCGCGGTAGTCTCTTACACTGCCTTTTCAACCTTGCCATGAAACACCTGTCGGTGCCATTCGGCGGTATGTTTTCTGTTGCGCTTTCCCGCGGGTCACCCCGGGCGGACGTTATCCGTCATCCTGCCCTGTGAAGCCCGGACTTTCCTCGTTGCCAAAAATGGCCCCGCCATCATCCGGTCCGCTTATATGCTGGTTTAAACATTAAAACATGAGCCTCCTATAAACTCTCTGACTATCGAATTCTGCGGTATTGAAGCCGTGTCCATTGCCAGGAAATACTCCAGGAACTTCAGCAGCCTTTTTGCCTCCTGATAAGCCGGATCATCCTTTGTGATGCCGAAAAGAAGAGGTTCAACAAAAGGCTTCAGGACAGCAAGCTCATATATCAGATGAGAGTTGAACATCGCATTGGCGCTCTCCTGGAACGGGAAGATGTACTTTTCCTCTCCACGCCTTACCGAGGCCCACATGTTCAGGGTTTTTGATGCCGATGCTCCCCTTGTCCTGTAATCCCGGACTATCCTGCGGATAAGCCTTCCGTCAGTCGTCGGAACCCTGTTGTGATCATCCACATTCAGAGTAGTCAGGGCGCTGATATATATCTTGTATTTGCTTTCCGGAGGCAGGGAATATGAAAGCTTATCATTAAGGCCGTGAATCCCCTCTATAACAAGTACATCTTCATCGCCAAGCTGCAGGAAATCACCTTTGTATTCTCTCCTTCCGGACTTGAAATTGAATGTGGGAAGCTCAACATTTTCGCCGTTGAGGAGTTTTGTCATGTCTTTATTAAACCCTTCAACATCAATGGCTTCAAGACATTCAAAGTCATAATTCCCGTCCTCATCTATCGGAGTATCCTCCCTGTTCTTGAAATAATTATCAAGCGCTATGGGATGAGGCTTCATGCCATGAGCCAAAAGCTCTATCGAAAGCCTGTGAGAAAAAGTCGTCTTGCCGGAGGAAGAAGGCCCCGCTATCATTACAAACCTGCTGTTCCCCCTTGTCTTGATCCATTTTGCTATGTCGCCAATCCTGCTTTCCTGAAGCGCTTCCTGAACAAGTATCGTCTGCTGCATCATGCCGGTACTGATCTTTTCGTTCAGATCGCCCACAGTGCCTATGCCTATCATCTCGCCCCAGATATTTGATGTCCACATGGTACGGAAAAGCTTCTTTCCCTTCTTTACCGGAGGGACTGTCGTGGGTTCTTTTCTCTCAGGCAGCTGAAGTATGAGGCCTTCGTCATGCTGAACGAGATCGTAATATCTGATATAGCCCGCCGAAGGCACCATATATCCGTAATAATAATCCTCGTAGCCTTCCAGACTGTAGATATTTATGGAAGAGCTCCTCCTGTATTTGAAGAGTTTTTCCTTATCCTCGCGTCCTTCTTTCCTGAACTTTTCCATCTCGGTCGAAAGATCGCGGGACTCTTTTTTGATGATGACATCCCTCTTTACGATATCATCCATCTTTTCCCTGACTTTTTTTATTAGTTCATCATCAAGCTTGAAATTTCCTTTGACAAAGCAGTAATAACCTGCTCCTATCGAAAACTCCACCCTGAAGAGATCGATATTTTCCTTTCCTACCACATCATAAAAGGCAGAGATAAGGAGCAGACAGGCTGATCTTTTATATGCCTTGTGCCCCGAAACACCCTTTGTGGTTTCAAAACTGATCACGCTGTCTTCTTCAAGCGTGTGAAACAGTTCCTGAAGCTTGTCATTTACTACAGCGAGAACTATATCTGCATCATATTCGGCACTGAAATCCTTTGCTATGTCTGAATATGGAGTATGAGCGGCATATCTGTATTCATTTCCTTTGTATGTGACCACATATTCCCTGTCCATAAATCTGCCCCCTTTCAAAATACCGTAAAGCCTTTTTGTCTGCTGTCCGTATAAACCTTAATACCTTCCGTATTTCTTTCAATATAGTCCTTCATATAGCCGATGAATATCTTTTCTATGCCAAAATGCCCGGCATCCATGATAATAAGGCCCTGCAGGGCGGCATCTGTTCCCTCATGATGGTCGATATCACCGGTAATAAGGACCTCCGCGCCGCAATTTATCGCATCACTTATGGCAGAAGCGCCTGATCCCGGCATGATGGCGATCTTTCTGACTGCATCCGTACTGTCGCCGAAAACCTTCACATATTCAAGATCGAATTCTTTCTTTACCAGATCTGACAGTTCTGCTATAAGCATTGCGCATGGAAGAAGTCCAATCCTTCCAAAGCCCCTTGTCTCATCCGTGTACTGCAGAACTTCAGACTCATCCAGCCCGAGCCTTTCTGCGGCCTCGTCACCCATGCATGAGATGTCAAAGTTTGTATGCATGGCAAAACAGGCAATACCGTTTTTAATCAGCTTCATTACCCTTCGGCCAGTGAAATCCGAGCTGTTTACCTTTTTGATACCCTTAAAAATTATCGGATGATGCACCAGGATCATGTCGGCATCAAGCTCGACAGCCTCATCTATGACCTCATCTGTCGCATCGACTGCTATGAGAACCTTTTTTATATCCGATTTCTCATCACCGACTATGAGGCCGGAGTTGTCCCACTCACTGCAAAGGGACGGATCTGCTATATCATTTAAAATCCCGATGAGTTCACTGCATTTCATACAAGTCTACCGCCTTTTCATAAAGGATGCGTTTTTTTTCGAGCAGGTCCCTTTTTTCTCCTTTTATTGCATCATTTCTGACCAGACCGTCAAATACCGCAAGCCTGTGCAAAAGATAATTCCTCTTTTCATCATATTTATCCCTGAAAAAAAACGGTCCCAGTTCATAATCAAGTTCACTTTTGCACATATCCGGGCCGTTTTTGCATGAGATCAGAAAATAGTATTTTCCATCATCAAAAGTAAGTTTTTCGTCTCTGATGGAAAAGCCGCTCTTTCCGAGAAATCTCCTGAATCCGCTCACCTTGGAATGAGGCGAGAACACAAATGATCCGATTTTGACGGCTTTATCTTTCCCTTCGGTCATGATCTTTTCGATTAGAGGTCCCCCCATGCCCGATATCAAAAGCAGGGACTTTTTTTCCTCAAAATCCGGACCGGCCATATCTATGCCTTTTAATCCGTCTGCTGCAATAAACCTCATCCGGTCGAAAACTCCGGCTTCCCTTGCATTTTTCATGGCGGCGTTTATCGGTCCTCTGTTTATGTCGGATGCAACAGCAAGACTGATCAGATTTTTTTCGAGCAGACTGATAGGTATCAGCGCATGATCGCATCCGATATCAAGCAGCACATCGCAGTCCGTACAAAGCTCTGACAGATCCTTAAGCCTTTTTGAAAGGTTTATCATTCGAGATAATCCTTGAGTTTTCTTGACCTTGAAGGATGCCTCAGCTTTCTTAATGCCTTTGCTTCTATCTGTCTGATCCTTTCTCTTGTTACCTTGAACTGTTTTCCGACTTCTTCAAGTGTCCTTGCCCTTCCGTCATCAAGTCCGAACCTGAGTCTCAGCACTTTTTGTTCTCTTTCGGTCAGAGTATCAAGAACTTCGTCGAGCTGTTCCTTCAGCAGCTCAAATGCTGCGGCATCGGCAGGCACCGGGACCTGGTCGTCCTGGATGAAATCGCCCAGATGGCTGTCCTCCTCCTCGCCTATCGGAGTTTCGAGAGAAACAGGTTCCTGTGAAATCTTCAGTATCTCTCTGACGCGCTCAACAGGCATATTCATCTTTTCGGCGATCTCTTCCGGGGTGGGTTCACGCCCGAGTTCCTGAAGCAGCTGCCTTGAAACCCTGATGAGCTTGTTTATGGTCTCCACCATGTGGACAGGGATCCTTATAGTACGGGCCTGATCTGCTATGGCCCTTGTTATGGCCTGACGGATCCACCAGGTTGCATATGTCGAGAATTTGTAGCCCTTGCGATAATCAAATTTCTCAACCGCCTTTATAAGGCCCAGATTCCCTTCCTGTATCAGATCGAGGAAAAGCATGCCTCTGCCTACATATCTCTTTGCTATGCTGACAACCAGCCTCAGGTTTGCCTCGGCCAGTTTTTTCTTTGCTTCCTCGTCTCCGAGTTCCATTCTCTTTGCGAGTTCGATCTCTTCTTCGGCTGTCAGCAGGGAAACCTTTCCGATTTCCTTCAGATACATCCTTACCGGATCTTCGATCGAAACCGAATCGGGAACAGAAAGATCTATGTTTTCAACATCTATCTCTTCCTCTTCTTCAAGTGTTTCACTGTCAACATCCTCATCATCATCGACTTCTTCAACCATTTTCAGGACATCGATACCGTTAACCTCAAGGGTTTCGAATATCCTGTCATACTGTTCTTCTCCGAGGTCTATCCCCTTGAAATGTTCAATGATATCCTGATTTTCAAGGACATTTTTTCTTTTCTTTCCTTTTTCTACGATACTTTTGAGTTTTTCCTCAAATTTCTCCTGCATTGCTTCGTCCATTTTTTCTCTCCTCTTTTATATTTCAATCTTTAATGATTTGAGCTCATCCATAGCTTTTCTTATCCGGATCCTTTTTTGCAGCATGCTTTCTCCTTCATCCGGACTGTCCTGTTCTGCCTGACGCTTCAAGGATGCCTCCTTGACCTTGACAACCAGATCTGTCAGAGCACGGCTTTTTTCCTCCGATGATTCAACGGCATCCAGCTTGGTGGAAAAGATCTGCGCAACCTTTTTGTGTTTTTCCTCGTCCTCAAACCGGTCGATGATAGAGGCCGGTTCACACTTTCCTTCTTTAAGCTGTGCGAAAAGAAGTCTTGCGCAATCCCTGGTCACGCCCTCGGTGAAATCCTCAAAATCCAGATAGTCCGAAATTTCCTTATAAAGCGAAATATCATCCGTAAGCCATGTAAGCAGGTATTTTTCCGCATTTACCGTACTGTTGTCGCTTTCCGGATCTTTATCTTTTGTTTCAGTCTGTCTGTATGTTCTCAGCCTGACCGATGAGCCCTCTTTTTTTACAGCCTCATTTACAACAGCCTTTTTCAGGGTGTTTTCATTTGTCATATATTTTGCGGCAACGGCACTGATGTAATTTTCCCTTTTCAGTTCGTCCTCGATATCGGCCAGCTTAGAAGCGGCATATGACAGGAAAGCCGTTCTTCCCTCGGGATCGTTCAGATTGTAATCCCTTTCCGCGATACGGAGACTGAAAAAGAAAGCATTTTCGGCATTATCCAGTCTTTTTTGAAATTCCTCAGCCCCGAGGGCATTTATGAATTCATCCGGATCCTTGTGAGGCGAAAGATCCACAACCCTTGCAACCAGCCCTGCCTCGTCGCATATGGGAATGGCCCGCAGAGCCGCTTTTATACCGGCTGCATCGGAATCGTAGATAAGCCGGACTTCCTTTGTGTATCTGCGAAGCAGGCTTGCATGTCCTGATGTAAAGGCGGTTCCCAGTGATGCCACGGCTTCCGTAAAACCGGCCTGATGCATCGAGATGACATCTATATAGCCCTCGCACACAATCCTGTAATCCTTTTTTGAATGTCTTGCCACATTCAGGCCGTACATATTCCGGCTCTTGTCAAAGACCTTTGTCTCGGCCGTGTTCAGGTATTTGGGTTCACCCTGCCCGAGCACTCTTCCGCCGAAACCGATCACATGATTATTGATATCCATTATCGGGAACATCACCCTGTTCCAGAACCTGTCACTCATCCCGTATTTCTCCGAGATGGTGCATAGTCCGGCTTCTTTTATTATATGATCGTCAAAGCCTTTGCTCTTCAGATAGTTTACGACTTCGGCTCCGCCCTTTCCGGAAAAACCGAGCCCGAAATTCTTTATAGTTTCGTCTGAAAGATTCCTGCCCCGAAAATACTTAAGCCCGATCGAGCCGCTTTCAGAGTATAGTTTTTTATAATAATAAAATGCAGCGGTTTTATTTGCATCAAGTATCCTGGCCCTCAGGGATGCGGCTTTTTTTTCTTCCTCGGACTCCTCGGCTTCAGGCAGTGCTATCCCGGCTTTTTCGGCAAGATATTTTATGGCTTCCTGGAACGAATAGTTCTCATATTTCATAATGAAGCTGATGACATTTCCGCCTTCTCCGCAGCCAAAGCAGTGATAGATCTGCTTTGAGGGCGAGACCGAAAAGGATCCGGTCTTTTCATTATGAAAAGGACAGAGGCCGAAATAGTTTGCTCCGCTCCTCTTCAGTCTCACATAGGAGCCTATAACATCGACTATGTCATTTGATGTCCTTACATTTTCTATAATGTCTTCGCTGTATCTCACCTTATCACCCACGATGTTGGAATAAACAGTTCCGAATATAGACTGATTGCGTATCTGTCCGTCATTGATGAAATAAAGTCACAGCATATCGTCTCCAGCGGATCCCCCGTCCTGCTCATCAAAAGCCGGTATTCCTCGGGAAGCTTGTCGGGCCTGTTGAAAAAATACATAAAAAGCGATTCTATCAGGCTTTCCGCCTTGCTTTCCTGGCTCTTTGCCTTCGGATTGCGGTAAACATTCTCGAACATCCAGTCCCGCAGCTCATTCATCGCTTTTTCGGCAGGAGGAGACATCACGATATCATTTTTGTCAGTGCTTTCGGTGACTATGTCATGTATGAAATAATCAAGACGCTGTGCTGTTTTGTAACCCGCAACTTTTCCTATGCTGTCAGGCACCTCATCATCATTTAATATCCCGGCCCTGATCGAATCATCCATATCATGATGCATATAGGCTATCTTGTCGGAGATCCTGACTATCTTTCCCTCCAGCGTAAAAGGCATTTTCTCAGTCTGGTGATTTACTATGCCGTCTCTGACCTCTCTTGTCAGGTTCATGCCTTTCATATCTCTCTCAAGCACATCAACCACGCGCAGCGACTGGTCGGAATGGACAAATCCGAGCGGGCAGACCCTGTTCAGCGCCCTCTCTCCGGCATGTCCGAAGGGAGTATGTCCTATGTCATGTCCCAAAGCTATGGCCTCGACCAGATCTTCATTCAGTTTTAATGCCCTCGCTATAGTTCTTGCATTCTGCGACACCTCAAGTGTATGGGTAAGTCTCGTGCGGTAATGATCGCCTTCCGGCGTCAGAAAGACCTGGGTCTTGTCCTTCAGTCTTCTGAAGGATTTCGAATGCAGGATCCTGTCCCTGTCTCTTTGAAAAACCGTTCGTATATCACATTGTTCTTCATCCCTTTCCCGTCCCTTTGAATTCACGGACAGGCAGGCATAGGGGGAAAGAGTCTTTTTCTCAAGCTCTTCCAGATCCTGTCTGATGGACATGATGATTACTCCTCAAGGATTTTTTGCGCCATTTACATTATTCGACGAAAAATTCATATTTCCTTTTATTTTTATGGAAACTATTTAAAACGATGAAAGAAGCTCGCTGACAGCCCTGATCTTTATTATCCAGGCGCCGGTCATGATAAAGCCTGACATGGCAGGAAGGATGAAAAGCGGCCACAGAAACAGCTTTTCAAAATAATCCCTTTTGCAAAAATACAGATCCGCAAGGTCAACGATCAAAAGTGAAAGGTAAGGATGGACAAAAAAATACCAGACAGTCTCGCTGCCCCTGTAAAGAAAATAAACGGAAAAGATCTCCAGAACAATAAAAACAAGCATACCGATCAGTCGGAATCTGCCGAATCTCTTTGTCAAAAACACGAACAGCACCGAAAACAGAACGCCTTCAATTATGCAGATCAGAAAACAAGCCCAAAGATTAATCATTTATCACCATAAAATGAGGCTGCCCTGAAAAGAGACAGCCTCACTCATCCTGATTCCTTACATTTTCAGATCTCGAATATCCATCCTTCAGGGGCGTCAATCGTCCCCATCTGGATACCTGTGAGAGTATCATACAGTTTCTGAGTGACAGGCCCCATACTTTCCATGCCGGCTTCAAATGTAAATTCCTTCCCGTGATCATTTATCCTTCCTACGGGAGAAATAACAGCAGCAGTTCCGCAAAGACCGCACTCTTTGAATCTTCCTTCAAATACCTCCGAAAGAAGAACTTCTCTCTGTGTTACCTTAAGTCCAAGATATTTTTCGCCGACTATCGCAAGTGACCTGCGCGTGATGGATGGCAGTATCGAATCTGACTTTGGTATAACTATATTTCCATCCGAGTCTACGAAAAGAATATTTGCGCCGCCTGTCTCCTCTATCTTCGTCCTTGATGCCGGATCAAGATAGATATTTTCCGCAAAACCCTCGTTGTGTGCAGTTACTATGGCATGAAGGCTCATCGCATAATTCAGTCCGGCTTTGATATTTCCGGTTCCTTTTGGAGCCGCACGGTCAAAATCACTTATCTTTACGGTTATTGGCTTTGCGCCGCCCTTGAAATACGGACCTACAGGGGTCGTGAATACCCTGAACTGGTAATCCTCAGCAGGCTTAACTCCTATGACAGGATTGATGCCAAACATATATGGCCTTATATAAAGAGTTGCGCCCGAACCATACGGCGGAACAAAATCCCTGTTTGCATCTACAACTTTTTTTATGGCATCCAGGAATCTCTCCTTCGGGAAAGGCGGCATCTCAAGCCTTTTTGCTGAATCAATCATCCTGTCAGCATTTAGGTCGGGCCTGAATGTCACTATCTTTCCGTCCTTTGTCTCATATGCTTTCAGACCTTCAAATATCGTCTGAGCATACTGAAGAACGCCCGCGCATTCGCTCATCACGATCATGTCATCATCAATGACAGCTCCGTCGTCCCATTTACCTCCGGTAAAATTTGATACATACCTCTTGTCGGTCTTTATATATCCAAAACCGAGTTCAGACCATGCAATATCTTTTTTTGCCATTTTCTTCATCTCCCCTCTTCAAACAAACAGGGTATGCCTGAATTTATGCATTCTTTGCAGCATCTATCTGTTTCTGGACCTCTGCCGCATAATCCTCTTCCTTCTTTTCCATGCCCTCGCCGACTTCAAAACGTATAAAGGAAGTGATCTTCAGATCTTTGTTTACGGATTCAAGATATTTTCCTACGCTCTGCTTTCCGTCTTCCGCCTTGACATAGACCTGATCCATGAGGCTGATATCCTTGACATGCTTTGATACACGTCCGTCAACGAGACCTGAAAAGATCTTGTCGCCCATATAGGTTTCCTTATTTTCCATCGCAAACTGGGCAAGAACAGCCTTTGCCTCATCTGAAAGGAAATTGAACAGGAACTTGTTGTTTTTCTGCTCCTCGTATGCCTTGATGTCATCATCATTCCACTTCTTTTCGGAAACAGCTCTTTCAAGAAGCTTCTGAAGTATCGGTTTCGGAAGAGTTGCGGGATCGTTCAGTGCGCTGTCGATAGTGATCTCTTTGATCTTGGCCATCTCTTCAGCAGGGATATCATCCCTGCTCACATACTGAGGGCTCATTGCCGCAACCTGCATGGCGATGTCTTTGAGTGCGGTCTGTGCCGCATCATCATCTGCTCCGCTTGCTGCCACGAGGACACCAATCTTTCCGCCTGCATGAATATAAGTTGAAACGCAGTCACCCTCGATTCTCTCAAAGCGCCTGACTGAAAGCTTTTCTCCAATGGTGGATGTCTTTTCAACAAGAAGATCCTTCAGGCCGCCCTTTTCAAGAAGCGCATCGATATCCTCTCCGTTCTTTCCGCCTTTCAGGCCCGATTCAAGCGCAGTGTCTGCAACCTTCTGAACAAATTCCTGGAAAAGCTCATTCTTTGCGACAAAATCAGTCTCCGAATTGACTTCTGCTACTACCGCGAAGTTTTTGCTTCCTGCTATACGGCAAAGTCCCTCTGCCGCGATCCTGCTTGCCTTCTTTTCCATTTTAGCGGCCCCGCTCTTTTTCAGGAACTCAACCGCCTTTTCCATATCTCCGTCTGTCTCACTGAGTGCCTTTTTGCAGTCCATCATGCCTGCACCGGTCATTTCTCTCAGTTCTTTTACGCTAGCTGCTGTGATTGCTGCCATTTTTATTCTCCTTTATATGATCAGAAACCTTTGACTGTAATATTTGATTATGCTTCCTGCTCTGCTGTCTCTTCTGCAGATGCTTCCTCGGCTTCAAGCGTTGCCGCATCTTCACCGGTCACGCCCTGATGCGCCTCAATTACGGCATCAGCCATCTTGGATACGATAAGCTTTACGGCTCTGATAGCATCATCATTTCCGGGTATCACATAATCAAGCTCGTCAGGATCACAGTTTGTATCTGCAATGCCTATGAGAGTAATGCCGAGAGCATGAGCTTCCTGGATGCAGATGTGCTCCTTTTTGGGATCTACTACAAAGATGGCATCAGGAATTCTCTTCATTTCCTTGATACCGCCAAGGTTTCTCTCAAGCTTCTCCCATTCCTTTTTAATTATAAGCACTTCCTTTTTGGGAAGTTTTTCAAATGTTCCGTCAACGGACATCTGCTCGATCTCTTTAAGTCTTCTAATCCTTGACTGGATAGTCTTGAAGTTCGTGAGCATGCCGCCAAGCCATCTTTCATTTACATAGAACATACCGCAGCGCTCTGCTTCTGCTTTCACGGCATCCTGAGCCTGCTTCTTTGTACCTACAAAAAGAATGGTTCCTCCGTTTGCGGCGATGTCGCCTACAGCATTGTACGCTTCATCAACCTTTCCGACCGACTTCTGAAGATCGATGATATAGATACCGTTCCTTTCGGTATAGATATAGGGAGCCATCTTCGGATTCCATCTTCTTGTCTGATGTCCGAAATGAACTCCTGCCTCCAGAAGCTGCTTCATTGAAATAACACTCATTTTCTTTACCTCCATTGGTTAGTGTTTTCCTTAGATATCCTTCCTGACATTCCCGACCTGAATCAGGCACCGGGGGAATCTCATAAAAACAAGGATATCTGTTGATAAGTAGCATGCAGATGAGCATTTTCTGCACGATGAAGTATTTTAGCACAATAAAGGCAGATATGCAAGCACAAGCCTGCTTTATCTGCCTGTAATAATCTCCGCTACTTCCCTTGCTGTTGCGCCCGCCGGGATCGTATGGGCACCTGTTACCAGTTTTCTGTCAAAACCGTTCAGGCAAAGATACGAGTCAAATTGTGCCGCATCTGTTATCACGCCTGCATTCTGAAGCTTTTTTGCCACTGCAGTAGAGGATTCTCCCTTTACAATGGTAACCGATACCGGAGCAGAGACTTTGACCGGCTGCTGCGTTTCTTCTTCCGGTTTTTTGACCTCTGCAACCCTTTCCTCATTCCCGGAAGCCCTTCCTGCATCGGAATTCCTGTTTTCCAGTTCTTCTACCGTGACCTTTTCCTGCTTTTCAGGTTTGCTTTCCGAAGGTTTGCTTTCCGAAGGCCTGTTCTCTGAAGGTCTGCTCTCCGTCACGCTGTTCTGCGAAGTTTCCTTTTGGGATGTCTTTTCCGAGGCATCCGACGAGCCTGCTCCGGCTCCCAGAAAACTTCCCTCCATAGTACCTTCATCTCTTTGGGAATTATTTGATGCTGAATCCGTGCTTACAGGGACATTCTTTTCAGAGCCGTTTTCGCTGACCGGTTCCATGGAACCTTCATCCGTCTGTTTATTTTCTTCTTTATTTTTTTGTTCTCTGTCTTTTTCTTCTGCCTGTTTTGCAAGGGACTGCGCTTCCGACAAGAGCATCTCGTCTTCTTCAACCATCCCAAGCTGTCTTGCCTTTGCCTTTATCTCATCATTTGACAGTTCAGCGGCCCTGCCGTTCTTCCCTGCCGAAACAATCAGAGTGCTCACTATGATTCCAAGTCCCAGGCCACGCAGATAATGCTTGAGCTTCATTCCTGTCTTGCCTCCATCAGGCCGATCTTCAGTCTGACTTCTCCGACTCCGATACCGAATTTTCTGGCTATCTCAGTGTCAGAAACACCCTCCTCGTGAAGTTCCATTATCTTCCCGCTCAGATCGGAAGCGTTTACATCTTCTTTTGCGCCCGATTCCTGTTCATCATCCCTGATGCCTCCGGGAGCAAACATCTTTGGTATCTTGTAACCGCGGTCCGTATTCTCATTCTTCATTTCTCTGGGCTTTGAAGATGTGATCACTCCATATGCGGCTCTTCTTTCATCCCTTACCGCATTTTCATGTTTTGTTATGGCCGAAGTGGAATTCCTGCCCACTCCCGTAGCTATAGCAGCTTTCAGCGCCGGCCTGTCCTTTGCGCTGGGCAGTGGTATGGCGTTAAAATCTTTCCTGTCATATGAAGCAGGAGGTTCCGGTTGTCTGCTTTCTTTTTTGATACTGTCAACTTTTCTCACGGTGTTCTTTATATCGGCCGATTTTTCATTCAGCATATCATAAAGAAAGACGACTTCCTTGTGATTTTTCTCAATATCGTCCACAACTGTCCTGCCATATTCATTTATGGCCATTATCTTTTCATTTGAAAGCTTCTCCATGGCTCTTTCTGTATCATCTCTTGCTATGGAGCATTCGCTTTCAACGATCTCATTGATACGTTTTCTGGCATTGTCGACACTTTCATCGACAGCCCTGTCAAGGTCTTCCCTGAGTTTTTGAAGATCAGGACCATCCTCTTTTTTTGAACCGATCTCAGGAACAATGAACCCGGCCGCAAAAATAACTGCCCCGATCACAAGGAGCAGTATCTCAGCTAAACTCATATAGAAATATCAAAACCTCCCTTTTTCTTGACAACAACCCTTCCGTCGTCATCCCCCTGTTTTTTTCTCCGTCTGGCGCCGCCGTCACCTCCGTAAAGGTTTCCGCCCTGTCCGTTGTCTTCGGTAGAAGTGTCCACATTCTGCTGTTCCTGGACGGAATGATCCTTTATATCTGTCTGCTCGTCTACGGTAACTTCCGCAGCGCTCTGGGCTATGGCAGCCCTGTTGTCATCATTATGCTTAAAAACCGAAATATCCTGTGATACCGAAACGGTACCATTCATAAGAATTGGAGAAATCGACATAAAAACACCTCACTAAAGGCCAAGCATCCTTACATCACCGTTTTCCTTACGGAACCGGCAATAATGATAATCTGTTTTCAATACAAGATTTGCCTCTGAGATTATCAGTCTCGTTCCGGCATGTGCCTGACCGTTCACTACTATCTGCGCATCACTGTCCGAATCAAATTTTACAGACAGTTCAGCCAGTTCTCTGTTATTATCCTCGATAAGCTGCTTCTCTTTTTTTACCTCATTTGAGAGATCCAGAATTTTTTTCACCTGATCAGGCGGAAGTTTTTCTCCTTTTTTCATTCTGGTGCCCGCCGCAACAACTACAGGCTCCATCATCGCGATCTTCTTCCTGTACTCTTCATTATCCTTTTGAAGTTTTGCAAACTTTGCTTTGAGGGTCGGATCGACACCAACTTCGATCACAGTATCTACTCCCATATCCGAGCCGATTATCTTTGCTTCTATCTCATTTCCGGCTCTGACATTCCCTCCGGTTATAAACCCCTTTTTTCCTTCAACTACTATCTTGTTGCTGGCAGAAACCTTGCTGTTCAGTATCAGTTCGCTTCTGATCGAGGATCCTGCTTCAACAGTCGCGGAATTGATATATTTGGTAGCAATATCCCCGCCGGCCTTTATAACGCCTTTTGACATGCCGTTAATGCCTTTTGCGACAGTAATGCTGCCGCCGGCTGTAACTTCCGAGGCCTCGATTATGCCTCTGATCTCTATATCACCGGTGGCCGAAAGCTTGTATCCTGTTGCCACATTTCCTGCAACACTGACATTGCCCTCAAAATTTACATCTCCGGTTGAAACATCAACATTTTCAAGTTCCAGTACTCCCGAAACAAATATTGTTCCATCTATCAGATTAACATGGCCGTCAACTCCGGAAATAAGCTGGGACCCGTCTTCGGATATATATACATCACGCCCGTGCCTGAATGAAACCTTTTTTACTTCTCTGGGCTTTATAATCTCTCCGAAAACATTTATGCCGGTATCACCCGGATCTTCCCTGTGGAGAACTGCAAGCACCTGATCTTTCGCACAGGCATGCACCAGGCTCAGTGCATGAAAATCAACAGATCCGTCTTCGTTAAGCTTTGGCTTTGCGAGCGGGTCGGTATCAAACTTGTATTCTATACTGCCGTCATGTCCCTCCCTGACCGGATTTCCGACAGCTATCACATAATCCGTGCAGTATACCTTGCTGTTCAGGAAATCATTTATGGCTTTCATGTCAGGTTCCGCTTTGATATGCTTTGCCATAAGATCACGGCGTATCTCATTCTCGGACATAAGTCCGCCATTCTGAGACGGCGGATAGAACCTGGCAGAAACGGACATTTTGTCCTCTGATACAAAAAGTGTCATTGACTCGTTCACGGGATGGATCGTATCCCTGTTGAGTCTGACACTCATATCTTTATTTTCCTTTAATGCAGAAGAAAGCGCCAGCTTGTCAAAGCCTATCCTCTGCGAAGTCAGATAGACCTCAAGTTCGTCCAAATTGACAGGCTTTCCGCCTTCTTTAGAGGCAAAAAGCTTCAGCAATGTTTCACCTGAGCCCTCTTCTATCCTGAAATAGCCGTTGATCTGTGTACCCATATAACATACCCCTGTAACTGATCACGCGTTTTTATTCGTTTTCTTTAGTGAGATACCCCATATATTTCCCGAGTTTTTTCTTCATCTTTGCCAAAGCCTTGATATGAAGCTGTGACACCCTTGACTCCGAAACCTCAAGCACATTGCTGACTTCCTTCAGTGTTAGTTCCTCATAGTAGTAAAGCAGGATCACTTTTCTCTCTTTTTCCGTGAGAAGTTCAAGTGATTCGGCAAGCATCTTTCTGAGTTCATCCTGTTCTATTATGTCCTCCGGACCGGGCTCGTTTGAAGCGATCGTCTCTCTTTCCGCGCTGCCTTCATCACTGCTGTTTTCATTGAACTCGTTAAGTGAAACGACATTTGTAACAGCCATCTGGGACTGCCACTCGGCAAACTCTTCATCGGAAAGGCCCAGTTTTTTCGCGATATCCGCATCAGACGCCCCCTGTCCCGTCTCAGACTCGATCGCTCTTACAGCATCATCGATCTGCTTCTGCTTTTGTCTGATAGTCCTGGGTATCCAGTCCATCTTGCGTATCTGATCTAATATGGACCCTCTGATGCGCAGTGATGCATAAGTCTCAAATTTTACATCCTTTGTGGCATCATATTTGTCTATGGCGTCGATAAGCCCAAAAACGCCATATCCTACCAGATCGTCATATTCAACATTGTACCCGAGGTACATGCTCAGACGCCCGGCAACGATTTTAACCAGCGGCGCATATTCAATTATGATCTTCTCTCTAAGCTGCGGGGTCTTGTTTTTTGTATACTCCTCCCACATCTTAGCTCTGGCATTGTCATTCATTTATGTTCCTGAACACTCCCTGTTTTATTTTACGGCACTCCCTGTGTCCCTTCAGCCGCATCGGATCCGATTCCGCCTTCTGTTCCTTCGCTTTCCTCGATCAGAGTCTCGTCAGAACCCGTCGAACCCTTTTCTACCATTTCGCCCTCACTGTCTACCGAACCGTCATCCGAATCAGTCTGCAAAGGCGGAAGTTCTATCCTGTCAAGCAGTATCTTTATGACATCACCAAGGATCAGGAAGACGCACAAAGATATAAGGATAAAGATCAAGGCAATCCGAAGTTCAAAATGTTCGATGTATGAAACAACCCCCGCAACTGCTCCGCCGATCAGCGTAACAACAGCGGGAACCGGCTTGGTCTTCAGCCTGATCGGGGCATTCTTTTTTTCCTCCTCGATCTCACGCGCACGTTCCATGAGACGTTCTCTTTCGTGCTTCGTGGCCTCCTGCTGTTTCTTCAGCTGCTCCTGCTCCTTCGAGATATCCTCAAAGGATTTATTCTCGGCTGCGCTCATATCTTGCTGACAGGCTTTCCTACTGCCTTGATAACAAAGTCACCGGTTTCAGGATAAAACTCCACCGTACGTCCATAGTTCAGTCCGGTATCTTCGGCTTTGACCGGTATCCTGAGTTCCTGCAGTTTCTTTTTGACGGCGGCAACATTTCTGTCCCCCACACGTACAAGCGGTGATGAAGAATTCTGAAAACTGAACATCTGTGCCCCGCCCGCGATCTTTGCGACCATCATGCTTCGCCTTGCGCCGGCTTTTTCCATCTGCCTTACGAGTTCTTCCACTCCCGTATCGGCAAATTTGGCAATATTCGTATTATTTTTTATCTCAGTGCTGTCCGGCAGCATCACATGCGCCAGACCGCCTACTTTGTTCCCGGTGTCCCTTATCGCAACACCTACACAGGATCCAAGTCCCAACGTTGTGATACTGTCAGGGCTGATACATAATTTAAGATCGGCCATGCCGACTTTGATCATTTCAGCCATCTGTTTTCCTCTTTATCTATTGTTCAAATCGCGATTTACATGCAGATTGTTTTAATCTGTCATAACTCCCAATGCTCTGAGCAGTTTTCCGTACGATGGAAGATCGGGAACAAGAATGAAGAAACCATTTATCTCCTCGTCATCCGAAAACGCTGTCTGGATCAATAGCATCTTGTCTCCTACCATGCCGAATTCGATCGCCGGAACAGAAAGAATTGCACCAGCCATATCTACAGCCAGATCGGGAACGGATTCCGAAATAGTAAGGTTGGTCAGCGTCGAAAGCGAATTCAGATAGGATCCCGTGATTATGTTTCCGATCTCCTTTAATGCAGACTGTGCCATCTCATCAAGTTCGTTTACCTGCGTTCCCATAAGCCTGCCGACCAGAGTATAAGCAGACTTTTCTTCGAGAAGAAACATGATGGAACCCTGAAGGTCTCCCTCAATCCGCAGATAAATGCCGGCCATGATCTGCTCTTCGCCTCCCATGGCCTCGCCCAGTTCCTTGAAATCAAGGAGTTCGACTCTCGGAACCTTCATATCGACCTTCTGGGAAAGCATGGAAGCAAGAGCTGTTGCAGCATTGCCTGCACCGATGTTTCCTATTTCCTTGAGGACATCATAATAAATGCCTTCAACTTTATTAAGATCAAGATCAGCCATTAATACCTCCTGCTGTATATCAGCCGATTTCCTTTTCACCAATAACAGTAGCAAGATCCAGAATTGAAACAAGTCCCTTGTCTGTCTTGCCCACTCCGGTGATATAGAACTGGCTGGGATCATTTTTGTCCGGAGTCTTCTTTTCAACCATGGACTCGGGAAGATCCCTTACTTCTTCCACTTCGTCAACTATCACGCCGATTGCAGCACTTGGATCCACCTTTATGATGATGATCCTTGTCTTTGAGGTGAATTCCGTTTCAGGCATGTCAAACTTAAGCCTCAGGCTCATCACCGGGATGACTTCACCTCGAAGATTGATAACACCCTTAAAGAAAGACTGAACATTGGGCACTCTTGTTATCTGCGGCACCCTAACTATATTATCCACATATTTGATATCGATGCCGTAATGTTCGATACCCAGATTTACGACTATATATTGAGTCACCTTATCTTCTTCATATACTTCAAGTTCCTGCATAAGAATAATCCCTCCTTATTATCATCAGATAAGAGCATTCGCATCTATGATAAGTGCGACCTCACCATCTCCGAGTATCGTTGCACCACTGATTATCCTGTCATTATTGATATATTTGCCGAGTGATTTGATAACTATCTCCTGCTGTCCCATCAGCTCATCAACCACAAGTCCCGCAAGCGTGTCGCCCTTCTTTACTATGACTGCGACCAGGTTCTCGTTTTCATCCTTTGTGGACTCCACTCCCAGCACATTCGAAAGCCTGATGATCGGTATGACAGTACCGCGAAGCTGTATGACTTCTTTCTGCTGCACAAGCTTAATGTCTGATACCGGCACATCTTCAATGGTCGTGATAGAATCAAGCGAGATGGCATATTTTTCGCCACCGACTATGACCATGAGTGCCTGTATGATTGCAAGCGTCAGAGGAAGCCTGACTATGAAAGTACTGCCCTCTCCAAGCTTTGTCTTGACTTCCACATCGCCGCCAAGCGATTCGATATTAGACTTGACTACATCAAGTCCGACGCCTCTTCCGGAAATATCCGTGACCTGCTTTGCCATGGAGAATCCGGGATCAAAGAGAACATTTATGATATCCTTGTCGGACATCTGATTTGCTGTTTCCTCGGAAGCATATCCTCTTTCGATTATCTTGCTTCTGACCGCTTCAACATCTATACCGTTTCCGTCATCTCCGACTTCGATAACAACATTGTTTCCATCCTGGTATGCATTGAGGAAAATCGTTCCTGTTTCAGGCTTGCCTCTTTCTATACGGGTAGCTGTACTCTCAAGTCCGTGATCTGCACTGTTTCTGATCAGGTGCATCAAAGGATCTCCGATCTCATCAACAACCGTACGGTCAAGCTCTGTATCCTCACCTGTGATAGTCAGGTTCATCTTCTTGTCAAGTTTCTTTTCAAGGTCACGTACCATACGAGGGAATTTGTTGACAGCGCTCTCGATTGGAACCATCCTTACCTTCATAACTGCTTCATGAAGATTTGTGGTCACGCTCTCAAGGTATTCAACGTTTTCAACGAGAGGATTCCGACCGCCGCCTCCTGTCTGAGTTCCCGAATTAGCAGCAGAAACTATGGTGTTCTTTGCTATGATAAGCTCAGACACGAGGTTCATCAGTGTGTCAAGCTTTTCGATATCAACCCTTATGGTCCTGCTCACAACGGGCTTTCCGGCAGGCTTCTTTGCATTTGCTACACTCTTGTTCTCTTTTGCGGCAGGAGCAGCGTTTCCTGCAGGTACAGGTGCATTCTCGACAGGCTTATCCGCGGCGGCATTTTCCGGCTCTGCTTCAGACGAACCTGAATCAAGCATCTCTTCGGTATATTCCTCACCGACAGCCTCCTCTATCTCGGAAACACTCATGATGGCTGACTTTATCTTTTCGATGTCGGCATCACAAATAGCAAACAGACTGAATCTGAATTCAAATTTCTCGTCTTCTATATCCTGTGACGACGGCGAAGAAACTATAACATCTCCGGATTCTTCGATTGCCTTGAATACCAGGAACGCCCTTGCAGCCTTAAGCAGGCAGGTCTCCTGGATAAATACCGTAAATCCGTAAACATGCTTTCCGGAAACTATGGCATCCTTCATCACATTTTTCTGTGATTCGTCAAGCACAATGTTTCTGTACTCAGCCTTGTCGCCTGATGCCGAAGCACCCCTTTCTTCCTCTGCAGGTTTTGCCGAAGCCTTTTCAGCTGTGCTGCTGTCTCCACCTTCGCCTTTGAGGAATTTCTGGAGCTCGTTTACGATGCTGTCGTTATCGTTATCGCCTTCATCGGAGGTGTTCTGGATGGTTTCAACATAGCCCTCGATAGAATCAAGAGCCTGGAAAAGAACATCCATAAGCCCACTGGTAACATTCATCTGCCCTGAACGGACGGCAGAAAAACAATCCTCCATGTCATGTGTCAGTCTCTGCAGTCTCTTGTATCCCATGGTTCCTGCCATCCCCTTTAAAGAGTGTGCAGCACGGAATATCTCATTGATCGCATCCTGATTATCCGGCTCCTGTTCCAGAATCAGCATCTGATCCGAAAGGACCTGAATATGTTCCTTTGCTTCATCGAGAAAGATTCCCAAATACTGGCTTACATCCATTTTGCTCCCTCCAATCGATTAATTATTTGCTTCTTATGATCAGCTTAATGTACCAACTTCTTTTGTGATAGCCCCGGCTATCTTTTCAAGCGGAAGAACCTCATTGACAAGTCCGGAATTCGCTATCGCTCTGGGCATCCCGTAAACTGCGCATGTTGCCTCATCCTGTGCGATGATGTGGAGCGATTTGCTCCTTATCAGTTCCTTGATGCCTACTGTGCCGTCAGAGCCCATACCTGTAAGCACGACACAGCACACTTCACTGTAAGCCGTATCGGCTATCGTCTCATACATATAGTTTGCGCAGGGTCTGACGCCTTCCCTCTTGGGCTCATTTGAGAAATATATCCTGGTCCGTGAACCGCTTTTTGCAACCTTCAGATGCTTGTCCCCCGGTGCGATATACACATGACCCTTTTCGAGCATATCTCCCTCTTCTGCCTCCTTTACACTCAGGCTGCTCAGTTCATTGAGCCTTTCCGAGAGCGATTTTGTAAAGCCCATCGGCATATGCTGAACTATAACAACCGGAGCATTCAGTTTGGCGGGAAGCATGGGGATAAGCGTATGAAGCGCTTTGGGCCCGCCTGTTGAACTTGCTATAGCCACCAGTTTTTCGCCGTTAACCCTTACACTGGGCCTCAATACTATCTTTGAGCCCGCCCCGGGTCTGGAAGCAGCCGATGTATCTGCAGCCTTGGACGGAGCCAGTGCAGATCCCGCTCCGGAAACTACCGCAAGCAGATCCAGGAACTGCTTTGCAAAGTCATCTGTCGAAAAAGCCGCAAGATTGTCGGGCTTTTTAATGAATTCCATCGCTCCGAGTTCCAAAGCCTCGATAGTCTGCTTTGTTCCCTCGCCGGTAGTAGTGGAAAACATCATCACATGCTCATTACGGTTTTCGTTCTTCAGTCTCCTCAGGAACGAAAGTCCGTCCAGCTTCGGCATGTTTACATCCAGCACAATCGCGTCATATTTGTTTTTTGTGACAAAAGTCCAGGCTTCCTCGCCGTCATGACAACGGTCGGGTTCGTCATATCTGCCGTCGGTTTTTATTATATCACAGGCGACCTTTCTCATGAGTGCAGAATCATCGACCACAAGTATTTTTTTACCCATTTTCAGTCTATTCGCCCCTTTCTCTTCTTCTTTTGCGTCTTTCTTCCTCAAAGATATACTTAATGATGCTCTCTCTCTGATCGGTATCTATCTTTATAAACTGAACATGGTTCTGATAGACACCCTTCATGTTGGTCTCTTCACACGCAAGCACTCTTCCCACGACTTCGTATTCTATCGGTTCTTTTGATGCCGGAAGCGAGAATTTGAAAAGTATCTTCGAATCTGTGGGAAAGAAAACCTTTGATATGAACCTTGCCCCGCCCCCGCTGATATCCACGATCGTTCCGTTCTGCAGCGTCAGATCTGTATTAATGAACTGTACGCTGTTCAGATCGTTCACCATTGCATATTCTTCATCCTCCATCTTTCTGCATTTCATGTTCAGGATGCAGTTTAAGCGGTAATACTCTCTTCTTTGGAATTTTTTCAGCGGGGTGGTCAGTTCAAGCACGAGAACATAGATGTTCTTTGACTTGTATCTGTCCGTCACCCTGCCGTAGCATTGGTAGAGCCCGTTCGAGGTATAGAAACACAGATCATATTCACTGTCGATAGGGAGAAGAATAAGCTTATCCTTGTCCATCGGCATATTTACCTTGATCTCATCCTCAGATGTGATGTCATAGATCCTGGTGCGGTAGACCTTTCTGGCAATGATGCCGTCTTTATTGGGCCTGTCCTCGCTGCTTTTCAGCGTTAATTCGATTTTGTCTCCTGGTATGATATAATCAGTGATCATGCTTTACCTCTTCTAACATGTCATTTTAACTGAAGTGCTTTCCCCGGACCATATTGGCAAAGAAACCTGCCATCCCTCTCCTGTAAACCTGTGCCTCATGAGGGATATCCATAAGTGTCATCGCGATATCCTTGAACGCCTTTGAAGACTTTGCATTTGAATTCGAAATGCATATCGGGCTCTGCTGCATCACCGCATCCGCAAGCTCGGAATCCTGAGGAATACAGCCTATGTATTCTATCTTCAGATGAAGGTATCTCTGAACAACCGTATTGAGTTTGCTGAAAAGAAGTTTTCCTTCCTCAGTGGTGGAAACCTTGTTTGAGATGACCTTTATGGTGGAAGACTCCTCATTGAAACCCGTATTTCTCTTCAATGCCTTTAAAAGCGAATATGAATCCGTGATGGATGTCGGTTCAGGCGTTGTCACCAGAAGCACTTCCCCTGACGCCACGAGGAACTCCATGACAGAATCGGAAATGCCTGCGCCGGTATCAATGATTATGACATCAGCTATGGTATCCAGCTCCGAAAGCTGCTGCACAAGATAGTTGATATAATCCCGTCCCAGATTGGTAAGTCCGGCTATGCCGCTCCCGCCCGAAATAAACCCTATATCCATGGGGCCCCAGGTTATGACATCCTTTATCCCTTTTCCCTGATAGATCAGATCTGCCAGATTGTTCTTTGGGATCGTACCGAACATGACCTCGATATTTGCAAGCCCGAAATCCGCATCAAAGATGATGACACGCTTCCCATCTTTTTGAACTCAACGGCAAGATTGATGGACACATTGCTCTTTCCGACACCTCCCTTTCCGGATGTGACGGTTATGACCCTTGCCGCTTTTGCGGGTGCTACCTGATTCTGTTTTATTATATTTCTTAACCTTTCAGCCTGATCCATCATTTACCTTTTCATCAGCATCTGCTTTTAAACACCCTTAATGTCACGACTGCTTTTCGCCGCCCAGAAGCGATCGTACTATGCTCTGGGGATTGAACACTTCGATATCCTCAGGGACTTCCTGTCCGTTTGTCACATATGCTATCTCTACGCCGGTATGCAGCCTGATATTCAGCATGTTCCCAAAGTATTCCGTCTCGTCGAGTTTTGTAAATATCAGCTTGTAATCGGTAATCTGTTTGTACAGATCGGAAATACTTATCAGATCACGGTATTTTGTGGTAATGGACATGACCAGATAAGCCTCGATATCGGAGATCTTCTTTGCGCTGTCAAGCAGCTGCTTCATCTCCATCCTCTTTTCCTCATCCTTGGGCGAATATCCTGCCGTATCAACTAGAATGAAATCATATTCCGAAAACTCTTCCAGGCTTTCCTTCACATCATCCTCATTGTAAGCGATCCTGAAGGGCACTTTCACAATATCCGCATAGGTACGAAGCTGCTCCGCAGCCTTGATGCGATAGGTGTCTGTGGTAATAAGAGCAACCTTTTTCTTTTCCATCACGGCAAGCTGTGTTGCTATCTTTGCTATCGTAGTGGTCTTTCCGACTCCGGTCGGGCCTATGAAAAATACTATCTTTGCTCCGTTTTCTCCGGCTTTGATCCTTGCAGGCTCACCGAATTTCAATATCAGCTTCTGATAAATGTTCGAGATCAGATAATCAATAGTGACACCGGGTTTCTTGAGCTTTTCTATCTCATCTACCAGCTCGTTTGCGTATTTTTCATCGACCTCGCTGTTTATGAGCGTATTATAGATCAGCTTTACAAAGCTGATGAATTCACGGTCGGCGTCATCTGTCTTTTTCTCATCCTCCTCATCCGCATCATCGCCCGTTTCCATGACGTTTTTCAGCTGCTGTTCAATGAGCGTATGGAGATTGTCTATCTTTTCTTCTATGCCCCTGTCCTCGGACCTGTCCGTCCTTTCGGCATGTATAGTCCGATCTTCCTTTGTTCCTTCTTCCTCATCCGGGATCACATCCTTGAATCTCGGTTTTTCATCCTCCTGTTTGGGTTTATTGAACGGGACCTTCGTAACGGTCCTGATGTTCGGTTCCGAAGGCCGTCTGACATGCGTCACCATTGAGTCGGTATCTTCTTCAACGGCAGCTGTCACCTCTACAAGCGGTTTTTTCAGGAAACTGAAAAACCCCTTCTGCTTTACCTTCCTGACATTCATCACTACAGATCTTGCGCCCAGTTCATCCTTTGCGGCTTTTGTAGCTTCTTCTTCGGTTTTTGCTGTAAACTTTTTGATTATCATTCCTGAATCATCCCAATACTATGAAGTTCAACATCGTTTTCAACTTCGTTATAAGAAATAACTATGATCTCTTCAAAATAATCTTCAACAAGTTTCTTGAAATAAATCCTTACTATGGGCGATGTTATGACTATCTGACTCTTCCCGAGATCATCGAGCATTTTGAGCTTTTCTTCGGTAGCCGCAATTATCGCTTTTGTCCTGTCAGGCGCAAGAGTCAGGTATGCGCCCTGCTCCGTCTGCTTCACGGAAGCCATGATCTCCTGCTCTATGACGGGATCCAGCGTAACAACATTGGTCGTATCGCCCTGTTCAAAGAATTTCGCGGATATCGCTCTTTTCAGTGCCTGGCGGCAGTACTCGGTCAGCACATCCGTATCCCTGGTCGTTGCGGCATAGTCTGCCATTGTCTCAAATATCGTCAACAGATCCCTGATCGAAATGCCTTCTTTAAGCAGGTTCTGCAATACCTTCTGTATCTCTCCGAGTCCGAGCAGCTTCGGTGTAAGTTCTTCCACAACCGAAGGGTTTGATTCCTTGAGGTTGTTGATGAGGTTCTGTGTATCCTGACGGGTCAGAAGCTCGCTTATGTGAGTTCTTATTATCTCGGTCAGGTGTGTTGCTATGATGGAAGGCGGATCCACAACAGTATATCCCATGGATTCGGCCCTTTCTCTCTGGCCTTCCGTAATCCACAGTGCAGGCAGATGGAAAGAAGGCTCAAAGGTTTCAATACCGGTTATTTCTTCCTCCACATAACCGGGGTTCATCGCCATATAGTGATCGAACATGATCTCTCCTTCGGCAACCTGAACTCCCTTGATCTTGATAATGTACTGGTTGGGGTTGAGCTGTATGTTGTCACGAAGTCTTATGATAGGGACCACTGTACCGAGCTCAAGCGCTATCTGCCGTCTGATCATGACAACCCTGTCAAGCAGATCTCCTCCCTGATTGACATCTGCAAGAGGTATGATACCATAGCCGAACTCCAGCTCGATGGGATCCACCGAAAGCAGAGAGACAACATTTTCCGGCTTTCTGATCTCTTCTGCCCCAACCTCTTCCTCTGCAGCCTCGCTCTGAACCGACTCGACTTCCAGCTGAGTCCTCATGACTCTCCCGCCTATAATGAAAAGCGCACCGAGGCTGACAAATATTATAGGGTTCAAAGGAGTAACTATGCCAAGCAGAGCGATCACGGCACCGCTTAAATACATGACCTTCGGGGTACCGAAAAGCTGGTTTACAAGCGTCGGGCCGAAATCCGCCTGTTTTGCGCCCTTTGTCACAAGAATACCTGTTGAAAGCGATATCAGAAGCGACGGTATTGCCGACACAAGCCCGTCACCTATGGTCAGGACCACATAATGATTGAGCGCATCAGAAAAGGACTCTCCCCTGCGGAGCATCCCCATGGCCAGACCGCCGATGATATTGATGCCTGTGATCAAAAGGCCGGCGGTCGCATCCCCCTTGACATATTTCACGGCACCGTCCATGGAGCCGAAAAAGGAAGCTTCCTCCTGAATCTTATCTCTTCTTTTTTTTGCCTCCTTGTCATCTATCGCGCCGGTGTTCAGATCCGCATCTATGGCCATCTGCTTTCCGGGCATGGCATCAAGCGTGAACCTTGCCGTAACTTCCGACACACGTTCAGAACCTTTATTGATGACAACAAACTGTACGATCAGAAGTATAATAAATACTATGCCGCCGACGATAAGGTCATTCCTTCCGACAAACTGTCCGAAGGTCTGGACAACATTTCCGGGATCTCCGGTCGTTAGTATCAGCTTCGTTGACGAAACATTAAGAGAGATACGGAAAATAGTCGTAAACAGCAGGATCGTCGGATAAAACGACATATCCAGCACTTCCTTGACGAAAAGCGAGTTAAAAAGGATCGCAAAAGCAACAGCCATATTAATGGCCAGCATCACATCAAGCAAAGTGTTCGGCAGCGTGATTATCATGAACAGAAAAGCTGCCAGAAGATAGATCGCGACACCTACATCCTGTATTGAAAATGGTCTTTTTTTTGCTGTATCCATCTTTTATCCGAAAGAACCGATCATGCGGGATTACTGCTTTCCCTTATCCTGTAGACCAAAGCCAGAACCTCTGCCACAGCCTGGTACAGTTCGGGAGGTATCATCGCTCCCACATCAACATTATGGTAAAGCATCCTTGCAAGCGGCTTGTCTTCGTGAATCTCTACTCCGGCCTCCATTGCCGCTTCCTTGATCCTCTGAGCCAGAAAATCCTGTCCTTTTGCCACAACAACAGGCGCATCCGCAATCTGGCTGTCATATTTGAGCGCTACCGCATAATGCGTAGGGTTGGTAATGACCACATCCGCTTCAGGGACAGCCTGCATCATCCTCCGTCTTGAGGCTTCCATCATCCTCTGTCTGATCTTGCCCTTGATCTGAGGATCTCCTTCTGCGTCTTTGTACTCATCCTTGACCTCCTGCTTGGTCATCTTCATGTCTTCTTTGAATTTGTGTCTCTGATAGAGATAATCCGCAATACCGACAAGCAGGTAAAATATACTGATGCGAAGGCCGACATCCACAACAGTCTGGCAGGTAAAGACTATTGCGCTCTGCACCGACAGGTCATACATCAAAAGCAGCGCTCCGATCCTGTCAGCCATATAGCTGTACACGACATAACTGATGACCGCAACCTTCAGCACTGATTTCAGAAGTTCAACAAGCTTCTCCTTCGAAAACAGCTTTTTGACGCCGTTTATCGGATTCAGCTTTGACAGTTTCGGCTTTAAGGGCTTTGCCGTAGGCGCCCACTTTACCTGGACAACATTTACTATCACGCCGACTACCACCCCTGTCAAAAAAACCGGGAGCAGGATGATGACCATCCTCAGCATGATGATATTTATCAGGCCGGTAAAATCCTTTCTGGGTACGATGCCGTCATAAAGCTTTATATAATCAGGTATTACCGAATAAACATATCTGAATATCTCCAGAAAATTCTTCCCCATGAGCTGGCCGAAAATCCTGATGATAAAAAATACCATGATAAGACTTACGGCATTACCCAGCTCCTGACTTCTTGCTACCTGTCCTTCTTTTCTGGCATCCTTTAGCTTCTTGCTGGTAGGCGCCTCGGTTTTCTCGCCGCCGGGGCCCTCTTTTGCAAAGAACTGAAGATCATATCCAAGGATCATTGACTGCTCATTCCTCCCGCAAATACGGTCATCAGCTGCTTCATCTCATTAAATACAAAATCGGAGATACCCGGGAGCATCCCGACAGTTATGAACATTATGCCCAGCCCAACGATTATCTTTATCTGGATACCTACGGAAAACATGTTCATCTGCGGCGCAACCTTTGCCAGTATGCCCAGCACCGCATTCAGTATCAGCATTCCCGCAAAGACCGGAAGAAATATCCTGAAACCAATCACAAAATAATCACCCAGGAACTTCACGGCGCTGTTCATCAGACTTTCAAGGTCAAATGCGATCCTTCCCGTCGGTATCGTGCTGTATGAATCCACAAAAGCCCTTAATATCCAGTGATGCATGTCCGTTATCAGCAGTATCAGCATCAAAGCGTAGTTGTACAGCGATCCTGAAAAACCGACCTGCTGTCTTGTAGCCGGATCAAAAAGGGATACCATCGAAAGCCCGATATCCATATCGATGAGCGAACCGGCAAGCGAGACGATATACATACAGACATTGCCTGAAAAGCCAAGCAGTATACCGGCTGCGGTCTCTTTGAACACAAGTATCGCATATCCCAGGACCGTATCATACTGAAGGGCGTAATGAGGCACCACAAACTGATACAAAAGGAGTGACACCAGCAGCGAAAAACCAATCTTTGCCCTTCGCGGCACATTGTTCATCCCAAAGAAAGGGGCTGCATGAACAAATGCTGTCACTCTAGCCACGATCAAAAGAAAAAATTCAAGATCCTGGATCGAAAAGCCATAATCAATCAATGAAATGACCTGCCTATCTCACATAAAGCGTAAAATCCGCCCATAGTTCAGTCATAAAATCCACCATGTTATTCATCATCCAGTGTCCCAGGATCATGATGCCCACAAATATGCCTAAAACCTTCGGAACAAATGTCAGCGTCTGTTCCTGGATGGAAGTGACAGTCTGAAAAATCGAGATCGCCAGACCTATGATCAGGGATATCAGGAGCAGCGGAGTGGCGGTTTTTATTATCACATATAAGGTTTTCGAGGTCAGATCAGTAACCGTATCTATGGTCATTTTTCACTCTCCGCAAAACAAACCGTCAGTAGAAAGTCTTTACAACACCGCCTATAACAAGATTCCAGCCGTCCGCAAGCACAAACAGAAGAATCTTGAAGGGCATGGATATGGTCGTCGGCGGAAGCATCATCATACCCATGCTCATAAGGGTCGAAGCCACGACCATATCTATCACTATGAAAGGAATATAGATCAAAAAGCCTATTATGAACGCTGTACGAAGCTCCGAAATAACAAATGCGGATGTAAGCACTGTGTTCGGTATGTCATCGAGGTCCTCAACTTCTTCTATGCCTGCAATGTCGAGGAAAAGCCTGACATCCTTTGTCTGGGTCTGACGATACATGAACTCACGCAGAGGCTTCATCGCCGTTTCGAAAAACTCCTGCTGCGTCATCTCTCCCGCCTCAAAGGGCCTGACTGCAGTGGTGTTTATCTCATTTATGATCGGAGACATAATAAAAAATGTCAAAAGCAGCGTAAGTCCGACCAGAACCTGATTTGGAGGTGCCGTCTGCGTACCTACAGCCGCTCTTGTAAAATGCATAACAACCAGTATCCTTGTAAAGGATGTCAGCATTAAAAGCAGGAGCGGAGCCATCGCAACCAAAGTGAGGATTATGAGAATCCTCAGGGATCCCGAAAGATTTCCGTTCCTGTCTGTATAGGTAATGTTCAGGTTGTTGCCTATGTTCAGTTTTGAAAGATCGCCTCTGTCATCGGCTGTGCCCGGTTCGTTGATAACGGTGCTTGAATTATAATCATTATCATATATGCCGATGGCATTATAATCATCAGTTCTCGTTCCCTCGACATCCCGGGTACTGCCGCTCGCTATCCCGCCGCTCTTCCCGGTAGCCGACTCATTCGCATAAGCGATCCTCTCATACCCGAAGAAAACTGCCGTAAACAGTAGAAGGATCACAGCGAAAGAAACATATACCCTTTTCATACTGCTCCTTAATGGTCGTTGTCCTTATTCTTTCCCAGTCGTTCTTTTGCTTTTTCGATCAGGTTCGAAAAATCAAGACCCTGGAGTGAAGAATCGTTGCTGAAGTCTATACTCTCCCCATCAAGCTCTGAAAGCATTGATATCTCGTCCTTGCCGATACCCAAAACAAGATATTTGGATCCCGTCCTTACAATAGCTATAAACTTGGACGGCGCTATCCTGTATGACTCAACAACCTCGATGTTCTTATTATATGTCTGCTTCTTTGCGAAACCCGCCACCCATTTCGTTGTGAAAAAGGTGATGAACAGCACAAAGATAAATATAATAAGGACAGTGAAAAGCTGAATGATCCTTTCCAATCAGCCCACGACCTTTTTTACAGCCTCGAGAACTCTCTCCGCCTGGAACGGCTTAACAATGAAATCCTTGGCGCCGGCCTGAATGGCTTCTATAACCATTGCCTGCTGGCCCATTGCCGAGCACATGATGACAAGAGCAGCCGGATCGTTTTCCTTGATCTTTTTCAGCGCCTGAATGCCATCCATCTCAGGCATCGTGATATCCATGAGAACAAGGTCCGGCTTTACTTCGGCATACTTCTCAACAGCTTTAGCGCCGTTTTCTGCCTCGCCCGCAACATTGTAGCCATTCTTTGAAAGAATGTCTTTGATCATCATTCTCATGAATGCTGCGTCATCACAAATCAGAATGTTTTTTGCCATAATTTTTCACTCCTATTTTATTATTTCTGTTACTCTGACTCCAAAACTCTCTTCTATTACAACAACCTCGCCTTTGGCGACATTCTTGCCGTTAACCAGCACATCCACCGGTTCTCCCGCGATCTTCTCAAGTTCTATGATCGTTCCGGGTGCGAAATCCAGTATGTCGTTTATCGACTTGTGCGTCCTTCCAAGCTCAACAGTTACCTCCAGCGGCACATCGCGGATAAGCTCTATGTTTTCCTGTGCCTGCATGGGGTTGAAATCGCTGGTAAATGCCGTAAACTGGGCCGGCTGTACATTTACATTTGCCATCTGCCCCATTCCCATCTGGGGTGCCATTCCCATCTGGGGCATTCCCATCTGAGGCGCCATTCCCATTTGGGGCATTCCCATCTGGGGCATTCCCATCTGGGGCTGCATCGGCGGCGGAGCCTGTCCGGACATATCCATCATCGGCGGCGGAGCGGCCTGAGGCGCCGGTTCGGGAGCCGGACTGGAGACCTCCACGGGAGCAGGTTCTTCGGCTGCGCCCTGTCCGGAAACAAAATGATTGTACAGTTCCTTGGCAAAATCTATCGGATACAGCTGCATGATAGTCGAGTCAACCAAATCGCCTATCTGCATCGAGAATGAAACCCTTACAAATGTTCCCTGCAGAAATTCTGCTATATCCTCTGGCTTTCCGAATTCGCTCAAGTCAACCAGCGAAGCCTCCGGAGGACTGATATCTATCATCCTTCCGAGCATTGATGAAAGTGATGTTGCAGATGAGCCCATCATCTGGTTCATTGCCTCGGATATAGCCGAAAGATGAAGTTCTCCCAGCTCACCGTCGGTATTTGTTCCATCGCCCCCCATCATCAGATCCGTTATTACTTTGACATCGTTTTCCTTGAGCACGAGGATGTTGCTCCCGTCAAGGCCGACCTTGTAATGAATCTGGATGAAAACACACGGTCTCTCGTAATCTTTTGCTATGGAATCCCAGGTCGCCATTTCGACCGTGGGAGTGGTTATATTCACTTTTCTGTTTACAAGGGAATACAGCGTGGTGGCCGATGTTCCCATGCTTATATTGGCCACCTCACCGACGGCATCCTTTTCGGCTTCCGTCAGTCCTCCGTCTCCGACATCTTCGGCAGGTGCTGCCGTCTCCTGCGGCGCATCTCCACCCCCGTCGTCGGTTGCCATCCCGGATAGCAGGGCGTTGATCTCGTCCTGTGACAGCATTCCGTCCATCCGGTTAGTCCTCCTCTCTGATTACTTCAGTCACTCTCACGGCATATAAATCCTTTGTCGAACCGGGTAGCGCTTTGAATTTTCTGATATTTCCCACATAGATATCCATATCCTGTGCGACCCTGCTGTCGAGCCGTATGATGTCCCCCACCTGGAGATTGACAAAATCCGTAACCGTAATGGAACTTTCTCCGAGAACCGCCATGATGGGTATCTGTACATGCTTGATAAGATCCTCCATGTGTTCCATGTAACTCTCGTCGGAATTGTCCTGCATGGTCGAAAACCAGAATTTCGTATTCAGCTTATCCATGATACTCTCCAAAGTAAAGTAAGGCAAGCAGACATTCATAAGTCCCTCGACCTCGCCTATCCTGATATTGAGAGTGACAATGGCTATCATTTCCGTCGGTGCGATGATCTGCGCAAACTGAGGATTTGTCTCAACTCTTTCAAGCACCGGGTTCAGTTCCTCGACAACATTTTTCCATGGCTCCCGCAGAAGCGATACCGAAACCGCAACCATCTTTTCAACAAGCGAAAGCTCTATCTCGGAAAACTCCCTGTTTTTTTCCAGGGGATCGCCCTGCCCTCCCAGGAGCCTGTCGATCATGGCAAATCCGAGCGTTGCCGAAAGTTCTATCATGATATTGCCGTTCAGCGGCAGAAAATTTACCACACCCAGAATAACCGGGTTAGACAAAGAATTTGTAAACTCCGAAAAAGTCAGTGCCTCGGAATTCACAACGCTGACCTGCACATTCTTTCGCAGGTACACCGGGAAATTGGTAGAAAGCAGTCTCCCGTAATGTTCAAATATTATCTCAAGCGTACGAAGGTGCTCTTTTGAGAATTTTGCCGGTCTCTTAAAGTCATATTCCTTGACATTTTTTCCGGCATCCTCTTTGATGTCATCCGCATCTATCTCTCCGCTGCTGATTGCCTGCAGGAGATTGTCGATTTCCGCTTGGGAAAGTACGTCTCCCATAGTCTGTAAACCCCTGTATCTCTTATCCGGTTACTGGACAATATATCCGCTCAGTGCCACCTGATAAATGAACTCTGAATCAAACATCGCCTGTATCCTGCCAAGAGCCGCTTCCTGGAGTCCGGTCTGGCCAAGAGCCTCTATATCCTCGTAGGTATAGCCTCCTACGACCTCGCTCATGGCATTCAGTATAAGCGGATCCCTGGCTCCCGATTCCACATCTGCCCCGTAGGTTTCATAATCCTCGGATGTCTTGTTCATCAGAACCGCGACCTTGCATACCACATAATGCGCTTCTCCGTCCTCGCCCTTCTTCAGCTGGAAAGTCTGCTGATCCTCTATGCTGTAGGTTGCCGAATCAGCAAGAGAAACATTATATGCCGAACTGCCTGACGCTTCTCCGCCCGGTGAATTGGCGGCCAGATCAAGCTTTATTGCGCCGGATATCTCGTCGATCAGCGAAATGGTCTTTTTATTGGCCGGAATGACCGAAAACATCATGATCGCGGTCATGGCAATATTCACCACCAGGAGCGCCAGTATGATGATTGAAATCATGTTCTTTTTCATAGGATGTCTACGATTCCCTTTCCCTAAAGATTTATTATCACTTCGGTAAACTATGAAACATCAGACAATTGATTGTATATCCTGATCTCGACCCTTCTGTTCAGCTGCCGTCCCTCGGGGGTTCCGTTGTCCGCGACCGGTATATACGATCCTCTGCCGGTATGCTTGATATATGCAGGATCCAGATCACTGTTGTCTCTTAAATACTCAAACACCGAAAGCGCCCTTGCGCTGGAAAGTTCATCATTGTTTGCGAAACGTCCGTTACTGATGGGAATGTTGTCCGTATGCCCTTCTATCTCTATGGTGGAGCCCGCATATGTCTCGAGTATCTTTCCTACCTTGTCAAGGAGAAGTCCGGCGTCATCCTTTATATTAGCACTTCCCGAATCAAATAACAATGAGCCGTTCATGGTCAGCGAAACATATTGTGAAGTAAAATCTATGTCTATCTGCTTGTCCAGGTCCTCTTCATTGAGAGTCTCCTCGATCTTTTCGGCAAGCTCCTCCGACTCCTTTATCCCGGACTTTTCAAGCTGTTCCTTTGCTTCGGCATCGGTCACCTTTCTGTCTTCTTCCTCTTTTCCGCTGTCCTTCTTGTCTTCGCTGCCGGAATTCTCATCTTTGGAATCCTGAGATTTATCTACATTTTCAGCCGCTTCGGAAAGATCCTCGGAGGCCTCGTCGTAATCGGTATTGTCCTGGTTTCCCGTGCTGTTCTTTCCCATAGAGGAAAAATATTCTGAAATCTGGTTCAGCTGGCTAACGCCGTTTCCGACCAGATCGCCTTCGCCTATGGAATCATTTCCGCCCTGAAACACGGAAAAGGTCTTCTGCAGCGAGGCCGCTATAGCTTCGAATTTATTAACATCCGTCGAGGACATGGAGAACAGCAAAACGAAGAAGCACAGCAGCAGGTTCATCAGATCCGCAAATGTCGCCATCCACGCCGGCGAACCACTCGGCGCTTCCTCTTGTCTCTTCTTCGCCATTATTCACCTCCGGCTCCCCCGCCTTCGCCTTCGTCTCCGCCGATCCTGTCTTTGGGCGCTATAAATGACTTCAGCTTCTCTTCTATGACACGGGGATTCTCTCCGGCCTGTATGGAAAGAAGTCCTTCAACTTCTATTCCCTTGATAGCAAACTCCTGGGCATCCTTCATCTTGAGTTTATTCGCAACCGGCGTACATACCCAGTTGGCAAGAAGGGATCCGTAAAATGTTGTAACAAGAGCAACCGCCATAGCCGGTCCGAGCGATGACGGGTCCGACAGGTTTTTAAGCATGTTGATAAGTCCGATCAGGGTTCCTATCATTCCCCATGCAGGACCCATGGCCGCCAGATTTTCCCAGAAACCTATGCCCTCCTTGTGCCTGCCGGAGATACCGTCCATTTCAGTTTCCATGATCGCGCGGACAAGTTCCGGATCTGTACCGTCAACAACAAGCATGATCCCCTTTTTAAGGAAATCATCATCTATACTTCCCGCAGCCTCTTCAAGTGAAAGGAGTCCCTCCTTTCGAGCCACGTTCGAAAGATCTATGATCTGCCTGATGACCTCGGCCGCATTTCCCTTCTCAAGCTTGAAGATCAGCTTGAAGGTCTTCAGTCCCGCCACAAAGGACTGCAATGTGTTCATCGCCAGAATGCACATGAACGCTCCGCCGAAAGTCAGGAAGATCGAGTCTCTGTCAATGAAAGAAAACAGGGCGGTGATTCCGTTGGAACCGGTAATACCGTAGAACATCAGGCCAAGGCAGCCCACAAGCCCCACTATACTTGCTATGTCCAAAACATTCTCACTTTCTGTATTAATTGATGCATTGTTCAAAATGATCCATCAATCATTTAAAAAGTGCATCATCTTTATGCACGCAAAAAAAACGCGTAAACCGCTAACCAGACAATTTTACTAAATTTCCTATTTGTTGTCTACTTTCTTTTACTATTATTTTTCTGTCATTTGTCATGGTTATGACAGTATCGGGCGTCGTTTCGATGACTTCGATGTAATCAGAATTGATCGTTATCTTTTCATCATTAAGTTTTGTGACCTCGATAAGCATGTCAATATGATACCATAAATACGGCCTTCTGCCAAACAGCGTATCTTGTGGTGGCTGTGCGCAACAAACACAATATAGGCTATGATCCGTTTTTTCACAGACCTCACGCTTAAACGGACAGTCTTATTTGACTTTTACCCTCTTCTGTGCTTACATTGAACCAGATTTCAGGGCCTGTGTTCATACGGGATATGCTCCGAGCCGGGCCGTATGCTTATCCGGAGTACAAAAGATGAAAAAGGTCAGTGTCATAATACCGTTCCACAATGCCTCAAAGTATATCGTTCCATGCATCCAATCCCTGATTAACCAGACAATAGGTTTTGAAAATATCGAAGTCATTGCCGTTGATGACTGCTCGACGGATGATACCCTGAAGATGCTTTCAGATTATCAAAGCAGGTATCCGGAAAGCATAAAGGTCATTCCTCTTGCTGAAAATGTGATGCAGGGCGCTGCAAGAAATGCAGCTCTTTCTCATGCTGCCGGCGAATTTCTCGACTATGTTGATGCCGATGATTATATGCATCCTACAGCTTATGAAAAACTCTACCGAATTGCCAGACAGAATAACCTTGATATGCTCGAATATCTTTATGCTCCCGTAAAGGATCATGATACCTTTCTTGCGCAGACCCGTACAGAACAGAAGGATCTAATTATCGATGTCTCCGCAGTTCCGGACAAAAGACAATTCATACTGGAAGGAAATTTCTTAAGAGGGTGCTGGAACAAATTTTACAGACTTGATTTTGTTAAAAAGAACAGTCTGCGTTACGCTGAAGGTGTTTATGACGAAGAAAGCCTGTTTACCAACATGGCAGCCATTACCTGCCGCAGGTACGGCTTTCTTGCGGAATGTTTTTATTACTATTTTCAAAACCCCGAAGGGACCTGCTATGATAAAGCAAAGGATATAGAAAGGCGTTACGATAACGCAAAGGTCTGGTACGAGCTGATAATGGAACTTGATGAAAGAGGCCTCCTTAAAGATATTTACAATGAATTCGCCATTGTTTTCATTGCAAACTATCTGTTGCGCACCATCGGTTTCTCCATTACAAGAAAGCTTCCTCTTGAATTTGATGCCGTAAATACCATGCAGGCGACAATAAATGCCTATTTTCCGGATATACATGATAATCCGTACATAAAAGCCGATCCCGCATGGAGGAATTTTTCAAAGTGGATCGGCGCAGGGATCGGTCCCGGCAATGTCAGGGACTTTATAAAAGATGCCTCTGCGATACCGAATGTGTTCTGAATCTTTGTCACATATATAAAACCCCGGCAGATACAGACCTGCCGGGGTTTATTATATTCTTCAGTTTAAGTACACCCTCATCATCTCTTCAGATTTACGAGTTCCTCAAGCATGGTGTCTGATACGGTAATGATCCTGCTGTTTGCCTGGAATCCTCTCTGGGTAGTGATCATATCCGTAAACTCTGCTGAAAGGTCCACATTGCTCATTTCCAGTTCTCCGGTGCTCATCGAGCCGCCGTTTGCGGTAATGTCGTTGATGACAGCTTCACCGGAATTGAGGGTAGCGGCATAGAGGTTGTCTCCTTCTTTCTGAAGACCTGACGCATTTGCAAAGGTTGCGGTAGCGATCTGTCCGAGGAGCTTTGTCTGTCCGTTCGTATAGGTCGCAACAATCTTTCCGTCCTGTCCGATGGAGATGGAGCTCATGTCGCCGACCTTGCAGCCAGCGCCTGCATCCGAACTGAGCTGTCCCCTCTTTCCGTTGACGGTCGAGGTGCCCTTATTGTCAATATTCTGCATCGTGGAAAGATCCACCGCCACTGCTGTCTTGTTGTCATGGTTCATGCCGGCAAATCCGGTCACTCCGGTAAATTTTGCAGCGCCCTGCGTAATATCCTGCGAAAGCGCACTCAGATTGATCGAAAGACCAACTATCTCCCTGTCATTTTCCTTTGTCTTTGTCGCAGTAGTTTGTCCTCCGGTATAAGTGGGCGGATCTGCTGTAGCCACCACTGAGCAAAGCATTCCCTTGGGTTTTGTACTTGCTGCCGTCTTGTAAGTATCAAAGATAAGAGCGGCTGAATTTCCGATATCCGTGCCTCCGACAGACAGAACGTTGGCAGTTTTCAGGATCGATGTCTTTGTGACCGAATCCATCTCATCTCCTGCCGAATGTCCGGGGACCGCTTCTGCATATGTAAAGATCGATTTTCCGTCGGAATCGAGTATATCGGTCATGGTCATATGATAGGCACCGTTCGGATCTCCGGTCGTTCCGAGAGACTTCTCGATCTTGAACTGAGCCGTATAGCTGTAGCCGAGATTATCGATGAAAGGAACGGATACGACCTGTCCGGCTGCAGTACTCAGAGCATCCGAGTTCTCATCAAGTATCCCTGTCATATAAGCATCGGTGGTCGCAACCGGCGGAGATGTAAGGTTCTCATCGCTCATGATATCAAGTGCCTTGAGGTTTGATGTATCGATAACGATCTCGCCTGTTGTCGCATCTGTCGTCGTGCCGTAACCCTGTACCGTGTATCCGTTTGTAGCCATACAGAGAGTTCCGTTTGCATCAACGTTGAAAGCACCTGCCCTTGTGAAGAACTGATTGCTTCCGTCGCTTACTACAAAGAAGCTGTCTCCGGTGATACGGATATCAAAGGGACTTCCTGTTGACTGTGCCGAACCCGAGGTCGAGATATTCGTGGAGATCGAGCCTGTGGAAACACCGAGACCGATCTGCTTGGGATTGATACCGGCGCGTCCTGTCTTTGCATTTGCTCCCGTAGCGTTCTGTGTCGTCTGATAGAGCAGATCCTGGAAGGTCACTGAACTTGATTTATAAGCTACAGTATTAACGTTTGCTATATTATTACCTATTACATCCATCCTGGTCTGGTGGGTACGAAGACCTGCCACACCGGAAAAAAGTGATCTCATCATAGTTTTGTACCTCTTTCTTTGAAAAAAGCCCTAAAGTTTCAAGTACATCCTTGTACCTATGATATTATTATGCGATCACCGCTCCATCGATGTTCGTAAAAACATTTTTATCATTTGAACCGGGATCCATCGCGGTCACAACCGTATTTGATCTTGTATTGACTATGAATGCCAGGTCGTCGACCATAACCAGTGATGAATTGATCCCCTTGTCGCCGGCTTCCTTTGTACCATTAAACAGTCTTTCAAGCTGCGCATCGGATAATTCGATGTTTCTGTCGGAAAGTCTCTGTGCCGCATGCTTTGTGAAACTGACCGAAGGCTTTTCAAATGCCTTTTCCGATTTCTCATTCAGTATCTCGGCAAATGATCTGCTTTCCTTTCCGGTCTCGACTGTTAATGACGGTTCTTTCGTTTCCCTGAGGTAAGCCGCCGCGGCCTGTTCGATTGTAGAATAGCCGTTTGAGTTTATCTTCATTGAACCTCAACTCCTTTTCAGGTCTGAATCTCTATACCGAGTTCCTTCAGTTTCTGAACATATGATGCAATGCCGTTCTTTTCGGCTTCGGTAATGAATGACTGCTGGTATGTCGACATGCTGTTGAATATGGTCACAAGGCTCTGTATTGCATCCTTGTACTGACCGGCGTTCTGGCTGTCAAGGCTGTCAACCTTCGGCAGTTCATTGTATGTTGCCCTCCAGGCTGAAGCCACTGTATCTGCCTCTATATAAGTGTCATCCCAGACCTGCTTCACATCATCAACATTGTACTGGTTTCCGTTTATGGTAAGGAAAGTCTTTGATCCGGAATGTGTTACATAATCCACTGTTCCGGTGACCTCTGTTGTCACGCCTGTTGTCTCGTTCGTACTGCTGACAGTAACTGTCTTTCCCACAAGAGCTGTCGCCCTCTGAAGATCCATGCTCTCGCTCACATTGTTCATAGCCTCAAGCGATGAGAACTGGGCAAGCTGGGCAACATATTCGGTATTGTCCGTAGGCTCTAACGGATCCTGATATTTCATCTGCGCCACGAGAAGCTGCAGGAAAGCCTGCTTGTCAAGTGTCGAACCGTCTTTGGCGGCACTCTTGCTCCCCTGGGAAGCGGAGGTGTTATTTGTAACCTTTCCGTCCAGAATTGAAGCATCTACGCTCATTTTATCACCTGTCCTTTCTTCTTGCTTTCACGCCTGAAGATCGACTGAAGTACCGTTTGCTGCCATCATGCTTCTCGCTATCCTCTCGGCTTCGGTGTCTGCGTCGTTTCCGATGCCGTCGATCTCATCATCTTCTTCGTTCAGATTGATCCTGCGCATCCTTGTACCCTTGCCGTCCCGGGCGTTTGAAGCGTTCTGATCCTGCCCCTGCATCAGGTTCTGCTCAAATTCATGTGATGCCACGGTCACTTCCACGCTTTCGATCTTTACACCCTGGTTCTGAAGTGTTTCTTTGAGCTGTGCCACATGCCCTTCAAGAGCTGCCTTTACGGAGGCATTCTGTGCTTCAAACTGTGCAGTGACTTCTCCGTTTGCCGAAACAAGCTTCACATTGATCTTTCCAAGGCTTGCCGGATGAAGCTGAAGTTCCATGGAAGTGGAATCTTCGTTCAATCCGACCCTGATGCTGTTTTCGATCTGTTCGATTATCTGCTCTGCCCTAACATAAGGCTGGACTGCTTCAGCTCTCTCATTTCCTGAAACAACATCATTTACAGACTGTGTAAGGTTTTGAATAAAGTGGTTTTGATTATTGTTGTTTTTGGGATCCGTTTCATGACGGTCGTTCCTGCTTTCCCGTCCGGTTTCTTTTTCCACGGGTGCTTTTTCTTCGACCGGTTCAGACTGTCCCGCAATCTTCGGCTCATCCGATACGGATTTCCTTTCGGTCACATCCGTTTCGGTCCTTCTTTCAGGATTGGCTTCCGCTGGGGTCCTTACCACATCCTTAAGTGAGCTCTCAACTTCGATCTTTACTTTTTCAAAACCTTTTTCATTTTCGACCGGCTGCTGTTTCTGTGCGAACCGGACATTTTCAACAGGCTCCTCTGCCTTTGCAGGTACTTCAGATCCCCCTCTGATCGCCTCAAGAGTTTCCGTAAATTCAGCTCCCGTCTGATCGAGCTCCTGCATTACCTCTGCAACATTCTGCCTGATCATTCCGGTTATCTGCGTGACACTTGAATACAAATCTTCATCTGTGAGTACTGCCGAAATATCCTGTCCCGAAATCTGTGCCACAAGCTCCGGTACTATCTGCGGGTCTAAAAGATCTATGGCCTGAATGTTCAGAATCTCCATCGCCGCTTCCAGATCTTTTTCGGTAATACCAAGCTGCAGGATTATCTGCTGTTTTACCGATTCCGCCTTTGAGACTACCGTCTCCTTTACCTCATCTTTAACTTCGGCCTTTGAGGTATCTTCAGCTGTCTTTTTTGCTTCCCTGCTTTCAACCTTCGCATCCCTGCTCTCGCGCCCGGTACTGCTGTCCGTATTCTCCGTCTTTTTTTCAGGTGCTTTGCTTTCCGGTCTTGCCTCCGGTGTTTTTCTTTCGATATTTGTCTTTACCGGAGCTGCGACCTCATCTTCCGCCTTCGGCATCTGTCCGTTCACCGTCCTGTCCATGACTGACAGAAAATCGGTTCCTCCTTCCGGCATCAGTTCATTTACTGCTCCCGCACCACCTGAAACCAGTGTACCCCAAGCGTCGTTTACCGCAATGTTCGGGGTTGTCAAGTTTTTTTCCTCCTTTCTTTTTCAAAGTACATACTTCACTACCCTTTTTATCGGCAAAAGTCGGAAAAAACTTTACATTTCAGGAAAAAATTTTTTGGTCAAAAGTGAGGTCCGGCAGTTTTTACTGTCCGTCCTCTTCCGGTTCCATTATCTTTGTGATATTACCGGCCAAATCCGCATCCAGATCTCCTATCTGGGCCAGGATGGCCCCTCTTGCATCGGCACTCATGGTGCCCAGGATCTTTGCCGAAAGCTCGAGGTCGTTGCGGAGCGGAACGCTTGCAAAGATAGCGGCAGCCTTTGCCGGCTTCATTGAAGAATACGCCTTTGCATAGTCCTTTATCTCCTTGTCGACCTCCTGTTTTCTGATCACTTCCTTGTACAGGATCTCAGCATTGGTCGGATCTATCTTTTCATAATACTTCTGATATTCGGATATGTCGGGTGCTTTACTGTTGAAGACAACCTCATTGTCAAACTCATCCTTTATCTTTTCAAACTCTATCTGATTGTCCTCATAGGTCTTCAGCCTGGCAAGTTCCGCAGTCAGCTCATCTATGGTATCCTCAGCTTTGTCATTTACCTGTCTTTCGTGATCAAGCTCCTGCTCCAGTTCCTTGATCCTGTCGATCGCCTCGTCCAGGTTCTCATAACCTGCGGCAATACCATCCCCTGCTTCATTGTCCGAAACGGTGCTTACGGAGCCCTCGGGCAGAACCCTGTTCAGCACAGGCACGTTCTTTAATACGGGCGCCAGAACATTCGATCCGAATCCGCCCACATCAAGCTTGATAAGAAGCGCAAGTATCGCCAGCCAGATGATAACGATAATAACGGTCACAAGTATGACGGACAGTGCTCCGCCTTCTTCTTCATCCTCTGCGGCAGCTTCATCTATTGCTTTCTTCTGCTTCTTCAGTTCCTTTGCCTGCGCGCGGAGAGCCTTTTTTTCCTCTTTTATTTTTTTTGCTGCAGCCTGTCTGTCTTCCCTGCTCTGTACCGGCAGTTCTTTGTCATCAGCCATTTATTTACCTCGTTTTTTTGCTCCAAAGGTGTAGCTTGTCAGCTCGTCAATCTCCTTTGCTTCCTGATGGTTTATCTCAGCCTTGAATTCATCAAAAGCATGTTCCTTGAGTTTTTCCTGCGTTTTCCTTTCCTTTATAGCCTCTTCAAGTTCTGCTCTTCTTTCCTCAAGTTTTTCTTCTTCCCTTTCCACCACCTGATGCTGCTCCTTTATGAATCTGTCCAGGATGGCGATTGCATTCGTGTTTTCTTCTATTTCCCTGATATTCAGGGAATCGCTGCGAAGCTTCACAGCCTCTTTTTCATAGCTTTTCTTTGTATCCCGAAGCCTTTCCTCCTCATCCTCCGCCTCATTCAAAACGGCCCTTTGTGCAGCATAATCATTGCGTGCCTGTTCTTCGAGTTTTTCCTTGATATTCAGGATATTCTGCATCCTGTAGATAAACTTAGCCATCAGGGCGTTCCTCGTCAAATATTCCCTTCAGCATGGATATCTCGTTTTCAAAATCAAATTTCGAATCAGTCTCCTGCAAAAGGTATTCGTTTACGGCATCTATCTTGCTGATCGCAAAATCTATCCTTGGATTAGAACCAGCCTTGTATGCTCCAATGTTTATGAGATCCTCTGCTTCATTATATGTCGCCATGACGTTCTTCAATTGTCCGGCATATTTCTTGTGTTCTTTTGAGGCGATCTGGCTCATGCATCTGGAAATGCTCTGCAGCACATCGATCGCGGGATAATGGTTCTGCTGTGCAAGCCTTCTGTTCAGCATGATATGTCCGTCAAGAATCGAGCGTGCTGTATCAGTGATAGGCTCATTAAAATCATCTCCGTCCACGAGCACTGTGTAAAGGCCGGTGATAGATCCCCTTGCTGCATTTCCCGCTCTTTCAAGAAGCTTTGGCATTTCAGCATATACGGAAGGAGGATATCCCCTTGTCACCGGAGGTTCTCCGGAAGCCAGGCCTATCTCTCTCTGCGCCATTGAAAAACGCGTCAGTGAATCCATCATTAGGAGCACATCTTTTCCCTGATCTCTGAAAAACTCCGCAACGGCGGTTGCTGTCATAGCTGCTTTTTTTCTCTCAAGAGCCGGCTTGTCCGATGTGGCCACCACTACAACAGACCGTCTCATGCCTTCTTCGCCCAGATCTCTTTCGATAAATTCCCGCACTTCTCTTCCGCGTTCTCCTATGAGAGCGATCACATTGATGTCAGCCCTCGTATTTCTGGCAAACATACCCATCAGCGTGCTCTTCCCGACTCCGCTTCCGGCAAATATTCCTATACGCTGCCCCTTTCCGACAGTCAGGAGGCCATCCACTGCCTTCACCCCCAGCGGCAGGACCTCATTGATTATGACCCTGTCCATCGGGTCCGGCGGAGCGGCATCTACAGGATATTCCTTTCCTATCATCTGCCTTCCGTCCGTGGGATTCCCCAGTCCGTCAAGACTCATCCCGAGCATATCATTGCTGCAGCATACCGTCAGAGGCGTGCCAAGGTTTTCGACAATGCAGCCGTTTCCGATACCTTCTGTTGATTCATACGGCATCAGGAGCGTCTTTTTATCCCTGAACCCTACGACCTCAGCAAGGATCGGTGGTCGCGAAGTATCAGCGGGTATGATATGGCACATATCTGCCAGCCTTGCATCCGGACCGTTCGACTCAATGGTAAGTCCGACAACATTTACTACCCTTCCCAGCTTTTTGACAAAGGAAAGGTTCTTTACAGCCTCATATTTTGACAGATCCAAAGCAAGATCCATACCTTCATTCTCCCTCTTCGTCCGCCTTTTCCTCATAGGAAAGCAGCCGAAGCTGTTTTTTCAGGCCCTTAAGCTGTGTCTCGAGCGAACAGTCAAAAATGCCTCCGCCCGTTTCAATAAATGCTTCATTGGGCTGAAGCGTCCCATCCTCAACTATCTCAACATTCTCAGCGCCCGATATGCCGGAAAGCAGTTCTTTTTTCTGCATTGAGACAAAGCCGTAATCATCTTTCGATACATGGATCATCATACCCGATGATGCATCGATCAGTTTTAACGCAGACTGAATGAGATAACAGATCACATCCTTGTTTTCGCTGAGCGAAACATTAAAAATATGTTCATAAATATCCGTAAGAGTATCTATGAACATCGGCTCAAGTTTTTCTATATTCTCATAATACTGCTGCTCGAGGAGATCTGCCTTTTCATTCAGCTCCTGCTTCATCGCCCCGACCTGGTCCATGCCTTCCCGGTAGCCGTCTTCATACCCGGATTTTTTTGCTTCCTCATATACCGACTGCCTGTTCGCCTCAGCTTCGGCAGCGGCATCCTCAACTATCTGCCGGGCCTGTTCTTTGGCATCTTCTATGATCTTCTCGGCCTCTTCGTTTATCTCTTCAAGCGTCGGACCCGGTGGCGGCGCCTGCACGGCGTTCGTATCGCCATCCTTAAACAGCAGCTCGACATTTTCGGCATCCAGCCCTTCAACAAAACCGGAACCGTCCGGCATGCCGTCCTCGCCGAGAGGAGTAAAGGCTGCAGCGGTAGCCATTTCCTGCTCCTGCTGTTTCTGAATGAGTTTTTCCACCCTTTGGGCCACCAGATCATTTGAATCGATGACCTTCTTTTTTTCGCTATCAGAGGTGACAAAAGCTCTTTTAAGTAAATTAGACAACTATCTCGTCTCCTCCGCCTCTTGATATAACGATCTCCGCAGAATCTTCCAGCTTTCTGATGATATTTACGATCTTCTGCTGGGCTTCCTCTACATCCTTCATACGAACGGGTCCCATGAATTCCATGTCTTCCTTTATCATCGCAGCCAGACGCTTGGAAAGGTTCTTGAATATGGCTGCCTGCACCTGCTCGTTTGCACCCTTTAGCGCCATGGCAAGGTCATTATTATCAACATCACGAAGCACTCTCTGTATAGCCCTGTCATCAAGCAGCAGAACATCCTCGAAAACGAACATCTTTTTCCTGATCTCGTCGGCAAGTTCCGGTTCGTCGACTTCCAGAGTTTCCATGATGTGCTTTTCCGTTCCACGATCCACGGTATTGAGTATCTCTACGATAGAATCCACACCGCCGATGATGGTATAATCCTGATTGACAAGTGAAGAGATCTTTGATTCCAGCACCCTTTCAACCTCCTTTATGACATCCGGTGAGGTCCTGTCCATCATAGCTATCCTCTTTGCGACATCCGCCTGTTTGTCAGGAGGAAGCGCTCCGATGATCTGGGCTGCCTGAGAAGGTGACAGATATGAAAGAATAAGGGCTATAGTCTGCGGATGCTCATCCTGTATGAAGTTTAAAAGCTGCGAAGCATCTGTTTTTCTGACAAACTCGAAAGGCTTGACCTGCAGTGACGCAGTAAGTCTCGAAATGACATCGGTCGCCTTTTCTTCTCCAAGCGCCTGCTCCAGAAGTTCCTTCGCATAACCGATACCGCCCTCTGCGATATACTGCTGCGCAAGACATATCTGATAGAATTCGTTCACCACCGCTTCCTTTATCTGCGGTGTTACGCTTCTGGTATTTGCGATCTCAAGAGTGAGTTCTTCTATCTCCTCTTCCTTGAGATGTTTGAATATCTTGCTGGACTTTTCTGGTCCCAGCGCTATGAGCAGCACTGCTGCTTTTTGTAATCCGCTTAAGCCCTCAGTTGCAGAAGGCGTTGCCGGTGCCGGCATATTTTACCCCCAATCCTCTTGAAGCCAGTTGCGAAGAAGATTTGCAACAGCATCAGGATTCTCATCCACAAATTTTTCTATCAGCAGACTCACCTCTGATTTGCCCTCGGCATCAATCTCTTCAAGTTCAGCCTCAGCCGTGCTCTGAAGAAGGCTGTCAAGCGAAAGCTCTTCCTGTTCCTCCGCAATCCGCTCTGCCCTCATGGATCTGATCACAACAAAGGCGAGAAGTCCCAGTATCAGAATGATGAGTATAATGAGCATATAATTTGAGGTCAGGAAGTTAGTCTTCTCACTCTCAACAAAAACAGGCTCATCGTATGCCACTATGCTTATCCTCGCTTCGGGAATGCCTGTGGCTTTGCTTACCATGCCATATATATCCTCATCTACCTCCTGCTTTTTCCTGTCACTGTTCGCAAGCCTGAATTCCTCAAAGGTGGTTCCGTCAAGCAGCCCCTGTGTGCGCAGGTCGTCTTCATTATAGATCACATAATGCAGCGCAGTGATGGCGATGGATGAGGCTTCCCTGTTGATCACTCCGCCGGCAGTCTGGGTATCCGTGATAGTCTCGTTCGGAAGATAATCATTGCTTTCCTCATCTGTCTGTGTGCTCGAATATGCACTGTCCTGATACTCGTAGGTAACCTCACCGTTCGTATCGGTACCGGGTATGTCACCGTTGCTGTTTGTCGCAGTCTGGGAATAAGTATCCCTGTGAGAAAGGACACCCTGATCCTGGCCTTCAGCCGGGGTATAGGTGTGCTCTGTCTTTTTTATTATATCCCAGTTCAGATCAAGGTTCGGGACAACCTGTACATTGTCATATATCTTTGCTCCGACAAGCGCCTCCCTTATCTCTCCGCGGACCAGCGCATCATATTTTGCCTCATAGGAAAGCCTGCTGCTTGCATTTCCCGCAAGACTAGCATTGTCCTCTCCCGAATAGAGCATGTTTCCGTCGGAATCCATTATGACGATATTCTGCGTAGTGTCATTTCCTATGGATGTTGCTATAAACCTCGCAAGACCGGCCGCCTGGTCCTCATCGATGGAATTTGCCTCCCTCAGTGTCAGCATGACACTTGCATAGGATTCCTTTTCCTTTGCAAGAAGCGTTCCGTCATTTTCCGGGATGCTCAAAGTCACGGTTGCGGATTTGATATTCTCCTGACCCTCAAGGCTCTCAGCTATATACTGCTGCAGATAAACCTTGTATCTTTTCTGCTTGTCAGACTCTGTCGTTGAAAAGCCGCCCGTGAAAACGCTTTCGACATCGGCCCCGACTGTAGGGATATCATTTGCCCCCAGAAGTATGTTGGCATCTGAATACTGTTCCTTGAGGACCGAGATCGTCAGCCCGTCCTTTGATGTGATATATGTGATACCATTCTCATCCAGGAGGTTCTGTACCTCTGATGTCTGCTTTGTACTGTCGCTGACTATGAGGGTTTCATACTCCGGCTGTGAAATAATGGTAACGACAATAACAACGGCCACTATAACGGCCGCCGTTACCGAAATGATCAATGTCTTCTGTCGGGCGCTGAATTTCGCCCACCACTCAAGGATCTTTTCCCAGAGTGTCCGAAGTCTCTGCAAAATACGTTCGAGCATTTTTATTCCTCATATTTTTCAACTGATAAACGAATTGCAGCACAGCAAAAGCTGTTAATCAGATCTGCATCTGCATTATCTCCTTGTAGGCCTCAAGGAACCTGTCACGAAGAGCAACGGTATACTGAAGCGAAGTCTGGGCCTTTGCCTGTGCCACCGCAAGATCATGCGTATTCTCGGTAAGCCCCAGCGCAAACTTTATCTCTTCATTTTCCTGATCCTGCAGATATCCGTTTGTTTCGTTTATCTGATTTTTTGCCGCATCAAGGAATACATTAAAATTCTTTTCGTCTGATATGGTCGCGGTCGATGAGTTTCTGGCCGCGCCTTTGACAGCATCCGATGTCAGATTATAAAAAGAAGTGATATCCATCTAATATCTCCTTTATCATCCTTTTCCGACTTCAAGGCCTTTGAGTGCTATCTGCTTGCTGGTATTGAAGGCTGTCGCATTCGCCTCGTACGCACGGCTTGCATCGATCAGGTTGGTCATCTCGGTAACAATATCCACATTGGGATACCATACATAACCATTCTCATCAGCATCGGGATGCGAGGGATCGTAGACCATCTTCATCTCGTTGGTCACATCATGATAAACACCGCCGACCTTTACGCCTGAACCCACGAATCTGTTGTACTTGCTCTGCGTAGAGGCAAGCATGCTCGAAAAAGAAGCGACAGGATTCTGCCTTTCCCTGAAGGTGACAACCTTTCTGACATAGGGGGTTCCGTCCTCGGTACGGGTTGTTTCGGAATTTGCTACATTTTCCGCTATGACATCCATCCTGAAACGTTCTGCAGTCAGTCCGGATGCGTTTATGCTGAAGCTGTTAAATATTCCCATTTAATCACCCTCCTTTTACTTGAGCACTGACTTGATATTGGTAAACTCCGCATCCATGCTCTGGGTCAGTCCATCGTAAACCAGCTGGTTTGCCGCCATCTGGACATTTTCCGTATCTATATCCACATTGTTTCCGTCAAGCCTGTACGAATAGCCCTCGCTGTCCGTGAATACCGTTCCTTTGAGTCTGGACATCTTCAGGGAATCTATCTTCTGATCCAACGGTTTGAACTTTGAGTTCTTCAGCGCTCTCTGAAGATTTTCAGCAAACGATACATCCTGTCTTTTGTAATGGGGTGTATCAACATTTGCTATATTGTTCGCTATTGTTTTGTTTCGAAGCTCCGCAGCATCCGCCGCTTTGTCCAGCACATCGATGTAGTTGTAAATACCGGAATTGACCATCTGCACCTCCACGTTCCGTATGTCCCCAAAAGGACATAACCATTATAATTCCTCAAACCCAAAAGTCAATAAAACACACTATACTTGTATCTGATACTTTTTCGCCCCAATATCTTGTGGCTACATAAAAATAATATGTCAATAAATTATGAATACAAAAAAGGGACTTTATCAAACGGTAAAATCCCTTTTATTCCAATCCGATGTCCGTTTCGGAAATATGAAACCCGCTTTACACGGTTTTATGTTTTAATTCCTCTATCTCCACATACACCTGAGGGTTAAGTACCCTGATGTATGTTCCTTTCATTCCCGAAGATCTGGCTTCTATGATTCCTGCGCTTTCAAACTTGCGAAGAGCGTTCACTATGACAGACCTGGTGATATTTGACTGATCCGCTATCCTGGACGCGACAACTATGCCTTCGCAGCCTCCCAGTTCATCAAACACCCTTATTACCGCTTCCTTTTCCGAATACGAGAGTGCCGAAAGGGCTCCTTCTATCGCGAGGCTCATGCGGTTTTCCATCTCATCCTCTTCCCTCACGGACCTGAGCATTTCGAGGCTTACAACAGTCGCGCCATACTCACAGAGGATTATATCTTCTATCGTGAAATCGTCCCCACACCTGTAAAAGAACAGTGTGCCAAGCCTGTTACCGCCGATATCAATCGGTGTGATTAAAGCCTTGTAGCGTTCTGCCTTTTCCTCTTCAAAACCCAGGGTCTCAAGATTCACATTTTCCTTGGTCGAAAGGATACCGAGCAACCTCTCGTTCTGCACCTCGTTTATAAAATCCCCTCTCGATGTTCCGAAGATGGGCCTTTCCCTTTCCTCATCGGCACCGAGTCCGAGTCCGAGAACCTTGCCTTTTTTTGACAGACATATGACATTCGAGGAAAGGATATCCTTCATTACAACGCACATGTCGTCAAATACTACCTTGCTTTTCTTATTATTGTGAAGAAGCTTATTTATCTTTCTTGTCTTGTCTAAAAGTTCAATATTGCCCAAAACACAAAACCCGCTTATTATTTTGCTACAATTCTAACACAATTCCCGGAATTGTACAAGCAATTAACTTTGTGTTTCCTTTCTGACTGAGTGCTTGCATTCCTCATTCGAACAGACAAGATGTGCCCCTCTTTCAACCATCATGCTTCCGCACTTTTCACACTTCACATTCGAAGGCCTTGCCCAGCTTAAAAAATCGCAATCCGGGAACCCAAGACATCCGTAATACCTGCGGCCTTTTTTGGACATCTTCATAACAACATCCCTGCCGCATTTGGGACAGTTCACACCTATCGGTTCATAATACGGTTTTGTATTCTGGCAGTCGGGGAAACCCGGGCATGCAAGGAACTTGCCGTGGGGCCCATACTTTATTACCATGTTCCGACCGCATTTTTCACATATTATATCGGTTTCTTCATCGGAAATCTTAACCTCTTCTATCTCTTTTTCCGCCTTTTTTATGGCTTCCTCAAGATCCGGATAGAAGTTTTCTATGACACTCTTCCACTTTACCTTTCCATCCTCAACTTCATCGAGAAGCGATTCCATGGTGGCTGTGAATTTTGCATCTACTATCTCAGGGAATGCATCCTTCATTATATTGTTTACCGCATTTCCCATCTCTGTCACATAAAGGTTCTTTGCCTCTTTTGTTATATATCTCCTGGCAAGGAGCGTCGTGATCGTAGGCGCATAGGTACTGGGACGCCCTATGCCCTGCTCCTCTAAGGCCCTGACAAGCGTGGCCTCGGTATAGTGCGCGGGCGGCTGGGTAAAATGCTGCTTCGGATCTATCGATGAAAGCGTCAGAATGCTCTTTTCGCTCAGATTGTTTGAAAGGACATTTGTTTCCTTTTCCTCGTCATCAGAAGGTTTGTACACGCTCAAAAAGCCGTCAAACTTGAGTTTTGACGCGCTGACGGTAAAAATATATCTGTCTGATGCGGATATCTTCACATTAGTCGTATCATATACAGCATTAGACATCCTGCTTGACACAAATCTTTTCCATATAAGCTGGTAAAGCCTGTACTGGTCATTGGAAAAGGAGGATTTTAAGGATGCGGGAGTATGGGTTATATCCGTCGGCCTGATAGCCTCATGCGCATCCTGAACATTCCTGCCTTCATTGTTCTTTACGGCTTTGTCTTCACCCAGATACTCCTGACCGTATTCCGCAGCTATATAATCCTTCGCTGCCGCCTTGGCCTCATCCGAGACTCTGGTCGAATCGGTACGCAGATACGAAATATGACCGTCCTCATAGAGCTGCTGGGCAACCCTCATGGTTTTCTGCGTCGAAAAATTCAGCACTTTGCTCGCTTCCTGCTGCAAGGTGCTTGTCGTGAAGGGAAGCGGACTTTTTCTGATCCTTTCTCCCTTCTTTATTTCTTTTACGGAAAAAGACGCCTTTTCACAAAACTTCCTTATCTCTTCTGCTTTATTTTTATCCTTAATCTCGATCTTTCCGTCCGTATCCCCGTAGAACCTGATCTCAAGCGGTTTTTTCTCTCCCTTAACATCGATAACCGCATCTATTGTCCAGTATTCATCAGGTATGAACGCCTCTATCTCATCTTCCCGGTCACATATGATGCGCAATGCAACAGACTGCACTCTTCCGGCAGAAAGGCCTCTTTTAATCTTTGCCCACAGAAGCGGCGATATATTATAGCCCACCATCCTGTCCAAAACCCTTCTTGCCTGCTGGGCATCGACCAGATCCATGTTCAGTTCCTTGGGTTCCTTCAAGGATTTTTTTATAGCGCTTTTTGTGATCTCATTGAAGGTTATACGTTTCACATTCTTGTCAGTCTGCCCGGGTTCAAGCTTCAGCGCCGTTAAAAGATGCCAGGAAATCGCCTCTCCCTCACGATCAGGGTCGGTTGCAAGATATATTGTATCTGCTTTCTTAACCTGCTTCCTTAGGGATGCGAGAAGATCGCCCTTTCCCCTTATGGTTATGTACTTCGGTTCAAAGTCATTTTCGACATCAACCCCCAGCTGTGATTTTGGCAGGTCCCTGACATGCCCCATGGATGCACTGACTTCATAATTGCTCCCCAGATATTTTCTGATGGTCTTCACCTTTGCAGGAGACTCTACTATTACCAGATTCTTTGCCATTGAATGATTACTTCCTTATATTATTTGTTTCGGTTTTTTGAACGTTTGATACTATACACTACTTTTTTTATATCGACAAGTCATGAAATCATAATTTTTTTCTGACATAGTTGTTCTTCCCGCACTCCTGCGCAAGTCCGCAAAGTCTCAGCTTTAATAATGCATCATGCACATCCTGAAGTGTCAGTCCCGATAAAGACATGAGTTCATCGGTTTTTTTGGGATACATATCCAGGAGATCATAGATCACCTTTTCTTTTCCTGCAATCCCTGCCCTTCTCGGGATCTTTTTTTCTTTTGACTCATTACCGGATGTATTCTCAGCGGAGGCATCGGACCCGAAAAGATCTCTTAGGATACAGTCCGGATTCAGGGCAATAAGCGCGCCTTCCGATATGAGTCTGTTTGTTCCAGCCGACATCGGATCATTTATCCTTCCGGGCACGGCAAAAACATCCTTGCCCTGATCAAGTGCGTATCTTACCGTTATCCCGGTTCCGGAGCGGATTCTAGCTTCGATGACAAGCAGGACATCACACAGCGCAGCGATTATCCTGTTTCTCTGGGCGAAATAAGCCGGCAGCGGAGCTGTTCCGGGAGGCTGTTCCGATATAATCCCTCCCTCATTCAGGATCTCTTCATACAGGCTTTCATTACATTTCGGATAGATAACATCCGGGCCGGATCCGAGCACGGCAAATGTCGACCCGCCTGCAGACAGCGCCGCCTTCTGCGAAATTCCGTCGACACCGCACGCCATTCCACTAATAATCTGGACGCCGTTTGCCGCAAGTTCCGACCCGAAATACTCCGCAACCTTTGCACCATACATTGAACACTGCCTTGACCCCACTATAGCGACGCTCTTCTTCGATTCATCCGGAAGACATCCCCTGACATAGATCCCTGCCGGCGGGTTTTGTATTTCCTTTAGTTTTTCCGGAAACTCTTTTTCAAATCCGGTGATATATCTTATATCATCCATTCCAGTACCTCCTGTCTATGCTTTTGTATGCTATCGCCTCACTGATATGCATTTCCTTTATGGCTTCGCTTCCGTCAAGATCTGCTATCGTTCTTGCGCACTTGATGATCCTGTGACAGCTTCTTGCCGATAATCCAAGCATCTCATAGGCTTTCTTCAGCAGTCTCTCCTCTTTTTTGCCAAGACGGCAGTATTTTTCCACATCCCTTGATCTCAGTTCACTGTTAAACCTTATTCCGGTCCCTTTGTACCTTTCCTGCTGGATCGCTGCCGCCTTTTCAACCCTTTTCCTGATGGTTTCGCTGGACTCGTTCTTTTCCGAGCTTTTGCACAGTTCTTCAAATCCCATCCTTGATGCCTCTACACAGATATCGATCCTGTCAAGCAGCGGACCTGAAATTCTCGAAAGATACTTTTTCACATCGCTTTCCGTACAGCTGCATCTGCTTCTGTCGGGATAATAACCGCATTTACATGGATTCATCGCAGCGCACAGAAGAAAATCGGCAGGATATATATAATTTCCGTGAGTCCTTGAAATCCGAACCTCCCTGTCCTCAAGCGGCTGACGCAGGATCTCAAGAGCGCTTTTTGAAAATTCGGGGAGTTCGTCAAGAAACAGGACTCCCTTGTGCGCAAGAGAACACTCGCCCGGCTTCGGTATGGTACCGCCGCCTGAAAGAGCCTGTGGAGTTATGGTATGATGGGGATTTACGAATGGTCTGCAGGTAACCAGACCGTCTTTGTTTGAAAGGAGACCTGAAATACTGTAGATTTTTGTCAGTTCCATGCACTCTTTTGAAGAAAGCGCCGGAAGTATGCCGGGAAGTCTTTTTGCCGCCATGGTCTTGCCCGCTCCCGGAGGCCCGATTATCAGGATATTGTGCATTCCTGCAGCCGCTATCTCCATGGCTCTTTTCACTTCCTGCTGGCCGTTCACTTCACTGAAATCGGCATTTTCCGTTTTACCATTCTTCAGAAGAAGATCTTCAAGATCATTTTTTACAGGTTCAATCAAAATCTTCCCAGTCAGATACAAAAGCGTTTCTTCTATCGATTCGACACCTATGACATCAATGCCTTCTATGATGCTTCCCTCTTCGACATTGTCAAGCGGCACGATACATTTCTTAAAGCCACGCATTCTTGCTTCTATCACCATCGGAAGTATCCCCGGCACCGGCATGACCTTTCCCTGAAGGTTCAGTTCGCCGAATATCATCATCCCGCCGGTCATTGACGGATCGATCATTTCCATCGCCGTCATCAGTGATACCGCAACAGCAAGGTCAAAGGAAGTTCCGTTCTTTCTGATATCCCCCGGCGAGATGTTCACGGTTATCCTTTTAGGCGGCATATGTATGCCGCTGTTTTTCAGTGCAGTCCTCACTCTTTCTCTTGCCTCATTAACCTCCTTTGCGAGATATCCGACCATATCAAATACCGGCAGACCGTCGGAAATGTCCGCCTCGACACAGACCTGTCTTGCCTCAAGACCGATCATGGCCAGTGAATTTACACTGCCGTACATAATAAAAACCTCCTTATGAAATTATTTTGGATTAAAAAGAAAACTATGAAAAAAAGAAAACCTCAGACCAGATTTCTCATAACTTCCGTATTCTCTGAGTATCTGACGGCGGTATCGGCATCTATGACTCCGCCTCTGTAAAGACCCAGGATGGATTCATCCATGGTAAACATTCCCTTGTCATGCCCTTTGTGCATAAGACCAGCAAGCGCTGACAGTTTCCCTGCCCTGATGGCATTCCTTGTTTCACTGTCCGAGATCAGCACCTCGTAAGCGGCCCTTCTGCTGCCATCCCTTGTCGGAAGCAGCTGCCTGCATACCACTCCCTCCAGTGCCGACGCAAGCCTGAACAGTGCCGATGCTCTCTCTGAGCCTTCAAACAGATCCACCATGCCCGCTATTACATCTCTTGCCGAGTTGAAAAAAGAAGCGCAGAATACAAGTTTTCCGTTTTCCACGGCCCTGAACACGGCCATCAGCTCTTTCCTGGTATCAAGCCTTGATACGAAAATTACATCGGGATCCTCCCTTAACGCACAGTCAAGCGCCTCCTCATATGAAGAAGCATCTATGCCTATCTCCCTCTGATTCACTATCGAACGCTTATGCTCATGGATATATTCAATGGGATCCTCTAATGTGATGATGTTTTTTTCCTGCTCTGAATTGATATGATCCAAAAGAGCGGCAAGCATCGTAGACTTGCCTGAACCCGAAGGGCCGGAAATAATGAACAGTCCCCTGTCCATTTCGCAAAATCTCAAGACCTGACCGGGAATGGAAAGGCTGGCCGGATCAGGAAGAACACGATCGACTATCCTTATGGCTATGGTTATGGCGCCTCTCTGTTTATAGGCATTGACACGGAACCTCCCATCTCCGGAAGAAACCGAAACATCAATGTAGCCGTCTCTTTCAAATATCCTGCGCTGTTCTTCATCGATCAGATCCAGAAGGACTGCCAGACAGTCAGACTGCGACATTTTCTGAAGATGAGAATCCGTTAATCTTCCATGGATCCTGTAGCGTGCTGATGTGCCGCAGCAAATATGGACGTCGGATGCTCCTTTCAGGGCAGCATCGGAAAGAAGGCCCCATATATCGATCATATATTAACGCCCATTTTCCTTAACGAATCATGATCCATGACGCAGCGGTTATCCAGCGTCTTCATCATATCCTTGATCTTGATATCCCCGTATATGAGCTTCTGACCGAGATCGATGATCCTGTTATCGGAAAAGCACAGTATCATGGGTTCAAGGATATTGCCGGGATTTTCCGCAAGCACCAGCCCCTTTTCTCCGTTTGTAAGTTCCACGCAGGTTCCCGGCGCCAGGAAATTGATGCTCTGTATCAGGGAATCTACAACACTCTGATCATAGATGGACGGATTATCCATCAGAAACCTGAGTGCCGATATTTCAGAACGCGGCTCACCGGTATCATCCATTGCCGTCATCCTGTCATAATCATTTGCAACAAGCAGGATCTTTGCCCCCATAACGATCTTTGGGTTATCGTTCGGTGTACCGGTCCTGGCATTTTCAAGCATCTTGTTGAACTGTGACACGATCCTTTTTATAGAAGGGGTTGAAAGAAATGTCGACTCAATATCAGCCTCACCCTTTTTCTGGAAAGACATGATAACACGTTCATCCTCGGCCGATCTGTCCTTTTTATCGATTATCTCGGGAGGAACATCAAGTTTCCCGATATCATGAACTATTGCAGCCACAACCGCATCGTTCTGTTCGGAAAGCCTGATATTCAGTTTGTGGCTCATCATGGCAGCAAGCATCGCAACATTAAGAGAATGCTTCGCGAGCTTGTCTTCCTTGCTTCTCAGATTCTGAACGAAATTGATCTTCCGGTCAAGCCTCCCGTAACCTTTTATCACAGAGGCTGTCAAAGTCTGAAGCTGTGACTGTTTGTGATTTTCTTTGATTACCTTTAGCTCATCCTGGATGATAAATGAAGAAACCATCTGAAAGCGCTCAAACTCTATGTCGTCTTCCGTCATGGGCGGAACCGGTTCAGCCGGTTCAAGGATATAAAGTCCTATGATCCCGAAATTCTTCACACTTTCTATGCCCTGACTCGTAAGCTTTGAATCTCTTTCATAGAGAAGCACGCCCTTCTTGTTATAGATCGGCTTTGCAAGCCTCATACCCACTTTCAGGTTTTCCTGCCTGATAAAAAGCATCTTGTTTCCTCCCCTAATTGATGCATATAAACTGCAGATCAGATCTGTTTTTTCAGGAGATTCTCAAATTCCTCCTGAGGAACAGGTTTTGAATAATAATAACCCTGAGCAATATCGCAGTGTACGGATTTGAGGAATTCCACCTGCTCAATATTCTCCACGCCCTCAGCAATGACCTTCATCCCGAGCTGTTTTGACATGGCAATGGAATTTGCTACGATGACTTTTCCTCTTTTTGTATCTATAACCTCATCAATAAAGAACCTGTCAATCTTTATGACATCGACCGGCGCATCCTTGAGCATGTTCAGTGACGAATAACCCGATCCGAAATCATCCATTTCAATGACAAAACCGTTCTCCTTGAGTTTTCCCATCGTCTCATAGAGATTATCGGTATCCTCAACAAACATCGTTTCCGTGATCTCAAGCTCAAGCATTTTGGGATCTATATCATACTTTTTCACGAGTCCCACAAGTTCGGAGATCAGATCCGTATTGCTGATATGAAGCCTTGAGATATTTACGGATATCGGTATATTGAAACCCTTTTCCTTGAGTTTCGAGAGATAGATCGCTGTCGTCTCCCACATGTATTCATCTATCTTTTTGATAAATCCGTTATTCTCAAACAGCGGCAGAAAATCTCCGGGCATGCGCAGTCCCTTTACCGGATGCTGCCAGCGCACCAGCGCTTCCGCTCCGCAGATGCGGTTTGTCTGAAGATCAACCTTCGGCTGGAGATACATGATGAACTCATGTCTGTCAAGAGCAACCTGCATCTCGCTCTCCATCTCGGCAAGCCTGATCTGCTGCAGCCTGATGCGGTCATCGTATACGGCAAAATTGGTAAGGGTATTTCCTTTTATCTCCTTCTTTGCCAGCCTCGCCCTGTCGCACATAAGTCTGACGGGTATATCCCTGTCAACAATCTTGTAGATACCGAACGAAAGAGTGGAGCCGCTCCTTGTCGCCGCATCAAAATGGAAAGCCATGCCAAGTTTTTCAATATAATCAAGAATATCCTGATCCTTTTCATATTCTATCAGGACGGAGAAATTATCTGCCTGATATCTTCCTGCTATACCATCCCACGGCAGAGACTTTGTGATCTGCTTGCCCAGTTCCTTCAGACAGTTATTACCGACTTCAACACCAAATCTGTCGTTTATGAGCCTGAACCTGTTGATATCTATGGCTACCATGGCAAACTCACTCTTGTTCTTCAGGAATATCCTTTCCATGGTCTTTCTGTAGAAGGCTTCGGAGTTATACAGTCCGGTAATGGAGTCATAGTCGGCCCTGAACTCCAGCTCCGATTTGATCTCCATCTCGGTATTGACATCCTGTATGCAGCCGGTAACCCTGGTCATACGGTTGTTGAGACCCTGCAGTGTCTGGACCGTGATCGTAAAATAAAGCGCAACATCATATTTGTTGACAAGTCTCAGGGTTATCTCATGAGTATCAGGTTCTCTTTTCACCCTTGAGACAAAATCGTCAAATTTTTCCCTGTCATCCACATACGGGGTCAGGCTTTCAAGCAATGACCACTCGTCTTTCATGGCATTTTCGGGTATCCTGAACATCTTATCAAAGGTAGTGCTGATATAGTATTTTGCCTGAGGGACATCATATTCAAATACAAATATCCCTGTCAGTTCGTTGACATGTTCGCTTCTTTCAAAATTCTGCGCAAGCTCATTCTGGGTCTCGTTCAGATCTTTTACCTGCTCATATTTTTTACCTGTAACAAAATCCTTGACAATATCCTGACTTAAGTCATTTATATCCCTCGCTGTCAGGAAGACCCTGTCATCTTCAAAGAATGTATTGAAAGAATACCAGTGATACGTCCCGTCCTGGTACAAAAGACGCACCTTGGTCTCAACCGTATCCCTCCCGATCTTTGCTGCCTCCCTTAAGTAGGCCGGTGAAGAAGCATTCAGGAAATCCTCCCTGTCATCCTGATAGACCACATAATCATGGAAATACCTGCGAAGGTTCTCATAATTGTCTACCCTTCTTTCCGTCATTGCCAGGACATTGACCTCGCGTATCCTGGTACATGAGTTTCTCAGGAGATCTATATCCCATACTATGTCCTGAGTCTTCAGCATGGCCTTGTTAAAGTTCTCCATGCTCTCTGACAGCTGGCTCATATGCTTGGTAATATCCTCGCGGCTTTCAGCGATTATATACACCCTGATATTGTTCCTCATGACCAGCTTTGTGGTTCTGCAATGAACTATCCTTCTAAGCCCGGGAGAATAAACATCCGAATCCACCGATGAATTGTCCCTGTCAAATCTTTTCAGGGGACAGTCGACACACTGCTGCTTCGCGCCCTTAATCAGATCATAGCAGTATCCGATGCACTCACCCGGTATCCTTTCATTCAATGCCTCGTTCTTGTATATCAGATGCAGCCTTTCATCCACTGCATATGCCCAGGTGTGGATAGGGTTCAGTATCGTCTTTACCAGTTCGATATCATGAAGGGAGATATTTCTGCCTACGAATTCCTCTTCCTTTTTGATGGTATTGGTAAAGAACATGTATGTGTTCTTCCTGCTGTCCCTTGCTGCAACCAAAGCCTTTGAAGCCTTGTCATATATCTCCGCGATATTGAGGCTTTCATCATGCGGAACAGTACTCATTCCTATGGCTACAGACTGGGCAAGAGCCTCCTCGCTGTAAACACCCCATGTTATCTTTAATGTGGAGATCATCAGGACTGCCTTGTCACAGAGTATCTTGTCATCCTTTATGCCGTTTAAGGATGCCAGATATATACCGTTGCCAACATAAGCGATCAGATCGGAATCCCTGAGAGTCCCTCTGATGATCTCTTCGGATTCCGAAAGAGCTTTCGCGGCTTTCTCTTTGTTCATCAGCTCCAGAGTACGGTAATAGGACAGTTCGATGAGCATGAGATTTGCCACATCATAAAGCGGCATCTCATCAAGCCTCTGACGAAGCACCGAAAAAAAGGTCATCCTGTCGGTCACTTCACCGAAAGCACTTTCAGCATTATCCTCTATCCTGGTAACAGTGCCTGAAACAAAATCATCCCTTCCGGGATTCTGGGGAACAAAAACCTGAAACCATGGATACTCACCGTTTACATCCATCATACGTATGAAACAGCACGCATCATGATCAAGACCTTCAAGATTTGAAAAAAACTCAATCGCCCGTTTGCAATCATCGGAATAGACCCGTGCCCCAAGCTCAATATTGCCGACGAAGGGCTTTATGGTTGAAAATCCAGGCAGGATATCCTTTATATCGGATGTCGCTGTAAACCGGTCTTCCTGCATATAATAGCGAAAATCAAAGCTTGTCATCATATCCCCCGTTACAAATAAACATATATCGGTATTTTATCAAAAAATACGCAAAAACACAAACACAAAAAGCCTTTTTACGGGCATTTTTTGCTCATACAAACTCCGAAAGGACTATGTTGGAAACATCCAAACCTCTTTCAGTAAAAGCAAGCCTGTCTTTTGTCATTTTAAGCAGTCCCTCCCCTTCGTATCTTTCAATAATGCTGCCGAAGAACACCGAAGGGTCTTTTCCGAACCTTCGCGCAAAATCACTCCTGCTTATCCCTGCAGTCTTTCGGAGTCCGAGGAACATAAACTCTGACATGCTCTCTCTTTCATCAAGACAGATATCCTCATCAAAAACAGGATCATCCGAACCGATATACCCCTCAACGCTTTTTATGTTTGTAAATCTCCTTTCTCCAAGCCTCGACGATGCTCCGGCGCCAAAGCCGATATAATCATCCAGGTCCCAGTATGTGATATTGTGCCTGCACTCGAAGCCTCTTTTTGCATAGTTTGATATCTCATACCTTTCATAGCCATGCCCGGAAAGGATCCTGCGTGTCATTTCATAAATGGCATATTCCTCATCTTCATCAGGCAGGTCAAGGTTCTTTTTCTCCGCTTGCGAAAAAGGAGTGCCATCCTCTATGATCAGGGAGTAAACGGAGATATGCTCGGGCTTCAGAGCGCATACTGTTTCCAGTGTCCTTTCTGCCGAGCTCATGCTCTCGTGAGGTATCCCAGTCATGAGATCGACATTGATATTTGAAGCACCGTTTTTCCGCAAAAGATCATACAGGTACAGGAAATCCCCATAAGTGTGTATCCTTCCGAGTGATGCAAGCTCATCATCATTTACGGACTGAAGTCCTATACTGAAACGGTTTATCCCGCACTCTCTATACGATCCGATCTTTCTTTCATCCGCAGTACCGGGATTCATCTCGATCGTTATCTCACAGCCGCTTTTAAGCATCGTTATATCTGTCAGTTTTTTCATGATGGATCTGATAAAAGAAGGATCCAGAAGCGACGGCGTTCCGCCACCCAGATATACAGACCGGATCATCCTGCCGGAAAGCAGGGCTCCGTAATGATCGATCTCCAGCAAAAGACGTTTCAGATAGGCTCTTTTTATTCCGTCATCAAAACTGCCTGAAAGGAAATCGCAATAGTTGCACTTCTTTACACAAAAGGGCAGATGTACATATACCGAAATTTCATTCTTCATCCAGCTTGAGCACTGACAAAAAGGCCTTCTGCGGTATCTGTACATTTCCGATCTCCCGCATCTTCTTTTTGCCTTCCTTCTGTTTTTCAAGTAGTTTCTTTTTTCTGGACACATCACCGCCGTAGCACTTGGCAAGCACATCTTTCCGTACTGCCTTCACGGTCTCGCGCGCTATTATCCTTCCGCCCACAGCTGCCTGGATCGGTATTTCAAACAGATGTCTGGGTATCTCCTCCTTCAGCTTCGCGCACATTTTGCTGCCCCTTTCATATGCGCTGTCCTTAAAGACAATGAACGAAAGAGCATCAACATATTCCTTATTGATGAGGATATCAAGCTTCACAAGCTCAGAGCGGACATATTCCTTCATCTCATAATCAAAGCTCGCGTATCCCTTAGATCGGCTCTTCAGGGCATCAAAAAAATCATATATGATCTCATTTAAGGGAAGATCATACTCAAGGAGGACCCTTGTCTCCTCCATATATTCCATACCCTTCTGGACGCCTCTTCTCTCCTGGCAGAGGCTGATGATGGATCCCAGATAATCCGTTGAAACCATTATCTGCGCACTGACGACCGGTTCTTCCATGTATTCGATCTCGGAACTGTCAGGAAGGTTCGACGGATTTGTAAGTTCTATAACCTCCCCGTCGGTCTTGTGTACTTTGTAAACAACACCCGGAGCAGTCGTGACCAGTTCCAGATTGTATTCCCTTTCAAGTCTTTCCGTTATGATATCAAGATGCAAAAGCCCCAAAAAACCGCATCTGAATCCGAACCCCAGAGCCACCGATGTCTCCGGTTCAAAACTTAATGAAGCATCATTCAGCTGAAGCTTTTCCAGCGCGTCGCGAAGATCCGGATACCGTTTAGTGTCTGCCGGATAAACCCCGCAGTAAACCATGGGATTTACCTTTTTGTATCCGGGGAGAGCCTCTTTGCATGGCCTGTCTGCGTTTGTTATCGTATCTCCGACCCTGGTCTGGCGCAGATCCTTTATGGACGCGGTAATGTAGCCGACCATCCCGGCAGACAGCTCATCGCATGCTATAAACCTTCCCGCGCCGAAATAGCCGACCTCAACGACCTCATCTGTTTTTCCGCTCGACATGAACCTTATGCTGTCTCCCGGCTTTACCGAGCCGTCAAATACTCTCAGAAAAACTATGACACCCTTATAGGGATCATAGACAGAATCAAAGATGAGGCATTTGAGCGGACTATCCTCATTGCCCGACGGCTCGGGAATTCTGTTTACGATTTCCTCGAGCACCTCATCTATCCCTGTACCGGCTTTCGCAGATATCCTCGGGGCATCCATCGCTTCTATCCCTATGACATCTTCGATCTCGTTTGCCACCCTTTCCGGATCGGCGCTGGGGAGGTCTATCTTGTTCAGAACCGGAAAAACCTCAAGATCATGCTCAAGCGCCAGATAGACATTTGCCAGCGTCTGAGCCTCAATCCCCTGTGCGCTGTCAACTACCAGGATTGCGCCGTCACATGCAGCCAGAGATCTGCTGACCTCATAGTTGAAATCGACATGACCGGGCGTATCTATCAGATTGAAGATATACTCTTCCCCGTTTTTTGCCTTATATACGGTTCGTACCGCCTGGGATTTTATCGTTATCCCGCGTTCCCTTTCAAGTTCCATATTGTCAAGAACCTGATCCTGCATTTCCCTTTCAGTCAGCAGTCCGGTCTTTTCCAGTATCCTGTCAGCCAGAGTTGATTTTCCGTGATCGATATGAGCTATGATGCAGAAGTTTCTGATATGGTCCTTTGGAATATTCATGAGACACCCATAGAAAAAATCTTACAGAAAATTGCGGGCCGTACTGACGGCCCGCACATTCAATGAATTGACGATCGAATTTAAGCCATCCTGTTTACAGCCTTTGTAAGACGTGAAACTTTCCTGGAAGCATTACTCTTGTGATATACTCCCTTGGAACCGGCTTTTTCAATATCGGAAATAGCTGCCTTTAAAGCATCAGCTGCTGCTGCCTTGTCTGATGACTCTATTGCAGAATAAACCTTCTTGATAGAAGTCTTTACACCGCTCTTTACAGCCTTGTTTGCTTCGGCTCTCTTCCGGCTTGTAAGTATCCTCTTCTTTGCCGATTTGATATTTGCCACGACTACACCTCCTCTTCTGTTATGATCCGGGTCTGTGATCTGCCGATCAGTATATAGGTACTTTCCCGGACCGATCCGGGAATCCTTCCATAAGCACACACAGATGGTATTTTATACCAGATAAAACTACTGTGTCAATAATGATTTGATATTTTCAGCTTTTTGTCCTGCTTCCTCGAAATCAAAGTTCAATGCATCTTTTACTATCTCACCTATCAGGCCGTTCACTTCGGGATCTTCATATTCCAGTCCTGCCATTTCTTCTGCCTTATGGGAAACTGCATCCAGGTCCATGTCTTCGATCATCCTGATAAGTTCCTCCACATGCTCCAAGAGCCCGTCTCGCCCTATCTCCGTCTTTTGTGTCTCTTCTTCGGCATTCGAACCATTTGTTTTCAGAAATTCTTTTATTGAACTCTCCACCTCTTCATACAAAGGCTTCAGTCCGGGATGATCCCTGTCGATGGATCTTTCGTCTTTATCCTTCGCATACATCTCAAGCATCTTTGAGTATGCCGAAAGCTTTGCCGCGCCGATATAATTTGCAGCGCTCTTCAGTCCGTGCACTGTTATCTTGTAATTGTCGATATCATTATCCAGATAGAATCTGTTTGCCTCGTTATAGGAATCCGAATCTATGAAGGTTTCCAAAAGCCCGCAGTATGTATCCTCATCTCCAAGACAGTTCGCAAGACCGGTTGCTGCATCGATCCCCCTGAGCACTGAATAGATCCCTTCATTCCTGATCTCCCCGGTTTCTTCATAATATGCAGGCGGCGCCGGCTTTTGGGAAGACACATCGCTTTTTTCTATCTTTTTTTCGGGCTCTTCCTTCTTTTCAGGCACAGTATTCCTGATCTTCTTTTCTTCGGGAATCCATCTTTCCATAACGGAAGCCAGAACCCTCAGATCGATCGGCTTTGAGATATAATCGTTCATCCCGGCATCCAGGAAAAGCTTGTCTGCTCCTTTTATTGCATTAGCGGTCAGAGCTATGATCGGGACATTCTTATCCATCTCTCTGTGGCGGATATGTCCCGTAGTTTCGATACCGTCCATTTTGGGCATCATATGATCCATGAAAATGATATCAAAAGGCTCCTCCCTGAATATCATGTTCAAAGCTTCTTCTCCGGAATCAGCAGCATATACATGCAGGCCATACTGTCTTAAAAGCCCCTTTGCGACTTCCAGGTTGACCTTGTTGTCATCGACTACAAGAACTCTGGCATCCGGAGCAGTAAACGGTACCGTAAACGCCTTTCTTTCTTCCCTTTTGAGATTGTTCGGATCGAACTCGCATGCACTCTCATCATATACCCTCTGCCTGAATGAAAAGCTGAAGGTCGATCCCTGTCCGTAGGTTGAAACTGCGCTGATCTTTCCTCCCATCAGTCCGACAAGGTTCTTGCAGATGGCAAGTCCGAGTCCTGTACCCTTTATCGATTTGTTCCTTACGGTATCAACCTGACTGAAGGATTCAAATATCCTTTCAAGATCCTCTTCACGTATACCGATACCCGTATCCTTTACCGAAGCATGGAGAAAACCCGAATCCTCCGCCGTACTCTCCCACGAGATGGTTAAAGTGATGCTGCCCCTGTTCGTGAATTTGACGGCATTATTGAGGATGTTCAGAAAGACCTGCTTCACCCTGGATTCGTCACCGATGAGTCCGTCGGGTATCTTTCCTTCCATCAGGACATCCAAAGCGATCCCTTTTTCGCCTATCCTTACGCCGATTATCGAATAAACATCGTTCAAAAGCGTAGAAAGCCTGTAGTTGCCGTCTATAATCTCAAACTTTCCGGCTTCTATCTTCGAGAAATCGAGGATATCATTTATTATGGAGATCAGGCTTTCAGAAGAAGCCTTGATATCATTTGCGTATTTTCTTGCATTATCATTCAGATCCTTTTCTGCAAGGATCAGTTCCGAAAAACCTGAGATCGCGTTCATCGGTGTCCTGATCTCATGTGACATGGATGACAGGAAATCAGATTTTGCCCGGCTTGCATTATCCGACTTGTTCTTCAGGATATATGTGGATATGACTCTTGTGACCTCATTAAGCGTGGCGCTGGTTTCTTCAGGCCACAGGTATTCGGGATTTAAATGCTCATAATCAATGACTCCCACGCATTCACCGCCCGAAAGCATCGCAACAAGCAGATGTGAAGTATGATTGCGAAGATACCTTCCCCTGGTCTTATCCGAAAGATTGATCAGCGCATGCCTGTCAAGTATGACAAAGTCCTGATTCGCAAACAGACTGTAGATATGCTCCATGTCAACTGCATCAGTCTCTCTTCTTTCTCCGGGATGCACACCGAAACTGACAGGCCCTGTCTTCCATTCATACAGGCAGCTCTCGACTCCCGGCATTTCCTCTTTTTCCAGCACATGGATGGCCGTAATATTGAACTGGGATCCGATGTATTCAAGCAGCATGCCCATTGCGCTGTTAATATCCCTTGTATGCTCGAGGATGTTGAATGCAAAGCTGACGGTATCATACCTGATGCCCACAACCCTGTTCAGCCCGGGATCATTGGATGAAAGCTCTGAATCAACTGTTTTTTCGAGGTCAGCCTTTTTGTCAAAAAACCTGATAATATAATCAAGGCCGCCAGTATTATCAGCGCCCGTATACATGTGCTCAAGCTGTCTTTCAATCCCTGTATGCATCATCATCATGCCGTCAGAGGAGATCTCGGGAAGGACAGCTACAAAGGCAGACCTGTTGATCCTGATAAGCGTATCCTCATCACGCGTGCTGCTCTTCAGGACATTGGCAACATGCACTATAAGTGCATCAGCAAAGATCGTTCCGTAATCCTCATCCATGCTGTCCATGTTGAGGATCTTGAAAAACATGAACATGACGGTCTTTTTCGTTGCTTCAAGCTTTGATTCAATTATCTTTGTCCCTACATCCCATGTGTAAAAGCCCGTTGCTTCATCTTTTTTTGAATTCTCCAGGAATTCTTTTTCCTGCTGTTTTTCCCTGTCTATATCACGAAGTTTTCCCACAAGCCTTACCGGTTTCTCCTTGTCGGAAACGACAGAGCCCTCGACCATGTACCATCTGTACGGGCTTTCAGAATCCCTCCTTACCCTGACGGCAAAGTTTTCCTTTGTATTTCCGTTCTTGAAATCAACTACCTTCTGGATATCCTCGTGAAAAACATAATCACCGTTCAGGACAATACTCTCCAGGGTTCCCGTAAACCTTGACATGTCTCCCGCTTTAGTGCTCTCGTCCCCATAGTTTCCGAAACATGACAAAGCCCCGTTCGAATACTCATATTCAAAGATGATATCTTTGGAATTCTCAAAAGCAAGCCTGTATCTTTCTTCCTCGGTCGCAAGTTCCAGGAAAAGATCATACTCCTTTTGGTTCTGTCTGTTCAGATAAAAGACCATAACGAAAAGTGCAGGCAGGAAACTGATCAGTACAGCCACTATAAGTATCAGGATAAGGTCCTTTGCAGAAGCGGACAGGATGCCGGAAAAATACAGAACACCCACCACCAGGACCGACGCAAGGAACCACAGGCTCATTATAACGAAGAGCCGCTTTGAAACAGTCCCTGTCTTATTTTCGTTCCTGAACTTTTTTAAGTTATCGCCCATTATCAATCATCCTCAAAACCAACAGTCCGGCAGCTTATCCCGTTCACTTCCACTCTGTCATTTACCGCTATGACTATGCACTGCCTTCCGTCAATCACTCTGGTACTAATCAGATCTGTTCTTTCGGGATTGACCCTTATGACCACATCAGGTGTCTTGATATCAAATTTCTTTGTCCCGGTTATGTTTGCAGCCCTGATCCTGGTATCCTCCGCATCCGCTTCTTCGTCTTCGAGTGTTTCCCTGACTGCGACCTCGTATTTGTTTACAAAGTCCTTCATATCTTCATCCCGGACTCCGCTTTTTTCAAATAGTTTCTTTACATCATCCCTGCCAAACGAAAGCGGCTCCTGTGGATCATCATACTGCCTGAGCATCACGGAAACATTTTCATGTATATCCTTTACAGTTTCAAAAGAGACATCATCGCCAAGTGTCTTTGTGATGACACTGTTAAACACCTCGGCCTGTTCATCGGCCGATACCGGCATCTTCAGCCCGAAGATCCCTTCCGTAAAGCTTTCCATCAGGTCATCGCTTTTTTTACTGTAATACAGAAGACCATGGATATCAGCTGCTCTGTCGGAAAAAAGCGGGAACATGAATGCTTTTTCCGGATCAGCCACTACCCAGTCCCTCGCTCGTTCTCCTATCCTCTTTTCATCAGGTATATAACCGAGCGCAGCTTTTGTCAGCCTGACGGGACAAATGCTGCACATAATATAATCAAAGACGGTTTCTGAAGCATCATCCGTCATTATCTGATCCGTACCGATCTGGGGAACATCATATGATGCATGGACAAGGACTATATAATATTTTTCAACGGTGTCATAGCTTTCGATGACACGGTCAAAAAAAGTTCCGACAAGTTCCTCATCCTTCAGGGCGCTCTTTCTGAGTTCCTGTAACAGTTTATGACTGCTCCCTTCAGTCTCATCCGAAGTCTCAAAAAACATATGAAGAAGGTTTTTGCCTTCTGTCCCTGAAAGTGATTTCTTCAGTATGTCAAAATATTTGTGCATCTCTTCATCCGGCAGGGCCAGGAAGCTGTCGGTTGATACGCACATCTTTTCCTTCTCATTGTTCACATAGCATCCGCAGATACGGTCTATGGTGCACCCGTCGATGGTGAACTGTTTTTTGATCTCGTTTATCTCGCTCTTTGTCATATGTTTACACTATATTTTTTCTTTGATATTATGATGTCAGGGTCACAAAGTCACAATGCGCCCTGTAACATTTACACTACGTTTTTCAGTATAGCACAAAATCATCATGGGGGATAGAATGAATAAGATCGGTTTTGACAACGAAAAATATGTACGAATCCAGTCGGAGCACATCAAAGAAAGAATAGATAAATTCGAAAAGCTCTACCTTGAATTCGGTGGGAAGCTCTTTGATGATCTTCACGCATCCCGGGTCCTGCCCGGCTTTGAGCCTGACAGCAAATTAAAGATGCTCGAGAATCTTAAAGAAGAAGCAGAGATCGTCTTTGTCATAAGCGCCGACGCGATAGAACAGAACAAGACAAGAGAGGACCTTGGCATAACCTATGATGCGGATGTGCTCAGGCTCATAGATTCATTCAGAAAACTCGGTTTTTATGTATCATCTGTTGTGATAACAAAATACACCGGGCAGGCTGCGGCCGACAGATTCCGCTTAAAGCTTGAGACCCATAATATAAACACTTATCTTCACTATGTCATAAACGGCTATCCGGGCGATGTGAACAAGATCGTCAGCGAGGAAGGCTACGGGAGAAACGAATTTGTGAAGACCACAAGGCCCCTTGTAGTCGTGACCGCTCCGGGTCCGGGTTCCGGAAAGATGGCCACCTGCCTTTCCCAGCTTTACCATGAATACAAAAGAGGCGTGACTGCCGGCTATGCAAAGTTTGAGACATTCCCCATCTGGAACCTGCCTTTGAAACATCCGGTAAACATCGCGTATGAAGCTGCCACGGCTGATCTCAATGATGTGAACATGATCGATCCTTTTCACCTTGAAGCCTACGGACAGACTACAGTCAACTACAACAGGGACATCGAGATCTTTCCCGTTCTGAACACTATGTTCGAGATGATATCCGGAAGTTCTCCCTATAAATCTCCCACTGATATGGGTGTCAATATGGCCGGTAACTGCATCATAGATGATGATGTATGCTGCGAGGCTTCAAAGCAGGAGATAATCCGCAGATATTTCAAGGGGATCTGCGATGCCAGGATAGGAAACGCTCCTAAAGACATGGAAATGAAGCTTCAGCTGCTCATGAAACAGGCCGGTGTCACCGTCGATGACAGAAAGGTTGTGGTTGCCGCAAGAAAAAGAAAGGAAGACACGGTAAATCCATGTGCCGCCATACAGCTGTCTGACGGACGCATCATGACCGGCCGCACAAATGACCTTCTGGGTGCAGCCGCATCATGTCTGTTGAATTCAATGAAACTGAATGCCGGCATAGACCATGCCGTTCATCTGATATCAAGAGAAGCCATAGAACCTATACAGGGACTGAAGACAAATTATCTGGGAAGCCACAATCCCAGGCTTCATACTGATGAAATGCTCATTGCACTTTCTGTTTCCGCAGCCACGAATCCCGATGCAGCAAAGGCTCTGGCCCAGCTGCCATACCTTCGCGGATGTGAAGCGCATTCGACAGTGATCCTGTCAGAAGTTGACCAGCGCATGTTCAGAAAGCTGGGGCTCAGGCTCACCTGTGATCCCTCATTCGGAGATTAACGGGCCGGTCTTTACCCCCAGCTTTTCAAGTTCTATGACCGAGCTTTCATAGTCTTTATGTACTATGCCTTTCATGCCGAGCTCGCGCGCGGTCCTTATGTTTTCTTCCCTGTCATCCAGGAAAACACAGTGCGAAGGATTCAGACCGTACCGTCTGATGAGACACCGGTAGATCTGCCTGTCCGGTTTTATCATTTTGACCCTGTAGGAAAGGATCCCTCCGTCCACATGATCAAGGAACACCAGATCCTTTGCGCATTCCCTCACCGTCTTTTTGGAAAGATTCGAAAGGATAAGCCTCCTGTACCCTGCCTTTTTTAACGCCTCCAGCCAGGGGACAGATGTATCATACATCTCAATGGTTCTTCCTATGTCTGAAAAGACCATCCTCAGTTCCTTTTCTATCCCCGGATCATTGGCGATAAATTCATTCAGGACCTCATTCTCATCCATGCCTGCGTCAAAATCATCCCAGGCCTTTGATTTCATGGCAGCATTACCGATCCGTACGCATATCTCTTCATCCAGGCCGAAATCTCTTAAAAATTCCCGCCACCTGAATTTTGCCATGACATTCCCTATGTCAAATATCACGGTATCTATCATGATAATAAAACCTGTTCCTTATCTGTAGATAATATCTTCCCTTCCGGGACCGTTTGAGACCATGGTGATCGGGAACCCGAGCTGTTTTTCTATGAACTCCACATATTTCCTGCAGTTTTCCGGGAGTTCCTCATACTTCTTTATGCCGCCAATATCGCACTTCCAACCCGGAAGCACTTCATATACAGGCTTCGCCTTTTCAAGCAGCCTTGTTGTCGGGAAATCCGTTATCTTTTTTCCGTCGATCTCATATGCCGTACATACCGGTATCTCATCAAGATATCCCAACACATCCAGAACTGTCAGCGCAACATCCGTGGCTCCCTGAAGCCGGCAGCCGTACCTTGATGCCACACAGTCATACCAGCCCATCCTTCTGGGCCTGCCTGTTGTAGCGCCGTACTCTCCGCCATCTCCACCACGCTTTCTTAATTCATCCGCTTCTTTTTCATCAAGGATCTCTGTGGTAAAGGCACCCGCTCCGACTGCCGATGAATAAGCCTTCGTGACAGCGACTATCTGTTTTATCTCATAGGGCGGCACACCTGCCCCGACTGCGCCGTAGCCTGCAAGAGTCGGTGAGGAAGTCACCATGGGATAGATACCGTGATCAGGATCCTTCATCGTCCCAAGCTGTCCCTCCAAAAGGATCACCTTGTCCGCCTTCAATGCCTCATACAGAAACAGGGCCGTATCGGCAAGGTAAGGCTTGATCATATCCCTGTATTCCATGCAGGTATCAAACAGCACATCTTTATCGATCGGTTCCTTCTCATAGAGATTGACAAGCAGGGCATTTTTGATGCTGCAGATGTTTTCCAGTTTTTCCTTCAGATATTCTTCATCAAACAGCTCATTTACCTGGATGCCGATCTTTGCGAATTTGTCGGAATAAAACGGCGCAATACCGGACTTGGTCGACCCGAACGATCTGCCCTTAAGCCTCTCTTCTTCATAAGCGTCAAAAAGCTTGTGATAGGGCATCACTATCTGTACCCTGTCTGATACAAGAAGCTTTGGCTTCGGGACATGCTTTTCCTTCCCCGTCTCAGCTATATAGGCAAGCTCCTCCGTCAGCTTGGGGATATCAAGAGCCACCCCGTTTCCGATGATGTTTGTGACATTTTCATTGAACACTCCCGAGGGACAGGTATGAAGCGCAAATTTGCCATATTTATTCTTGATGGTATGACCGGCATTTGCACCGCCCTGAAAACGGACGACCACATCAGCGTTCTCCGCGAGAACATCCGTCATCTTTCCCTTTCCTTCATCACCCCAGTTTGCTCCGACTATGGCCTTTACCATTCCATTACCTCCTGACTCAAACTTTTATCTCGGCTTTCGCTCCGAGAATATCTTTATTCTTCTCAAGAACATCCTTCACCTTTTCATCCAGGAATCTTTCAACCTGGTGCGGCGCGCATCCTACATACTTTTTCGGATCAAGATTTTCCACAAGTTCCTCATATGTGACTCCGAAACTGTCATCATCCGCGATCATCTGCAGCAGATCATTATCCAGCCCGTCTCTTTTCACATGAAGCGCCGCCTCCATTGAGTGTTCTCTGATCCGCTCATGGATTTCCTGTCTGTTGCCGCCTTTTTTCGTGCAGTCCATCATGATATTTTCAGTGGCCATGAAAGGCAGTTCCTGCATAAGTCTCTTTTCAATGACCTTTTTATTTACTACCAGACCGTCGGCAACATTCATGCACAGATCCAGGATTCCATCCGTTGCCAGAAATCCCTCCGGGATAGAAAGCCTTTTATTTGCCGAATCATCAAGCGTCCTCTCAAACCACTGTACAGAAGCGGTAATCGCAGGATTTAAGGTATCTATCATGACATATCTGGCAAGCGATGCGATCCTTTCACTTCTCATGGGATTTCTCTTGTAAGCCATGGCGGAGGAGCCTATCTGCGACTTTTCAAACGGCTCTTCGACTTCCTTTAAATGCTGGAGCAGCCTGATATCATTTGACATTTTGTGGGCCGATGCAGCAATGCCCGAAAGAACATTCATGACACGCAGGTCAACCTTTCTTGAATAGGTCTGCCCCGAAACGGCATAACACTCGTCAAAGCCCATCTTTTCTGCGATCATCCCGTCAAGTGCATCCACCTTTTTCTGGTCCCCGTCAAACAGTTTCAGGAAACTTGCCTGGGTACCCGTGGTCCCTTTTGACCCCAAAAGTTTCAGGCTTCCAAGGACATACTCCAGATCTTCCAGATCCATGATGAAATCCTGTATCCAAAGCGTTGCCCTTTTTCCGACCGTGGTGGGCTGGGCCGGCTGAAAATGCGTAAAAGCCAGAGTCGGCATGTCTCTGTACTTCTCCGCAAAAGAGGAAAGCTTGTCAATGACATTTACAAGCTTCGTCTTTGTAAGTTTCAGCGCATCCGCCATTATTATGATATCGGTATTGTCCCCGACATAACAGGATGTGGCTCCCAGATGGATGATCCCTGCTGCTTTAGGGCATTGAACCCCGTATGCATATACATGGCTCATTACATCATGTCTTACGACCTTTTCCCTTTCTCTTGCCGTATCATAATTGATATCGTCCCTGTGGCTTTTGAGTTCATCGATCTGCTCATCCGTTATGTCCAGCCCCAGCTCCTTTTCAGCCTCAGCAAGCGCTATCCAAAGTTTCCTCCATGTAGTGAATTTCCTGTCCTGTGAAAAGATATTCTGCATCTCATAGCTTGCATACCTTTCCGAAAGCGGGCTTATATACCTGTCTGTATCTGCCATAGTTCTCCTTTCGATTTAATGCTTCAAAAAAGACCGCAAACGATTATATTACACGACATGCTTATTTTCAATAAGCATTGCTTCATCCCTCATCCTTTTCATACCCGGAAACTATGCCTATGATCTCCGATGCGTAATTAGGATATTTTTTTACCAGTTCATTGACCTCATCCTTGGCCATGTTCCTGTTCCCGTCATTGTATTCTATCCTTTTTCTCAGTGAACCGCGCCTTGCGACCAGATCGTGGCGAAGTTCAACCATTTCCCGTCTGTCAACTATCGCATATGCCTGATGCGACCAGATGGTAGGATACTTCAGCTTGATGCTCTTTAATGCGTTCATGAAGTTATCCATTGCATCCCTGAGATCCCCGCCGGCTTCATCAAGCATCCTTCTCTCATCTCTTTCCTCCTGGTACAGTTCCCAGAAATACTCCAGCTCATCCGCCGAATTAACATGATACTTCCTGTACTGGTACTGCAGAAGGTTCTCCACATTCACATATCTTATCTTTACTGTATTCTGCTTTGCGATTATCTGATTCAGGAAATTCGACGCCTTCCTCATCTCCGTTCTGGCGCCGATATATTCGACAAAGATCAGTGTCATTGCTACAGCCGCCGCAAATGATGCAATCACGCATCCAAGCACGACATCCATCTGATACATATAACGGAGGACAAGGAGCATCAGTATGATAAAGCTTAAGGAGCATATGGTTATCATCACGAAATTCCTGCAGCTGATCTGCTTTACTGCCATTTCCTTTTTCTGGAAAGCGTATGCGCCCTTCTCTCCTTCAAGTTTCTGCAGATCGCCTCTTACCAGGAATTTGTAATCCTCATTCTTTTTCATCTCCTCTAAGGCCTTCGGCATATCCGGGGCTATGGCTTCCATATCCTCAAATCTGTCGTTGCTTATCCTTCCGATCTTTTCAGAATGAGTCTCATTTACCTTTTCAAGTCTCATGACCTCTTCCGCGGCATGCTTTAAAGGCCCGTATTTTTCCCGCGGAAGCTTGTCGATGATCTCCATGTCATTCAGATAGTCAGTGACCAGACGGTACTCCCTTGTAGCTGCGTCTATCTCCCGTGTGGATTCAAGCATCTGGTCGCAGCAGTTCCTGACATATCTCTCCCTCATCAGGGGATTTGAAATATCTATCTCATTTCTGTCAGGAACCTCTATCTTTGCAATATCCTCGCCGTCAAAAAGATCGTCTTCCTCAAATCCTGCTTCTATACTGTATTTAGCAAAAAAATCTCCGATTTTTCTAAATAAACCCATACTAAACTGTCCTGTATTCGTTCTTCAGTTTAAGGATCATCTCTTCCGCTTTTCTGACAAAGCCAACCCTGTCCCTGTACTGCAGATCCATCAGTTCGGACACCTCTTTTTCAGCCTGCTGTCCGGCACTTTCAATTTCTTCCTTTGCCAGTTCAAAGATCTCCGGATCAGGATCGGTCTTCAGTACCTCGCTTTCAAACTCTTCCTTTGAAACACCCAGCTTCAGCGCCTTCAAATACCTTTTCAGAGCAGTCCCGTCCTCTGTAAGTTCCCACTCCTTTTTGAAAAAGGCAGCGCTTTCCCTGAACAGGTAGGATCCGGCATAGATCATGGCAAGGTTATGATAAACAGGCGCCAGCCTTTTGTCTTCGCCGTCGCTTTCAGCAATCGCTGCGCTGTACTCCTCCGCAGCGGCAACATTGTTCCTGTTCTGAAAAAAGAAATCCCCTCGTGACTTTCTCCTGATAAAAGGCCTGACATCGGTATTTCCCTCTATGATCCGTCTGATGCCCTCAAGTTCTTCCTCGTTCACATAGTGTCCATAAGCCAGTATCGCGCAGACATGATCCGATAATCCCTTGTCCTTCCTGTATAGATCTTTCAGCTGTTCATAAAGGTCGTTTAATCCCAGTTCTTTTCCGATAAAATCAAACAGGCTTTCATTTATTATTGTTCTGTCAAGGATATATGCATTTCCCCTGATGAAATACATCAGTTCCTCAAATGAATAGATATTGAGGCACAGCTGTTCGATATAGAACGGATTGCCCGTAACTTTTCCCATGCACTCATAGGTCATGAGGCTTCTCCCTTCACATCCTCGATATTTATGGTCTGTGTGATCTCGTTGCCCGTAGCAGGAAAGATCTCTCCAAACCCCAGATCGGTCACCGTCACCTTCAGTTCCGACACGGAAAGCATCTCAAACCTCAAAGAAACCCTTGAGGCTCTCTCAGGCCTTTCCGGAATGCCGTTCGTTCTTATCACCACGCACCTGTCGCCGTCTCCGCTTATCGGAGTAAGCGTGATCCTGATCTCCCTTTCCCTGCCAAGCATAACCTCTATATCGGATGATGCCTCAAACCAGTTGATGCCGGCATCAATCAGGGATCTGTATCTGATCTGTCCATCCGTGCAAAGGTCCATTCCGATATTTACCTTGAGCTTGTCCCTGTCAAGAAATATCTCTCCGCTTTCAAGCTTTTTGATGCCGGATACATCCATTGCGGCATAGCAGGCGCCCTTAGTGTACAGGTTCATTCCCTGAAAGACCCTTCGTCCGTCATCACAGAGATATTTTACGGTCTCCTTTGCCCAGTCTCCGTCAAACCCCGTTCCCGCAAGATATACGCTTGAGATAACCTCGCTGTCCATTACTTCCCTGCAGATCCGCAGCAGATCAATGTCATTTTTCTCAGGCAGCTCGAACTGTCTCTCATCTATGAATGTGACATTCGGCTTCATGTTCCTGTTGGTTGAGAGCATGCCGGTCCTAACGGACTTTCCGTCATAATCGATAAGGCATACCTTGTTGAACCTCAATTCTTCAGCCTGGCTGGCGGAATAATAAAAATAGCTCTCGGCATGACTTAAAAACCTGATATCGACATCATTGAGTTCCAAAAGCTCAACGGCCCTTCTGACTGTTTTCAATACCTTCGAATCAAGCCGCCTTAAGGTAATGAAGAGCATGGGCTTTGCCGGCCATTCGCTCCTGAAGGTAACACCCTTCAGGGCATGCCTTATAAATCCCGAAAGAACAGGGATCTTTGATTCATCCCCGACAGCAAGTTCTATGAGATCTTCATATACTGTCCCAAAGCCTTCCGGGGCCCTTTTGGCATCCTCCCCGAACATCCACTCGTCCTTATCATTTACTTTCATCGCCACAGTCGGGATGCAGTACTTCTGGGCCCCCATAAGCACGGGCCTGGTCACCACCTCAAATCCTCCGCTGTCGTCGGGGGACAGAAGGCTTATCTGGGTAACATCATCACAAAGATCCAATCCTGCAACAGTTCTCATCTGTATCTCCAATAAAATCTCAAAAGCACGGTGCAATGCACCGTCTTTTTAATCTCTGTCAAAAATCTTTAATGATCGCCCTTTTTTTCAGATAATCCGAAAGCGCGTCCTCCATGCTCTCATAATCCTCAAGCATGTTGCACAGAATTACTTCATTCAAAAGGCAGTAGCGGAGCGTCTTGTCCGCGCTCTCATCAGGCTCTATCTCTATCACGCCGCTCTGTGTCAGGTTCTCGCTTCCGCCCGACTCCTCAGTGATATAATACTGAAGTCTCTCACCCCTGAACATTACAAATCTCTTTGAAAAGATACCGCCGTAGACATTGCTCATCTCTTCCTTGACATAGCTGACCCGGTCATCATTGCCGTCATTTAAAAGATAATGCAGCACCACCCTGTTCTTTGGATTCGATCTGTATTCCACAAACGACAGATCCTCATACAGCCTCAGTTCCTCAACAAAAGGCGCATACTCTGAAAAGAACCCAAAGACCATATTCTTTTCAAGCATCTTTCGAACGCATTCACAAAGGATCTTCAGCGTCCTTTCATCCTTTTCCCTTTCCCTGTAGTATCTGATGAGTGCAAGCATGCACACATCATTGGGCTCATCATCCTCATAAAGCCTCAACAGTTCCGGGAATATCCTCTTGTCCGGGATCCTCTCTTTTACAAAGTAATCATAGGCATTATATGACAGATACGCATAGACGATCGGACCGCGCGCGCCGCGTTTGACATAATCAAAGAAAATATCATCCTTTTCTCCGATAAAGCTCCCTGTCCTCAGCATCTGAAGAATTATCTTCTCCTCGATCATTCTGACATCAAGCTCAAAATCCTCTCCTGCTCTCCAGATCCTTCTTAAGTTTTTTGTAGTGCCCTCAAAACAGTCAATCAGGTAGGATAGGATCTGCTCGTTGTATTTTCCTTCGTTAAACACATAATAAGCCATATAGATCAGGTCATCAGGCGCCTGGGATCCCCCCTGTGTAAGGAACAGCGAAAGGAGTCTTACCATGGTCTTTGCATCGGTCCCCGAGATGCCGAATTCATTTATTACCTGACATGCCCTGAAAGTCATGTCTCTGAGAACCATGAACCTTACCACCTGGCTCCTGTCTTCCATGTCCAGAGCACTGATATCCGTCATATCTATGAGACTGTCCAGTTCGCGGAGCATGTCTTCATCAAAATAGTATCTGAACAGATCCATCCTGACTTCATTCTTGAAATCCTCATCCACTTCTTCCGATTCAAGACATCTTCTTACAAAAACAACATTAAAGCTGTCCACGGCAAATGCATTCCGGCCTCGCAGGGAAAGATAGACATTCAGATATGTATCATCCTGTGACAGGGAATCGAGCACTCTTACGGCAGTTGCGGTATGGAGAAGCGGTATCTCTTCATATCCGCTCTCAATCCGCGAATATCTCCTGCCTCTGTCATCTTCAAAAAAGATCTCATAATCGTTGCCGCAGATCTTCACATAGGCCAGCCCGTCTTTTAACACACACCGTTTTTCTTTCTTCAGCTGTCTTTCGATAACAACGACCGCCTTTATGCTCCTGTCCCTGCATTTGATAAGCCGTGTAAATGCGACATCGGCAAGGGCAGTATCTACAGCAAAACGCTGTTTCATGACTCCGAACTCACTTCCCTTGAAATAATCAAGGTAATCATATATGACTGCAAGATTCTCATCAATATGTCCCGCATAAATCTCATTTACGGCAAAATCGGACAGTCTCATCCTGCACTCTTCAAGCAGCTCAGGCACCTCGGCTTCATGAACTATCATATTTGCAAAGACATATGCGGTTAGTGTCGGAGGCAGATTGCTCTGAAGGCCAAAATAAAGAAGCACATGTTTGGGCAGCAGAGCCGTATGATTCTCCGGAAGCGTATACAGATAATACTCATACAGATTTGTAATCCGCAGTTCTCTTTCGATAGCTTTTGAATAGAATTCCCCGTATTCCTTTCCCGTCTTTTCGTTCCTGATCAGGTATGAGCATATGGCAGTCAGCACATCATCATCATCAAATTCATTGAAATACTCTGAAAGCACCACAAACAGCAGCGGATAGAATCTCCTGCACCTTGACACCAGCTGAATCACTCTTTCTTCCAAAGCTTTATTGAACAGTCCCTTCTTTATTGCATAATAAAGAACCCGTATTTCAATATTTTCCAGCTTTGTCAGAAGAGACGGCTCTTTTGAAAACAGGACATACGCTTCTATCAAAAGCAGCGGACTGGCGGAATTTCTTTCAAACTGCCTGACAAGCAGCTCTTTTTCCCTTTCGGGAGATCTTTTTACGGTCTCATCAAGATATATGAGTATCCAGAGCAGAAAATCCCTGTCCCTGTGTCCTTCATATAATGCCCATACAGTCTTTATGGCATCCTCCACATCCGTATCATCTTTTGCATTCATTGCTTTCAGATATATCAGATAGCCTTTCAGGTCGACAGGAAATCCTGCCGTTTCAAATTCAGCTTCAATCTTGTCGATAAGTATCCCGGCTTCCCTGTCTCTTTTTGATACGATGAGACTGTGCGCCTGGTAGAGTCTTACAAGCGGATCCTCCATATCTATATAGAGCATCCTGTCGATAAGTTCTTTTGATTCATTTATCCACGCATTGGCCGAGATATCCTTTATCCTGAAACGCACATAGCATTCAGTGAGCTCAGCCCTCAGTTTTTTCTTTCTGTGATCCGTATCAAGAGCTGTCCTGTCAAACGGCCTGAAGTTCACAAAGACCGGAAGTGTTATATCGGAATGCGAAGAAACCAGCCTGATCGAGGCATAATTTATGCCTCTGTGAAGCCTTTCTGTTCTGACGGTGTATCCGACATCAACCGAGCTTCCCGTGAAATCATGAGAGAAGAATTCATTTTTCGAAAGCTCAAGGAAATCAGAATCCGATTCCAGCTGGATATGAGTATAGCCCCAGCCTGACCTTCTGATCGTAAAGGTTCCGGTATCCTCCTCCATCATATCCGTTACAGTAATATTCTCCCTGTCAAAACTGTATACGACAGGAGTCTTTTTGTTCACGCTTATCAGAAATTCCTCAACATTTTCAAGGGACATATCCTTTGCAGAAAATGCTCTGTATTTGAGCATATGTGATCTTTCAGTGTTTTTGAATATTTCCCTGAATTCTTTTGTATAAAAGACCTTTGCCGCCTCATCAAAATCAGAGCGGGCAAGATTTGTAAAATGGAAAAGATTCTTTATCGGCCCCGCAGAAGATTCGATATATTTCCTGATAACCTCTATGACAACGCTTATCTGGGCTTCCCCGGCGTCGGAGATGACATATATGTCTCCCTTGAAAACAAAACCGCTGTCCAGGCCCTTTGTCGAAACACTGTAAAGCACTTCCAGGCCCTCATTAAGGGGGCCTTCATATTCATTCACAGAAACTCTGATACGCGGATCCGATGTAAGGATGGAAAGCTTAACTTTCTTATTATCCCTGCAGCTTATGACGAAGCTTCCGTCCCTGTCCTCCAAAGGAGCGACATCGGCTTCTATCTTTCTTTCGGATACCGTTATCTTTTCTGTTTCGTATTCAAAATGACCTTTGATAAGGTTTTCGATATACTTTTCCATCACCCAGTCAGATAATCCTTTATTTCTTTGAGCAGCGCATCGTCATTTTCCCTGTCCATGAAGCAGAACCTGAAATATCTTTTATCCAGGCTCCCATAGCCTGTACAGTCTCTTATCATCATATTTTTGCGGATGCATTGTTCAAACAGGCCCGTTGCATTCTTCTTTTCATCTTCTATCCTGCATAGAACAAAATTTGCGCACGGACTGTAATATTTTAACCCATTTGCTTTCAATTCATCAAGTAACCGGCAGACTCTAGCCCTCTCTTCTTCAATATAAGTTTTTGATGTTCTGATATGCTCTGCATCGGACAGCAGCAGTACGGCAGCTTTTTCGGCAAAAGAACTGACACTCCAGGGGTCTTTTTTTTCCTCTATCTTCTTCAGGATATCCTCGTTTTCTGTCATGCCGTAACCCAGACGCAGTCCGGGGCAGGAAAAAAACTTTGACATGCTTCTGATCACAAAGAGATTTTCCCATTCTTCTACAAGACCTGCACATGAGTATTTCCCAATATCGCTGAATTCCACATAGGTCTCATCAACAAGCACAAAAGCACCGCATTTATCACACTTTTCCAGGACGATCCCCATTTCATCCTTTGCAAGAGCCGTCGATGTCGGATTGACTGGATTGCAGATAACGACTATATCGGTATTGTCATCAACCGCATCCGCCAGGCATCCTGCATCGATATTGAAATTATCTTTTTCGTCGAGCTCAAAATATGATGCCCTTCCCCCAGCCGCTTTGACATTCCTTTCATATTCCGCATATGCCGGCGAAACTATGAGCGCATTGCAGTGTTCAAAACTCCTGATGAATGCGCTTATTATTTCGGTGGATCCGTTTCCGGGGATGATGTGTGACGGGATCACTCCGGTATATTGCGAAAGCGCATTCCTAAGTGTCCGGTAATCCCTTTCCGGGTATTCTGTAATACAGTCTATATTCTCAGCCATTGACTGTCTGAATCTTTCAGAAAGCCCAAGCGGGTTCACATTCGCCGAAAACTGTATGATATCCTCTTCCCTGATGCCGTATCTGTCCGCCACAGCCTGTGTGTCGCTGCCATGAAATCCGTTTGACATCATTTACTCCTCCATGTGGTGGGCGCAAAAAGCAGCAGCATCGGATACAGTTCCAGTCTTCCCGCCAGCATATCAAACATCAGCACATATTTCGAAACCGGGGAGAAAAACGCAAAATTACAGGTCGGGCCCACCATCGAAAGTCCGGGACCGATATTGTTCATAGTAGCGGCCACTGCCGTGAAATTGGTTATCAGGTCATGGTTCTCATAACCTACGATCAGGACCGAAACAACAAAAATAATGATATAGGCTCCCAGATAAACCTTCACTCCGTCAACGGTTTCTTCCTTCAGCGCCCTTCCGTTCATATGCACATTCCTGACCATCCTGGGATGGATGAAATGCTCCAGTTCCTTTTGAAAAGCCTTGAACAGGATTATCACCCTTGAAACCTTGAAACCGCCTCCAGTCGAACCTGCACAGGCCCCGATGAACATCAGCATTACAAGCACAGTCTTTGACAGTGTTGGCCACAGATCAAAATCTGCAGTCGCAAATCCCGTTGTAGTGATAATGCTTGCTACCTGGAACAGCGATTTTCTGAAGGCATCGAAAAGCGACTCAAAACACGCTCTTGCGTTGATCATTATCACAACGACCGATCCTGCTATAATCAGAAGATAGACCCTGATCTCTTCCATCTTCAAAGCATCAAAAAGGCTCTTGCCGAAAGTAAGAAAATAAAAGAAGTTGAAGTTGAAGCCGAACAGTATCATAAAGACAGAAATGATTATCTGCTGGAGGCTGCTGTAAGATGCGATGCTGTCGTTCCTGATGGCAAATCCTCCGGTCCCGGCAGTTCCAAAGGTAACCGTAACTGCATCAAATCCGTCCATTCCCGTAATAAGCAGGATGATAAACATCAGAACGGTCAGCGCAAAATAAAGCCTGTAAAGGATCTTTGCCGTATCCTTCAGCCTTGGTACAAGCTTTCCCACTTCCGGACCGGGGCTTTCCGATCTCATCAAATGCATATTCTGGGCACCAGCCATCGGCATGACAGCAAGCATGAAAACAAAAACTCCCATCCCGCCGATCCAGTGAGTCAGACTCCTCCAGAACTGGGAAGCATGAGAAAGGCTCTCAACATCCGACAGTATGCTCGATCCAGTAGTGGTAAAACCTGACACTGTTTCAAAAAAAGCATCGGTAAAATTCGGTATATCGCCATTGAGCACAAAAGGCACGGCTCCCATAACGGACATCACTATCCAGCCTAAAGCAACCATTACAAAGCCTTCCCTGGCATAAAAAGATGCCTTGCCCGGTTTTTTGAAACTGATCGCCGTGCCGACAGCTCCAGTCAGAGCGATTGTGATCAGAAACGGTAAAAAATCATCTTCCCGGTATATCAGGCTGACAAACAGTGGCAGGAGCATGATCAGCGCCTCTATCTGCAGCAGTTTTCCGAGTATATATATAATGCTTGAATGGTTCATTTCGTCCCGTCTTTCCTATTTTCTGAGTATATCGTTCAGGTCGTTGAGTCCTTTGTGAGTCGTGACAACTATGACCCTGTCGCCCGGGCGGATCTCATCCTGTCCTTTAGGGAACATTATGGTCTTTCCCCTGTTTATGGCCGCAATGATCAGATTGCCCTTCAGATCCAGCTCGCTTAGCGGTTTGCCTGTGACTTCCGTTTCACCCGTCACAAGAAACTCCAGCGCTTCAGCCTTCTCATCAATGATATGTATCAGTGTCTCCACATTGCTGCCCATGGAATTCTGCATGGCCCTGACAAATGATGTCACCCTGTCTGCAACGATCGATTTTGTATGCATTATCGTACCGAGATCTATGTCCTCCAGCAGATCATCAAACACCACCCTGTTTACCTTTGTGATGCATTTGACGCCCGGATTCACCTTTTTTGCATAAAGCGCCAGCAGGATGTTCTCTTCATCTATATTTGTCAACGTGACAACTGATTCCGTATGCTCTATGCCTTCCTCAAGGAGAAGTTCCTCATCTGTGCCGTCTCCGCAGATGATAGTAGCTGCTTCCAGATTCTCATCAAGTATCTCACATCTTTTCGGATCCATCTCAATGATCTTGGTATCTATCCCAAGCGACAGAAGCTGCTGTGCCAGATAGAATGAAATCTTTCCTCCGCCCGCGATGATCGTATCCTTTACCTGGTGCGTCTCCTCTTTGATGTTCCTGAAAAACCTGGTCGCATCCTCAGGTGAAGCCACAAACGAGATCATATCATCCACAAACAGCATGGATGCGCCGTTCGGTATGAACACTTCTCCGTCCCTTTCAATCGTGCAGATGATAACATCGGAGCCAAGCTTTCTGTTTACATCCATGACCCTGATATCCGCCAGCGGAGAATTCTCCTTGATACGATGCCTGAGTATCTCTATCCTGTCTCTCAAAAGCGTATCTATCTTTACCGCAAAGGGGAATCTTAATAGCCTTGCTATCTCACGGGCCGCAAGAAGCTCCGGATTGAGTACCATGGACAGACCGAGTTCTTCCTTGAAATATGTGATTTCTTCTCTGTAAACGGGATTTCTGACTCTTGCTATCGTACTTATGTTTGTATTTGCCTTTTTTGCTATCATGCAGCAGAGGATATTCACTTCATCCGATCCCGTTGTCGCGATCAGGAGATTCGCTCCTGCTATTCCCGCTTCCCTCTGGGTCTGGATAGATGCCCCGTTTCCTTCGACACCGATCACATCCATGCTGTTTGCTACCGATTTTACGGTATCCTCATCGCTATCGATCACTGCTATGTCGTGATTCTCATCATTCAGGGCTTTTGTCAGTGCAGCCCCGATTTTTCCGCAACCCACAATTATGATTTTCATTTTATGTCATAAACCTCCGACTGCTCTTCCATCTCAGCAAAAGAAGTCCCGTAGTAAGAGAAACAAGGGCAAATGCAGTCATAAGTGCACCTACCCTGTATATTCATCCCGGATTCCTTTTGAAACCATGTCATCCATGATACTCCGAATTCTTCATCTCGGATCTTTCTACAGGAGCCTCCTTGCTCCGTCGGCCGCATCTGCGATATAAAATGCCGCGTCAAGGCCTGTCTTTTCCCTGTATACCCTGCTGATCCTGTCTTTGAATTCATCAATATGATCATTTTTCACAATGCTGACAGTACAGCCTCCAAAGCCTCCGCCGGTCATCCTCGACCCGATGACGCCTTCGACCTTCCATGCTTCTTCAACAAGGATATCTACCTCCGGACAGGAAACCTCATAATCGTCGCGCAGGGATACATGCGACTCGTTCATCAGCTTTCCGAAAGCCTCGATCTCTCCGCTCCTCAGCGCATGTACAGCTCTGATCGTGCGTGAATTCTCGTAAACGGCATGCTTTGCTCTCTTACGGTTTACCGGATCCTTTATAGCGTCAGCATTTTTATCAAATTCGCTTTCACTCAGATCACCCAGCGTCTTTATATCAATTACTTCCTTGAGATCCCTTAAGGCCGACTCACACTGGCTCCTTCTTTCGTTGTAGGCAGAACCTGCCAGCTGGTGCTTGACATTGCTGTTCGTTATCACAATCCTTTCAGCCTTGAGGTTTAACTGGACATATTCGTATTCAAGACTGTCAGTATCAAGGAAAATGGCATTATTCTTTTTTCCCATGGCCGAAGCAAACTGATCCATGATGCCGCAGTTCATCCCGTTGAAATTGTTCTCGGAATACTGTCCAATAACAGCACAGTCTGACATTGTAACATCCAGCGAGAACAGATCCTTTGCGATAACTGCAGCCAGCTCCTCTATGGATGCGGATGCGCTTAAGCCCGCTCCGGCAGGCATATCGCTTATCATGACCATATCATAGCCGCACGGTATCTCATAGCCCTTCTGCATGAAAGCCCAGAGCACTCCCAGCTGATAATCATACCAGAGACCGTTGTCTTCGGGAGCCAGTTTTGTAATATCAGCGGTAATGACACCATTTTCAGGATATGTCATGTTAAACCACCTGACGGTCTTGTCATTTCTCTTTCTGGCAACACCATAATTTCCCATGGACAAAGCACAGGGAAAAACATGGCCGCCGTTATAGTCGGTATGCTCTCCGATCAGATTGACTCTTCCGGGTGCGAAATAAACCCTGATATCTCCTTCTGACCCGAATCTTTCCCTGAAACAGGCCATCAATTCATCAGTCACCGGCATAAGATACCTCCTTTAAGTCCAACAGAATCTTTTTTCTTTCGCGAATACAGATTATACCACAAAGACACGCTCTTTTAAACAGTCCTTTACACCCTGAGCACAGTAGCTTCAGGCATGCTCTTTTCGGAATAAAGAACAAGCACATCGCCCTCTTTGAGCAGAATGTCATCAGCCGGCAGCATCATATGGTCATTTCTCCTTAGCATCACAACAAAAGTCTTTGGGGATATATTCAGTTCATTTATCTTTCTGCCGCACCAGGGATGTCCATACACAAGGATGATCTCCTTTAATTCAACCTTCCACTCATCCTTGTAGCTTTCCGCAGCCATAACCAGCATGTCACCTTCTTTAAGAACCAGATCCCGCGAAGGCACCACTAAGTTTTTTTCTCTTTCTACCCCGGCTATTATCATATCCTTTGGTAGCTGAAGATTCTCAATGGTTTTTCCGGTCCATTCGCTGTCACCATCAAGCCTGACCTTTATGAAGTTGATATCCAGATCCTCGGTGTCATCCGTCATCTGTTTCAGCATCGTATACTGTTCAACGAACCCGGCAGAAATGATACCCGTGGGAACAGCCACCACCCCGACCCCGAGAAAAGCAATGATCGTCCCCAGCACCCTTCCGGCGTATGTAACCGGATATATATCTCCGTAACCCACAGTCAGGAGCGCTGATGCCGCCCACCATATGCCGGAAAACGCATTCTCAAAGACATCAGGCTGAGCCTCATGTTCCACGCTGTACATGCACAGGCTTGATGCCAGCATCAGTACAAATATGATGAACATGGAAGAAAGAAGCTGCTGTCCCTTGCTCTTTATGATGCTGGTGATGACATTCAGCGAATCATAATAAGCATTCAGCCTGAAAAGCCGCAGGATCCTCACTATCCTGAACATACGGAACGCAACTGCGCCTCCGGGGAAAAACACAGGAAGGTAATAAGGGAGAAAAGAAAGGAGATCTATTATCCCCTCAACGGAAAAAATATATCTGAGGACTGCTTTTCCGGGCGTGATCATTCGGAACCTGTACCTTGCCGAAACAACACGCAAAAGATAATCCAGGGCAAAGAACATGACCGTGATATGTTCAATGATCAGGAGAGCCCCGCCGTATCTTTCTCTCATTAAGGCAAAGGTATACATCACGCTTACTATGAGATTGATGATAATGGCGGCCACGCCGATATAATCATAAGCCCGGCTTATAAAGTCCTTAGTATAGCCGACCTCTACGATCTGAAATATTCTTTTTTCCAGTTTTTCAGTGTTTTTCAAAGCTTTTCCCATTTGTTCTCTCTTTGAAATACCCTCGCAGACTCGCGGGCCGAATCGGTGATACTGTCGTTATATCCAAGCAGCTTCAGGAGCAGGATGGCATTTTTTGACTGTGCTCTTCCTTCCTCCAGGATATAGGAAAAGTCTATATCGTTTTCCCTGACTTCCTCCGAGAAATGATAATTCTCAAAATAATCTTCCAGCATATATGTGAGTTCATAGTCATGGGTGGCGGCAAAAAGAAGGACATTGTCCCTCGAAAGACTCTTTAATATCTGGGAGGAAGCAGCTATCCTTTCTATGGTGTTTGTTCCGCGAAGCACCTCATCGATAAAGCATATCATCGGTTCCTGTGCCGAATCCGCCCTGTCAAGTATCCTTTTTAAGGATTTGATTTCTGCCATATAATAGCTTTCACCCGCAATGATATTGTCTCTTATCGACATTGAGGAATATATTTCAAACATCGGTGAAATAAATCTTTCGGCAGCAACTGTGGCTATGGTCTGGGACATCAATGTTGCAAGCGCGACAGATTTTAAGAATGTCGACTTTCCGGAGGCATTCGATCCTGTCACTATTATGCCTTTTTCGGTGCTGACATCGGAAGGCACCGGCTCCTGCAGAAGCGGATGAAAGAGCTTTTTTGCCTCAACCTTTATCTGCGGACAGTACTCAGGAACACAGAAATGATCAATGCTTTTTCTGTAAGATGCGACAGCTATCGAAGCATCCAGAAAACCCGTCAGTTCAAAAAGCTCCCGGATGTCATCATGCTTGTCTCTGACTATTGCCAGCATTATATTGAATTTGATGAGATCGAGATGAAAGAAGATCCGCAGATAATCGAGGACCATGTCAAGAAAACCGCCAGTCATGCCCCTTCCGGAAAACAGGATGAAGGTGTTGATATTCAGTCCCCGCAATCCGTTTGAAAGCTCATCTATCCTCTTTGTATACTCAGCGGTCTCGCTGCACTTTATCTTTACCAGTTCCCTCGAAGACCTGATCATCCGCGTGATATAGGCAAAGGATACTATATACGGCTCTATGTCACCCTTTCTTCTGAAATAGGTCGCCACATTGTAGATGAGGACCACAAAAAAGACCGGAAAGCCGATTACCGGTCTTACAAACACCATAATAAGCGCTGCTATTGCAAACAATATGCATAGTATGTGCCTGAAATTATTGTCGCCCGAAACACCTTCCAGATCATTCAGGTAATCGGAAACTGAGATCTTTGAAAGCCTCCCCATCTTTGCAAAGCATATCTGACAGGCAAGTCTTTCCGTCTCATTTTCGGAAAAGAAACTGATGATCCTGTCCCGCCTCTTTATCACTTCTTCATCCTTTACGGGACGTCTGAGGATATCATACAGGACCTCTTTCCCTGTTTGTGAAAGGGTGCTGTCCATTGACAGGAAAACCTCATCCATATCCAGATCATTCCAGGTAATATCATCTATTATCTGGCATCCTTTTCTGTGATGGAGATTGTTTCTGTGAAAATGTGTGAGGGTGTCAAATTCCTCTGCGGAAAGAGATCTTTCCGTTTTTTTCCCGAAGGAGTTCTTCAGTTTCTCCCTTAATTTCTTTTTTCCGGCCACCTCATCATATATTCCCCTGATCAAGAGGAGAATCATGACAAGCGCAGCTATCGCGACAACAATCACACCCATTTTATGCTTTCCCTATCTTAACCTGTCCGCAAGGTCCCCGACATATGAGTAAACAGCCTCAGGTTCAATGCCGATATTATATTCCCGGTCCTCATATCTGATCACACCGTCTATCATTGTCATTTTCACATTTATCTTTGATCCCGAATAGACAATGTTCTTTGTGATATTATTCAAGGGCTGCATATTAGGACTCATCAGATCGATCATGATGATATCTGCTTTTTTTCCTTCCTTCAGGCAATCACAGTCTGACAGTCCCATTGCTTTTGCTCCGCCTTTTGTCGCCATGATAAGCACATCATTTGCGTCAACGACCGATGCATCCTCTTCTTTCAGTTTTGAAAGCCCCGTCACAAGAAACATTTCCCTGAACATATCCAGACAGTTATTGCTTGCGGGACCGTCTGTCCCGATAGCAAGATCGATGCCCTCATCCAGATACCTTCTGATGTCGGCTATACCGCTTGCAAGCTTTGTGTTCGATCCCGGGTTCAGGACAATGGAAAGGCCCCTTTCCCTGAATATCGCGATGTCCTCGTCCGACAGAAAAACGCAGTGATAGCCGCCTCCGCCATTATCAAACAGCCCAAGGCTGTCAGCAAGCTGCGTGGGCGTCATTTTATATCTTTCGATGCAGCCTCTGACCTCCGATGCGGTCTCCGAATTGTGTCCGAAAACAGGAGCGCTGTATTTATGCGCCAGATCAGACAGTCCCATCAGCAGTTCCTTTGAACAGGTATATTCAGCATGATATCCAAACATATAAGATGTCAGCGGGTTGCCTGCATTTATTTTTTTATACCATTCCTCCTGTTCCTTTAAGGACTGGGAAAAATTATTCATCCCGCCGACCTGTACACATCTCATTCCGCCGGCAATACAGGCCTCGTCTATTGTTTCAGGCGTCAGATACATATCAAAGATCGCAGTTATCCCCGATGAAAGATATTCCATTATGGCAAGCATCGTACACATCTTTATATCTTCACCGGTAAGCTTTGCCTCCCTTGGAAAGATCTGTTCATTCAGCCACCTGTCTAACGGAAGATCATCTGCCATGGACCGAAGAAAAGTCATCCCGGAATGGGTATGAGCATCCTTGAATCCCGGCATGAGAAGATTTCCCTTCACATCTATCTGCCTGTCCCAGATTATATCGCTGTCATTTTTAATCTTTCCGATGTACGATATCCTGTCATCAAAAACCCACAGTTCACTGTCCGGGGTGATATCCATGTTCCCGTTCATCGAAAGGATCCGCGCATTATAAAATCTTATCTTCATGACATCACCTTTTTTATGGAATCCTTAAATGGAGGATACAAAATGCCCTTATCGGTTATGATTGCCGTAATCAGGTCATGATCAGTCACATCGAAAGCCGGATTATAATACTTTGCGCCCTCTACAGTCAGAGGCTTTTCGTACCACATGGTGCTGATCTCCTCCGGGTCTCTTTGTTCGATCTTTATATCCTTCCCGCTGTCGCAGTTCATATCAATCGTGGAATACGGACCAAGAACATAGAACGGTATTCCGTGATGTTTTGCCAGAACGGCCAGTCCGCTTGTACCAATCTTGTTTGCAGTATCACCATTTGATGCGACCCTGTCACACCCAACCAGAACCGCGTCAATTCTTCCCTCGCTCATGCATATATTGGCCATATTGTCACAGATCACGGTCACATCAACGCCCGCTTTTGCAAGTTCATAGGCCGTAAGCCTGGCCCCCTGAAGCAAAGGACGGGTCTCATCCGAATAAACACGAAACTCATATCCCCTTTCTTTTCCCAGAAGGATAGGTCCAAGTCCCGTGCCGTATCTTGTTGTTGCCAGCGCTCCGGCATTGCAGTGCGTGAGGAGGCCGTCACCGTTTTTTAAAAGCGAAAGACCGTTTTCAGAAATTGAAAGACACATCCGGATATCTTCCTCATGGATCCTTTCCGCCTCTTCAAAAAGCGCTCTGCTCATATCTTCGGGACCACTGTCTGTCATGCTTTCGATCTTTCTGATCTGACGCGAAAGCGCCCAGCTTAAGTTTACGGCGGTCGGCCTTGAAAGATTGAGCCTGTCGGCATTCTCCTTCATGGCCTTTATAAAGCCGTCATGATCTGCGCCCCTTTGCTCCAGCGAAAGAACTGCCATACAGTAGCCCGCGAAAACGCCTATGCAGGGCGCCCCCCTGACAGACAGCGTCTTTATGGCATCATACATTTCCTCAAGCTTCTTCAGCTCTAAAAAAACCGTCTCTTTCGGAAGCCGTGTCTGATCGATGATCACAACAGCATCTTTGGGACCGTTCAGTTTTACCGGATCGTTATCAAGATATTTCATGATTATTCAAAAGCTTTCAATCGAAGCCGTCACAAGCTTTTCAAAAAGAGGCGCTGCCTTCTGTCCGGCGGCTATAACCTCTTCCCCGGTCAGCTCATGATCGGCTATGCCTGCAGCCAGGTTGCAGACACAGGATATGCAGCAAATCCTGAAGCCGCAGTGATTTGCCGCAATGGCTTCCACAACTGTGCTCATGCCGACAGCATCCGCTCCGAGCATCCCGAACATGCGTATCTCCGTGGGCGATTCATAGGAAGGTCCTGTAGTCTGAACATAGACTCCCTCCTTCAGATCGATCTTCAGTTCTTTTGCAGCATCTTTGATCTTCTTATTAAGTCCGGGATCGTAAACATGGCTCATGTCCGGGAATCTGACACCGAATTCATCTATATTGCAGCCTATGAGAGGATTGGGCGCAAAGGATGAGATATGATCCTTTACGAGCATGAAGTCTCCTGCCCGAAAAGACGGATTTATGCCCCCGGACGCGTTTGTCAGAAACAGTATCTTTGCCCCCATAAGTCTCATGAGCCTTGCCGGAAGCACAACATCCTTTATGTCATATCCTTCATAATAGTGGATCCTGCCCTTCATGCAGACCACCTTCTTTGAGCCCACCCGGCCGAAGATAAACCTGCCGTCATGTCCCGGTGCCGTAGAAACCGGAAAACCCTTTATCTCGCTGTAGGGAATCTCTACCTCAACCTCCATGTTCTTTGCGTAATCTCCGAGTCCCGAGCCCAGCACAAGGGCAATCTCCGGTTCAAAATCAGTTATCTTTCTCACATCCTCAAGACATCTCTTTACTTTCTCGTACACTTCACTCATTTTTTTCTTCCTTTCCGCCTTCGTTTTGAGAAGCTTCCTCTGCTTCCGTTTCCGCGCCTGCCGCTTTTTCACTCATAACCTGTTCCTCCTGTATGGCAGATCTGTAAGGGACAGACCTCTCCTGTCTGTACAGATCGAGGATATCGGCTGCGCGATCATACTGATTGGCATTTACATATATCACGCAAAGCTCCTTTGCGCCGTTGTATTCCTTTCTCTTGAAAAACGGGATCCTTTCCCACTTTTCAAGATAGGATATCCCCCCGTTTACAAGACGGCTTACCACACCCTCTTTTGTTCTGACATTCGTTGTGCAGAATAATTCTATATCATTGTTTTCCATCTTATCTTACCTTTTATCTTCAGGAATGATCATCCTCAAACGGGTTTACATGTATCATGATATGCTTCACGTTCGGAAACTTCTTTTCAACCGCATCATGTACATTCTCCGCGATAGAATGCGCATCGATCAGGGAGATATCGCTTTGCACTGCAATCTCAAGATCTATGTAGATTCTGTTCCCGAACTGTCTGGTATGCAAAAGATCGATATTCAACACTCTCGGCTGCTGCAAAATGAAGTCTTTCAGCTCATCTTCAAATTCATTGCCGCAGGAGGTATCAAGCATTCTGCTAAGCGCATCCTTTGATATGTCAAATGCCACCTTGAATATAAAGATGCATATGATGAGACTTGCGATCGGATCCATGATGGGAAAGCCCAGTTTTGCCAGACCTATTCCTATAAAAGATCCGACAGACGAGATCGCATCCGAACGATGATGCCATGCATCCGCCCTGAAAGCAGGCGAGTCAAGTTTTTTTGCATAATGCATCGTATACCAGAACATTCCTTCCTTGACTACGATCGAAACTATCGCAGCAACAAGAGGAAGCATTGTGGGTACTATCAGCTCTTCACGGGCAATGACTTTTCGGATGCCCGAATAACCGATCATCGCAGCAGTCCCGAAAAGGATGATCCCGAGAACCAGAGATGCGACACACTCAAGCCTTTCATGACCGTAAGGATGCTCCTCATCCTCGGGACGTTTTGCAAGCATCACTCCGATAAAAGCGATCAGTGTCGCAAAAACATCGGACAGGGAATGCACCGCATCGGAAACCATCGCGCCGGATCTTCCAAATAGACCGGCAAAGAGCTTGAATCCGGCAAGAAACACATTCCCCAGGATACCGACTGCGGACATCTGTTTTATGATCTTTTCCTCATCCAATGCTGTCAGCTCCTGTTTTCCAGCGCAACAAGCCCCTCGGCGCCATGCATCTTCCGAAGCTTTGGCTTTTCAATCTTTCCGGTGGCATTTCTGGGTATCTCCTCAAAGAATATCTCTTTTGGGCGCTTGTATCTGGGAAGTCCCATGCAGAATTCATCTATTTCTTCTTTGGAGCTTTCCATCCCGTCTTTCAGCTCTATGATCGCCGCGGTTCGTTCTCCAAGTCTTGGATCCGGCATTCCTATGACCGCCACATCCTTGACCTTTTCAAATTTGCGTATAAAGTTTTCTATCTGCACAGGGTAGATATTCTCCCCTCCGCTTACGATAACATCCTTCTTTCTGTCCACGAGGAAGATAAATCCTTCCGGATCCTGCATGGCCATGTCTCCCGTATACAGCCAGCCGTCTTTCAACACCTCAGCCGTTGCCTCGGGATTGTTATAGTAGCAGGTCATTACTCCGGGTCCCTTTACGCATAATTCTCCAACCTCTCCCTGCTTCACATCCTTTCCGTCCTCTGATACTATCCTGCATTCCCATCTGTAACCGGGAACACCAATTGCGCCTACCTTATCCACATTCTCAATACCAAGATGAACGCAGCCCGGACCCGTGGATTCGGAAAGACCGTAATTTGTATCATAATCATGATCGGGGAAGTATTTCTTCCAGCGTTTGACAAGAGAGGGCGGAACAGGCTGGGCGCCTATATGCATGAGCCTCCATTGTGAAAGCTCATAATCCTCAAGACGGACACTTCCGTTTTCAATCGAATCAAGGATATCCTGCGCCCACGGCACCAGAAGCCAGACTATGGTACATTTTTCGGAAGAAACGGCAGAAAGAATGATATCCGGCTTTGCCCCCTTTAAAAGGACTGCCCTGCTTCCCGCAACCAGAGAACCCATCCAGTGGAACTTTGCGCCCGTATGATAAAGCGGCGGGATACACAGGAAATTGTCTTCCCTTCCCGTCATATGATGCTTCTGTTCCATCTCGGCAGCCTGTGTGAGACTTTGATGTTTATGGAGGATAGCCTTCGGAAAACCGGTCGTACCGGACGAAAAATAGATGGCACCGAAATCCTCCTCAGTGATCTTTACATCCGGCGCGCTGCTTGGACAGTCAGCGACTAGATCCCTGTAGCTTTCCGAAAAGCTGGGACAGTTGTCGCCCACGAACAGCAGGAGCCTTCCCTTGCTGAGCCTCTCCGCATTTATCTCGATACGTCCTATGAATTCGGGACCGAAAACTATCATGTCAACTTCTGCAAGTTCCGCGCAGTACAGTATCTCCTCCGCATCATAACGGAAATTGAAAGGGACAGCGATAGCTCCTGCCTTCAGGACACCGAAATAGATAGGCAGCCATTCCAGGCAGTTATACATGATAATCGCAACCTTGTCTCCTTTTTTTATCCCCCTGGCTATCAGAAGATTGGCAAAACGGTTTGCTTTTTCGTTAAAGACTTTCCACGTTATCTCTCTTCTGTAGGGTTCAAAATGCGACGGTTCAATAAGATCGTATTCCTTCCATGTAATCCTCCTGGTATCAGCCATTTCCGGATTCAGCTCTACAAGCGCGACCTCATCGGCATAGAGTTTTGCATTCCTTTCAAGGTACTCAGTTACTGGCATTTCTGATCAGTCCTCCTCTTTCTTATTTTCTCTTGCCGCAAACCTGTCAGCGACTTCAGTGACTTCTTTTTCACACTTGAGGAAAGCATCGGCGACCAAAGGATCAAAGTGTGTGCCTGCCTCCTCTTTTATTATGTTCATGGCCTTCTCGTATGAGAACGAGTCCTTGTAGCAGCGCTTTGAGACAAGGGCATCAAATACATCCGCTACAGCCATGATACGCGCCGACAGCGGTATATCCTCTCCTGCAAGTCCTTCGGGATATCCGGAACCGTCCCACTTTTCATGATGGTAGCCGGCAACATTCTTTGCTTCCTCCATATAGTCAGCTTCCGGCATTGCCGCAATGACCTGTTCTATGACATTCTTTCCGGCGGTAGTGTGTTCCTTCATGAGCTCAAATTCCATGTCGTTGAGCCTTCCGGGCTTATTCAGGATAACATCGGAGACAGAGATCTTTCCGATATCGTGAAGCGGAGCCGAACGAATACAGTCGCGTATGAACCTGTCTGTCATCAGATCCTTGTAATAACCGAGTTCCTTCATCTTGCGTGCCGTGATCCCGACATAGGCCGCTGTCTTTCTGACATGGTCTCCGGTACCTTCGTCACGGTTTTCCACCATATCGGCAAGGACAAGGATCAGGCTGTTCTGCATAGCCTCGATCTTTTCCATCTTCTCGTTGTTTTCTTCAAAGAACCTGGTGCTTTCCTCAGTAGTCTTGAGAAATGCCCTGTACAGCCTTTCTATTTCATCATCCGTACTGATATCCAGCTGTGAAAGAATCTCCACATTGTTCTTCCTTGCAAATTCATCCTCATATTCAAACCTGCCGGCAGCATAGGACATGGCATTGATGGGCAAAACCAGATGATATCTTGCAAACCACGATGCTACGGCAAACAGAAGCATGATAAAACCGGCAAATATCATTATCGCCTTGAACACAAATTCCGACTCATATGTACGAAGACCCGACATATCGATGTCCACTCCGGCATAACATACGCAGCTTCCGCTCGAATCATAAATGGGCTCATAATAGGTCAGCAGCCAGCCATAGGTATCCCTTGATACCACGGGATCGATCCTTTTGCCCGCAAGAAGACTCGGCAGATATACCATGAAGGATTCATCAAACGGGATCACTTCTCCGGGTTCCGCGCCTGCCAGTCCTTCCGTATCGACATCAAATACCACATGGCATCCGTCTGACATGATCTTGTAAACATATACATATTTGACATCCTGACTGTTCTTGTAGAGATTTACCAGCTGTTTTTCTGTCTCCTCATATCCCTCGGCCGCGCTCCCCATGTCAATAAAATCATTTACCCTGTCTCCGTCAACTATATCGGATGCCATCTTTGCAACGCCTTGCGCAAGATATGAATGCTGTTCGGTGGAATAGTTCCTGAAAAGCATCATGCACACACTCGTACATATAGTCGCAATTGTAACTGAAAAGACAACGAGCACCGTCATGAGCTTTGCATTGAGTGTCCATCTGCCTTTGGCTTTTTCTCCGCTCTTTTTCTCCTTCGGTATCGTTATGGGTTCCTGTTTCCATCCAACAAATTCAAACCTGGACCAGAGTCTCCTGGGGATGAGATAAAGAAGGATCCTGACAATTATCACTGTCACGGCTTTATCGAGCAGATCGAATACATAATTGCTCGCAAACCACGATGGGAATTCACCGAGACCAAGATTGTAAAGGAAACTTACCAGGCCCGTGCTGAAAACACTTTGGTCGATGAAATGCAGATACCATGTTATGATACCGCCCAGACCGCCTCCTATAAGACCAAGCACGAAAATGTAAAGGATCATGAACCGGATTTTTTTCAGATATCCCTTTTTGGAAAAAAATACAGTTATAACGGCTATCAGAACGCTTACAGGCGCATAATAGATCGAAACCCCGTCGGAAAAATTATTAATTATTGTTGAGATAAGCGCAACAGCTATACCGGGAACATATCCTCCCAGAAAAGCGACAAGCACCGTCCCGACCGTATCAAGATAGAGCATCAGCCCGGTCGCCTCAACAACGACTCTCCCTCCGATATTCAGTACCAGTCCCACGAGGATCATCATCAGCGGCAGAAGCAGCTGTCTCCGCCTGCTTCCCGTTATCACCTCTTTGTATTCGGGATTATTCATAAGACTATTTTCCTTCCATCTCATTTATGATCTCATTTGCAAGTTCTTCGTCCATGTCTTTTACTGCCGCATTGAGTTTTTCAACCAGTTCATCCATATCCTGTCCGAAGGTATGCGAAGTCATGTCAAACATGATCCCGTCCATCCTGTCGGTATCGAGTATCTCTATGGCCTCCGTAAGGGTCTTTAGCATATCATGAAGCCATGCCCTGTCTCCCGGCTTCTTTTTGGTATTCTCAAGGCCAAGTCCAAACACGCCTTTCAGCTTTTCCCTGTATGAGACCCACTCTATCCTGAACGGTTCATGAACGGCATGTATGACCTTCATATTCTTGTCCTTTGCCGCAGATTCAAGGAGTTTTGCAGTACCGGCAAGAGGAACTATGCCAACCGTTGCGGCAGTGCTCTTCATTGCATGCACCTGGATCCTGTAAAGGTCCAGAGGAGAATCCTCGCCTTCATTCTTCTTTTTTTCAGGCGATCTGTTTCCTGCCTTCGGGACAAGGGCTTCATAGCATCTTTGAAGCCGTTCAGCCTGAAGTCCTATGACCTCATAGAAGGTCTCAACACCGTCACGCAGCATATCCATATCAGGCATATGAAGCCATGCATAGCTCCAGTCGAGTCCGTCGACCACGGGCAGATCATCAGGTACAGGATTTGAGCTGCCCGCAAAACTTTCCCTCATATTCGCTTTTTCTTCCTCAGTCAAAGGCCTGATCAGTTCGGGAGGGAGTGCTTTCCTAAGCGTTTCGCCAAGCATCTCAAAGGAAGCAGGCTTGCTGATGAATCCGTCAAAGCCCTGTTTGATATATTCCTCTTTCGCACCTGTCACGGCGTTCGCAGTCAGCGCAAAAATCGGCAGTTCCTTACCGCCATCAAGTTTTCTTATGCGCTGCATGGTCTCGACACCATCCATGCCCGGCATCATATGATCCATGAATATCAGATCGAACTTTTCATGTTCAACCCTTGCCAGCGCCTCAGCGCCTGATGCTGCCTCACTTACCTGTATCCTGACGGGTTTCAGCAGGCTTCTTAAGACCTTCCTGTTCATGGAATTGTCATCCACAACAAGGATCCTCGCATCCGGAGCGGTAAACGCCTCTTCCTCATTCCCGCCGAAAAGATCGTCCTTCGCGGCCGCCTTGATACGGCTGTATTCACCGATCGGCGCGGGATTTATTATCTTCTGATCCAGGTCAAAGGATATCTTTGTTCCCTTGCCGTAGATACTGTTCACTTCCAGACGGCTTCCCATCATCTTTAACAGCTGCTCGGTGATGTTCATTCCCAGTCCGGTACCCTCAACATTTCTGTTCTTTCCCTCATCAAGTCTGCGGTATGCTTCAAAGAGTCTCGGCAAATCCTCCTCCTTGATACCTATGCCTGTATCCTCTACCTCCACATGAAGTTTCAGTATATCATGTTCCTTTTTTCCGCCTATCCTGAACCACACGCTTCCCGAAACGGTATACTTCACTGCATTTGTCAGAATATTAGTGATGACCTGGCGGATCCTGACATCATCACCGTACAGCACCTTCGGAAGCTCGGGATCAACCGTGACCTCAAGCAGAAGATCCTTTTCCTGCGCCCTTCCCGAGATCATGTTCTCCAGTTCCCTGACCATCGATACCGTTTCATACTCTACCGGTACGATCTCCATCCTTCCGGATTCGATCTTTGACGAATCGAGGATATCATTTATCAGCGAAAGGAGGGTATTTCCCGCCTTATAAATATCCTTGGCATAGGATCTGATGTCAGGCTCCCTGCTTTCCCTGAGGATCATCTCATCCATACCCAGGACAGCATTGATAGGAGTCCTGATCTCATGAGACATCTGTGCAAGGAAACGTGATTTTGCCTGATTAGCGTAGTCGGCATCTTCCTTTGCTTCTCTGATCTGATCATACTGTCTGCTGATTATGGCCATATTGCCCATCTTTGAAAGCATCCACACGATGATGACCAGAAGGATCGTGAGATTTACGGCCAGATAGATCTTGAAATATGTGTGCTCATAGAGTTTTGCATCCTTGTATATGAGGAATACCATCTCCTTGAGCACATTCCTGCCTGAATCGTCAAGAACCTGAACGATAAGCCTGTGCCTTCCGTACGGAAGAGACGGATAATAAATGCTTTCCAGTTCGGACTGCCTCATTATCCTGGGTTCGGGATCGATCCCTTCAAGCCTGATACCGACAAGGGGATCCGATATGGTATAGTTTAATACCGCGGGAGTCACAATGATCTGTCCGGGACCTTCGGGTATCTCATAGACACCGTTGTGGAAGCCGACTTCACTGCCATCCTTTTTCACACTTCTGAGGACTATCTGATAATGGCTGTCAAAATTTGAATAATCCTTCATGTCGAGGATGAAAACACCCTCCGAGCAGCAAAGGTAAAGCTTTCCGTCCTTTACGGCAAAGTAGGCATTTGCCGTAAGCGTTGAAGTCAGACCGCACTTACGGTTCAGGAGCGAATATGAATAATCCGCGCTGTCTTCTATCAGATCCTCCTCACTGACTATATACAGTCCCGCAGCCGAAAGGACAAACGCCCTTCCGTCATCGGCAAGATAAATATCATAATCATTTGTGAACGGGAAGTTTTCGAGCTTTCTTACATTCTTTCCTTCCTCATGATAATAAAGGCCGTTGCTGGCTACATAGATCTTTCCGCCTGTACACGGAACTATCTTCATCACAACCTCAGATAAAAGTCCCTGATCCTTTCCGATATTAAAGACAACCTTGTCATTCTTTATCTTGTAGACTCCGCCTCCATCCGTTCCTACCAGCAGGCTGCCGTCAGGGTCTTCGCAGTACGAAAGTACCTTTGGAACAGTCATGCCATCATCCGCTCCGATAGTATCCATGACTTTTCCGTCCTTCATGAAACTCAGTCCGTCAGTGGACGCTACCATTATCCTGCCATCCAGAAGTTTTGCCGTAAATCTGAATCTCGAGCCGAGCACATCCGAGTTTTCACTGTTGTACGTGGTCACGCCTCCGTCCGAAGCCACCTTTACCAATCCGTCATGCCCATAGGTCGAGTAATACATGTCCCCGTTATCATCCTTCATGATATGACGGATTCGTGTACCGTCGAGCATATCAGGGATATCCTTCACAGATCTGCTGTTTGTCTTCAGATCTGCCTTTACGACACCCTCATCGGTGCCTATATAGATATCATTACCATCGATAAGAACGGAATTGACCGCTTTTTCAGCCTGTCTGATCTTTTTGAAATAGTCTGTAAACGGATTTAATGACAGCTTCAGGACACCGTCCTTGTCAGACGAGAACCAGATATTTCCCTGTTTATCCGTCAGGACATCGGACGCGGATGCGCCAAAACTTTCGGTGGTCAGATCCTGCCATACGCCTTCACTGTCTATGAATCCGAAGCCGTTGTTGCACGCAAAGAAATATCCATCGTGTATCCTGTCATATATGATTTTGTTGAAACAGTTGAATTTCTCGACCTTCACGGATGACATCTTTTTGAAACCCGCATCCGTATACTTCAGATAGTCCAGATTGTTGACATTGGATCCGGCAAGAAAGACATCATTTCCGGCATATGCTGCGCTGTAGATGATCTCTCCTTCCACATCGCACTCATACGAAGCCAGGATCTTTCCGTTCTTCATGACAAAGAGTTTCCCGTCCCCGGTAACTCCCATTATCCGTCCGCCGTCGATGGCTTCTAGCGAGCTCACAAAAGTGATATCCTTCAGTCCTCCGTACACCTTTACTTTGGGCTTGTGCTTTTTTTCATCCTCCTCTGAAACGGCATCGGATGTATCGACATTCTTTACCGAACAAAGATACGATGCAGTGCTGATGTAGACAGTTCCGGTCTCATCCTCACAGATGCCCCTGACTGAATCCGAACAGAGACCGTCTTCTGTCGAGAAAAAGACAATATTTCCGGAATTCGGATCATAGCAGGCTACTCCGCTGTCGTTTGTCCCTATCCAGAGCCTTCCCTTTTTATCAGTGTACAGCGAGATGGCATTGCTGATCCTCTGATCTATATCCGCCTTCTCAAAAAAACTGCCATTGTATCTGTAGAGACCCGAATACGCCCCTGCCCAGATATATCCGTCACCTGACTGGGCTATGGCATTTATCTCCGTTGATGTCAGTCCCTCGTCTATACCGTAAACAGTGTTCACACAGTTGGACTGAAAATCAAAATACTTTCCCGCATAAGCCGGACGGGAAACAGAAAAAGAAACAAGGGCCGCCGTAATGAATATCAGAGGCGTCTTCATTCTATTTTTTCTTGCTTCCTTTCTCTTCTGCTCTATCTCGGCTGCTTCCTCCTCCGTTATGATCTCGATCCCTTCTTTTCTGAAAAATCTGATTATCAGTGTAAGGAGCATGAGGGTCAGGATCTTGTCCGGGATATTGACTATGAGTTCACCCGCAACACAGCAGACTGTCCTGAGATCTATATACTGCAAAAGCATTTCAGTAAGGGCATCCCCCCACAGATTGCCTGTCATACCTGAATTGAAGATCATATTGATAGGAGTTGAGATGGCCGTCATCACAAAACCTGTTGCAACACTTGCGGAAATTATCCTGAAGGAATCAATATCATCCTTTTGGAAAAAATAATGGCTCACAGTCACTGCGCCGCTGATACTGACCATGGCGTACAGCCATTGAGTTACGGTAAGTCCGCCCACCATTATATTCATGATGATCCCCGTAAGCGATCCTGCGATAGGACCTAAAAGCATCGAAACGACAAAGGTACCCACGCTGTCCATGTAGAGCGGCAGCTTGTAATATGAGGCTATGCTCTCGCCGGCCACATTCAGCATGACTCCTGCAAAAATAATCGCCAGACTTCTTTTGCTCAAAGGAAAAAGGAATTTTTTCATACATCCCCCGATTTACGCAATAATACAAAGTAATTTTACTCCTATATCAACGGTCATTCAACTTTTTTTTACCATTGAACCATCAGGCTTATCATGCAGATCGGACAAAAAGAGACGGCCCTCAAAAAGAACCGTCTCCCTGTCTTTGTCTTTATTGCTGATGATCGATCACTTATAATTTACTATCTTTCCGAAATCGGGCTTCAGTGATGCTCCGCCCACGAGTCCGCCGTCTATATCGGGCTTTGCAAAAAGCTCGGCGGCATTTCCGGCATTTACCGATCCGCCGTACTGGATGATGATTGCTTCAGCAACATCGGCATCATAGAGTTCCCTGATGCAGGCTCTGATTGCGCAGCATACTTCCTCTGCCTGATCCGAGGTTGCAGTCTTGCCTGTTCCGATAGCCCAGATAGGTTCATAGGCGATAACAGCCTTCTTTGCCTGATCTGCTGTCACATCAATGAAAGCAATCTTGATCTGCTGGCGTATCCAGTCGATCGTGATGCCCTGTTCTCTCTGCTTTAAAGACTCGCCGCAGCAGATGATGGGGGTAAGGCCGTGTTCAAAAGCCTTCAGAACCTTTTTATTCACTGTCTCATCAGTCTCCGCAAAATACTCACGTCTTTCGGAGTGTCCGATTATGACATAGGTTGCACCGGAATCAACAATCATGTCGGGAGAGATCTCTCCGGTAAATGCGCCCTTCTCCTCGAAATACATATTTTCTGCACCGATCTTTATATTGCTTCCCTTTGCGGCTTCAACAGCAGCAGGGATATCGATAGCCGGAACGCAGAATACAACATCCACATCATCGCTTGCAACCAAGGGCTTTAATGTGTTTACGAGCTCGGTCGTCTGGGTAGGTGTCATGTTCATCTTCCAGTTGCCGGCTACAAGTTTACGTCTTGCCATTTTTTTCCTCCATAATCATAAAAGATGTATTTATTTGCTCAAGCCAATATGTAAATTCAGGCGCGAGCAGGGGGCGCATACCGTCCGGTGGACGGTAGTCCTGCGCCGACCGAAGCGGAGCGTAGAACCCCATGCCGAGCACCTGCGAGAGCCTGACGATATATAAGTTTTTTAATGTGAATTTAACAAAATACTTATTTATCGTCTGCTGCTACTACGCCGGGAAGCTCCTTGCCCTCAAGGAATTCAAGGGATGCTCCGCCGCCTGTAGAGATGTGAGTCATCTTATCGCCGAAACCAAGGTTGTTTACAGCGGCTGCGCTGTCGCCTCCACCGATGATAGTGGTGGCATCCGTATCTGCAAGTGACTGGGCAACTGCGATGGTTCCCTTTGCAAGAACAGGATTCTCGGAAACACCCATGGGGCCGTTCCATACGACTGTCTTTGCGCTCTTTACGGCATCAGCGTAGATCTTTGCTGTCTCGGGACCGATATCAAGTCCTTCTTTGTCTGCAGGGATCTCGCTTGTCTTTACGACAACAGTCTTTATGGACGGATCATCTATGGGATCCGGGAAAGAATCTGCAGCAACAGTATCTATGGGAAGAAGCAGCTTCTTGCCAAGCTTCTCAGCCTTTGCCATCATCTCCTTGCAGTAATCGATCTTTTCATCATCAACGAGAGACTTTCCTACAGAGCCGCCCTGAGCCTTTACGAAGGTATAGGCCATGCCGCCTCCGATGATGAGAGTATCGGCCTTTTCAAGCAGGTTGTCGATGACCTTGAGCTTGTCTGCCACCTTTGCTCCTCCGAGAATAGCCACGAAAGGACGTACCGGATTCTCAACAGCGTTTCCGAGGAAGTCGATCTCTTTTTGCATCAGATATCCGACTGCGCAGTTTCCGCCCTTTTCACGGACAAACTTCGTAACGACAGCAACCGACGCGTGAGCCCTGTGAGCCGAACCGAACGCGTCGCATACATAGTCATCGCAGAGATCTGCAAGTTCTTTAGCGAAAGCCTCGCCTGCATCCTCGGGCTTTGTTTCTTCCTTGCCCCTGAAACGCGTATTCTGAAGCAGCACGACATCTCCGTCATTCATCGCGTTCACTGCAGCTGTGGCCTTATCTCCTGTAACATTGTCATCAGCCACAAAGTTAACATCCTTTCCGAGCTTTTCGGAAAGTCTCTTTGCAACCGGCGCAAGGGATTCTCCCTCATTGGGGCCATTCTTCACCTTTCCGAGATGCGAACAGAGGATAACCTTTCCTCCGTCTGCGATGAGCTTTTTGATGGTAGGCAGAGCCGCCACTATACGTGTCTCGTCCGTGATGGCTCCGTCCTTTAACGGAACATTGAAATCACAGCGGACAAGGACTCTTCTTCCCTTGACGTTGATATCGTCAACTGTCTTTTTGTTAAGTGCCATATCTTTCCTCCTTTGTTAAAAAGGTCCGGCCCTTTTGGACCGGACCCTTAAGTAATCCTTAAAATCCGTATTTATCAGCCAAGCTCTGCGAAATACTTGATTGTACGAACCATCTGTGATGTGTAGGAATTCTCGTTGTCATACCATGAAACAACCTGAACCTCATAGAGGTCATCGCAGATAGGATTGACCATTGTCTGGGTTGCATCAAAGAGTGATCCGAATCTCATACCGATGATATCGCTTGAAACGATCTCCTCTGTGTTGTATCCGAAGGACTCTGTTGCAGCAGCCTTCATAGCTGCGTTGATGTCTTCCTTGGTTACGTTTGCCTTCTTTACAACTGCGGTAAGGATGGTTGTTGAGCCTGTAGGTGTAGGGATTCTCTGAGCAGCACCGATGAGCTTGCCGTTCAGCTCAGGGATAACAAGTCCGATAGCCTTTGCAGCTCCGGTCGAGTTGGGAACGATGTTGATCGCGCCTGCTCTTGATCTCCTCTTGTCACCCTTTCTCTGAGGTCCGTCAAGGATCATCTGGTCACCTGTGTAAGCGTGGATCGTGCACATGATACCTGACTGGATGGGAGCGTACTTATTAAGCGCGTCAGCCATGGGAGCAAGGCAGTTTGTCGTACATGAAGCAGCTGAGATGATCTTGTCATCCTTTGTAAGTGTCTTGTGGTTAACATTATAAACGATTGTAGGAAGATCATTTCCGGCAGGAGCTGAGATAACAACCTTCTTTGCACCGGCATTGATGTGTGCCTGAGCCTTGTCCTTTGATGTATAGAAGCCTGAGCACTCCAGAACAACGTCTACGCCGATCTGGCCCCAGGGACAATTGTTTGCATCGGGCTCTTTGTAGATCTTGATGGTCTTGCCCTTAACAGTGATTGTTCCTGCCTCGTCATCAGCAGTCACCTGATCCTCCTGTCCGATTTCCACATAACGTCCCTGTGAAGAATCATACTTCAGAAGGTGAGCGAGCATTGAAGGTGTTGTCAGGTCGTTGATAGCAACTACCTCATATCCTTCAGCTCCGAACATCTGCCTGAAAGCAAGACGACCGATACGACCGAAACCATTGATTGCAACTTTTACTGCCATTTTCAAATCCTCCTATAATAAAATATATTTGATTGAACTAAAGACTTTTTCTGACGGCGCTTTATGCCAGCTGTTTCTGCCGCCGTCAATTCAGCTTTTCTATAATACTTGATTTGATGGCAAAATTCAAGTACATTATTCAAGAGTTTCAAGAGTTGAAATTAAGTCATACAGGAGAAAACCATCATGGAAAAATTCAAAAGCTTCCTGAAGCGAAAAGACATTGAGATCTCTGTTAAACGTTACCTCATCGATGCCATGGGCGCGATGGCCCAGGGACTTTTCTGTTCGCTTCTGATAGGCACCATCCTCGATTCTGTCGGAAGACAGTTCGGGATACCCTTTCTGACACAGACGGTTGCGGAAGTATCGGGGATATCATATACTGTCGGCGGCATAGCATCTGCCATGAGCGGACCGGCCATGGCACTTGCCATAGGACATGCGCTGAAATGTCCTCCGCTTGTCCTGTTCTCCATGGTCGCCGTCGGTTTTTCAGCCAATGCCCTTGGCGGAGCAGGCGGACCTTTGGCTGTTCTTTTCGTTGCCATCATAGCCGCCGAGATCGGAAAGGCTGTTTCAAAAGAAACAAAGATCGATATCCTCGTCACTCCTCTGGTCACCATCGGGACAGGTATCTTTTTTTCCTGGCTCATCGCGCCGTTCCTCGGAAAGATTGCCAATCAGTTCGGGCAGCTGATCATGTGGACCACTATCCTCCATCCCTTCCTGATGGGCATACTTGTTTCCGTCCTTGTGGGCATTGCCCTGACTCTTCCGATTTCATCAGCCGCCATATGCGCCGCTCTCGGCCTGACCGGACTTGCCGGAGGAGCCGCGGTTGCAGGCTGCTGCGCCCAGATGATCGGATTTGCGGTTATCTCGTTTAAGGATAACAAATGGGGTGGTTTCATATCACAGGGGATCGGAACCTCCATGCTTCAGATGGGAAATATTATAAAGAATCCGAAAATATGGCTCCCGCCCATTCTGGCCTCTGCCATCACGGGACCTATGTCCACCTGTATCTTCAACTTCAAGATGAACGGAGCCCCTGTGTCTTCGGGAATGGGCACCTGCGGGCTTGTGGGACCGATAGGAGTCTATACGGGCTGGATAAATGACATCGCATCGGGAGCAAAGTCTGCCATATCCTTAGGAGACTGGCTGTCCATGCTGCTCATCTGTTTCATCCTTCCCGCAGTCTTTTCATACATGTTCTATCTTCTCTTTTCGATGTTGAAGTGGATAAAGCCCGGCGACATGAAACTGAACTGATTTTAAGACACAGGTTCTGTTTCGCTTGTTAATTTTTTATTCATTCAGGATGCGGACAGCGCGCCCGAGGGCAAAATAGACTATAGGCGCGCAGATCTGCATCTCAAGGACATTTGACCCTATCGACATCAGGATCGCGCATACTATGACCGTTATCTCGGGAATAACTGCTGACGGCTTTTTAACAGCCTTCAGAAAAACAAGAACAAGAAGAAATATGATGAGCGATGTTCCTATTATGCCCATCTCCGTATACAGCTTTACAAGTCCTCCGTCAGCCACTATATAGGTCCGGAACGGAGCCGCCCTGTGGCCGCGGCTTCCAAGCCCGTCTCCAAGCCACATGTTCTTCATGTCATTTACCGCGGCGACCCATGTCTCCGATCTTTCACCAAAGCCTTCCGGTATGGATGCCAGCCTCGCATAGAACTTTTCAAATACTCCTCTTGCAAAAACAAATACCCCGGCAACAGCGGCTGCGGCGATCCCAATTTCGATCCACAGCGTCTTTTTCGACCTCTTTCCTCCTGCAAGATATCCCTCCAGGATGAAAAACAGCAGCACAAGGATGATGCAGAACATCGAAGAACGCTGGTTAGCCATGAAGGCAAAGACAAGAGAAAGCGCAAGGCATACAAAGCCCGCTATCTTCTGCTTTTTTTTGCTGTTTTTGAAAAAGAATGAAGATATGCACAGGGCATAGGTCGCAAACACTGCCATGGCTCCGGATCCGATGAGCGAATTCATCCTCACCCTTGAAGTCGGCACATCCGCGACAGAAATGAAAAGGTTGTCATAGGAAAAATCAAGATAAAACTGCGGCGCCAGAATATACAGGATCACGCCGATAAAGCCCATTCCAAGCGAAGCCGCCAGATATCCTTTGTAATACAGCGCAGTTTCGGCTTCATCAAAAGATCTTCCGGCATAATAAAAAAACATCGGCAGCGCCGTTGTTGAAACTTCACCTGCATAGACAGAAAACGGGATTCCGTAATACATGCACCATATCCCTGACAGGAGATTGAATGCCAGATAAGCCGCAAAGACTTTGTCCATAGGCGTCTTCACGGTAAAACAGCCGGCAGGGAACAGAAAAGCAGCTGACAGCAGCAGAACCGCGCTCATGCAAACTCCCGGCCTTACCGCATCAAAAAAAAGATATGCCAGATATATGACCGTCAGCAGCGGATATACAAGACAGATCAGTTTTTTAATCAGGTCTTTTTGCATCCTCTCTCAGCCCTTCAGTTTTTCTATAAGCGCAAGGATCGCCTCTGCGCTGTTGAAATTTGCGGGAACGATCTGCGGTGCAGGGATCGCAATATCATACTCGTCATCTATCGCGCCTATTATCTGGATGATATCAAAAGAAGTCAGTATCTTCCCGTCGACCAGTTTTGTTTCGTTTTCAAAATCCACATCATCGCGGATATCTCTCAAGATCTTCAGCAGTTCTTCCATCAATGATCCTCCCTCTCCTTCAGAACCCTTATCAGTTCCTTTGTATACTCTTTCCTGCCCTTTGCTGACATATGGTTCATATCTTCAAAGTATTCGGCATTGCCGCTGTCAAAGGACACATCCTGTGCAAGGATGAACGGGGCGTCGTTTTCCTTCAGGATCGCCAGATATCTTTCCCGGCACTCCTTATATTTTTCATCTTCCTGAAGCCTGTGATAACAGGGACTTTCCACAAAGATAAAATCCTGTCCGTCCCCCCGGCACGCTTTTATTATATCACTTACAGCCCGGATCTGCGCATCAACATATTCTTCCCGGGATATATCAAACTTTTCATTCTCAAGAACATCCTTTCCCGGAGATACTGTCTCATCAGTCTTTGCGCCTTTATAATACCTGGTCGAATAAAAAGGCTCCGTGACCGGAAATGTAATCAGATCATCCATCCCGGAGGTCACAAAGTACTCATACATCATGGAGGCATCGGTATTTCCCGATTCCTTCATCCTCTTCCACAGTTCCCTCTTTCCTTCCCATGAAAGATCCCATATGACCCTTGAATCAGACAATGATACATCCTGTGTCAGCATCATCGGGCCCAGTTCGAATACAAAAAGGCCGTACTCATGATCTGATCTTTTTCTGATCTCCTCATACTGAATGACCGTCGCCACGAGCTCATTTCCGCCGTAGGAAATGTCATAGACCTTCCCGTCATAAGCCTCATCCATCATAGGCATGTCAATATTAGCACGGAATGTGGACGATCCCAGAAAGACCGTCTTCAGGTCGCCTGCATTTATGGCATCCCGGATTCCGCGGTTTTTTATGGGCATTTCGCAGGAATATGCATTTTTGAATGCCACGGCCGCACAGATCAATGCAAAAGCCGCAACAATAGTGAGCACTGTTTTTTTCATGGTCAAAAGGTCTGGTACATGAAATTTGAAGCCCCCGAAACACCAAACAGGACTATGGTCACCATCATTGCCAACGCATAGATGTACCTGTGCCCCGTGAAGGCTTTCTCATCCCTCTCCTTTGCTATCTCTATTATAAGCTGAGCAAGGATCAGCACCGAAAGGATCAGCACTGATGCCGCCGCCTGATTCCCGTTTCCGAAAGGCGTCATAGCCTGCGCGATCGATGAAGCATTTATGCGCGTATCTGTCACTATTTTCCTGAATATGGCAACGGCATCCGAAAAGCTTTCCGATCTGAATATCACCTCACCGATACCTACTATGACAAATGTCCTGACTACCTGAAAGACCTTCACAAATACATTGTCTTTGTTCCAGTGTATCTTTTCGTTCAGTTTTTTCACATATGACTGGGTAGTAAACGAAAGGAGCATCACTATCGCAAAATACACTCCCCATCCCAGATACGACAACCTGGCTCCGTGCCAGATACCGGTTGTGATCCATACGATGATCGTCGGAAGGATCAGGCGCAGCGTTCCCTTTTTTGCTTTTCTGAATACCTTTGCAAGTCCCTTGGCAAAGTTTCTGTTAAAACCTGATGTGACGCAGGGCATGAAAAGATGAGTCTTGTACCATTCATTCAGCGAGATATGCCATCTCGTCCAGTATTCCGGGATATTCTTTGACAGATAAGGCCTTTTGAAATTCTCTTTCAGATTTATGCCCATCATCTTTGAAATGCCGCAGACTATATCCATATAACCGGAAAAATCCGCGTAGAGCTCTATAAGATAAAAAAAAGTCGCAATGATAAGTGTCAGCCCGGGAAAGCCCTCCGGATCGGAATAAACCGTATCGATATAATAAGCCACCCTGCCTGCTATCACCATCTTTTTGAATATGCCGATCAGGATCCTGTATGCGCCTTTTTTTATGTTGTCGGGATCAAACCCGTGATACTCTTCAAGCTGCGGCATCATCTCCTGATAGACGCCAATCGGTCCCTGAGTCATCTGCGGAAAGAAAGACACGAACAGCGCGTACCGGAAAAGATCCCTTTGCGGCTCGATCTTTTTATCGTAGCAGTCATGGGCATAGCCTATGGTCATGAAGGTATAATAAGAGATTCCCAGCGGCGCGGCCAGATCCTTCACTCCCAGATTGACACTGTATTTGAACGCGATGAGGATCCCCAGATTGATCACAAGCACCCATATAAAATGGGATTTGACCGGATTTAGCATCAGCTTCCAAGTCGCAAATACAGATATCAGCAGAAAGATGATCATAAAAGGGTCTGACCATACATAAAAGAACAAACCGGCAAGCAGAAGCACCTTCCACTGGTCCTTTTGCCGCACCCTGTAATAAAGCAGCAAAAGCACGCACATAAAGATATAAAACGGCAGAGAGACCAGGCTCATCTTGTATTATCTCTCCTCTTCGGGCAGCGCATATTTCTGCTCCACCATATGCTTTTCATCATAGCACCTGAAGGCAAAATCTATTTCGCCCTGCTCCATCTTCGGAGTGAAGATACTTACGACCGGAACAACAGCAAGACCTGCTATCATGGCTGCAGCGCCGGCATTGATCGGGCTTTGTATGAATTTAGTAGCAGGGAACATATTGAGCACGGTGATAAGGATCCCCGATGCAAAGCTCGCCCAGACTGCAGCCCTTGTGACTTTTTTCCAATACAGTCCGTAAAGGAAGGGCGCCAGGAATGCGCCTGCCAGCGCTCCCCAGGAGATACCCATGAGCTGAGCTATGAATGTGGGCGGATTGAGCGCCATTATAACGGATATCACAATAAAGACAACAAGAAATACCCTCATCACAACAACCTGCTTCTTTTCATCCATTTCCTTTACGATATTGCCCTTTATCAGATCGATGGTCAGTGTCGAGCTTGATGTGAGCACAAGCGAGGCCAGCGTCGACATTGAAGCCGAAAGAACGAGCATTATCACGACCCCTATCAAAAGATCCGGAAGAGTCGAAAGCATCGAAGGCACTATCGCATCATATGAAATCTTTCCCTCTGCGCCATGAATGGCAGGAGAATCGAAAAGCCTCGCAAACCCTCCGAGGAAATAGCATCCACATGATATTATTACCGCGAAGACCGTAGAGATCACTGTTCCGGTCTGCACAGCCTTTTCATCCCTTATCGCATAGAATTTCTGGACCATCTGCGGAAGGCCCCAGGTGCCGAGAGATGTAAGTATCACTACTCCGAGAAGATTTACCGCGTCAGGCCCGAAAAATGAAGTAAATGCGCCCTGCTGGCCCTCGGTGACAGCGATATCCGAAGGGATCTTTGCAAGTTCTGCCACCGCGTTGTAAAAGCCTCCCTGTCCGTTGAGTATGGAAACTATGACTGCGATTATACCCACTATCATGATCAGTCCCTGGATGAAATCGTTGATCGCCGTCGCCATATACCCGCCAAGGATCACATACACGCAGGTAAGCGCCGCCATCACGATAACGCATGCCGTGTAGGGAACATTAAAAGCCATCTCAAAAAGTCTTGAAAGTCCGTTATATACGGATGAAGTATAGGGAATCAGGAATACAAAGCATATGACAGCAGCTGCTACCCTCAAAGCTTTGCTGTGATAGCGTTTTCCGAAAAAATCGGGCATTGTCTTTGCCTCAAGGAACTTTGTCATTATCCTTGTTCTTCTGCCCAGAACCACCCATGCAAGGAGGGAGCCGATAAAGGCATTTCCGATGCCTATCCATGTGGCTGCAATACCGTACTTATATCCGAACTGTCCGGCATAACCGACAAAAACCACCGCGCTGAAATATGAACTCCCGTAAGCAAATGCGGTAAGCCAGGGGCCCACCTTGCGTCCGCCAAGAACAAAATCGTTCACATTTGTCGTAGTCTTTCTGGAATAAAGTCCCACTCCGATCATCACGGCAAAAAAAGCAACCAGTAAAAGAATCTTTATTATCACACCAATATCCTCCTTGTGGTAAAATTACCGTAAGAATATACCACAAAAAAAAATCTCAGTAAACAATTGGCAATTTTTGTTATGCCCAGGGCAATTATTATAAAGAAACCGGCTTGTAAAGAATATATTATAAACAGCAAGGGGAGCCGCACAAAAGGAAACATCCCTTGTGTGTGGTTCCCCCAATCTATTTTACCGGAGGTGGATGATGAGAAGACCAAATGAGAGAAAACCCCTTGTAAGCCACATTTATACCGCAGATCCTTCTGCGCATGTTTTTGACGGAAAGATCTATATTTATCCATCCCATGATGTAGAAAGGGATGTTCCCGATGACGATGACGGTGAACAGTACATGATGGAGGACTATCACATCCTCTCAATGGATGATCTCGACAGTCCCTGTATCGATAACGGACTTGCGCTGTCACAGGATGATGTTCCATGGGTATCAAAACAGATGTGGGCTCCGGATGCAGTAAAAAAGAACGGAAAGTACTATCTGGTCTTTCCCGCAAAAGATAAAGAAGGCATATTCAGGATAGGAGTAGCAGAAAGCGACAAACCCGCCGGGCCCTTTACTCCCCAGGAAAACTTCATAGAGGGAAGCTACAGTATAGATCCTGCGGTTTTTACAGACAAAGATGACAAAACCTATTGCTACTACGGCGGGCTCTGGGGCGGCCAGCTTGAAATGTGGCAGTCCGGAAGCTTCGACAGGGATGCTCACAGGCCCGAAGGTGATGAAGACGCTCTCGGCCCGATGTTTGCGCAGTTTTCGGATGACATGACACGCTTCATTACCACGCCGAAGCATCTTTCCATTCTTGATGAAAACGGAAAACCGCTGAAGGCAAAGGATGAGGACAGACGTTATTTCGAAGGCCCGTGGATGCACACCTTCAAGGGCAGATACTATCTTTCCTACTCCACCGGAACAACACATTTCATCTGCTACGCCGAATCCGACAGGCCTGACGGCCCCTTTACATACAAGGGACGCATCCTGGAGCCTGTCAAAGGATGGACCACGCATCATTCGATTGTTGAGATCGACGGACAATGGTATCTCTTTTACCATGATATAGAGCTTTCGGGAGTCACGCATGAACGTTGCGTGAAATATACAAAGCTGAACATCAGCGAAGACGGCACTATCGAAACGATACACCCGTACGACTGATGCTATAAGGACATCACCAATTGAACAATCGAACCGCGGGCGTCAGGCATATATGTTTTGTGAACACCCAGCCGGCAGTTCTTAGCGAATCCGAGGCTTATAAATTTCGCGGGTGCGAAGGCCGGACTTGCTAACTATTATTTTCATCCTGCATGTAACTATGAATGAGCAAGGCCGGAACGGCGCAGAGCGAAATTTTGTTTATAAGACGACGGATGAGCTTAGAACTGTCCGAGCCGTGAACAAAACATGTATGCTGACGCCCTGTTCTATATTATGATCTCCGCTCTTTCCCTCTTTCTGAATATTGAATAGGAGTTGTACCCGGTTTCCCTCAGGATCTGCTCAACTGCTTCAAATTCATACGCAATAAATGCAGTCTCATGCGCATCCGACCCTATCGTCGGCGGAAGACCTCCAAGCTCTCGATAGCGTTTTATTATGGATACTGCAGGATTCGGTCCGTTCATTCCGGCCTTGAAACCCGAAGAATTGATCTCTATGACCTTCCCCTTTTTTATTATGGCAGACAGCAGAGGATCCAGAAGATCGGCATATTTTTCATATGTGAAATCAGAATTCTTTCCAGGACCGTATCTGAGGGCATAATCCAGATGACCGTATGAATCATAGCATTCAAACAGCTCCGCTCTTTTCAGCTCAGACGCAAAATAATATCTGTAAGCTTCTTCCGTAGTATCAAAACGGGTATAGTATTCCGGAAAGTAGGGATCGTAAACGCCGGCAGTATGACTTGAGCCGATCACGAAATCAAAGGGATACTTTTCAACATAATCCTCAAAAAAGGCCTTTTCTTTCTCCATGAGACCTATCTCAATGCCGAAGAGAACTTCTATCTCTTCGCTGTATTTTTCCGAAAGCCTCACATAGCCCTCATAATACTCATCCGTATCAACCACGAAAGTCCCGCCCTCAAAAAAACCGGCGCCGTGATCGTTGTGTTCGGTAAAACAGATGCTTTTCAGACCCTTTTTGATCGAAGCATTTATCATGCTCTCCATGTCCGAATGTCCGTCAGTCGAATAGGTTGTGTGCATGTGGCAGTCTGATATTATCATTGTTTTTCTCCCTCAAATATTCTATGATTGTAGGGTCAAAAAGACATATATCCCCGGAGGAGCTTTATGATAGAAACACTCAAGGGTTTCCACGAGACCGTAAACTTCAGCAGACAGCCTCTGTTCAAGCTTTATCACAATTCCGAAGCCGAGGATTATCCCCCTCACTGGCATGCATCACCCGAGATAATAATGCCCCTTAAGGGAGGCTATGATGTCATCATAGGCGATGAGTGCTACAGCCTTGAGCCCGGTGATATTATAATCATCTCCTCAGGGACCATCCACACTCTCAAAGCCCCGAAAAGCGGGGAACGGCTCATATTCCAGCCCGATCTTTCTCTCATAACAAATATGACCGAGCTATCATTTGCCATGACCATGCTCTCTCCCGCGACCGTGATATGGCACAAAAAAGATCCCGAGACGGCGCAGATGATACAGGATCTGATGCTCTCAATAGAAAAGGAATACTTTTCCGATGACGCCTATTCCGGCGCATGGATCTATTCCGGGCTCATCAGCATACTTGTGACTGCAGTGAGGCGATACGGCACCTCGGTATCGGATCCCGAAACTCCCTTCGACCGGCAGCAGGAATACTCTGCCCGTTTTTTCGGGATATGCGAATATATCAATTCGCATTTCTCAGAGGATCTGTCACTTGAGGATGCCGCAGAAATGGCAGGCTTTTCAAAATACCATTTTGCCCGTCTTTTCAAGCAGTTTACCGGAAAGACCTTTTACAGATATGTGAACATCAAGCGTATTGAAAATGCGGAGATCCTTTTGTCCGATCCCGATGTCACCATAACCGAAGCCGCGATACAGTCAGGCTTTTCTTCTCTCCCATCCTTTGTAAGGATGTTCAAGCTGATCAAAAACATCACTCCAACGCAGTTTCGGAAAATGCATGACAAATAGTGTCCCTTAGTTTCCGGTTATTATCCCGCCTCCGAATATCACATCTCCGTCATAAAAAACAGCTGACTGTCCGGGAGTCACGGCCCGAACCGGTTCTTCAAATGAAACTGTAAGCTCATCCTTTCCCGATCTGACTACACTGCACCACTGTCCCTCATGCCTGTATCTGATCTTGCAGAAAAGCCTTTTTTCCGTACCCTCCGGCAGGTCTTCCTCTGACATGAAATTCAGGCTGCTGCAGGAAAGGCTTTCGGAAAACACATCCTCTCCGTCTCCTATAATGACCTCATTCTTCTTTGGATCAATCTTTGTCACATAGACATGCTTTCCCATCGGCAGGTTCAGCCCCCTCCTCTGCCCGATCGTATAGTGTGTTATCCCTTTATGCCTGCCAAGGACCCTTCCGTCGGAAGTCACAAAATCCCCCGGCCCCGGTACTGCAATTCCCGGATACCTGTCTATGAAACCTGCATAATCATTATCCTCTATAAAACAGATCTCCTGGCTGTCAGGCTTGTCGGACACAGCAAGCCCTGCCTTTCTTGCCATCTCCCTGACTGTTTCCTTATCATAGTCACCTACAGGCATTATCGTATGCGAAAGCTGTTCCTGGGTCAGACTGTACAGCGCATAGGTCTGGTCCTTTGCGGCGGTTTTGGATCTGGCTATGGCATACCGCCCGTTTTCAAGCCTTTGTATCCTTGCATAATGTCCGGTGGCTATATATCCTGCTCCGTTATCAAGAGCCCATGAAAGAAGCGCATCCCATTTCACATATCTGTTGCACACTATGCACGGATTCGGCGTCCTTCCATTCAGGTATTCATGCACAAAATTCTCTATCACCTTTTCACGGAAAATGTCCCTGAAATTCAGAACCCGATGCTCTATGCCTATCCTTTCACACACTTTTTGGGCATCATCTACCGCGCTCAGAGAACAGCATCCGTCCATGCGCGCAATGTCATAAAGCGAATCCGATAGCCAGATCTGCATGGTGACACCAATCACATTATAACCCTGTTTTTTTAATAAAAGCGCCGCGACAGAAGAATCCACTCCTCCGGACATTCCCACGACAACTGTATTCCGATCCATATATTTACCCGCTGTTGAAAAATCCTGTCCTATTATATAAAATATAAACTGTTTTATAAAGACATTGGATCAGAAAGTGATTTAGAAAATGTTTCATATCATCATCAATCCGGAAACTGCATCAGGACACGGCATTCAGGCATGGAAAGACCTGAAGCCCCTTGTGGATGCACAGGACATGGACTACAAGCTTTATGTCTCGACCGAAAGAAACGACTTCGGAAAGATCATCTCAAAGCTCACATCAAGACTGTCAGGATCCGATCATGCGGATATAATCATAATCGGCGGCGACGGCTCCATGAATCAGGCAGTCAATTCCATAAAAGACTTCCGGAGGACCCGTATCGCATTCATCTCAAAAGGCAGCGGCAACGATCTTTCAAGAGCACTCTGCGCCGGGAAAACCAGGGAAGAAATAATAAAAGATATATCCGATGGAAAGATAAAACGCAGCGTCGATATCGGAGTAATGGAATCAGGCGACAGGAGGATCCTGTTCAATATCAGCTCCGGTCTCGGCTTTGACGCGGAAAGCTGCGAAAAAGCAAACAGAATGAAGCTGAAGAAACTGCTCAACCGGGTCCGTCTGGGCAGACTTGTTTATGTCCTGACAGCCATATCAATGATAATAAAAAACAGGACTTTTCTGTGCAGGATAACATATGATGACAGCACGGAAAGGGTTTATGAGAAATGCCTCTTTGCAGTTGTTATGAACACCGCATTTGAGGGCGGAGGCTTTAAGTTCTGCCCCGAAGCCGACAATACGGACGGCATGCTGGATCTGTGCATAACCGACAGGATTCATCCTTTCAGGTTTTTCACCCTGTTTCCGAAAGCCTACAGCGGAAAGCATGCCGGAAGGCGCGGAATAAAGATTGAAAAAGCCCGTAAAGTACGGATCTCTTCGGATGAACCGGTATGGATACACACCGACGGAGAGGTATCATTCAAGGTCAGTGATGCATCCTTCTCGATACATGAAGAAAAGCTGAACCTTCTCATGTAGAACCGGGCTTTTTTTCAAGAAGCGCTCTTGCTTCCATTAAGCTGATATCATGTTTTTGGGCTATGCGCGCCAGATCCTCAAATTCATATTTGGTTTTGCGCACCCCCAAACCGCACGACTCCTTTATCCTTATTTTACCTTCTTCAGTCTCCTTTTCGATCACATGACGGTCAAGAATGCTTCTTCTGCATTCATACTGTCTGATGCCGATAGTGGATGTATGTCTGAATATCAGCGCCTTCATCCCTTCGGTATCTTCTTTTTTGCAGATTACCTCTATGATTATGCCGGGTCTTGATTTTTTCATGTTGACAGGAACTGTAAAGGCTTCGCAGGCGCCGGCCTCCAGAAATCTCCCGAGAGCAAAGCCGATCTCCTCACCTGTCATGTCATCCACATTGCATGAAAGAACATTTACCGTCTCTAAATCTTTATCTGTACTTCCTTCATCGGACCTTCCCAAAAAAGCCCTCAGTGCATTAGCTCTTTCAAACTCCTTTGTCCCCATACCATATCCGACGGATTCTGTCTTCATGACAGGCATATATGCAAAATCATCCGCAAAATACCTGATAAGCGCCGCACCTGTAGGCGTACAGAGTTCTGATTCGATATTCCCCTGATATACCGGGACATCCTTTAATATGCAGGCTGTAGCCGGAGCCGGGACCGGAAGTATGCCGTGAGCGCATCTGACATTTCCTCTTCCCGTACATACAGGCGAAACCACTACCCTGTCCGGCGCTATCGCATGCATCAGGAAACAGACGGACAATATGTCGATCAGGGCATCCTTTGTTCCCACCTCATGAAAATGGATCTGTGATATATCCGTACCATGAACGATGCTTTCTGCATCTGCAAGGATCCTGTACACCTTTGCCGCATCTTTTTTTATGCTTTCATCTGCATCCAGTGACGCGATCAGTTCCATCATCTCATCTAAGGAGGTGTGTCCGTGATGAGCATGGAGATCTTCATCATGATGACAGTCATGCCCGAAAAGCTCTGACTCATCCTTTCCGTCAACCAGCACCTTCATGTGTGTGCCGGTTATACCGCACCTTTTTACTTTTTCAAATACTGTTTCCGTACCCTTCAGGCCTGTGGAATTTATCCATTTTATGAACCCGTTCTTTTCCTCATCCGGCAGGAGCTCGAAAAGAGCAGCGCAAAGCATATCTCCGGCCGCTCCCATATTGCATTCAAGATACATTACTCTCATATGGTTCTCCTTATCTGATATGATTTATGAGCGAAGCCTGATAGCCGGCTCCAAATCCATTGTCTATATTTACGACCGAAACTCCGCTTGCGCACGAGTTCATCATGGAAAGCAGGGCCGAAAGCCCGTCAAAAGATGCTCCGTAACCGACGCTTGTGGGAACGGCGATGACAGGCACGCTGACAAGGCCCCCTACCACGCTGGCCAGAGCCCCCTCCATCCCCGCAACCGCTATGACGACCTTTGCAGTCATCAGCTCATCAAGATTTGACAAAAGCCTGTGGAGGCCGGCCACACCGGCATCATATATCCTCACTGTCTCGTTTCCGAAAAAACGGGCGGTTATCACTGCTTCTTCAGCCACCTTGAGATCGCTTGTTCCTGCGGATACCACCGCTATCTTTCCGATGCCGTCAGCACACCTCATGCCTCCGATGACAGCAATCTGCGCATCATCATAATAAGAAAAACCTTCAATGTCTTCCAGTTCCTTTTTCCTGTCAGCAGACAGGCGGGTCACAAGCACATTTTTCTGACCTGCATCAAGCATCGTTTTTATTATCTTCCTGATCTGTTCCGTGCTCTTCCCCTGTCCGTATATAACCTCTCCGTTGCCCTGGATGATGCTTCTTTTCTGATCAACCTTTGCAAAATCGATATCGGCATAGGGTTCTTTTTGAAAATAAAGCAGGGCCTCGTCTGTACTGACTATGCCCTGCCTGACATCTTCAAGTATTTTTTTTGCATCTGTCATCTTCGTTTTCCTTATCTCAAATCCTGATCACTGTATCACGCCTGTTCTTTTTTGCTTCATACAGCATATTGTCCACTTTTGCGATCAGCTGCGAGAAATCCATGCCGGAATCACTTGTAATCTCAACCGCACCGACTGACATTTCAACATAATAAGGCCTTTTTGAATTGCTGTTATACTTTTCAGTCTTTTTCCTGATGGCTCCTTCCATCCTTTCTATCCATTCCTGCTTGTCGTCATCCTCGCGTATTGCCATGATGACCAGGAATTCATCTCCACCGTACCTGCCCACATAACCGCGGTTTCCGATCAGCTTCTTCAGGATGCCGGCCGTGACCTTTATCGCGTTATCGCCTTCCGCATGACCGAAATTGTCATTGATCTCCTTGAGATGATCCAGGTCGACCATCATGACGATCATATGATCGCTTTCATGACCGTTGAGACAGGATACTGTCTTCTCATAAATCCCGCGTCTGTTCAGTACGCCGGTAAGACCGTCCGTGTACGCATTTATGTTCAGCAGGCTGTTCTGCTCCTCCAGTCTCTTTCGAAACTCCACTCTCTCCAGCGAAAGCTCAAGGAAGTGCATGGCCGTCCCAAGCTGAACGGATATCATATAAAAATCCGTTACCATTTCAGGAGATATCTCACATTCAAGCACGCCGTAATTTCTGTTTCCGTCAAACAGCAGGAAATTAAAAAGAGACCTGTGCCTGTCCTCACTAAAGAAATCCGACATCCATTCGCTTGACTGCCGGGTAAACTCTATCGGGACATCAAGAACATTTATCTCCTCTCCTTCCTGGAACGCCTTCAGGAACAGCAGTTCCGGCATCTTCCAGTCGTCAGCATCATTTATGACACAGACCTTTGGCAGGACAAATATCTTTGATGTCAATGCTCCGTGCGCACATAATATCTCACACACCCTTTCATAGAACCTGTGCTCGTCTTCGGCAAGAGTGATCAGTTCCTTTATCAGATACGGACCTAAAAGAGATCTTTGATAAGATTCCCTGACAGTCTTGTACTGATCCATAAAATCTTCATCTTCTTCAGGTGAAGCAACATCTGCATCCGGAGCGCAGCCGCACGAGCATCTGACAATGAATTCCGAGGGTACCACGACATTTTCGGCCCTTATGCCCTCTATCAGATTCTCAGCCTGCTGCAGAGCGGCTTTTCCCATTTTCAGGCCGTTCTGCCTGACAGTAGTAAGAGGAGGTTCAACATATGCTGAAAATGCAATATTATCAAAGCCGGTCACGGACAGATCCACCCCAACTGTATATCCTCTCTCCGCGCACACCCTGTAGACAGATGTTGTCATCTCATCATTGGCAGAGACTATAGCCTGGGCATCCGGATTGTCATCCAGAAGTTTTTTTACCTGTTCATCGGCATATTCGGTATAATCTCCCTTGGTGACATTCCTGAACGAAAACTCAAGACCGTTGTCGGTCATCGCGGTTCTGTAACCTTCAAGCCTTTCCTTTGCGTCGGCATTTATATCATAAGGCCCTGCCAGATGAAGGATATTTTTCAGTCCATGTTCCTTTATCAGATGCTCCGTACAGCTGTATATACCCCGGTAATTGTCAGTCCTGACACTCACTCCCATTTTGGGATCCACCTTATCTGAGATGACTACACAGGGTATGCCGTTGAGTTTTTCATAAAATTCTTCCAATGCGATCTTGTGAAAGGTTGTGATGGTGCCGTAAGCTATGATCACTGCATCAAGAGATGAAAAAAACGCATAATCATATATGGTACTGTACTGAAAATCCATATCAGTACTGCTGCTTACATCATCACCCATGAACTGGGCATACTCCAGCCCCAGATAGAAGTGAAGATCATAGTCCTCTTTTTTTGAATTGTCATATATGGCTTTCATAAGCGATCTCGGAAAAAAAGTATGAGTATTCCCGATGAACACGCCTATTTTCTTTTTTTTCAAGGAAATCCCCTCTCTTCTGCCCCTCTTGTATCAGAAATTATACTCTCTTTTATTATAACCGAACTTTTCTCCTTGACAACAAAAATAAAACAGATATAATAAATGAATATATGAACGATTGTTCATGTATTCATCAAGTATATCGTTTTATTCAAGGAGGTAGCTATGAAGAAAACATATCCCATCGAAGTAGACTGCGCAAACTGCGCCGAAAAAATGGAAACTGCAGCAAAAAACACCGAAGGAGTAAAGGATGCAACCGTAAGCTTCATGACCCTGAAGATGAAGGTTGAATTCGATGAAGGCGCCGACCCCGAGGCAGTCATGAAAAATGTGCTTTCCAACTGCAAAAAAGTTGAAGAAGACTGCGAGATCTTTATTTGAGGGACCGGCCGAAAAACACAAGGATGATCCCGGAAATCACTCTTTTGGAGAAATAATAAATGAAGAAAAAAGAAAAGAAACTGCTTATCAGGATAATAACAGCTGCCGTGCTTACCGTCATCTGCATCTTCTGCGACAGATACATCACTCTATGGTACCTGAAGCTTCTGCTATATATGATACCCTATCTTTTAGCCGGATATGATGTCCTGAAAAAGGCCTTTCACGGCATCAGGAACAGACAGGTATTTGACGAGAATTTCCTCATGACTGTCGCAACATTCGGAGCTATCTTTACCGGTATCACAAATGCTGTCAGGGGCGGAGACGGCGATTATCTTGAGGCGGTTGCTGTAATGGTGCTTTATCAGACAGGAGAACTCTTCCAGTCGATCGCAGTCGGACGCTCCAGAAAGAACATCTCCTCTCTCATGGATATCCGCCCGGACTATGCAAATATTACGGATGCCGACGGAAAGCTTGTCAGGGTCGACCCGGATGAAGTTGAGACAGGCAGCATCATCACAGTAAATCCCGGTGAAAAAGTCCCCATCGACGGCATAATAAAAGAAGGCACCTCGGCCCTGAACATGTCTGCCCTCACGGGCGAAAGCATCCCCATAGATGTCGGCGCGGGAAGCCAGGTCCTTTCCGGGAGCATCAATCTGTCCGGTGTGCTGAAGGTTGAGACAACGGCAGATTTTGAATGCTCCACAGCATCAAAGATCCTGGAGCTGGTTGAAAATGCAGCCTCCAGAAAATCCAGGTCCGAAAACTTCATATCAAAGTTTTCGCGCTATTATACTCCTGCTGTATGCTTTTCGGCTCTTGCGCTTGCCCTTCTGCCCCCGCTTTTTCTTCTTGCCGCAGGAGGGGACCCGATGGTCTTTGACTGGATCTACAGGGCATGTACATTTCTCGTTATCAGCTGTCCGTGCGCTGTCGTGATAAGCATACCCTTGAGTTTTTTTGCAGGTCTCGGCGGTGCGGGAAGCAGAGGCATCCTCATCAAGGGATCAAATTACCTTGAAACGCTTTCAAAGGTAAAATATGTCGTATTCGACAAGACCGGAACCCTCACTCATGGGTCATTTGAAGTAACTGCGCTACACCACAGCCCGCTTTCAGCAAAAGAGCTTTTACGGATCACCGCGCATCTTGAGGCGCACAGCAGCCATCCGATAGCGCTGAGCATAAAAAAAGCCTGCGGCATGCAGCCGGATCCCGGTCTGGTAACAGACATCAGAGAGATCAGCGGAAAAGGAATCACCGGTATCGTGGAAGGAAAGAAGGTCGCCGCCGGAAATGCCGCCCTCATGCAGGAGCTTGGTGTTGATTATATTGACTGCCATCATACAGGAACCATAATACATGTAGCTCTCGACGGAAGCTATGCGGGACACATAGTCATAAGCGATACGATAAAGCACGGTTCAAAGGCAGCCGTTTCCGAGCTTAAAAAGGCCGGTATCAAAAAGACGATAATGCTTACGGGCGATTCTGAAAAGGTTGCGTCGGCGGTAGCAAAAGAAGTTGGCATAGATGAGTATCATGCAGGACTTCTGCCTGATGAAAAGGTTAATCTGGTCGAAGAGATCCTCAGATCAAAAACTCCGAAAGAACGGCTTGCTTTTGCCGGGGACGGGATCAATGACGCACCGGTGCTTTCCATCTCCGATATAGGCATAGCCATGGGAGCGCTGGGATCTGATGCAGCGATAGAGGCTGCTGATGTTGTACTCATGGATGATGATCCCCAAAAGATTGCAAAGGCCATAAGGATATCAAAAAAATGCCTTCGCATCGTCCATGAAAACCTGATATTCTCAATATCCGTAAAGGTCCTGTGCCTGATACTCGGCGCCGCAGGGCTTGCCAACATGTGGATAGCAATACTCGCAGATGTCGGTGTGATGATACTTGCCGTACTGAATGCGATACGCGCGCTTTTTGTAAAGGGGGTATGAAATGGAGTCTGAAAAATTCTCTCTTCCCGATGAAGGAAAAACCATCCTGCTTGCCGAGCTGTTCAAGAATTTCGGAGATCCGACGAGGATCCGTATCATGTACGCTCTCTACAGCGATGAGATCTGTGTAAACGAACTGGCAGAAAAGCTCAATATGACTCAGTCCGCCATCTCCCACCAGCTTCGTATACTGAAACAGAACCGGCTCATAAAAGGGCGGCGTGAAGGAAAGCTGATACTGTATTCTCTTTCCGACGAACATGTACGGACACTGCTCAGTGTCGGTATGGAGCATGTATCAGAATAAGACAGCAAATATAAAAACGGCACAGAGATCACTCTGTGCCGTCCTTTTGCATCCATATCAGAGTTTGAAGAATTCCATCTCCTTATGAAGCTTTTCTGCAAGTTCCCTTAAGTCCGAAGCGGAATGGTTTATGACCTCGAAGGTCGCATTCAGTTCCTGCATGGAAGCGTTTGTCTCCTGCGTCGATGCCGCATTCTCCTCTGAGATCGCCGACAGGTCGTCTATGACTCCGACAACGGCATTCTTTGCATTGTTCAGGTTGTCTACCATAGCCGTGATGTCCATGGAACTGTCAGATACAGCCTGCACTCCGACTGCCATATCCTCCATATCCTTCCTGGTAGAATCAAGCTGCTCGTTCTGGGCCTCGAATTCCTTGTTGAGGTCGCCGAGCCTCTGTACGCTCTTTTGTGACTCGGTTACCAGGTCGGTAACTATCTGTCCTATATTGACTGCCGCATCGCCTGACTGCGCCGCCAGCGAACCGATCTCGGTAGCAACGACCGCAAATCCCTTTCCTGCCTCTCCTGCCCTTGCAGCCTCGATCGATGCATTCAGTGAAAGCAGATTGGTCTGCTCGGAAATTGCCGTTATGACATTTGATGCTTCAGCTATCTTTTCGACAGCCTCATTGGTTGCCCTGATCTGCCTGTCTATGACACCGACTGACTCAACGACTCCCGCATTCTGATCTATCAGCTTGTTCAGGGCGTCCATCGCGTTCTGGCAGGACTCCTGCATATCCTTTGCCTGCTTTGAAAGCTCTTCTATGCTTGCCGTTATGCCGTCTATGTCATTGCCCATATCGGCAGTATTCGTGGCAGCAGTCTGAATGCTCTCAGCCTGGGAAATCGCGCCCTTTGAAATCTCCTCAACTGCCGAGCTGACCTGTCCTGATGCATCGGCTGCCTGCGAAGCCGATCCTGAAAGCTCATCTCCGGAGCTTGTAACCTCTTCAGACATCTGCTTTGCATCCCCGATGATCTCCTTCAGCTTGTCTCTCATGACAACCGTGCTCTCGGCGATGATGCCGATCTCGTCCTTCCTGTTGTAAGCCTTGTCTTCGATCTCAACACTAAGGTTTCCGTCAGCAAGGCCAAGGATTGATTGCTGGATGGAAAGCATGGCTCCGCTGATCTTTATTTCCAGATATATTGCAAGCGGTATGGCAACGAGGAGGAAAAGGAGCGATATGCCACCCATGGTAAATATCGCGCTTCTCGTATTCTTTGAAATATCCTCGCTCTCTCTTCCGGCAAATATCATTCCGTTTATAACACCGCTGCTGTTCGTCAGAGGCACATAATATCCGTAGTATTTTTTTCCTTCTATGGTGATGTTTTTTGCAAGATAAGGCTTTCCGCCCTCCAGCACTTCCTTGATGACAGCATCGGCAGCATCCGTACCGACTATCCTGTCAGTGGAACCGGCCTTTGTCAGTGTGGTTATCCTCCTCGTCTTTCCGATGAAGATGGTATAATCAACGCCTGTAAGCTCCTTCAGCCTGTCCATGTCGGCCATGATATCCTCTTGCCTGTTATAGCCGTTTATGATGACCTCGTCATTGAAATCGACCGTCCAGCTGCCGTGATAAGCAGCCTCCAGAAATACATCCAGATGATTGCAGGTAGCCTTCAGCTCTTCTTCGATCATACCCTCATAGGTCTTTCTAATCCTTATCGTACCTACGACGGTCAGCAGCACCGAAAGCGCCAGCAGAGCCGCTATGGCTATGATCACGATCTTGCGTATAACCTTTCCTTTTCTTACCATACCGTTTCCCTCACATTTCTAATTCTTCATCTCCAAAGCAAAACAGAAATGAGCATACAAATATAAGCAGATTGTATCACATATCAGGGCGATTCACAACAAAAAACCCACGGCATGAAGAATGCCGCAGGTTCTTATTTATCCAATATCATAGGGGGTCAGCTGATATACATAATAGTTCAGCCAGTTCGTATACAGATTATTGGCATGTGACCTCCACTGCAGATGAGGCATGGCTTCGGGATCATCGCCCGGATAATAATTTACCGGAACGGCCGTATCAAGGCCCTTGTCCCTGTCCCGACGATACTCCCTGTCAAGCGTCATCCTGTCATATTCGGGATGTCCCATAACAAATACAAATCTCCCGTTCTCCGCCGTACACAGATACACACCGGATTCATCCCCCTCCGCAAGCACCTTTATCTCAGGGCAGGAGTGGATATCCGATGAAGAATTCTGCGTATATCTCGACGCAGGAGCATAAAAAATATCATCAAAGCCTCTTACGAGAGGATCCTTTCTGTGAAGCAGCTTTTGCGGAAAGATTCCGAACAGTTTCCTTTCAAGAGGATGCTTTCTGATTCCATAGTGATAATAAAGACCGGCCTGGGCTCCCCAGCACAGATGCACGGTGCTGGTGACATTTTTCTTTGTCCACTCAAAGATTTCCTTCAGCTCATCCCAGTAGTCAACTTCTTCAAATTCAAGATTTTCGACCGGTGCCCCGGTAATGATGAATCCGTCAAATCTCTGATCCTTTATATCAGACCAGACCTGATAAAACCTGTTCAGATGATTTGCCGAAACATTCTGGGAAATATGGCTCTCGACTATGACAAAGGTAATGTCGATCTGAAGGGGTGTGTTTGAAAGCTCCCTTAAAAGCTGAAGCTCGGTATCTTCCTTCAGCGGCATGAGATTCAGGATTCCGATCTTTAGGGGCCTGATATCCTGATGGATGGATCTGTCATCATCCATCACAAATATATTTTCATCCTCAAGAATGCTGCGGGCAGGCAGATCCCTTTGAACCTTTATCGGCATTTCTGATCACTCCTCCAAAACATATTCCGGTCTGCCGGCAGCGCTTCTGACGATAAGACTCAGTGTTTCTATGTTTTCCGCGTCAGCTTCGGACATCTCGCATATCAGGACCGTATCCGCGCTGTCTCCCGCAGGTATGACGGAGGAATATTTAGACAGATCGTTTTCAAGTATCGTCTGCTGAAGAGTCCTTCTTTCACCGTTGACCCTCAGCCTGAACTGGGGCTTGACCGAAAGAACATCGCATTCCATATCCTGATCCGATTTGTTTGAGACCAGAAAATGAACTATCAGCAGCCTGTCTCCCTGGGCCGCTGTCATTCCCATGATTATATTATCGGACATCGAACTGTCCGGATATGAAACGGCAACATCATAGCCTGTGTATTCCACATCAAATTCCGGTATATCTATGGCTTCTGCTATGGATATCTCCGGCACCGGCACAGCATCCCCGGCATTTCCTTCTCCGCCCGAACCGTTGCCGTCTGACGGCTGATCCTGCGCGTTAGCGGATACTCCCCTCTGCATTGCTATGAAATTCTTCTTTTTGGCATCCAGATCTATCTGCTTCTGATACTCTTTCCGAACAGTCTTCAGATCAACAAGCCTGGAATTGGAATACTTGTTGTGCTTTGAAACCACATCGGTAGAATAATCAGTCACGATCTGCGAATTCTCATCGGTCAGTTCTACATGCTGTCCGAAAGCACATCCTGCAGCAAAAAGGGAAATCATTATGATCATTGTCAAAACAGACGCTTTTCTCACTTTTTCCTCCCGAGGCCTTTTCACGCTCTGTCAAGTTCAAAATAAAAGGCGACTCCGTTATCATAGTTTACCACACCGCAGTCATTACTTAAAGAGTCCATTACAGCCTTTACGATCGAAAGCCCTATCCCGGTGCCTCCCACCTCACGGCTCCTTGCCTTGTCCACCTTGTAAAATTTCTCCCAGATATGCCCTATCGCCTCTTCAGGGATCGGTTCACCGGTATTAAATACAGTCACTCTGACTTTTTCTTCCGTTTCCTTCATGGATACATCTATACGTTTTTCTCCGCCGCAATAATGGATGGCGTTTGAAAACAGGTTCAGGAATACCTCTTCGACCATAAACTCATCCCCCCACACATAGAAGGGATCATTATTCTCAAGAGTAGCCGATGCGTCAAACTGCTTGAGCATGATATCCGAGGAAGTCATGCAGTTTTTTATCAGTTCCGTCAGGTCAAACCTTTCAAGCTTGACTTCTTCATTTCCAAATTCCAGCCGGTTGAGCGTCAGCAGGTTTTTGACCATCTTGTTTATCCTTTCGGACTCATCCATGATCACATCACAGTAAAAATTCCTGCTTTCCTCATCAGAACTGATATTATCCTTCAGTCCCTCGGCATATCCCTGGATCAGTGCTATGGGCGTCTTGAGCTCATGAGATACGTTCGAGACAAATTCCATCCTCATGTTCTCGATTTCTTCTCTTTTTTCGATATCCTTCTTCAGCTCGTTGTTGGCAGTGCGGAGATCCGACATGGCTTCCTTCAGCTTCACTGATAACTCGTTGATATGCGCACCGAGCTCATCTATCTCATTTTTGCCTTTTGAATCATATCTGGCTTCGAAATCCAGATGTGCCATCCTGTCGGCAACATCGGTCATCTTCAGCACAGGATCCGTTATCTTCTTTGAGATGATCCATATGGCAGCTATGCCTATCGCCGCGGTACCTGCCATAATGTAAAACAGGAATGTATTGGCTATGGATACATTTTCCCTGATGCTTTCAAGAGGGGTCCGCATAAAGATAAGGTCGCCGTTTCCGAGCAGTCCCCACAGTTCGATATACTGTGACGAGACCATTGGGTCGTTTGTGATCGCCATGGCATAATCATCCGTCTGCCTGAGGATCTTTTCCCTTGCGGGATTTTTGGGTGCATTCTTTCCGTCTTTATCAGTATCACTGGCATTTTCCGGCTCATCGGGGCCCTCGCGTGAAGGCGCTTTCCGTTCATCATTTGAAAGTATATGCCAGACCAGACGCGAGATCAGTATCTCCGATCTGTTCTCGGAACTGTATCTGATATCCAGGGATGATGTCACCACGACCGCGCTTATATTATTATCATTCACAAGACTTGCGCACTCTTCGGCAAAATCATCCGAGCCGGTATCATATCTGTCCGCAAAGGAATCTATCTGTGAGTATATCCTCTCAAGCCTCTGCGTCTTGTTTCTGACATAAAAATCCTGAAGGAAAAATCTGTTGATAACGATACTTGATGTGACTACGAGAACAAGGGCTGATATGAAGATACAAGCCAGCTGGACCCTGATCGAATGCCTGATTTTTATCTTTTTTCCGCCTGACGACATGGCTCATCACCTTTTGCCGGCAACAGTGATACGGTTCCTTCCCGCTTCCTTCGACCTGTAGAGAGCTTCATCGGCATCTTTCAGCGCCTCCTGGAAGGAAACCGGCTTGCTGCAGTACCTGATCCCGCCGCTCAGGGTTATCTTCTTGTCGGTAAAATCATATATCTGCTTTGAAAACTTCTCCCTGATATCTTCCATGACCATGACATGAGAATCAAAATCACCGCCCTCAAAAACAAGGACAAATTCCTCTCCTCCGAACCGTCCGGCTATCAGGAAATCATTCATGTAATCAGAGATGATCTTTCCAAAGGTCTCAAGGACCTTGTCACCGTTCTCATGTCCAAACCTGTCATTTATAGTCTTGAACTTATCAAGATCGATCATGGCGATGGAACATGGATTATCCTCGCTGCAGTAGGTCAGGGCTTCTGTTGCCTCTTTTTCAACATACTCCCTGGAAAAAAGCTTTGTCAGGAAGTCGGTTTCAAGCTTCTCCTTGTACTCCATCTGCTTATCGTGGAAATTCCTGGTCAGCCCGACCATTTCCTGATTGTACTTATTCATGACCGAAGCGATCATATTGAAAAGAGTTGCGACAAGAAGAACCACAACAGCATTCTGGATGTAATAGGATGTATTGTAGGGATTTTCCCATGAGACGACTGCGCATCCAAGCAGTATTATGATGTAATTGTATATGAGAAGCCACCTCTGAAGCCTGTCACTGTGAAAAATAGTACAGAAGATCATCACAAGTGACGGCGTCAGCCAAAGCGGCACATAATAGCCATGACATATGGCGGCCGATCCCGCTATGGTTGTAAGAGCAAAGGCACAGACCACATTCTTGTTCAGCATGCTGTGGTCCCTGTTATCGTTATACTTTTTGAAGAATATAAAAGTTGCCAGATTGATCAGAAACGGCAGCAGGATCTTGAAGATTATATAGGACTGAACGCTCCTTGTCAGGCCATCGGTATAATAGAAAAAGACAAAGAAAACTATGTCTGCCGCAAGCTCCGACCAGACTATGATCCTTGTTATCTTTATGACTGTTTTTCTGATCCCGTTATTTATTGTTCTCATCAAAGACTCCGTCAGTAACAGATCTTGTTTTCCAGATCAGGCTTCTCCACTGCTCAAGCTGCTCCACTGTCATGAAACCGTTCGAGGTTCCCATGTATCCGATCTTGTATGAAGCAAAAAGCATGGCATTCTTTATTGAAAGCCTGAAATCGCCGGTCTCCTGGAAATAATGCAAAAAGCAGGCAAACAGTGCATTTCCGGCACCGGTTGTGTTTACAACCTCATTTGTCTTTACCGTATCGTAATGGATGTTCTCATTATTCTTTTTGTCATAGATTATCAGTCCCTTTGAACCCTGGCCAAGGATGATGATATCGTTATTGTACCTGTCCGCTATCTCGCGCACGAAATCAAAGGGATCCGTCTTTATCGTGTCATCACTGAAATAAAGGATGGATGCATTTTCAAGGAAATCCTTGTTGTAAACTTCCTTTTCGGGCAGATAAGAATGGATGTTGACCGCAATCTTTTTGTCAAATTCTTTTGCGACCTGTATGAAGGGCCTGCAGAAATTTGCATTTGAAAGCACCACCATATCGCACGCTGCTATCATTGGCGGGATCATAGACATATCATACTCGATATCACGGAGTCCCTTGATATCCTCAAATATCTGCTCTCTCCTCTCCCTGTCGTAAAGGACTACCTGGGTGGGGGTGCTGTCCATGATCCTCAGGATATGGTCGGTACTAAGCGTCACTTCCCTGCCTGTCGGATTGAGGATGCTCATATCCTGATTTCTTCCGACAGCTGAAAGGAACTCCACTGTGTCTCCAAGCCATGAAAACGCCAGGGATTCATTATAGGCATCTCCTCCGGCCGAGGTAAAAATCGTATCGGGAATACTCCTGACCGGTTCATACTGGACCGGTATGCTGTCAACCTTTACTATCGTCTCTATCTGTGTCAGGCCTGCAACGACAAATCTGCTCATATGATCTCCTTTCGGCTCGCTTAACCTAAAATATTATGTTACCATAAACCGGGAGTTTTTACAATGCCGTGTTAATTCACTCTTTTGCCATTTCCTCAGGATGAAAGACTTCATCAAATTTTTCCGCGCTTAAAAATCCCAGAGCAACACACGCCTCCTTCAGCGATATGTTTTCTTCAAAAGCCATGTGCGCAACCTTTGCCGCGTTTTCATAACCAATATAGGGATTCAGCGCCGTGGTGAGCATCAGTGAACGGTGAAGGTTTTCATGCATCTTTTCCGTGACAGGCTTTATGCCCGTGACGCAGTTCTTTGCAAAAGAAATGATCGATTCGGATAAAAGCCTTGCAGACTGGATGAAGTTATATGCGATCACCGGCAGGAATACATTGAGCTCAAAATTCCCCTGGGATGCCGCAAATCCAATAGCCGCATCATTTCCCATGACCTGTACGGCCACCATGGTGACCTGTTCGCACTGCGTAGGATTCACCTTTCCCGGCATGATCGAGCTGCCCGGCTCGTTGGCCGGTATCGTGATCTCTCCAAGACCGCATCTCGGGCCGGAAGAAAGCCACCTGACATCGTTTGCGATCTTCATCATATCCGCAGCCATCGCCTTTATCGCGCCGTGAGCAAACACTATCTCATCTCTTGATGTCAGGGCGTGAAATTTATTCTCCGCGCTTATAAAATGTGTTCCTGAAAGACCCGTAACCTCTTTTGCTGCCAGTTTTCCGAAGCCTTCCGGAGCGTTGAGACCTGTCCCGACTGCCGTTCCCCCGAGCGCCAGTTCCCTCAAAGGATCCAATGCCAGTTCCAGCATCTTTATGTCCCTTTCTACGGAAGCTCTCCACCCGCTTATCTCCTGCGCAAAGGAAACCGGGACCGCATCCTGCAGATGTGTCCTTCCGGTCTTGACTATCCCTCTGTTTTCCTCTTCAAGCCTTTCAAACTCAAGAATAAGCTGTTTTGCCGCCGGTATCAGCCTGTCTGAAATAATAAGGACAGCCGCGATATGAAGCGCAGTCGGGTATGTATCGTTTGAGGACTGGCTCATGTTAACATCATCATTTGGATGAAGAAGTTTTTTCCCTGCAATGGCATTTGCATAGCCCGCTATGACCTCATTGACATTCATGTTTGACTGTGTCCCTGAACCTGTCTGCCATACCACCAGCGGGAAATCATCCCACAGCTTTCCTCCGGATATCGCATCACAGGCTTCGCAGATCGCGTCACATTTTTCAGCAGTCATACGATCAGGCACAAGAGACCTGTTTGCCAGCGCTGCCGCCTTTTTCAGGACAGAAAAAGCAAGGATGATCTCGCGCGGCATGGTCTCGTTTCCCACACCGATCATGAAATTCTCCCTGCTCCTCTGGGTCTGTGCCCCCCAGTATCTGTCTGAAGGCACCTTCATCTCTCCCATGGAATCATGTTCGATCCTGTATCCATCAGTGTTATTATCCATGATCAAAAGCTCCTTTTACCCTTCATTCCCCAGACGCGCAACGCCGCTTTTTACCGCTGCTTCGGCCACAGCCTTTGCGACAGCGGGACCCACCTTGGGATCAAACGCGTAAGGGATGATATAATCGCTTTTCAGCTCGTTTTCCGGTATGAGTTCAGCGAGCGCTTTTGCAGCCGCCATCTTCATTTCTTCGTTGATGTCTTTTGCCCTGACATCAAAGGTTCCCCTGAAGATCCCGGGAAATGCCAATACATTGTTGATCTGATTCGGATAATCGCTTCGCCCTGTCGCTATCACAGCCGCGCCGCCCGCCTTCGCATCATCCGGGAATATCTCCGGCGTAGGATTGGCGCATGCAAATATGATGGCATCTTTATTCATGGTCTTTACCATTTCGGTCGTAACCGTTCCCGGTGCCGAAACTCCTATAAATACATCCGCTCCGCAAAGGACATCAGCTATGCTGCCTTTCTTTTTTTCGAGATTCGTAACCTTTGCCATCTCTTCTTTGATCCAGTTAAGGCCTTCCCTTCCTTCGTAAATGGCCCCCTTCCTGTCACACATGATCACATTCTTAAAACCCGCGGACAGGAGAAGCTTTACTATCGCCACGGCAGCCGCGCCGGCTCCCGATGTAACTATCCTTACTTCTTCCTTCTTCTTTCCCACTATCTTCAATGCATTTGTCAGGCCTGCCAAAGTGATTACCGCAGTCCCGTGCTGGTCATCATGAAAGATGGGGATATCAGTCCTTTCCTTCAGTTTTCTTTCTATCTCAAAGCATCTGGGCGCGGAGATATCCTCCAGATTGATCCCGCCGAAGGATTTTGATATGAGGGCAACCGTGTTCACAAACTCATCCACATCCTTTGTATCCACGCAGAGCGGAAACGCATCAACATCTCCAAAGGATTTAAAGAGGACGCATTTGCCCTCCATTACCGGCATCCCCGCCTCCGGTCCGATGTCTCCGAGTCCCAGGACAGCGCTTCCGTCCGTTATCACTGCGCACATGTTATGACGGCGCGTCAGTTCATAGGATCTGTCCGTATCCTTCTGTATCGCAAGACACGGCTCGGCAACGCCGGGCGTATATGCAAGCGAAAGATCCTCTCTGTCCTTTACGGGCACTCTCGATATCACTTCTATCTTTCCCTTCCACTGCTCGTGAAGCTTCAGGGATTCTTTGGCATAATCCATAATTTTTCTCCTTTATAAATCTTCCGGCCGGTTTTCTTCCCATATGTCTGCTTGTTTCTTCAGGTCAAACAGTAACAGAATGCCACATAGACCCGGCCGTGTCAACGCCTGCACTGTAGCATACACTTGAGAAATATGATAAAATCAACAGCAAATATATCTTACTAAAGGGGTATGATACTGTCCTATGGAAAACAAGGAAAAAATCGACAAAAGACATATCGCTTACAGAAAGCGGACCGTCATGGTCCTATCGATCTCCGCGGCTGTGATAGTTATCTTTTTTCTGCTGATGCAGCTGATCCTTGATATCGAAGCGAGAAAAGACCAGGAACTCGACAATGAGAGATTCTTTTCTTCCGTCATTTCCAATCTGTCAAAAAATGAAAATGAGATAGATACGATAAGCGAAGGTTTTGACGAGAACAATGAGATCCTGCTGGACAATCTGGTGGAGGCATATTCGGATAATAATTACCGGAAGATGAAATCAATCCCTGTCAGCGACCAGAGCGATCTTCTGCTGTCCGCATCATATGCCATGACAGACTGTGCCTGGCTTCTCATTGTCAACAGCAATGCAGACATCCTTATATCCAGCGTGAAGGAAAACAACAGCACAAACCTCCTTGAATATGAAGATATCAAACTGTCCCGAAAACAGTTTGATGAGCTTTGCGACGGCACAGTAGACAAGGTGGTCATCGAATCCCCATATAAAGAATATGTCGACGAGCTGGGCCGCAGCCTGTATCTGTACTGCAAGCCCATTCCGGGCACCTATGACAGGGACGGTTACAAATATATACTGCTTGCCTTTTCCTCGCATATCATTGACACGGCTACCGACAGGATGATGGATCTGTCTGCGTGGCTGAACGAAACCTCTGTCGGGACTAACGGTTCGGTATTTATGATCGATGCGCTGTCCGATAAGATCATGTACGGATCCGTAAAGGACGAAGACATGACCGGAAAAAAGCCTGCCGATATAGGCATCGACAAACTCCTTCTGTCTGACAGGTACCGCGGTAAAGCCACTATCTGCGGAACCCGCTGTTATGTCTCAACCCGGTCGTATTCATCAAAGCTTTACGGAAAGGACACCTACATCATAGCTGCCGTGCCCGAAAGGGATCTGTACGGGATGAATTTTACCGTTGTGATCTGGAATATCTGTCTGGTTCTGATATTTACCATACTCATAACTGCGTATTCGGCTTACATGCGTTCGGAAGCTTTGAAGAACAAGGAGGATCTGCGTACCTTCAGGCTTTCAAAAAAATACAGTTTTTCACGCCATCTCTCAGGCAGGATAATCCCGGTTGTCCTGCTTTGCTCCGTCATTGTCTTTTTCATGGCCTTTTATTTCAAAGACCTGCTTGAGCTTTCCGATGCGTTCTCGGAATCCGTTGCCATCGAAGAAGAGATAACAAATACCGTGGACAGCGCAAACAGTATCCAGAAGGACTTTCAGGCTTACCACGATGAACAGTATCTGGGCCGTGCGCAGCTGATGTCCTACATCATCGAGCTTGGAGCGTCCGTATACTTCGATCCCAAAAAAGCGCAGGTCATGGAGCTTTATGATGAATCGCCGGTAACAAAAGACCGTGTGGCTGTAAGGGATCAGTACAACAATGTCATCCGTGTACTGAACAATTCCTCGGCACTGAACGATCTTTGCAATAAAAACAATATAAACAGCATCCATCTCATTTCCGACACAGGTGTGACCCTTGCCACTTCAACATCATACTGGAACTACTCACTTGGCACGGACAGCAGCAGACATTCGGATGAATTCTGGGATGTCATTTCAGGAAAGAAAGATTCAGTAGTAAAGGATATCACGACAGGCGAAGACGGAAAGCCCTCCCAGCTCATGGGCTGTGCGATGTATTACTACACATGCCTTGATGATGACAAAAACACCGTTTATATGAGCCTGACCGATTATCAGAATCAGAATAACAAAACCTATGCCGGCAGCGAGATCACGCGCCACAGAGGGCTGCTGCAGATAGAGACAGATCCCGACAGCGCTGTGGTGGTCATGGAAGCAGCAAAGCCCGAATACATACTGGCAAATACCAAGGTCTCAAATCACGGTTTTTTGATGGGGTTCAAGTATGATGAAGATGAGGAAGACTACATGGTCTTTTATTCCCCAAAGGAATCCATGAACGGCAGATATGCATCAGAACTGGGGATATCGAATACGGCTTTCAGCGGAGACTACAACGGTTTCCAGACTCTCGATTCGGAACACTATCTGCAGAGCTTCCGCAAATCCGAAGACTACTATATCGCCACAGCCATGCCCGTCAGCTCACTGAGTATGAGCTGCGTGGAGACATCAGCCTTCTGCGCACTCTTCTGTCTTCTTATCATGCTGACCATCTCCTGCTATGCGATGATAGTCTGGGACATGGACAGGGAAGAAAGATACCGTGAAGAAACCGACCCGCTTGCTATCTTCGGACACTGGAAGAAACCCGGAAAATGGGGCAACACTCCTCCCTTTGAAAAGTTTGAGATGATCATCTGGAACTGTCTGATACTCCTCGGATGTGTCTTTCTGGCTTCCATCTTTTTTGAGGCGAACCGTTTCGGCAGGAATTCCGCGATCCTTTACATCCTCAGCGGAGAATGGGACCGCGGCGTGCATATATTCTCACTGTCAGCCTGTTTTGTCATCATCATCATCTCCTTTGTACTGATAAAGATGTTCGGCCATGTGGCCTGTCTGATAGCATCAGTCTTCGGAAGCCGCGGAGTGACCATGATGAGACTCATCACCGGACTCATAAAAGTTGCTGCCGTGGCAGTAGTGATAATGTATTGTCTTTATCTGATGGGAATCGATGCAACGAGGCTTTTGACCTCCGCCGGGATCATTACCGCTATCGTAGGTCTGGGAGCCCAGAGCCTGGTCGGTGATCTGCTTGCCGGCATCTTTATCATCATGGAAGGCGCGCTTCATGTAGGTGATTATGTCCTGATTAACGGGGTCCGCGGCAAGGTCGTTGAGATCGGACTTCGTACTACGAGATACGAGGATGATAATCAGAACATCCGCATCATCTGCAACAATGAGCTGAAGAACTTTGCAAATATGTCAATGAAATACTCTGTCGTGCTTTACAATATCCCTGTACCCTACGAAGAAGACTATCAGAAGATCAAAACAGTATTAAACATTGAGTTCCTGCAGCTTTACGAGGATAACAGATTCCTGAAGGGCATACCCGTCTGTCAGGGCATCGAAGAATTTTCCGAAAGTTCCGTGGATCTGAGGGTCATGTTCATGTGCGATGAAAAAGACCGGTACAATGTACAGCGTTTCATGCACGATAATATAATGCGGATACTTACGGAAAACGATGTCCATATACCGTTCAACCAGATCGATATCCATGTGGACCGTCTGATCGCAAAAGAAGAAAAAGAAGACAGTGAACGGGAATGATCCCGCTCACTGTCCGGCAATTTCTACATCTGCCTGACGGCCATCTCGTAAAAGAACCCTTTCCGGGACATGAGCTCATCAAATGTACCCTCTTCAATGATCCGTCCCTTTTCCATCACGATGATACGGTCACAGTGTCTGATCGTGCTGAGTCGGTGGGCTATGACTATCTTTGTTGCATCCAGCCTCTCAAGAGTCTCCACTACCATGTTCTGGGTCAGATTGTCAAGCGCGCTGGTAGCTTCATCAAAAAAGACCATTTTCGGCTTTCCAACAAGCGCTCTTGCTATGAGGATGCGCTGCTTCTGTCCTCCCGATATGGTTCCCGCTCCCTCTGTCACGACCGTGTGTATGCCCATGGGCATGTTATCTATATCATCCTTCAGGCCTACCTCTTCTATGACCTCTTGAACCCGTTCGAGGCCTGTCGTTGGCGCAGTTATGACAATATTATCAAATATGCTTCCGGCTATCATTCCTCCGTCCTGAAGCACGACACCGAATTTCTTTCGAAGCTCTCTCTTGTCCATTTCATCTATGTCTTTATTATCATAATATATCTTTCCGGTCTTCGGCTTTTCAAACCCCAGCAGGAGCTTTAACAGCGTGGATTTGCCGCAGCCGGACGGCCCGACTAAAGCCACATACTCTCCGGGCTCCACCTGAAGGTTTATGTCCGAAAGGACCTGCTCCTCGGAATCGCTGTAGCCGAAAGAAACATGTGACACTTCAAGCCTCCCGATAATATCGCCGGGCAGGCTTGCATCGCTGACTGATTCAGGCATGGTTTCCAGCACAGGCTTCACGCTCTCATACATGGGCTTTACCATATTCACTGCCAGAAAGCTGACCGCCACGGACAGAAATGCTGTGGAAAGAGCAGAAAAAGCAGCTGTAAATCCGGCATACTGACCGATTGAAAGAGGGATGGACTGTCTGATCATCATATGATAAAAGATGAGCGAAAAGACGGTCGGCGCAATCTGCGTAACTACCCCGACCATAATAGTCGTTCTTTCTTTCTTTGCGGTGATCCCCTGCTGTCTGGTAAAGATCTGCAGGTATTTCAGTATGGCCCGGTTTTCGGATGCTGAGATCCTGAGCTTTTCTATGCCTGAAACAAACTGGAATATCGAGGATCTCGCCTTCATGTCCGCTTCAACTTTCTGTGACTCATACTTTGTCTGCCTGATGCCCAGCCAGATGAGCACAGTCATAAGAATGCCGAGCAGAAGTAGCGACACTGCTGCCATTTCCTTTGAATAAGAAAACATCGCAAAAAGATATCCGACTGAGAAAAGCGCCGTCAGCGCGACATTGACTATACTGTCCGAAAGAATCTGATATATGACGGAAAGGTTCATCACTCTCCCTGCAAGTTCCGCTGCGTCATAATCCCTGAAAAAGCTTTCCGGGAGATTGAACAGTCTGTCTATGGCTGCGGTCTGCACCGCATACTCCATTGATTTCATTGATCTGAAAGAAGCCAGGTTCTTTACCAGGTTAAATGATATATTCCCCAAAGTACAGGAAAGTATGACTCCTCCTATCGCCAGGAGTCCGCCCGGGTCAGCGAACGGTATGTAACGGTCATAGACCTGCTGGTTCAGTAACGGCAGCAGAAGCCCGACAAGAAGCCCTGCCAGTGACAGCAGCAGAAACCTGACGATATCGGATTTATATATCTTTTGAAATCCGAAAAGGATGATATCCGTCATCGTGAGCTTCTTTTGCGGGAAAGGCCTGTAAAAGACATAACCCTGAGGCTGCATTTCTTCCGCCACCAAAGCATCTACCCTTTTGCTCAGCCCCGTACCGGGATCATGGCACAGATACCCTGAAGGCCCGGAGGGTATGCAGGGAACGGGCATGCCGCCTTCTTTTTTGAACATGAGCATCGGACCGCTGTCCTTTTTGTACCATTTCTCAGCCGGGACCACTTCCCTGATCGAAAAATGAGATACACGGGCGATATCCTGCAGTGTGAAATTTCTCCCTGCAGCCTGCCTGACTTTTTCAAAGTCCGCTACGGTAATCTTCTCTTTCCTGCAGATAAAAGCAGCTGCATCATAAAGCGCATTTCCGGAGCTTACAAAATCCGGGTCATCCTCCTTTCCCGTCGTAAAAAACCGGCGGATCAGGTCGGTGGCTGCCATAAGGGTATTTCTGCTCTCTTCCTTTGTCGCATAGATAAACCCTTCCTCTTTGATGGAAAGCAGGTTGTACTTTTCTATGAGTTCCTCTTCGAGTTCTTTGCCCGAGGATGCCTTTATCCTGAGCCTGTTTGCAAATGAGAGTAGCTTTTCTTCATCTGCGCTCTCATCAGACACGGAGATTACTGCATGATCAAGAGCAAGAAACAGGAATCTCCAGGCGCCTAAAAGATCCGACTCATGGCACAGAGCCGGGATCTCCTCTCCTTCAACAGCCTCAAACAGAAGCTTCCTTCTGCCGCAGACAATGCTTCCGTCCTTAAATGAAACAGGTACGATATAAACAAGAACATGTCCGCTGATCACCCTGTAAATACTGCCTTTTTCGTTCGTTATATGATATTTTCCGCCGTCTAATCTTATCTCTTTCATCATCCTCAAGATATATATTTCTTCACATCGTTTTTATCAGATCCTGATAGTGTCCCGGTATGCTTTTCAGTTCATCGTGAGTCCCCCTCTGGACGATCTTTCCGTGCTCCATTACGATGATCTCGTCACAGTCCCTGATTGCCGACAGCCTGTGCGCTACGATGATGCAGGTACAGCCCCTGCGCTTTATATTGTCGATTATCTGTTTTTCAACATTGGGATCGAGCGCGCTGGTCGCTTCATCCATGATAAGGATGCTCGGATTCGTGACCAGGGCACGGGCTATCTCAAGCCTTTGCCTCTGCCCGCCCGACAGATTTGCTCCGCCTTCCGAAAGCTCATAATCATAGGCTCCCGGCTTATTTGTTATCATGTCATGTATACAGGCATCCTTGCACGCCTCTACCAGATCCTGATCCTGGATATATTTATTCCACATGGTCAGATTATCTCTTATGGTGCCCGTAAAAAGCGATATCTTCTGACTGACGGTTGAAACACTCGATGCCAGCACCTCCTGGGGTATCCTTTCGGCAGGTATGCCGTCAAACAGAAGCTTTCCATCCCATGGCCGGTAGAGCCCTGAACATATCTTTGACATGGTTGACTTGCCGCAGCCCGAGGAGCCTACAAAAGCAATGGAGCTTCCGCAGGGAAGATCGAATGAAAAATCACTGATCAGCGGCTCATCAAGTATGTTGTAGCCGAATGATACCTTTTCGAGACGGATGTCACCGATCAGTTTTTCCGTCAGGTTTTCCTTATCATTTTCACGGAACTTGTCATCCTCCCGGTATCTCATGATATCGTCCACCCTGGAAAGATCCGCCTTTGTGGTCTGTATCTGCCCGATAAAGCCGGCAAGTTCAGCAACCGATACTGTTATGCCAAGCAACAGCTGAAGAAAGGCCGTGAGCATTCCTGCAGTCATATTCCCGTTGATGACCTGTATGCCCCCGGCAATAAGAACCACGATGCTTGTCAGGTTTCCCGAGACTTCCGGGATAACATTCATGGCTTCCTGACGAAGTCCGAGTTTTTGTTCGAGGATGGCGGATTTGGCAAAAAATCCCTGGAGTCTGGATATGTATTCGTTTTCTGTTCCGGAAGCCTTCAGGGTATCTGTTACGGTAAGACCGGCCATGAGGCTGCCCACATACTTTCCCTGATCTATCTGTGCCTTCATCGTCAGGTCAGAGATTGAATCGGAAGAAAACTTCATCAGGACCAGGCTCAGTACAACAAGCGAAACACCGATCACTGTAAGAAACGGACTGTAGAAGACCATCAGGATAATGTAAAACAGAGATACGAAGATGTTCAGAACTGTCTGGGCAAGCTCACTGGTCAGGAATACGGATATGTTTATATTATTGTCCACTCTCTGTGAAAGATCGCCTGCATATCTCTGGTCAAAAAAACTGATCGGCAGACGGAACATATGATGGAGCATCCTGTATCCCGACAGCAGCGTCAGCTTGTTCTGCAGACGCTGAAGTATGATGCCCCGATAATAGGAAAAACCCGCCTGATAAATGACAGTGATGATCATTGCGGAAATGAGGACTGTCACCCAGTCCCGGTTCCCGCCAATCAGGATATCGTCTATGAACACCCTTGAATACACAGGTATCACTATGCCCGGAACCACAAGAAAGAGCCCCATGACAAGCAGTGACATGATCGGGGCCTTTTCGCCCTTGAGACGGTCTGCGACCAGGCCGATCATCCTGTTTTCCTTGTGTGATCTGGTAAAATTCTCAGTAGGCTCAAATGTCAGGACCACCCCGGTGAAACAATTGTCTATATCCTCGTAGGTAAGCTTCCTTCGTCCCATCGCCGGGTCATTGATATAGTAATGCTTCCCCCTGCGCCCTTCCAGGACCACGAAATGGTTGAAATTCCAATGCAGGATACAGGGCATCGGAAGCTTAAACAGATTATCCACGCTTTTTTTGTAGCCATGGACCTCAAGCCCGAATCTTTTTCCGGCCCGCATGATATTCTTTGCGGTGCTTCCGTCCCTTGAAATGCCGGCCTCTATCCTGACCTGCTCTAAGGGCACATATTTCCCAAAGTAGGCAAGTATCATCGCAAGGCTCGCCGCTCCGCACTCAGTTGCCTCCATCTGAAAGACAGTCGGAGTCTTTTCATAGCCGCCTATCCTGTTGTTCCGGTCACCCTTTGCCGCCATCAGTATCCTTCCTTCGTACCGGTTCCTCCGGCAAGCTTCTCCTTCAGTACCGGCAACAGCATCGTAATCGGCGCCTTTTTATCCGTCACTATATCCGCAGTCAGAAGCGTACCGGGTGAAAGTGAAACCTCTGCCCCCTTCGCACCCGACCACTTATAACCGCTCTTTGTGGAGGCATCGGAATCCATCCTGCAGACCACCTGGACGACAGGACCGTTCCCGGCAAATGACTGCGCCAGCGCCTCATCTCCAAGCCTGTTCTTTATGGATTCCATACCTGTGACATACTCGTCAACATGATCGACTTTTGCCAGAATATGTCCGTATTCCTGCTTGTTCACGGTCGACGGATAGATCTTGACATCCATCCCCTTTTTTATCTTTTTCCCGCTGTCTACGTCAACATAGAGAATGGCAGCCATCCTGCCGCTAAAACCCGGGCCGTTGTCACCTGCCTCGTCAGTATCCTTATTATCTCCTTCTCCACCGAACAGATCATAGACATTCTCCGCAACGATGCTGCAGATTGCGCTTCCCTGGGTAACAAACTGTCCTTCCGTGATGTTCATCCCTATCAGATAGCCGTCACAGCTGCTCTTTATCCGGGTTTCGGGCATATCGGACTTTGGATCCCCGTTTGAAAAGTCTGCTATGATATCGCCCTTTTTTACCTTCTGTCCATCTGTAACCCATATTTTTTCTATGATCCCCGTCTGCCCGGAATAGATTACCTTCAGGCCGTCTGTCGTCATATATATCCCGGAGGCATTCACATTTTCGGGTATTCTGCCCGCGATCGACCATATCAGCGCAGATGCAAGCATCACCGCGATCCCGATCACCGCCAGCCAGAATAGCGGAGGAGTGATCTCTATCACCCGGTCAAGCTGATCAGGTGAAGAAATCTTTTCCAATGCTGTTTTTCTGAATATGCTTCTCATATCTTTATCTTCCCTTTAGCTGCTGCTTTTTTATTTATTATCACCAATCTGCCTGACCCTGAAACAGATGGCTTCATCAGGCGGTATGGGCTTGCTGAAATAGAATCCCTGTATCGTATCTGCCCCGAAATCCCTCAGGCGGTCAAACTGCCTTTTTTCCTCAACGCCTTCGACTATCATCTTCTTCCCGAGATCATGTATCAGATGGATCACGTTATCTATGAAACTGTCCTTGCCGTCAACAAGATAATTATCCACCAGCGATTTATCCAGCTTGATTATATCTACAGGAATATAGGTCAGATATCCAAGAGATGAGTATCCTGTCCCGAAATCATCCATCAGCAGGCGTATGCCCAGTCGCTTGAACCGGTCAAACAGATCATTTGCCTGCGCCGTCCTGTCAAGGAATACTCCCTCCGTGATCTCTATCTCGATGTACTCAGGTGAAACGCCGTACTTTTTAAGCGTGCTTTCAAGAAAATCAATGTAGCCCGAGTCACTGAGCTGATTGCTTGAAAAATTGATGGAAACCGGATGCAGCTCGAATCCCTCTTCCTTCCACTTCGCGATCTGCTTTATCACAAGCTCGGTTGTGATCCTTCCGATCCGCCATATCCATCCGTTTCTTTCCGCGACAGGTATGAACTTGCTCGGGTACAGCTCCGGTTCCTTCATACGTACCAGCGCCTCATATCCACTGGTCTCCTCTGTGCGCGAGTCGATCTGCGGCTGATACAGGATCAGAAAACCGTCATTATCGAGAGCTTCCTTTATCCTCTCGCTTATCCATTTTTCTTCCCTGGCCTTTTCCTTTAATTCCTCGGCATAGAGGAAGATCTTGTTCCTCTCGCGCTGTTTGGCTTCGGACACTGCAGCTTCGGCATTTATTATATGCTCCTCAGCATCCGCTATCCTGTCGGCCTGGGAAATCCCGATACTGACATTCATTGACAGATGATTGTGACCGATGTGGATCGGATCAGTGAATGCCTTTTGGATATCCGCCACGATCCTGCTGTCGGGCCCGACATTTTCACCCGGTATCAGGAACATGAAGACATCCCCGCCGTAACGCACTATCTGTACTCCCTGACTTTCAACAGTTTCCTTCAGCCTTCCCGTAAGTATCTTCAGAAACTGATCCGCGATCGAATGTCCATAGGTGGCATTTACATTCTTAAAGCCGTCAATATCAGCGATCATAACGGAAAATTCCGTGTTTCCGTCCATCATATCCCGAAGGAGCGAAACAGCGCTTCTCCGGTTCCATATCTCCAGAACATCATCATGTGTTGCCTGATAAAGCAGATGCTCCTTTTCGTCTTCAACTTCCCTCTTCAGATAATAGACACAGTTGTCGCGGTGGTTGAACCCGTTATAAATGGCGCACGCCATCTCGTGACAGGTTTCATATCCGCAGGAGGAACAGTTGATCTTTCTTGATTCCTCCGTATCCTTGCGCATGGAATGGTAGACCGGTTCAAGCTCCTCCGGTGTCGGGATGAAGTTTTCGCAGGTTTCGGAGAGGTCAGTGTATTCGCGCAGATAATCAGAAAGATCAAGTGAAGAAAACTGCTCGTTCAAAAGCTTCAGACGCTGCGCAGGAGTCAGGTTTCTCGCCCATGCGCTGTCAGTGTCCTTTTTGACGCTCTCACGGATCGTAAGCAGATTTGAAAATGCCCTGTCCGCATCCGCAACCAAAGGATCCACCGCTGTACCGCAGATACATCCGTTTTCACAGTTCAGCGCATCATACAGAAGAAACGGAGTATCACCTTTTGCTATCTGTCCGGCTTTTTCACGCAGGTAATTATACAGATGCTTCTCGCCTCCTATCTCGCGGATAAAAACATCCTCTCCTATAAGCCATTTAACATTCTCCATCAGCCCGCCGGGTGTGGGATAAAAGGAGCCGAGACCGTACTCAACCTCATCCGTTACCGGATCTGCCTCTATTCCCAGACTTTCTATATATTTCATGAGATGGGAAAAGGTAACATTATATGACACATATCCGTGATTGTTCGGATCGTCTATCTCCAGTTTCTTTGCAATGCACGGACTGATAAAGGCAAGTCTGTCTGTCACGCCCATTTCCTTTCTTGCATAGATCGCCGCGCACATGAGAGGACTCTGGACCGGAAACAGCTTCGGGATAAGCTCCGGATGATATTTTTCAATATATGAGACTACTGCCGGACATGGCTGGGATATACCCCCGTAGAAACCGCGTTCCTGGATATACTTTATATAGCCCCAGGTCGTGATATCCGCGCCGAAGGAAACACTTATCATCCGGCTGACCCCGAGTTTTTTCAGTATCCCGAGCACACGGGCATATTCATCAGGATAATTGGCTTTGAACGCAGGTGCGATGAGCAGGGATATCTTCACTCCTTTTTTCAGATCATCGAAAAACGCAGCCGTATCATCAAGATACTCTCTTGCGTTATGTTCACACGCATCAAAACAGGCACCGCAGGAAATGCAGCGGGACGGATCCACAATGATCTTTGACCTGCCGCTTTCATCAGCCTCGGTCGAAACACAGGCGCCCACACAGCTGCAGGATGCAATGCATTTATTGCATCCCACGCAGTTTTCATTTGTATATACAAGACCTGTATTCATTTCTGAAAACGCCTGTCTTCCTTCATTCATATCCTTTACCTGATATCGGAATATACAGAGTTATTATAACACAGATCGATACTCTATGACAGACTCGAAAAAACTTGGCCTTTTCCATCCCGTTATCGTATATTATAATAACAAGCATTAAGCAGTATATTATTTTTCAACTAAATTCATGGGAAAGGAGGACCAGATGAGCTCGATCGATGATCTTAAAAACCAGGCTGAAAACGATGCCGAACTGACAGAAGGCGAAATGGATGCGGTAGCAGGTGGACTTCCCGGCGTCCAGATCCCCGGAGCGAAAGATTACATTCAAGAGGTAGAGGTTACCGATAAATTCGGGAGAATAACTAAACATAAAGTACAGGGAGTTCCGTAAAATCAGTGATAATAAAAGCCTTCCCGGGTTTCGGGAAGGCTTTTATTAAACCTATTCAGAGCCTCATTTTCTTCAAAATTGAAATACGCAACATTTTCAAACCATTCTTTTCCAAATTGCTTTACTATATATGTCTTTCCGCATTGCCTGACACCGAGAAGCAAAAGCGGTTTACGCTTCTTCCTGTCTTTCCATTTGACCAGATCCTTCATTATCAATCTATCCATTGAACACTCCTCCAACAGACATTCCCAAAACTTAAATCTATTCCCCACTTTAACATGTTAAGTAAGAAGGTTCAATAAGAAATCACATTATTCATATGAATTTCTGGCATCCGCTCACATTTTACATACCTTATTTTGGATTATAGTAGAGTCTGAACAGCCGTATATAGCTTCTACCGCAGGGACGGTTCTTCTGGTACTCATAATGATCCAAAAGAACCGTCCCCTTGTCTTCATTTTTGTCGAGAAGCGGTCCGTACTTGTCAACATAGACGGTATAGCCGTTTTCATAGTTTGGGTGTTATTATGGGTGTGGCTAAATCATTATTCCGGCACCTTAAGTTTTGACACATCCACAACAGGAACTATGGTTGCAGGCTCAGGCTCTTCCAGAAAACCCAACGCGTACAGCGGATATGTTCTAAAGCCTTCGCCTGAACCGACATTAGTATCCGCATATTTCACTGCCGGATGTTTCCCGTATTTTTTCGGATGAGACAGCACAAACTTCATGCTTGTAGCCCTGTTGTTGGAAGATTTGCATTCCGCTATCACAACCTCGCCTTCCTGTTCAAAAAGAAAATCCAGTTCAGGGGAACCGCTTGGTGCATGAAAATAATACAGAGTCCTGCCATTTTTTGCAAACGCAGATGCAACCATGTTTTCAGCGATCGCCCCCTTGTAAGAACTGATATCGCCGGAAAGTATCTTACCGGGAACCTCATTTCCCATTTGTGAAACCAGCAAACCGGTGTCTATGAAAAAAGCCTTGAATTCAGAGGAGATCCTGACCCCATCGAGAGGATAGGAGATTTCCGTTGTGTTGAATGCGCGTACCACCAGTCCCACATCCACAAGATATTGCAGCCCATCAGCTTTTTCGGGTGAATGTCCTTTCACATTAACAAGGCTGTACTTGAACTTCTTGTATTCCTTTGAAAGCTGGGCAGGCATGGAATCCAGACACGCCTCAGCCCGCAGCTTCAAAACTTCGTTTACTTTATCGTTTCCGTGTATATCCCTGTATCTTCCAAAATCATCCCGAATGGAAGCCAGTATCCTGCGCTGGATCCTTCTGACCTCATTTAGATCATGGTTTTCAAAAAATACCTTTACAGCCTCAGGCATGCCTCCGACCACAAGATACTGATAATATAAAGCACGCAGACTTTCATGGATCGTTTTTTCAACAGCAGTATCATTTTTCAGCGAATCTCTGACATATTCCGTTACTCCTTCATCCATACCCGTGTTTTCCAGAAATTCCCCGAAAGTCAGCGGATACATGATAAGCTGCTGTTCATATCCTACCGGAATTCCTCTGATATACGGCTCCCTGAACCCCTTAACCCCAAGAAAACTGCCGGTGGCGATGACATCATATCTCCCGTCCGTATCCCAATACTTAAGGGAACTTCTTGCGTTTGGGCAATCCTGTATCTCATCAAAGATGATCAGGGTCTTCCCCGGTACAAACCGTACCGAAGGCTTGACCGCAGAAAGCATCATCACCATCCTGTCCACATCAAAATCACCATCAAAAACATCATGAACTGTCTTGTCCGCACGCAGATCGATGTATACCGTGCTTTCGTAATATTCCTGTCCAAATCTTTTAGCGATATATGTTTTCCCTGTTTGGCGCAGTCCCTTTATTATGAGCGGATGATGCTCTCTCTCCTTCCATTCTATGAGTTTTTTCCATATTTTTCGTTTAAGCATCCTGATCCCCCTTGTTTTCTGACATTATACAATATGGATTGTCATTTTTCAAGGGTTTGCAGGGACTGTTTTTGTCATTTTTCAAGGGTTTGCGGGGACTGTTTTTGTCATTTTTCAAGGGTTTACAGGGACTGTTTTTGTCATTTTTCAAGGGTTTACAGGGACTGTTTTTGTCATTTTTCAAGGGTTTACAGGGACTGTTTTTGTCACAAGAACCGTCCACTTTTTAAGGGTAAGACAAAAGAACCGTCCCCTTGTCTTACCCTTGTCTTATATTTCCCTGTTTTTCAACAATATCCCGGTATTATTTGGCAGCGTTCCCGTATGCGGAATCCGGAGAATCGGATCCGCCGTCCTGCATACGGGCGTTCAGCCAGTCTGACATGCCCTCGAAGTAAAGCTGATCCGCCTGCTCCAGGGCTTTCGTGCCGACAGAGTCAAAAATCCGCGCCGCGGCACCGGAGCTGCAGCTATTGGCCATGTAATCTGTATCCCGATCTTCCGTCTTATCGATCAGATCTTTCTGCATGTCTTTCCAGCTTTTGCGAACCTTTTTCCCGAATCCCTCACGATCATCGGCAGCGAGAATGCCTGTCCTCAGGAAACGGTAGTAAGCCGTCTGCTCATCATAGGTTTGAGTCGGAGCCAGGCTGTAGGCCTCCGGGAACTCCTTGGTGTTCTTGTACATCGGAAGGAAGACGCTCATCTCCGGATTGGCGAAACAGTTCCACATGATCTCCGGTTTATCCGGACGCAGCCAGAAGATAGAGGTTTGCCGGGTCCGATTGATACCGATAGCCCGAACCTCGGGATGCTCATTCACATCATATTCAGTGCCTTCGTAGCGCCAACGGCACAGTTCCATCACATCCTCCAGGCTGATCTTCTGATCCGGCTTCAGGGCAAAGGGATAATATGTGTTGACATCGTAGGTTTTGGATGTCACGGAGGGACTGAATCTTTGCTGCGTCTCCCATGCACGGATCTGACTGTAATTTCGCAGCTTAGTACAATAGGTGCGGGTGGTGTCGATCACATCCCCGTTTCCGACGAAGAAGCCGCCTTCCTTTGCAAGCTCCACCAGATGTGCGGAAACGATCACGTTTTTCGTATCCGAGACATCGATCTTCCCGATCCGGCCATCATTTGGCGCGATAACATAACAATCGTCAGGGATTTTGACTGCTGCCCATTGGTGGCCGGCATAGATCTCCATATACCAGACCTCGTCCCGGTCACCGAAGATAACACCGTTGCCTTCATCTGCATTACCGTACCGGTCGATCAGCTTTCCCAGATATTCCACTCCCTCGCGGGCTGTATGGATGTAAGGGGCGGTCACGGCATGAATGGACTGCTCCCCGATGCCGTTTTCCACTAATGGATCCGCTTCTTTTGCCTTATCGTTGGTATATATGCTTTCCGTAGCGCTGATGCAGACGCCGTGGTCGTTGATGGTAGCTTCATCCCAGCTGCCGTTGGTTCCTATATCGATACCGGGCATGGTCAGATAGCCGCAGGCGTTCCCCGGCAAAGGGCATGAAAACCCGTTGGAAGGGTCTGTAAAGAAGCCGGCATCTTCCCGCGCTTCCCGGTACTCAAAACGGACCGGATTGAGCCCGTGGGTATCAGCCGTACGGCCGAATATAATACTGCCATCGGCGGAGGCTTTCTTTCCCACTATGATCGTGGTGCATGCTAAGGCGGTGTCGGCTCCTGCCAGCACAAAAACGAAAAGCAGCAGAATAAACCGCCAAAGCAAACCTGACGCGAAACGGCCGTGCACTTTTTCAGAGTTTTTTGCAAAAGTCTTCATGAATTCATTCTCTCCTTTCAATCATGTAATTAAACTGTTATATGATCATAAAATCTCTCAAGCCTCGAACTTATAACCCATGCCCCAGATAGTTTTGATCAGGTCGCCTTTTTCACCCATCTTGGCGCGGAGTTTTTTGACATGGGTGTCTATGGTGCGGGCATCGCCGAAATAATCATAGTCCCAGACACTGTTGAGGATCTTTTCCCTCGAAAGCGCTATGCCGGCGTTTTCCATGAAGTACATCAGAAGCTCGAATTCCTTGAATGAAAGATCTATCGGCGCCCCGTCTACCGTAACGGAATGCGCTGTTTCATCAAGCACGATCCCGTCTATCTCATAACGCTTCGCCTCGCCCAGCGCGTTGCTGCGCCGCAATATGGCATCCACTCTTGCTACAAGGATCTTTGGCGAAAATGGTTTTGAGATATATTCATCAACACCGAGCTCAAAGCCCTGAAGCTCGTCCCTTTCCTCTCCTCTGGCGGTCAGCATGATGATGGGAACCTTTGAATACTCCCTGATCTCACGCAGCACCTGCCATCCGTCCATCTTGGGCATCATGACATCAAGTATGATGAGAGCGATATCCTTTATCTCAAAGAACTTATCCACAGCCTCCTGTCCGTCGGCCGCTTCTATGACCTCATAACCCTTCTTGGAAAGAAAGTCACCCACCAGCTTTCTCATGCGGCTTTCATCATCAACTACCAGTATCTTAATCTTCTCCATTTTGAACGCTCTCCATCTGTTTTTCTTTTTCCCTCAAAAGATTTTCTCTTTCCTGAAGGCTTTCTTCCCATTCTGCGTACTGATTTTCAATAACTGTCCTGTAATTGAGTATATTCGGGTTGTCCGAATTCAGCGCTATGGCAAACAGCGCAATGATGACTGCAACCAGAAAGATATTGACGATCACCGAGATCCTGTACCCGTTTCTCATCCTCTTTAACTCTGCCTTGACATTAGGCGCAGCAGGGGGTCTCATCGATGCCCTTGCCTCATTCCTTGCCCTCTGGGTAAAAAGCGAATCCGTATTGATCGTATAGATCCTGTCCCTGTCCATTCCCGGAGCCTGTGTCAGAAAAGACCTGATCTCGAAAAGAAACTCATGGCCCGTAGGAGTGACAAAGAGCTTGTTTTCGATCATCTTGTTGTATATCGCAAGAACCTCCTCCGGGTTATTGTAATTCATGCGGCTTTTGATATACATGATCTTTTTCAGTTCTTCCCTTGCTGCCGCAGCATCATGGATCGAAGCATACCTGACTCCCTGTACGATCAGCTGTGACGCGTTCGCCTTTAATACTTCGTCATCGTTTTCTCCGACCTGTCTGGCCGTATCGCTGCTCTTTGAGGATGCTTTGTTTTCGGCCTTAATTTTTTCCTGTACTTCCAAAACCGCCCCTGTCCTTTCCTTCAAGCCTGTCAGTTTCTTCAAATTCTATGACCGGCTGATGCTCATATATCCTGAACTGGCATATCCTGTCATTCAGGCTGATCTTTGTATCCCTCATAGCCAGGACCGGCATGTACCACTGATCATTATCCCCGCAGTATGTTTCATCAATGATACCGCAGCTGTTTGTCTGTATTATACCGAAATTCTTGAAGGTGCTGCTTCTCGGTACGACATGTGCCTCAAAGCCTGCCGGAAGCTCTATAGCCACGCCGAGCGGTATGAGTTTGAACTCGCCCTGCTTCAGGCTGATATCCTCAGCGCAGCGAAGGTCGATCCAGTCGGATTTCCCCTCGATATATTCAAGCTTATCAATCTTATCTGTGAAATACTTTATCTTTATCTTCATGCTTTAAATCCCTCCTTAAACATCCTTATAATAATACCATTCTCAAACACTATTGTTCAACCATCAGAGGGAGACAAAAGGACCGTCCCCACTGTGGTCAACTTAAGGCTGAAAGTCAGATAAATACTGGCTTTCAAGCCTTTTTATTTTGCTTAAAAATACCAAAAATTTCATAAAAAACACTTGACATAGGTCTCCAAAAATGCGGCCGCTTCGCGGCCCTTGTTAAC
>JAGACK010000018.1 GCA_017614155.1 Lachnospiraceae bacterium
GCATATGCGACCTCCGCTATATGTGGTATACATGGGTATATTATACCACCATATACGCATATACGCAATACGCAAAAAGAATAATTAACAAAAAAATAAGACCATTACTGGTCTTTGTCGATTTGAGGTGTCAAACTTCCGAGTTAATGCGCAACAGAATATTGAATTCCACGGACAGGGGAGTTTTCCGTTCCCCTGTCCGATTTGTTTTTAGATGCGATCTGTGGTAAAATACACAAGTTAAGCATGTATTATGGAGGAAGAATGTATGGGCATGACGATGACGCAAAAGATACTGGCAAAAAAGGCCGGACTTGACCATGTCGAGGCCGGACAGCTCATCGAAGCAAAGCTGGATCTTGTCCTGGGGAATGATATCACAACACCCGTGGCGATAGATGTCATGAAGGGATTCAGAAAAAAAGGAGTCTTTGACAAAGACAGAATTGCTCTTGTCATGGATCATTTCATCCCCAACAAGGACATCAAATCGGCGGAAAACTGCAAGCTCTGCCGCGAATTTGCGCATGAAAATGAGATCACAAATTACTTTGATACCGGAAAGATGGGCATAGAGCATGCTCTTCTTCCCGAAAGCGGTCTGACCGTCGCCGGAGACTGCATCATCGGCGCGGATTCCCATACCTGTACCTACGGTGCCCTCGGAGCCTTTTCTACCGGAGTGGGCTCGACGGATATGGCAGCAGGCATGGCTACCGGAAAAGCATGGTTCAAGGTCCCCGGAGCCATTAAGTTCAATCTTACGGGAAAGCCTTCAAAATGGGTTTCGGGCAAGGATGTCATCCTGCATATCATAGGCATGATAGGGGTGGACGGAGCGCTGTACAGATCCATGGAGTTTACAGGCGACGGTGTTGCAAACCTTTCGATGGATGACCGTTTTACCATAGCAAATATGGCCATTGAAGCAGGCGGAAAGAACGGCATTTTCCCGGTGGACGATCTGACAAAAGAGTATCTTGCAGAACATTCAGACCGTCCGTATGAAATATTTGAAGCAGACGCTGATGCCGTATACGACGAGGAATATACGATCGACCTTGCAGAGCTTAGGAGCACAGTAGCATTCCCACATCTTCCCTCAAACACAAAGACTGTTGACGAGATAGGCGAAAAGATAAAGATAGATCAGTCTGTCATTGGTTCGTGCACCAACGGAAGGATAAGCGATCTCCGCATAGCGGCCGGCATAATGAAGGGAAAGAAGATAGCAGATGACGTCCGCTGCATAGTCATCCCGGGGACACAGAAGATATATCTGCAGGCTCTGGAAGAGGGCCTGATAAAGACATTCATCGAAGCGGGAGCAGTCGTGTCGACTCCTACCTGCGGACCGTGCCTCGGAGGCTACATGGGCATACTTGCCGCAGGCGAAAGATGCATATCGACAACAAACAGAAATTTTGTCGGCAGGATGGGGCATGTGGATTCGGAGGTTTACCTTGCAAGCCCGGCTGTTGCCGCAGCTTCCGCTCTGTGCGGTTATATTGCAGCTCCTGAAGGCTGAACGGAAAGAGAGGCAAAAACTTATGGAAGCAAAAGGAAAAGTGCTCAAGTACAAAGACAATGTGGATACGGATGTCATCATACCTGCAAGATATCTTGCCATCCAGGACAAAAAGGAACTGGCATCCCACTGCATGGAAGATATAGACAAAGACTTTACCAAAAAGGCAAAGCCCGGTGACATCATCGTCGCGGGAAAGAATTTCGGCTGCGGCTCATCAAGGGAGCATGCGCCCATGGTGATAAAGGAAAGCGGCATCAGCTGTGTCATAGCGGAAACCTTTGCGAGGATCTTTTTCAGAAACGCCATAAACATAGGCCTGCCCATCATCGAGTGCAGGGAGGCTTCAGAGGAGATCGAAGAAGGAGATGAGGTTATGATCGATTTTGAGACCGGCCTCATAAAGGATGTCACAAAGGACAGGACATACAAAGGACAGCCGTTCCCGGAATTCATGCAAAAGATCATGAAGGCGCAGGGACTGGTAAATTATATCAACGAGGAGTAGTTTATGAGCATTCTTCAGGCAGTATTTCTGGGGTTTATCCAGGGACTAACGGAGTTTCTCCCGGTGTCTTCATCCGGACATCTGGCTATTTTTCAAAAGCTGTTTCATATGAAAACGGACTTTGGAGTCCTTTTTGATGTCCTGCTTCATGTAGGTACTCTTTCTTCGGTATTTCTGATCTTTCGCAAGGACATAGCCCTTCTCATAAAAGAGTTCTTTGCGATGATTGCCGATCTCATCAGCAAGATCAGGGATCCTTATGTTGTTGTCATCAATTCGGCTTACAGGAAGTTCGTTCTTCTTATCATAGTCAGTACTATTCCGACGGCAGTGCTGGGGATAGTCGCGAAGGATTTTGTGACATATGCTTCAGGCTCGCTTCTGATCACGGGCATCTGCCTGATACTTACTTCCATCGCTCTTTTCTGGGCGGATATGCAGCCGGAGGGAAGAAAGAGCGTAAAGAGCGCATCCTATCTGAACGCCTTTGAGATAGGCATAGCACAGGGTGTTGCGACCATGCCGGGGCTTTCAAGGAGCGGACTTACCATAACCACATGCCTGGCCTGCGGCTTCAAGAGGGAATTCGCGTTCAAGTATTCCTTTATCATGTCGATACCGGCCATACTGGGTGCGGTCATACTGGAACTGAAAGATATCACAAAATCCGAGATCACGGGCGGCGCTGTCCTGAACTGCATCGTGGGCATGATAGTTGCGGGCATCGTGGGCTTTGTGGCACTGAAGGTGATGATAGCGGTAGTAAAGAACAAAAAATACATTTTCTTTTCGATATACTGCTTTATCGCCGGACTGACAGCGATCATTGCAAATTTCTTCGTGTAGATAGACTAAGGATAAAAAATGGCAGCAAAAAACACAGCCTCTTCAAAAGGGGGTTCGACAAAAAAGAAGAGTTCGTCTGCAGCAAAGAAACCTGCTGCAAAAAAAACGGCATCCACCAAAACTGCTTCAAAGAAACCGGCAGCAAAAAAGCCGGCCGCAAGGAGAAAGACTTCAAAGAAAACTGACAGGGAAGTGGAGCTGATCGATTCATCGCAGCGTGCTGATATGAAAAAGAGGGAAGACTTCAAACTGGGGCAGGAGATAACAGTACTGCTTCTTTTTGCGTTTTCCGTCATTCTGATGATGGGATTCTTTGGTCTGACCGGGAAGTTCGGAGAGATCTTGAGCATCTTTCTTTTCGGGTCCTTCGGGGTATCAGCCTATCTGTTTCCCTTTGCCTTTTTCTTTATAGCCTGTTTCGTCATCATAAACGAGTACAGCAGACGCGCCATAATAAGAGCGGTCGCCATCTTTGTCCTGCTGATGAATGTTTCAGTACTCATGCAGTACTGGTACAATGTGGATTTTGAATCAAGGAGCGCCGGTCTTTCAAAAGATGTTTACTGGCATTATTCCATACAGTTCAAAAAGGGCGGCGGATTTATCGGCGGCCATCTCCACAAGCTGATACTTGGGGCTGTGGGACCTATCGGCACGCTTATCGTGATTGCGACCGTAGCAGTCATCTGTATCGTGATCCTTACCAGAAGATCCTTAGTCAGGTTTGTGACCGAGGGCTCAAGGGCGGCGGCTGAATCAGTCAGGGATACAGCCTATGATGCATATGAGGAGATAGAGGAAAGAAGATACAGGAGACAGCACCCCGAGGGAAGAGTGATCCCCGGAAGGAAGCAGATAAACAGCAACTATATGGAAAACACAAGGATCCTTCCCGATGAAGACGGAAGCGATGACATGCATGAGCTTTCCGCCGGAAAGGAAGATGAAGACATAGCGCTGGTGGGAAGAAAACTGGAGGAAAGGGCTGTGGTACAGCCGGCCCCCATTCCGTTAAACGCCGGACCCATCCATGAGATAAAGCCTGTGGAGTTTGTTCCCGAGGCTTCAGAGGAGATCGCAGAGGAAGATAATACTGACATTTATCCCGAAAAGACGGAACCGGAACCCGTCCGGACTGAGCCTGAAAAACCTGCTCCTGCGCCCGAAAGAAAAAAAAGAAGCGTTGCTTCAGCCACGCTTCCGGAGGACTTTTCCGCCGGGGAGCCGAATGTGGGTGATTACCGCATACCGCCTACATCCATGCTCGAGAAAGGGGAAGGCTCATCAAAAAAGAACAGCGAGAATGAGATGGAGGTTGCAAAGAAGCTCAAAGCCACGCTTGAAAGCTTCGGGGTCAATGTGACGCTTCAGGATATCAGCGTCGGTCCTACAGTCACAAGATATGAGCTTCTGCCGGAGGCGGGGGTAAAGGTATCAAAGATCGTCAGCCTGACCGATGATATCAAGCTTGCCCTTGCTGCGGAGAGCATCCGTATAGAGGCGCCGATACCGGGAAAATCAGCCATAGGCATAGAAGTTCCCAACAAGAATGTGAAGCCGGTAATGCTCAGATCCCTGCTCGAGTCCGAGGAATTCAGGAACTCCTCATCAAAGATCTCCTTTGCTGTCGGAAAAGACATCGGAGGCAGGGCGGTCGTTTTTGACATAGCAAAGATGCCTCATGTTCTCATAGCGGGAGCTACCGGAGCCGGAAAATCCGTCTGTATCAATACGATAATAATGAGCATACTCTTCAAGGCGCGTCCCGATGAAGTCAGGCTCATTATGATAGACCCGAAGGTTGTCGAGCTTTCGGTATATAACGGCATCCCTCACCTGCTGACACCTGTTGTCACCGACCCTCAGAAAGCAGCAGGCGCCCTGATGTGGGGAGTGGGCGAGATGGAAAAAAGATACCGTCTCTTTGCTGAATATGCCGTGAGAGATCTTGCGGGATACAATGCGAAGGCTGTAAAGGAAGGCAAGGATCCAATACCGAAGCTTGTGATCATTGTGGATGAGCTTGCAGATCTCATGATGAGCGCCAAGAGCGATGTCGAAAACTCCATAGTACGCCTGGCCCAGAAAGCAAGAGCTGCCGGCATACATCTGATAATAGCGACCCAGCGTCCCTCGGTCGATGTCATCACCGGTCTGATAAAGGCAAACATGCCGAGCCGAATAGCCTTTACCGTGACAAGCGGTACCGATTCGAGGACCATACTTGACATGGTGGGCGCCGAAAAGCTTCTCGGAAGAGGGGATATGCTCTTTCATCCGGTCGGATATCCGAAGCCCGCAAGGGTACAGGGCGCCTTTGTTTCGGACGGTGATGTCGAAAAGGTTGCCGAATATGTGAGAAATCAGAAAAAGGATGATGAAAATTCATCCGACATAAATGACGAGATAGAGCAGAATGTGGCAAATGCTTCAACTGCCACAACAAAGACGGCTTCAGGAGCAGTATCGGATGATGCCGGAGACGAGCTTTTTGCCCAGGTTGCCGATTTTGTCGTACATCTCGACAAGCCGGCGGTATCCATCGGTCTGATACAGAGAAAATTCAGGCTCGGATTCAACAGGGCCGCCAGGATTATGGATGAACTTCATGATGCGGGCATAGTCGGTGACGAGGCCGGAACAAAGGGCCGGACTGTCCTGATGAGTCCGGAACAGTTTGAAACCTACAAAGAGGAGAATCTATGAAGAGTGATATCGAGATAGCAAGAGAAGCAAAAATGCTCCCTATAGTCCGGATAGCGTCAGATCTCGGGCTGAAGGAAGATGATATCGAGCAGTACGGCAGATACAAGGCAAAGCTTTCCGAGGATCTCCTGAAAAGGATATCGGATAATAAGAACGGGAAGCTCATCCTTGTCACAGCGATTAACCCGACTCCTGCAGGAGAGGGAAAGACGACCACGACCATAGGCATAGGACAGGCTTTTGCAAAACTTGGCAAAAAAGCAGTGATCGCCTTGAGAGAACCGTCGCTTGGGCCGTGTTTTGGCGTGAAGGGAGGAGCGGCAGGCGGAGGCATGAGCCAGGTCGTTCCGATGGATGAACTGAACCTTCATTTCACGGGAGATTTCCATGCGATAACAACAGCGAACAATCTGTGCGCGGCCATTCTTGACAATCATATACACCAGGGGAACGCCCTTCGCATAGATACCAGACAGATAGTGATCAAACGGTGCCTTGACTTAAATGACAGGGTGCTTCGGAATGTTGTCGTGGGACTGGGCGAAAAAAGTGACGGCTTTGTCAGGGAGGATCATTTCACGATCACCGTGGCGAGCGAAGTCATGGCGGTCTTTTGTCTGGCAGAGGATCTGGCAGATCTCAAAAAAAGGCTTGAGAGGATGATCGTCGCATATGACCTTGAGGGTAAAGCCGTGACGGCAAAGGATATAGGAGCGGTAGGTTCCATGGTCGCGCTCTTAAAGGATGCCATCAGGCCCAATCTGATACAGACGCTTGAGAATACCCCTGCGCTGGTACATGGCGGACCTTTTGCGAATATCGCTCATGGCTGCAATTCAGTCAGAGCAACAAAGGCGGCATTGAAGCTCGCCGATTACTGCATTACAGAGGCAGGCTTCGGCGCAGATCTCGGCGCGGAAAAGTTCTTTGATATCAAATGCAGGCAGGGCGGACTGAAGCCTGATGCTGTCGCTTTGGTTGCAACGGTGAGGGCGCTCAAGTATAACGGAGGCGTAAAGAAGGAAGCTCTTGCAAAGGAAGACATCGAAGCGCTGAAAAAAGGGAGTGCGAATCTTTCCGCCCATATAGAAAACCTGAAAAAGTACAATGTTCCCGTACATGTGGTGCTGAATGCCTTTGTGACAGATACTGAGGCAGAGATTGCATATATCAGAAAACTTGCAGGTGACCTTGGATGTACCGTCTCCTTAAGCAGGGCGTGGGAACTCGGAGGAGAGGGCGCGCTTGATACGGCGCGTGCGCTTATTGATATACTGGATAATGAAAATAGCGGTTTTAAGATGCTTTATCCGGATGATTTGGGATTGGCTTTAAAGATCAGGACTGTCGCGACTGAAATATATGGGGCCGACGGTGTAGATCTTTCAAAAAAGGTGCTTGCAAAGATAAAAAAGATCGAAGATGCGGGTTTTGGGAACCTGCCTGTCTGCATCGCAAAGACTCAGTATTCGTTTTCGGATGATCCTTCGCTTTTAGGCAGACCGAAGGGCTTTTCGATAAGCGTGAAGGATGTGTATGTTTCAAGCGGCGCAGGATTTGTCGTTGTGCTGACGGGAGATATCATGACTATGCCGGGCCTGCCGAAGGTGCCCGCGGCATACAGCATAGATGTCGATGAAAACGGTCTGATCACCGGTCTTTTCTGACTGATGACCCTATGCCGGTTTCAGGTGGGATGAAGAGGTAATATATGATCTGTCCCGAATGTAATAATGAGATCCCGGAGGGAAAACTGTATTGCCCGTCCTGCGGAAAGGCAATACAGATCGTTCCGGATTTTGAACCGAATATAGAAGACAGGCTCGAACTGTCAAAGCGTGATATTGCTGTTGTCATGACTCAGACAGAAGAAGGTAATGCTGCTCCTTTGGATGACAGTTCAAAGACAAAGGAGATACCGGAAGTATCGCAGAATACCAGGGAGATACCGGACAGACAGGAAGCGCAGCCTTCTGCTATGGACAACATCGCCCAAAGACAGAGACAGAGGAGCAAAAGGAAAATTGGCATTGCCTTCAGGGTTGTAACCGGCCTGGTGGTCGCTGCCGCTGTGGTTTCAGTTGTCCTGGCGGTCCGGTTCAGGGAAGATGACAGCTACGATTCCCACATGAAAAAAGCGGTAGGATTCATGACTGCGGAGGATTACCGAAAGGCTGTCGGCGAATACCTTCTGGCTTCACAAAAGGAAGGGCTTGAGAGAGAAGATATCGAAAACGCCAAGCTTGGAGCGGCGAATGCATATCATCATTCGGGCGATGATGAAAAAGCAAAGGAACTGCTGAACGGGATATTAAAGGATGATCCGAAAAACAGGGCCTGCTATGAACAGCTGATCCTCATATATGAAGAAGAGGAAGATACCATTGCGATAAACGAGCTCATATCATCCTGCCCTGTATCTGAGATCTATGAGGCATACAAGGATTATATCTCGATGCCTCCTGATTTTTCAACGCTGGGAGGCGAGTATTCCGAGGAAGTGGAACTTACGCTTACGGCACTTGACGGCAATTCCGAGATATATTATACAATAGACGGCAGCATTCCCGATGAGACCAGCGAAAAGTATGAAAAGCCCCTGATACTGACTGAGGGGAGCTACATCATATCGGCTGTATGCGTAAACAAAAAAGGCTTTAAGAGCGCAGTCATTTCGGAAGAATATACCGTGACCCATGAGGCAGTAAGCGTACCGGTTATAAAACCCGGAGAAGGAAAAAAGTCTGTGCCCGAAAACATAAGGGCATCGGCAGATGAGGGGCTGGGCATTTATTATACAAAGGATGGCAGTGAGCCTACGCTCGAGTCCGAAAGATACGAGGGCGAGATACCGATGCCGATGGGAAAGAGTACCTTTGTGTTTGCTGCTGCCGATGCGAACGGGAATTTGAGCGAGAGCGTAAGCGTTACTTATGACCTTCAGATGGCGGCGCCGTTCACGCCTGCCGACGGGATCAATTATCTTCTGGCAAACCTTGTCAGCACCGGAAAGCTGCTTGATACACAGGGACATGCGGCCGGAAAGAACGGGACCTGCAGGTATGAGTGCGACAGCTGCTGCAGGTCGGGAAGCCGAATCTATTATATGATAACAGAGTATTATGATGAGGACGGCAAGTCGGATCCGACCGGCAATATCTATGCCCTGGACTGCGCTACCCTGGAACTGTACAGGGCAGGACGTGACAGTGAGGGTAATTTTACATTTGAAATGTTCTATTAAACCGTAAAATATGTTATTATGACGTTTGGTCCGGTCGGTTAGAAAATAGATATGGTCAAAGGAGATATATATGCAGTTATTAAAAGACAGGATACTTTCCGAGGGAAGAGCGCTCAATGAAGACATCCTTAAGGTGGACAGCTTCATAAATCATCAGGTCGATACTAATCTCATGGAGGAAATAGCCTGCGATTTTGCCGAGCATTTTGCGGGCATGGGAGTCACGAAAGTCGTGACCATTGAAAGCTCGGGGATAGCTCCGGCTGTTTTCACGGCCCACAAAATGGGCGTTCCGATGGTCATATTGAAGAAACAGCCTTCAAAGGTCCTGAATGAGGATCTTTATCATACCATGATCACCTCATATACCAAGGGAACAAACTATGAGCTGACTCTTTCTTCAAAGTATGTGGGTGAAAACGATCATGTCCTGATCGTGGATGATTTTCTGGCAAACGGAGAGGCAGCGACAGGAGCCATACGGCTGCTGCGAATGGCTCATGCGACAGTCGCGGGACTGGGCATACTGATAGAAAAATCGTTCCAGCCCGGGCGGGACAAACTTGAAAGAGCAGGTGTTCATGTTTACAGCCTTGCAAGGATAGCAGGGTTAAAAAAAGACGGGATAGAATTCCTGGACTGAGTGGGAGATATTATGAAAAAAGTAGTCAAGTTCGGCGGCAGCTCTTTAGCAAGCGCCGAGCAGTTCAAAAAAGTGAGGTCGGTGATCGATGCGGATCCTGACAGGAGATATGTGATCGTATCTGCGCCGGGAAAGAGAAACCCGAAAGACAGGAAGGTTACCGACATGCTGTATGAGTGCTATGAGCTGGCAGAGTCGGGAGAGGATTTCATCAAGCCCTTAAGGGATATCAGAGACCGTTTTCAAAAGATCATAGACGGGCTTCATCTGAAAACCGACCTGAGCGAAGAGTTCAGGATCATGGAGGAAAGATTCAGGGAGAAAGCAGGCAGCGATTATGCGGCTTCCAGAGGGGAGTACTTAAACGGTATAATCATGGCGGATTATCTTGGTGTTGCTTTCATAGATTCCGCAAAAGTCATTTTCTTTGATGATAACGGGGAGTTTGACTATGAAAAGACAAATGAGACTCTGTCAAAGGCTTTGAATAATGTCGAAAGGGCCGTGATCCCGGGCTTTTACGGTTCAAAAAAGGATGGAAGCGTAAAGACCTTTTCAAGAGGAGGATCTGACATAACAGGATCCATAGTCGCCAGGGCCGTAAAGGCGGATGTGTATGAAAACTGGACCGATGTTTCGGGATGTCTTGTTGCGGATCCCAATATAGTTAAGGACCCCGAGGTCATAGATATCATAACCTACAAGGAACTCAGGGAGCTCTCATATATGGGGGCGTCCGTTCTCCACGAGAATTCCATCTTCCCCGTGCGCATAGAGGGGATCCCCATCAATATCAGAAACACAAATGCCCCGTCCGAAAAGGGAACATGGATAGTTCAGAGCACAGGCCAGAGGGCAAGGTATACCATCACCGGAATTGCAGGGAAAAAGGGCTTCTGTTCCGTAAACATCGAAAAAGACAAGATGAATACGGAGGTCGGTTTCGGCAGAAGGGTTCTCCAGGCGTTTGAGGATAATGACATATCCTTTGAGCATATGCCCTCAGGCATAGATACCATGACCGTTCTTGTGCATCAGGATGAATTCATGAACAAGGAGCAGAATGTCGTGTCCCAGATAAACCGGACGACGCATCCCGACAGCATAGAGATCGAATCCGATCTTGCCCTCATAGCCGTAGTGGGCAGGAGCATGAAGTCTTCGAGAGGTACTGCGGGAAGGATCTTTTCCGCGCTGGCTCACGCCAATGTGAATGTAAAGATGATAGATCAGGGCTCGTCCGAGCTGAACATCATCATCGGAGTCACAAACGATGATTTTGAGACAGCGATCAGGGCGATCTACGATATATTTGTGACAACAAAGATTTAGTACAGGCAAAGAATAACGCCTGCACAGATAAAGGAGGATTGAATGTTTGAGATAGTTGAGGCACAGATGCTGGCCGACAATATCAAAAAGCTTGTCGTGAAAGCGGAGAATGTTTCGCATGCCTGCAAGCCCGGCCAGTTCCTGATGGTGAGGACTGATGAAGCCGGCGAGAGGATAGCATTGACCATCTGCGACTATGACAGGGAGGAAGGCACTGTAACGCTTGTGTTCCAGGCTTTGGGCGTATCCACAAAAAAGATGCTGAAGCTTGAAAAAGGAGACTGCTTTGCAGATGTGGTAGGACCTCTGGGAAAAGAGTCCGAATTCGTAAATGAGGATATTGAGGAACTCAAAAAGAAGAGGTATCTTTTTGTTGCCGGCGGTGTCGGGACCGCGCCTGTTTACCCTCAAGTAAAATGGCTGAAAGAACACGGTGTGTATTTTGATGTGATAGTAGGGACAAAGTGCCATGACACCCTGATCCTCGAAAAGGAGATGGAGGAGATAGCAGGTGATCATCTCTTCATCACGACAGATGACGGTTCCTACAAGAGGCATGGCATGGTCACTGCCGTCATAGAGGACCTGGTAAAGAATGAAGGCAGGAAATATGATGTCTGCGTGGCTATAGGGCCTATGATAATGATGAAATTTGTGGTGAAGCTTACAAAGGAGCTTAACCTTCCAACCATAGTCTCGATGAACCCGATAATGGTAGACGGGACCGGGATGTGCGGAGCCTGCAGGCTGCTTGTCGGAGGCGAAGTGAAGTTCGCCTGTGTGGACGGTCCGGAATTTGACGGCTTTAAGGTCGATTTTGATCAGGCCATGAAGAGGATGGCGCTCTACAAGACTGAGGAAGGAAGAAAGCTTTTGGAATACACCGAGGGTGAAACACACAAAGGAAACGGTTGTCACTGATACAGGAGAGAAAAATGGCTGATATAGATGTAAAGGTACGGATACCTGTCAGGGAGCAGGATCCGAAAGAAAGAGCAAAAAATTTTGATGAGGTCTGTCTGGGATACAATGAGGAAGAGGCGACAGCCGAAAGCTTGCGCTGCCTGAACTGCAAAAAGCCCTTCTGCGTTGAGGGGTGTCCTGTAGGAATCAATATCCCGGGCTTTATCGAAAAGATAAAGGAGCATGATATCGCCGGCGCTTCTGCCGTCATAGCTGCAGACAGTGCGCTTCCGGCTGTATGCGGAAGGGTGTGCCCGCAGGAGTCACAGTGCGAGGGCAAATGCGTCAGGGGGAAGATGGGAGATCCCGTCTCCATAGGAAAACTGGAAAGGTATGTGGCGGATCGCGCAAGGGAGGATGGCATCAGGCCTTCCTTTGCTCCGGAAAAAAAGAACAAAAAGGTGGCCGTTATAGGCTCGGGTCCGGCAGGACTGACCTGCGCGGGCGATTTGGCAAAAAAAGGATATGATGTGACCATCTTTGAGGCTCTTCACAAGGCAGGAGGAGTGCTGGTCTACGGAATTCCAGAATTCAGGCTTCCGAAGGAAAAAGTCGTACAGCCCGAGATAGACAATGTAAAGGCTCTGGGTGTGGAAATAAAGACAGATTATATAGTGGGAAAGTCACTGACTGTTGATGAGCTGCTTGATGACATGGGATTTGATGCGGTGTTCATCGGTTCGGGAGCAGGACTTCCGATGTTCATGGGCATACCCGGCGAGCAGGCGCTGGGGGTATACTCCGCAAATGAGTTCCTGACAAGGAACAATCTGATGAAGGCTTACCGGGAGGATCATGACACGCCGATCAACTGCGGAAAGAAGACCGTGGTCGTCGGAGGAGGAAATGTCGCGATGGATGCAGCCCGTACGGCGTTAAGGCTTGGTTCCGAGGTCCATGTCGTCTACAGGAGATCCGAAAAGGAACTGCCTGCAAGAGCCGAGGAAGTGCATCATGCAAAAGAGGAAGGGATAATCTTTGATCTTCTGACGAATCCGAAGGAAATACTTGCAGATGAGGAAGGAAATGTGACCGGCATCAGGGTCATAAAGATGGAGCTCGGAGAGCCGGATGAATCAGGCAGGAGAAGACCGGTTGAAATCGAAGGGTCTGAATATGAGATAGAGTGCGATACCGTCATCATGGCTTTGGGAACTTCTCCGAATCCGCTTATTTCCTCAACGACCAAGGGACTTGATGTGAACAGGAAGAAGTGCATCGTTGCCGATGAGGAGACAGGAGCGACTTCAAGGGAAGGCGTTTTTGCAGGCGGTGATGCGGTTACCGGAGCTGCAACTGTCATACTTGCGATGGGCGCCGGAAAGAATGCGGCAAAGAGCATTGATGAATACCTGATGTCAAAGAACTGATCTGTTACCGGGGGAATCAGATGGACGAAAACCTGACAGAGGAAACTTCAGAGAAGGATGATCTGACTGAAGTTTCTGAAATAAAAGAAGCCGATGCAAAAGAAGCAGAAACAGTGGAAGGAAAGTCCAAAATAGGACGGAGAGTCACTCTTGCGCAGAAAGCGGAGGACTTGAGAACTTCAGGGTACACCCTTCTCATTGTAGGCAGCATTGGCGCGATCGCCATTATACTCTGGATCGTCGGGGTGATCCCCATAAGGATGGCCGTTCCGATGAAATACATCGCCATGTCCGTAATGGGCCTGCTTTTTGCTGTTTTTATCGTGTGCGGGATAAAGGCTTTAAAAGATGCAAAAACGACTGCCGGTGAGGCAGTGCGCGAAAATGAAAAGAGTGAAGAGATCATAAACTGGTTTCTGGGGGAATATGACAAAGAGACCATAGATGCTGTCTTTGATTCAAGGATAGATGATAATCTTCTGTATTTTGAAAGGACCGATCTCATGAGGGAAAAGATCATGGAACGTTTCCTTGAGCTTGACGAGGCACTCCTTTCGGACATCATTGAAAGACTCTATACGAAGCTGTATGGATGACATGCCATCAAAACCATGAAGATAACCGTCATCTGTGCAGGCAAACTGAAGGAAAGATATTTTGCCGAAGCCGTAAATGAATATGTCAAAAGGCTTTCAAGATACTGTACGATAAAGATCGAGGAAGTAAATGACGGTCCGGACATGCTCTCCGAAGCCGAAAGGATGAAAAAGAGGATGCCCGAAGGCGCCTGTGTCATAGCCTGTGAGATAGCAGGAGAAAGATACAGCTCCGAGGGCTTTTCAAAAAAGATCGAAAGCCTGATGGCTGGCGGAAACGGGCATATAGTTTTTCTGATAGGCGGTTCTGACGGACTGCATGAAAGCATCAGCAAAATGGCGGACTTTAAGCTCAGTTTCTCCGACATGACCTTCCCACATATGCTCATGAGAGTGATCCTCCTTGAGCAGATCTACAGGGCTTTCAGGATAATGAACAATGAACCATATCATAAATGACCGGACGGGTATCATGCCATGAACATGCTTGATCTTATTATCAAAAAGAAAAACGGTATCGCTCTTTCGAAAGAAGAGATCGGATATATGATACAGGATTACACGGCAGGAAAGATACCTGATTATCAGATGTCTGCCATGCTGATGGCTGTCTGTTTTTCAGGCATGGATGATGAGGAGACAGCAGCCCTTACCGAGGCCATGACCGATTCCGGAGACCGGCTCGATCTTTCAAGGATACAGGGCATCAAAGTTGACAAGCATTCAACCGGAGGAGTCGGAGACAAGGTTACCCTGATAGCAGCCCCGATCGTGGCGGGACTGGGCATCCCGGTTGCAAAAATGAGCGGGAGAGGATTGGGATTTACCGGCGGCACTATTGACAAGCTTGAGAGCATACCGGGATTTCGAACCGACATATCCGAGGATGAATTTATCAGATTTGTCAATAACGACGGGATATCCATAATGTCCCAGACTGCGGAGCTTGCTCCGGCAGACAGGCTGCTGTATGCGCTCCGTGATGTTACCGGGACCGTCGACAGCATACCGCTCATCGCTTCGAGCATCATGAGCAAAAAGATTGCCTCAGGCTCTGATGCCATCGTGCTTGATGTGACAGTCGGAAGCGGAGCCTTCATGAAGACCGAAAAAGAGGCAAAAGAACTTGCCTCATGCATGGTAAGGATCGGAAAGAAAGCAGGCCTGAACACCAGAGCGCTGATAACAGGCATGGATGAGCCTCTGGGCAGTTACATCGGAAACAGTCTGGAGGTCATCGAGGCGATAGAGGTCCTCAAAGGAAATGGACCGGAAGATACAAAGGAAGTCAGCTTTGAGATCGCATCCCAGATGCTGATCGCCGGAAAAAAGGCGGCGAACCGGGAAGAAGCCCTGAACATGATACAGTGCAGCATCGCGGACGGAAGGGCACTTGAAGCATTAAGGAAGCTCATCAGGAACCAGGGCGGAGACGCCAAAGTTACCGAAGATGCTTCGCTTTTCAAAAAGGCCCGGATCGAAAAGGCGCTGGTCGCTGAAAATGACGGATATGTAAATGAGATCAGGTGCGACATGGCCGGAAACTGCGTCAAGCTTCTCGGGGGAGGCAGACAGATAAAGGGCGAGGATATAGATCCGTCGGTGGGTCTGAAACTTCTGAAGAAAAAAGGCGATCCGGTGCATCAGGGAGAAGAGCTGGCATTCATCTATGCAAATGATGAAGAAAAACTTAAAGAGGCAGAGAAACTCTTAAAAGGAGCTTATGTGATCGGACGGGAAAAGCCCGCCAAAGAGGATCTGATACTGGGGATAATAAGCTGATCATATGATCGAGACCATAGAGATAGATAATAACGACAATGTTCATATCCAGAGTGTTTTCGGCAATCTTGACAGAAATGTCAGGCTTATCGAGAAGGGCTTTGGCGTTTCGGTTTTTGTCAGAAAGAGCACACTGTACATAGACGGGGACGAAGAGGGAGCACAGAACGCCAAGAGGGTCATCAAAGAACTGCTGGCTCTTTCAAGGAACGGAGCACAGATAGAGGAGCAGAAGGTCAGATTGTCAATGGAACTTGCGCAGGAGAGATCAAAGGATTCACTGGTTGAGATAGACAGGGAAGTGATCTGCCATACTGTTCTTGGAAAGCCTGTAAAACCCAAGACTGTCGGACAGAAGGCTTATACCGATGCCATAGAGGAAAAGATGATAGTATTCGGCATAGGCCCTGCAGGAACAGGCAAGACATATCTTGCCATGGCAAAAGCCATCACAGCCTTCAAAAATGAAGAGGTTTCAAGGATCATACTGACCAGGCCGGCGATAGAGGCGGGTGAGAAATTGGGATTTCTTCCCGGAGACCTTCAGAGCAAGGTGGATCCCTATTTAAGACCGCTTTATGATGCGCTTTATCAGATAATGGGAGCGGAAAGCTTTCAGAAAAATATGGAAAAGGGAGCCATCGAAGTGGCGCCCCTGGCCTATATGAGGGGAAGGACCCTGGATAATGCCTACATCATCCTTGATGAGGCGCAAAATACCACCCCGGCCCAGATGAAGATGTTTTTAACAAGGATCGGATTCGGATCAAAGGTCGTCATAACCGGTGACAAGACCCAGAAGGATCTGGCTCCGGGCAGCGCTTCGGGACTCGATGTAGCGGAGTCTGTATTAAAAAAGATACCGGATATCGGCTTTATATATCTGACATCAAAGGATGTGGTAAGACATCCTTTAGTCCAGCAGATAGTGAAAGCCTATGAAGAATATGACAAGGATAAGGAAAAAAAGATAAAGAATGGCAGAAAACAGCGTAAACAGATCTGATAAGAAAAAAGGAATGAGCAGCTTCATCATTTGCGAGCTTATACTGATACTTGACGCGCCCGTCTTTGTGCTGGCTGTGATGCTCATTTTGCAGACTCCCGCAACTGCGCTCATAAAAGGGCTCGTGGGACTGTCCGTGCTGTCGGCAGGACTTGCCTTTGCCCTGTACAGGTCGGTCAGGTCAAAGAACCTGCTGTATGACAATCTGGTCAATATGAACAGGTTCATGATCTCTTATACAGTCTGCGCCCTGCTTGCCGCCCTGTCAGCGCTGATCCCCGAGTTTATCATGCCTCTGGCTGCTCTTGGGTTTATCTGCGCAGTGTTTACAAATGCCTTTAACGGGATACTCTGCAGCCTGATCTTTTGTTCCATGCCGCTTTTTATCACCGAAAAGAGCTTCGAATACTATCTGTTTGGTTTTTCGACCTGCCTGTGCGTGATACTCCTGATCCTCATCGGACGGGATATCAGGGAAAAGGCGGTATCGTCTCTTGTGATTTTTTCGATGGTCTATATTACCCTTTATACAGCTGTCATTGTGCTGAAAAGAACTGACATAGTGCCGTCTGTCATAATAAACCCTGCAGTCGGACTGTTCTTTGATGTTCTCATCATCAGCCTGACCATATACGGGGTCAGAAAGAATATAATCCTTGCAAATGAAGAAAAATATGACAGGATAGTGGATCCCGAACATCCTCTACTTTGTGAACTGAAGGAAAAGGACAAAAGGGAATACAAGCGATCCATACATACGGCCTATATCTGCGACAGGCTGTCCGACAGGCTCGGCTTTGACAGGGCGCTCATGAAGGGGGCAGGCTTTTATCACAGGATAGGTGTCCTGTCGAACAACAATATGGGCATCTCAGACGCCACGGTCCATATGGTAAAAAGAGAGAATTTTCCCTGGCCGATGATAAAGATCCTCGAACAGTACGGAAATGATGAGGCGGAAGAGATACCGCCGGAGGCTTCGCTTCTGTGCATCGCCGATACTGTCATAAACGAGATACTGATCCGTATGGAAAAAGGCGAAGAGGATATTGACTATGAAAAGCTGATAGACAGGGTGATCAACTCACTGATCGGATCGAGGAACGGCAGGCTTCAGAAGTCCGGACTGAAGATACAGCATCTGTACCGCATCAGAAAGTACCTCAAAGAGGAGAAGCTTTATTATGACTTTCTGCGTTGAAAGGGATCCCGGCATAAAGGAGTGTGACCTGGATATTGAAGGCCTCTTTGATCTCTGCGCAAGAAAAGCGCTTCAGTATACCGGCTGTCCGTTTGAATGCGAGGTCGATCTGACGGTTACGACAGACAGTGAGATCAGGCAGCTTAACAGACAGTTCAGGGATATCGATGAGCCTACGGATGTCCTGTCCTTCCCGCTGCTCGAATTTGAAGAGCCGGGGAGGTTTGATATCAGTGAAGAAGATCATATGGACTGCTTTGATCCCGAGTCCGATGAACTGATGCTCGGGAGCATAGTGATAAACCTTGACAGGGCAGAGCAGCAGGCGCTCAGTTTCGGCCACAGCCTGAAACGAGAAATGGCTTTTCTTATCATACATAGTATGTTACACTTACAGGGATTTGACCACATGGAAGATAATGACAGGATCGTCATGGAAAAGGCACAGGAGGAGATCCTGGACGATCTGGGTATAACAAGGGAGGCAGCTCTTGAAGAATAAGATCATCATAACATTATGTGCGCTGTTCATGTGCACTTGTTTTTTTGCCTGCGGGAAGCAGGAAGTAACGGAAGTTTCCGATCCGTCGGAACCGGAGGTGACCGATCCGGGAGCTTATCAGGAGTTTGAACAGTCCGTATCGGAAAATGCCGAGCCTGCAGCAGAGACAGTCAAAGGCACGATGGACACGGAATACGGATATGTTTCATCCTATGACCTGGAAAGAGAAAGAGACGGGGATAATGTCAGAAGCTACCTGACGGGAAGGTTTGTTCCGTCAGCCATAGGCGACAGGCGGCCGGTTGCAGTGATGCTCAACAACATCGAGGCAGCCCAGCCCATGACAGGAGTGAGCTTTGCAGATGTCATCTATGAATGCGTGGTCGAAGGCTCCCTTACCCGTATGATGGGGATCTTTGAAAACTACGACGATCTTGAAAAGATAGGCTCTGTCAGAAGCTGCAGGAACTATTTTGTTTATTATGCTCTTGAATATGATGCCATATACTGTCACTACGGTCAGTCGAGCTATGCGGTGCCGCTCCTTGAAGAGCCCTTCGTGGATAACTTAAGCGGGCTTTCATCCATAGGAAATACTGTCTATTACAGGACAACTGACAGGCAGGCGCCTCACAATGCCTATGCGAGCGCGAAGGGAATAAAAAAGGGCATAGAGACCATGGGGTATGATACGGCCTACAGTCCGGATTACAGGGGCAAGTTTACTTTTGCAAAGGATGGGGATGAGATCATTCCCGATTCGCCCGATTCCTATGATGCGACCCATGTCGAGCCGGGTTACCTCATAAACAAGCCATGGTTTGAATATAACGCCGATGATAAGAAATACTACAGATTCCAGTACGGTGACAAGCAGATCGATGACATGAACGGGCAGCAGCTCGCTGTCGACAATATCATCCTCCAGTATTCGAAGTGGACAAAGGTGGATGACAACGGCTATCTGGGCTTTGACTGCCACATGGGCGGAAACATGACCTATATCACCCGCGGCAAAGCCAGGAACGGGACGTGGATCAGATTCAACGAAGATACGGGAGCTGCCAGGTATTTTGACAATGAAGGCAAGGAGATAGTCATCAATCAGGGAAAGACCTGGATAGAGATAATCCAGGACACCGAAGGCGACAAGGTTAAGGTCAACTGATAAACATGCCTGCACAATCAGGGAAGAAAAAGAGTTCCAATTTCATAGTCCAGGGCGGCATTCTGGCTGCTGCCGGGATAGTGACCAGGATCATCGGCATGATATACCGCATTCCGGTCACGAACATAATAGGGGATAAGGGCAACGGCTATTATTCCTCGGCTTATTATGTTTATAACATCATGCTGCTCATATCTTCATATAGTCTTCCGCTGGCTGTTTCAAAGGTCGTTTCGGCCAGGCTTTCAAAAAACCAGTATAAAAATGCAGTCAGATATTTCAAGGGAGGTCTGATTTTCGCTCTGATCTCCGGCGGGATCGTATGCTCTGCAGTCCTGCTTTTTGCTGATCAGTTTGCAGCCTTCCTAAAGGAGCCTTTAAGCGCCATCGCTTTGCGGATCTTTGCGCCGACACTGCTGGTAGTTGCCATCATGGGAGTTTTCAGGGGATACTTTCAGGGGATGGGCACCATGGTCCCGACGGCGGTATCCCAGATCATAGAGCAGATAATAAATGCGATAATAAGCATAATCGCTGCAAAGTCGCTTTTTGACTACGGCAAAAAGGCGGCAGCCCTTCTTCGAAACGACAATCTCTCCTATGCCTATGGCGCGGCGGGAAGCACGCTTGGCACCAGTGTCGGGGCATTTGTCGCTCTTCTTTTTCTGGTCATTTTGTTCTTTCTTATCAGCGGCAGGCTCAGGAGGAGAATGGATGAGGATGAGACAAAGTTTACCGAAGGATACGGGGATGTCCTGAGGGTCATACTCATGACCGTATTTCCCGTGATCCTGAGCACAGCCATCTACAACATCAATGACATCCTGGATAATTACATCTTTAACAGCATCATGACAGCAAAAGGGCTCGGCGCCGAAAAAACTGCCATCTGGGGTATCTATACGGGCAAGTCCAAGCTGCTGCTAAATGTCCCCATAGCGCTTTCAAACTCGATCAGCGCATCAACTGTCCCTGCGCTTGCATCCTGCATAGCCTCTGACAATATAAGAGGCGCAAGGAAGAGAGTGTCGGCCGCGATGAGGTTTACGATGATACTGTCATTTCCGTGCGCGGTAGGACTCTTCATCCTGGCAGATCCGGTCATATCGATCCTGTTTCGAGGTGAGCCGGGACAGGCAAGCGACCTTTTGAGAGCCGGAGCTTTGATGGTCATATTTTATTCGGTTTCCACTCTTTCGAACGGGATGCTTCAGGGTATCGGAAGGATGAAGGTGCCTGTCATCAATTCCGTGATATCCCTGACGATACATGTGATACTTCTCGTGATCCTGATGAACAGGTTTGATCTGGGCATCTATGCCGTGGTGATTTCATCCATAGTTTTTGCGGCATGCATGTGCGTATTGAACGGTCTCGGACTTAAGGTTGCGATGAATTACAGGCAGGAGCTGTATACCACCTTTGCGGTCCCTGCCATGGCTTCCGGCATCATGGGCATAGTGATCTTTCTGATCACGCTTTTCATGAAGGACATGAACCAGACGGCTACGGTGCTGGTCTCGTTCTTTGTCGGAGGCATCATCTACTGTCTTCTGATCCTGAAATTAAAGGGAGTGAGGGAAGCTGAGCTCTATGATCTTCCCATGGGCGGAAAGATAGTAAGGATAGCAAAAAAGATCAATCTCATGTAGGTTATTTTCAGAATGGCAAAAAAAGTCGCTGTTATGGGAGGCGGAGCCTCGGGGATCATGGCTTCGATCAGTGCTGCATCAAAGGGAAATGATGTGACGCTGTTTGATCAGAAAGATCGCGTGGGAAACAAGCTTCTCCTGACGGGAAACGGAAAATGCAATTTCACAAATACGGATATCGATGAAAGCCATTATCATTCCTTTTCGGATGAGGGGCAGACAGGGAGAGTACTGAAGGCCTTTTCCAAAGAGGATACGATGGCTTTTTTCTATCGTCTGGGACTTTTTACAAAGGAAAAAAACGGCGGCATCTATCCCTATACGGATACATCGGCGACCGTTCTGAGCCTGTTAAAAGCCGAGATGAAAAGGCTTGGCGTGAAGGTCGTTACCGGTTTCCGGGCAGAAGAGATAAAGGATGATCTGAACATAAACGGAGAGAGCTTTGATGCGATGATCCTTGCCCTTGGCGGGAAAAGCTTTCCAAAGACGGGATCGGATGGATCGGGCTTTTCGATGCTTGAAAAACTCGGATGCAGGATAATAAAGGTTTTGCCTGCTCTGACCCCGGTTACGGTAAATGAAGATCTGTCCGGGCTAAAGGGAGTCAGGTGCAGGGCAATCTTAAGTCTTTTTATAAACGGGATAAATGTCCAGACAGCATCAGGTGAGCTTCAGCCATACGAAGAGGGGCTGTCCGGGATCTGCGCAATGGACATTTCAGGACTTGCGATACGAGCTCTTGATGAAAAAAAGGATGTATATGTCCTCTGCGACTTCATGCCGGATATGGATGAAAAGGAACTTGAGGACTATCTGATCCGCATGAAGGACAGCTTTCCGGAAAGAAATGCAAACGGACTCCTTGCGGGCCTTTTTGCAGAAAAGCTTGTTCATTATCTGATACATCCTCTCGATTCGAGAAAGGATAGTTTTATACGGGATGTTGTTGACACGGTAAAGCATCACCGCTTTGAAGTCAGTCCGAAGATGTGCTCCGACTTTTCGAGAGCACAGGTCGTAAGCGGAGGTCTGTCGTTTTCGGAGGTAAATGAAAAACTCATGCTGAAAGCACATGAAGGCATCTATGTCTGCGGGGAACTGCTTGACATATACGGCGACTGCGGAGGATACAACCTGCAGTGGGCCTTCAGCAGCGGATATGTGGCAGGGAAGCTTTCATGATAAAGATAAGCCAGCTTAAAGTCGAAAAGGACTCGGGGAAAGAAAAGCTTTTTGAAAAGGCGGCAA
>JAGACK010000019.1 GCA_017614155.1 Lachnospiraceae bacterium
GGTGAAAGAATTGAGGCGACCCACTGACGGATGTTAGAGGGCCCAGCCTCTTCTTTTATACTCAAAAATAGATTCTTGGCAATAGTGGGGCAGATCTGCGCCTCTTTATTTTAAGCTATGTGTCCGTTTTGTACTATTTACAATATTATAAATATCTGTATTATTAATACATTTTTTCATAGTGTTATTAGAACCTCCTTCCTCCATTAACAACACACCCCCGGGAGTGATCCCGGGGGTGTGGGTGTTGCTATGGTTTATGTCCGTCTGTTGCTGTCTGCTCTGATCCGGATATTACTGGTTCAGGATCAGGTTCTGGTTGGTCTGAGGTACGATAGAATACTTCTGAGTGACCGATCCTCCTGAAGGATATGCATTAGTCTTGGAATCCTTCTTCAGAGTAACCGTAACTGTCATCTTATTCTTTCCTACCTTAACATTGTTGTTGTACTTCACGATGAAGTTGCTGGATTCACTGATTCCGCTCGGGAAGCTGGTAGTAGTTCCATCGATCGTGATGCTTGTGATCGTAGGCGTGATAGCCTGTCCGGTGTAGGTATAACCCTTCTTCGCAGCATCAAATCCTGCATCTGATACAGTAAACGAAACCTTTACCTTCTTGCCATAAGTATTGAAGAGACCTTCTGACTCAAGTGTAGCACCGCTTTCCTTGTGTGTAGCATCAATGAATGCAAAGCTTCCTGCTGCAGGTGCTTCAAATTTAATGCGCTGTCCCTGTCCACTTACGGTTGTTCCAAGCTTCCAAGTGTAGTCCTTCTTTGCCTTGAGTGCTGTCACTCCGTCACCCTTGGCATTAACCTGATACAGATTAACGGTAGGCTTAGGATCTTTGCCTGCATTAGGTGATATGGTATCAGTGATCACTGCAACAAGAGCGCCGGCTTCATCAAGTGCATCCTGATCATAAACGCCGATTGTATCAATCTTCTTGTCCACGATCGTGAAAGGAACAACAAGTGAGCCCGTAAGATATTTCTTTGCATTTGTCGTATAAGGCTTGATTGTTGCCTTTGCTGTTCCGGTCTTCTTATTGGCTGAATACTTAACCTCACAAGTATATCCCTTGATAGAAATTCGTGCTGTCTTTCCGTCATTATTACTGTAAAGAGGTCTTATCACTTCATTTCCTGACAATTCATATGTTCCGCCGTTAGCTACCGAGTCGCCTTTGATCTTAAGCTTAAATGCTGCCGGTGTACCTCCAACATTAGCTTCAACATCCTTATTTATTACGGAAATGAGCTTTTCAGCCTTCTTCAGGTTGATCTTGCTGTATGCATAAGTGAGTTCAACCCATCCGTCTTCGGTATCTGCATAATACCTTCCTGAAGGCTTGATATTGATATGGTAAGTTTTAATAGAAGTATTATTCGTTGCAGGCGCAACACTGTATACTCCGCTCTTTACGAGGCTGGCTGCCGGTGATGTACCGTTGTCATAATAACCATCCTTCTTATCGTAGCTACCATTATTATAAACAGTTATAGCCGTATCAGGATCAGCTGCCTTAAATGTATACGACGAATCAGCCAAAGGTATCTTGCTGTTTTCATCTACAGGCAGATTCTTCTTAAGAGTTACCTTGATAGGTGTATTCTCGCCCGTGTACTCAAGCTTCTTTCCTTCGTTGATCTTGAAATCCTTGGCTGCAAGCTTCGTTCCCTTAACCTCTACCTGGATTGTCTTCGTTCCCTGGATAGAGTTGGACTCAAGAAGTTTGTCGTTTGCGATATAAGTCACATAATATACACCTGCATCCTTGAATTTAAATGCATCCACTTCAGCGGCAGTATCGTAGTCATAATCAACCATCCTGAGTTTATTCTTTCCTGCCTTTTTGTAAATGCTGTAAACATATATGCCCGGCTTCTCATTTGCGGTTCCATCAACAGTTGAAAGAACATCGATCGCTGCTTTCTTCTTCTTATCCTTTGCTGTAACCTTGAAGTCGGCAATTGTCAGAGGTGTTGATGACCAATCCTTCTTCTTTGTCCACTTGAAGGACTGCTTGTCAAGAAGATATGTTGTTTTAACTTCAAACTCTTTCTCATCTGTTCCCATGTAGTTATTTACGTATTTAATAACTGCAACATAGTACCCTTCCTGTATTCTCTTGAAGTTTGTAACAAGCTCTCTCTTTTCCTCTTTTCCTGCCGCATCCTTCGTGATTTTGTAAATTTCCTTTACGAAATCCTTAGTATATGTTCCCTTATTTGAATTATACTTTCCTTCTTTAAGAACATATTTTTTCTCTATATCTTTTTCATAGTTTGTCCATATATAATCATACGGCTTAGGTGTAACCTTCAGAGTCTTGTTAGCATCATAGTATGCGTTTACATTCTCTACATCTGTAACACCGGTAGGAAGTATATCAAAGAGTATCGTAACCTTTGTACCCTTGTAGTTTCCAAGACCAGTTACTATAACCTGAGGCCTCTTGTTCTCAGGGAAGAGCTGCTTGAAGGTAGCATCCTTTCCGCCTGTTCCACTGTCTGCAGCGTCTCCGCTAACTGTAGGATCATATGCTACGGATGCATTCTTGTTATTCTTGTAAGAAACTTTGTAATCCTTCTTCTGTTCAAGAGTATAACGCCAGATATCTGACTTTCCTGCTACTCCAACATGTATTCTTTCTCTTGCACCCATCTTAACAAGCTTCAGATACTCATTATAGTGAGGATCTGCAGGATTCTTGTATGCATAATTTCCATCTGTATCGACGATCTCAAATTCCTCATAGATATTGAAGTTCAGATTGCCCCTCTTGTTGGCTTTAGCATCCGTACCTATAACATGATTTGTGCCGTCATACTCTACAGGTGCTATGGAATCAACAAATACAGCCTTTCCATCCCCCTTCTTTGTCGCGGTACCTTTAACTACTGCAAATACAACATAATCGTTCTCAGCATAATCATTGTCACCGTCACCGTAAAGAGTATCGACAATCGTATTCAGATCATCTGCTTTTCTTATGATCCAACTGGTTATAACACTGTCGTTTCCGAGAACACCGGGTTCCTTTCCGTCAACGCTTCCCCAGCTGAGAGTCTTGTACTTCGTAGGCTTAATGTTAATCTGTCCTGCGTTAGCATCGAGTTCTGCCTTGTCTACAACATTGCTGGACACATACTTCTTTCCGCCATACTCAAGCACATACTTGACATAATATCTAGCTTCAATCTCATAGTCTACAAGTTTTGATCCAAGAGTATAGTTTGTTGCAAAGTTGCTTGAAAGATTTGCATCCGTCACATTAAGAAGGACATTATATGTACCGGGCTTGCTTGAATCAACAAGTGAAGTATTAAGCTTGATGTCAACGCTGTTTGCTGCGTCAAACAATTTGTCAATGTTGATCGGATTCTTGAAAGGTTCCTCATTTATGACATAGTTCACATCATCAGTGTTTGCTTTCGCTTCTATCTTGTTTGTGCTTACCTTTTCTTCAAGCTTGCCTCCTCTGACAGATCCAAGCTTCACTCCAGTCTTAAGATCAAGATCTATAGGTCTCTTCTCGATCTTTACAGGAATTGCAGCTGAAGACACAGTCTGTCCGCCATATGTTGCATTGTAGAAGTATGCATATACGGTCTGATTAGCGCTTATCTTGCTGATCTTTGCATCGTCAAGAGGTGTAACTCCTGCCAGATTATCTGACTGAGAATCGTAAACTTTCAAACTAGTATACAGACCTGTAGTTATAGGGTCCCCGTCTGAATCTACAAGTTTTTCTCCATCAAGAGTGTAATATCCTACAATCCTGTCGGTAACACTTTCAACATCGGTTCCATAGTATACAGGACTCTGCGTTGTATCAACGCTACCCACTACCGCAAGGCCCGTCTTATCAACGACCTTCAGATCAGCTTCTGTGTTGTAATCAGTATTAGCCGTATCTTTTATATCAGTGAAATACAAAGTACTATCAAGGTCATTCTGGCTTACCTTTATCTTGTAGCTTCCGGCAGGAAGATTATTGAAACTCGTGGGCATTACAGCCTTTGAGCCATTAATATAATAATCCTCGTCTCCAGAGAAAACTGCATCAGCAGGAGCACCTGTTATCTGGTTTGTTACTTTAAGGCTAGGAACTCCTACATTTCCTGACATCTGAAGAGGAACTATTTCCGGCTCATATTTTGCGGGAGCCTTGATGACATTGAAAGATACATGATTGCTTTCTCCAACTGCCATATCGCCATATGTTGCTCCTACATCGCCAACGCCTGCAAACTGTGCGCTTACTGCATAATGGCCGGGCTCAAGAGCATACATAGGAACCGGTTCTGAAGTATAAGGATCTTTTACTTCATTTGCCCAATTATAAACATTAGGTGTTCCTGTTCCGGGATAGAAATGAAGCGTTAATGTACCGATCTTAAATCCATAACTATCCTTGACATACAGAGTATTATTCTCGTACTTAGGAACTTTCTCGTACGCAGTTTCATCATCGTCGTCAATATCCTCTGTTACGGTGATGCCGGGCACTTCAGTTGCAGAAGGATAATTGAAAGTCCACTTGAAGAAATTGGAATTAAGCACCCTGCTGTTCTGAGACTCGAAGAATGCCAATTCTTTATCATAATCTGAGAAATTGTCCACATCACCGGCATAGTTGGGTGAAATTGTTGATGCCAGACCGACTGAGATCGAAGTGAGCTTCAGTGTCGTGAACTCTCCGATAAACTTGGCTTCAGAACGGAAAAGTCCATCACCGCCCTGATTGCTCTTTCTACGGGCATACAGAGAGTATGTCTTACCCTTCTCAAGAGTCGCACCATTTGCAACTTTCGTTACTAAACCGGATGAATCTGTCAATGATGTATCCCAATCGCCGGTCCACTTCAGTGAATCTGCCTGTGTAGCTGCTTTATTATTGGAAATGATGAATTCATATTTTCCGACCAGCTTTTTCTGATTTACATTTCCCTTTGTCACGTCAACACCATTGGTCCTCTGCTGGCCATCTACAAGGCCTGTAGGGAATTCATTGGCTGCACGTGCGGGTATATATGAATATGTGAAAGTTAAAGGTGCAGTCGCGTCATCGGCAAAAAGAACCCTTCCATGTCCGAACTCAAGTGAGACGCCGTCAATCTTATCTTCACTGATCTTCAGAGTTCCTCCTGCAACAGCCGTAAATGCTTTATTGTTGCTGAGCACCGCATCTGCAAGAACTGTTTCAGCATTAAAATTAGGATTAACCTTTGCTGCAGTAACTGAACAAATCTTAAGACTTCCGCCAATTGTCGTTGTAGCTGCATCCTCACCATTTACAACAAACTTATATTCCTTATTCGAATCTGTTGTATTAAGGATGACAAGTGCTTCGTCGGAATCTGTATTGTTGTTACTGATAGTAACTTTTGTATCAACTCCTTCGTATGTAGCACTGGCAGCATCCACCTTGAAAAGTCCTTCATTCTTAAGAGTTATGGGATAATCGCCTGTCATTGAACTATCAGCTACCAAAGTAACATCTTTTCCAATGTTTACAGAAAGAGCCTTCTTTGCTCCGGAGGGATCTTTAATAGTAACTTCCGGTTTATTATTCCCACTTGCAGTAAACTTCAGTTCTGCAATACCACCTGTATAACTGATTTCTGAAACGGTGGTAGCTTTGTCCATTTCAAATGTGAAACCGCTTACTGTGAAGGTGCCTTCAGGTGTAGGTGCAGGTGCAGGAGTATAATCAATCGCAACAGCATCTGAAGAAAGTGTTGTTATCGTCCCAGATGTTTTAGTGGGATCCTCATCAAATACTGCCTTAACCCTGACATACATCTTTTTGCTTGCTTCTCTGTCTGCGGCTGTTATTTCTGCACCAGTTGAATTATCAAGATTAGCATATGATCCTGTGCTGGATGTTGCAACAAGATACTCAAGGCGCTTGCTTGCATCAGCTGCTTTCACTGTCCACTTATCAGCCGGTGTTTTGTCAATCGTATAATCTGTCGTCTCAACAGGATCACTGGGCTTGGCTCCAACTTTTTTTATTGTCACGCCTGTTGTATCTGTAGCTTCTATAGATGTCAAAGTGCTGGCAAATGTACCATTATTCAGGATAACATACTTTCCAGACCCAATATCAACTGTTGTTGCTGTTCCTTCTCCGTTAGATTTAACCTTGATTGTATCTCCGGATCCATCTGAAGTTTCAGCAATACCCACAGCTGCTTCACTCAAGGTCACAACTGTACTTTCACCGGACCCCTCAATCTCAGGAGCCGAGGTCGTATAAGTAAATGTCCATCCCTGAACTGCTATCGTACCGCCAGCGGGCTCTTCCGCCTCTGTAGGAGCAGGCTCCTCAGCTGCGGGAGCTGCTTCCTCTTCCGGAGCAGGCTCTTCTGCTGCAGGTTCCTCAGCTGCAGGAGTTTCTGCAGGCTGCTCTGCTGCGGGCTCTTCGACAGCTACCGGATCGGCAACTTCGTCTGCGAATGCGGTGATATTCATGGAGAATACCATTGCAAGCGCGAGAACCACTGACAGGATCTTTTTCCATTGTCTTTTTCTCATTTTCTTCGTCCTTTCTGAAAAAATTTTTTGTTTTCGAATGCGTTCAACCCTTTTTTGCGGTAACGATCTCGTACATCCTCACCGCTTCATGTGCCAGCGAAAAAAGTCTCGTACACCTTCTCCACTATTCCGGTTACTCTTTCATAACCGCTTTCCGGTTTTTGTGACGGGCTGTGGACCCGGCCGGAAAACTCTCCCTTTTGAAGAGGTCCGTGCAAAAGGCTCACACTTCCTTTTGCACGGGGCACACATTCCCCGGATGACATGTGAAATGATTTTTAGGGAATCCTCTTCCTTTGTCTTTTTGCATACGCAAATAGACAGAGTTTCACACACTCTTTCCACACAATAACCCCCTGTGTTTTAAAAGTCAAGCATTTGTTCAAAATAAATGCTTTTCTTTTATTATAGGGGCTATACATCTATTCGATTGTCTATATGGATTTTTCGGGGATGTACCGGGATTTTTTATTATGCAACTCTTTGACAAAAAAAGAACGGTCTGCACGGGGGTTAATCCATGCAGACCGTCCTTGTTCTTATTATTATCCTTCTTAAACTTAGATGTCCATTTTACAAGGTATTTGATGGGTTTGAAATTAACTCATATTTTGAAATAGGATTTCATGACCCTGTCAAAGATGACAGGCTGATCGAGGAAGGAGAAATGACCTGCTCCCTCCAGTTTCACCAGGCCGGATCCTTTGATGTGCTGTTCCATGTATTCCCCGTCGCTTAATGGGGTTGCTGTGTCGGCAGTGCCCCAGATGAGCAGGGTCTCGGCTTTGATGTTCGGGATGAGCTCTGTCAGGTCTTCATTGATGGACTTTACCATGGTTGCCCTCATAAGGGGAGTGGCGTTCCGGTAGTCTGCCGATCCATGGGACTTTTTGTATTCCTCCAGCTGTTTTTCGGACATGAATTTTTTTGCAACTTTGAAGGCTTTCTGTTTGAGGGCAGCTTTTCCCTTCACCTGATGTCTGATACCAGCCGCGTCAATGAGGACGAGCTTTTCCACCTCAAAGGGAAGATTTTCCCTGTTCATGAGTTTGATGATGATCCGCCCACCGAAGGAATGCCCTATTATGGAAAGTTTTCCTATATTAAGCGCTTTTATAAATTCTGTGACAAAATCCGCGTAGGCATCTACATCCCAGGGTTCGGGAGGTTCGGGTGTCCCTCCCGTAAAGCCGGGAAGATCGAGGAGAATGACGCGGTATCCTGAAGATATGGTATCGGCAATACTTTTGTATAGTTCCTTTTTTGCGCTCCAGCCCGGGAGCATCAGGACCCAGGGGCCGTCTGCCCCCTTTATTTCGTATGCAGTTTCTATATCGAATACTTTTATAGTCACTTCTTTGCTCCGGAGAAGGATGCTTTGTCGAGAAGGTTTGTCTCGAAGGAGAAATTGACACGGCGATTGTCCCTGGCGCGCTTCAGGGCCAGTTCGATGAGCCTGTCGAGAAGTTCTTTGTAGGACATGCCGTCTGCTTCCCACAGATAAAACGACAGAGAACCGGGGATGGTATTTATCTCGTTGAGGAAGAGTTCTTTCGTATCCTCGTCCAGTATGAAATCAAAGCGGACCACCCCGCTGCAGTCAAGCACCTTGAAGGCTTTGACCGAAAGCTCCCGGATCCTTTCCGACAGTTCGTCCGGTATGTCTGCCGGGATCTTTCTTTGCAGGGACGCCATGCCCTTTGAGCCGGAGGCTCCCGTCTCCTTTGAGCCTTTGCTTCCTTTGCCGCCGCTCAGGTATTTATCCTCGTAGCTTAGTATCTCGTCTGTGTGGAAGGGTTCCTCACAGGGTGAAGCCTTGGCATCTGCAGCATCTCCCAGTACCGAGCAGTTTATCTCCCTTAAGTTTTTCACGGCTTTTTCAATGAGGATGGTATTTGTGAAAAGAAAGGCATTGTCCACTGCCTTTATGAGGCCGTTCCTGTCATCTGCAACCATGATCCCGACAGAGGAGCCGGAGTTTACGGGCTTGACTATGACGGGATATCCTATTTTTTCCTCAGTCTTTTTTGCAAGACTGTCCATATCACTGTAATCTGCCAGTGTGAATCTGAGGCAGTCGAGGACCGGAATATCGTTGTACCTGAAGGCCGTCTTTTGAAGGTATTTGTCCATTCCGACCGCTGCCGAGGTGACATCACAGCCCACAAAGGGTATGCCGATGGTTTTGAGGTGTCCCATCAGGGTTCCGTCCTCCACATTTGTGCCGTGGACCACGGGAAAAGCAATATCTACTTCTATTTTAGTATTCCCGCCGAATTTCTTTGAAGGGTAGTTTACAAGATAGAATCTTTTGTTATCGTTTATGAGGATCACTCTTTCGGAGGATGAGAGCAGGGACGGGATCTGCCTGTAGGCTTCGATATCGCCGGTCTTTTCCCCGTAGTAGAATTCGTTCTCTTTTGTCATATATACGGGATAGATCTCGTATTTTTCGCTGTCCATATTGGCCATGGCCTGCAGAGCCGAGATAACGGACACTTCATGTTCTACGGATCTTCCTCCGAATATCAGTGCAATTCTTATTTTCATTATATCTCCTTTATGATAGGTTGTCCGGCAGGTCGTTTTCGATCAGCAGCACTTTGTGCTGCTGGCCGGGTATGGAATACACCCTTGTCAGGGCATCGTTGAAGGTTTCTTCTATGAAAAGATTCTTTTCATCAAAGCCTTCTTCACGTATTCCCTTTGCTATGGGCTCGGTTCGCTTTTTTCCGACCAGAAGGATGTAGTCTGCGCTGACCGCTGCCTGCCTGCCAAAGGCCTCGTTCAGCTCGTCCTCTTTTTCGCCCAGCTCAACCATGCCGGGTGTGATGAGGATCTTTGCGGCATCCTCAAACATCGACAGTGTATCAAGGGCAGCCTTTGCCCCGGCCGGATTTGAATTGTAGGCATCATCTATGATGGTGATGCCGTTCTTTTCTGTCATGTTGAGCCTGTGCTCGACAGGGCGGAGTGTCCTGACGGGGATCTTCAGCTTTTCGAGGCTGATGCCCAGCGTGTTTGCCACGGCTATCGCACCCACCACATTTACGACATTGTGGCAGCCTATGAGTCTAGTGTTAAACCTCGCGCTTTCTCCGTCGGGCGATGTTACCGTGAACGAGGTCCCGTTTATGGAGGTCACTATGTCATCCGCATTGTATTTCCCGTTTCCTATGGTTGAATAGGTGATCGCTTTTCCGTTTTTATTATGTTCCCGTATATATTCGTTGTCATAGTTCAGGAACAGGAAGCCGTCGGACGGAAGCGCATCTGCCAGCTCGAATTTTGTTTTTATTATATTTTCCTGCGTTTTGAAGGATTCAAGATGCTGCGCCCCGATGGAAGTGATGATCCCGTGCGTGGGATGGACTATGTCGCAGAGTTCTTTGATATCACCGACATTCCTGGCGCCCATCTCGCAGAGGAAGATCTTGTGCGTAGGCCTCATATACTCGTTTATGGTCTTTACCACGCCCATCGGCGTATTGTAGCTTTCGGGAGTGGCCAGCACCTCATATTCGGAGGAGAGCAGGGTCTCGAGATAGAACTTGACGCTGGTCTTGCCGTAGGAACCGGTGATGCCCACCACGACAAGGTCGTCCATCTTTGAGAGCGTTCCCATGGCTTTTTTGATGAATCCGCGCGCAATTGATTTTTCAATCGGGGAATTTATTATATTGCTGATCACCGGCAGGAAGGGTCCGAGGATGAATGTATATACGATCACAAAGATGAAGAGCGTGACACTGCTGCCGATGAACCTGTTCAGGATGCAGCAGATCGAAAAAAGAAGAACCGTGGTCACAAACAGACGGATGACCCTCGGTGTATATACCAGAGGTTTTTTGGAAGGCTTCATGTCAAACGGACCGGTAAAGCAGCGAAGATGGTTGGCCCGTATCCATTTCAGGTGAACCTTGTTTTTGTACCCGTTCTGCTGGAACATGTGGATCCCGAACCGGATCATCAGATATGCGTATATGGTGATGATAAGCGATATGATCAGAAGCAGCATATGAACTCCTCTATCCGGGATAGAGCCTCTTTCAGGTTCTCGATGGAATAGGCATAGGATATGCGAAGGAAGCCCTCGCCGCAGTCACCGAAGGCCGTGCCCGGAACGACGGCGACCTTTTTTGCTTCAAGGAGCTTTATGGCAAAATCATCCGAGCTCATATTGAAGCGTTTGATGCTCGGAAATACATAGAAGGCGCCGTAGGGCTCAAAGCAGTCAAGACCCATCCTCCTGAATTCGTGCATGAGGAACCGCCTGCGCTCGTTATATGCAGTCCTCATCTCCTCAACATCTCTCTCTCCGTGCTTTAGTGCTTCTATCGCAGCGTACTGGCTCGTGGTCGGAGCGCACATGATGCAGTACTGATGGAGCTTTGTCATCTGCGAGATGATGTTTTCGGGACCGCAGGCATAGCCCAGTCTCCATCCGGTCATGGCAAAGGCCTTTGAAAAACCGTTGATGAGGATGGTTCTTTCTCTCATACCGGGAAGGGATGCTATGGATGTATGTGTTCCTTTGTAGGTCAGCTCGGAATAGATCTCGTCGCTGAGCACATATATGTCGTGATCTTTTATTATGGGAACGATCTTTTCAAGATCCTCTCTTTCCATGATGGCGCCGGTCGGGTTGTTGGGGAAAGGCAGGATCAGGACCTTTGTCTTTTCAGTGATGGCTCCGAGGAGCTTTTCCGGTGTCAGGCGGAATTCGTCCTTTTCTTCAAGCTCGACTATGACGGGCTTCCCTCCGGCCAGGATCGCGCAGGGCTCATAGGAAACATAGCTTGGCTGGGGGATGATGACCTCGTCTCCGGGATTGATGAGGGCGCGCAGCCCCATGTCTATGGCTTCGCTTCCTCCGACAGTGATCAGGACTTCCTGTTTCGGATCATAGGTGATGTTGGTCCCTTTGGCGATATATTTTGATATCTCGCGGCGAAGCTCCATCAGGCCGGAATTTGATGTATAGAAAGTCCTTCCCTTTTCAAGCGAATAGATGCCCTCATCCCTGATATGCCAGGGCGTGTCAAAATCCGGCTCCCCGACTCCCAAAGATATGGCATCCTTCATCTCCGAAACTATATCAAAAAATTTTCTGATGCCCGAAGGCTTCATGTCGCGAACTACTGAGGCAATGGGATCTTTCATGGTGTGATCAGCATCCTTTCATCCTCGTATTTCTTTGCCAGAATGGTTCCGTTAACCTTGTATTTCCTCATAATAAAATGCGTGGCGCAGCTGAGCACCGATTCCAGGGCAGACAGTTTTTCCGAAACGAATCTCGAGACCTCTTTGAGGGTCTGTCCCTCCATGATCACCATCAGGTCAAAGCCTCCGGATATGAGGTAAACCGAATCGACCTCGGCAAATTTGTATATCCTTTCCGCTATGACATCAAAGCCCTGTCCTCTCTGCGGCGTGACGCGGACCTCTATGAGAGCCGTGACCTTCTGCTCGTCAGTCTTGTCCCAGTCTATGAGAGTATGATATCCGCAGATGATCCCCTCTTTTTCCATGTCGGACATCTCGTTTGCAACATCTGTCTCATCTACACCGAGCCTGATCGCCAGATCGTGAAGATCCACCCTGCCGTCATGTTCTATGGACTTTAATATCCTCTGTCTTAATTCGTTTATCTCGTTTGACATTTATAATTCTCCCTTTGCTTTTTTTCGGCTTCTATACGCGACAGGGGAGTCAGAAACCTTCTTTCTCCGTCTCTGCCGATCAGCAGCCTGTCCCTGTCCTTTGTTTCATATCCTATCAGAAAGGCTGCTATACCGTTTTCCCGGAGTTTCTGCATGACCCTGTCAGTATCCTCACCGTTTATTATGAAGAGAAAGCATCCCGTGCTGTCATCCTCGTAGGGATTGATATCAAGAATATCCGCTATCTCTATGGTCTCCTGCAAAATGGGAATGGATGCCGTATCTATCCGCATCCCGCAGTCTGCTGCCTCGCCCAGTTCCCAGAGCGCGGCAAATATCCCATCCTTTCCCGCAGCGACTATGCAGTCTGCCCTGCTTTTTTGAAGTATATTCTCTGTAAGTTCTGACGCCTTTTCGGGATCATATGCCGGTATATCATCAAGGAAGGTCTTTGAGAAGCGTTCCAAAAGCTTTTCCTTTTTTTCCTCAAGCGCAGACTGTGTCCCGGCAAGTCCGGCAAAACCGGTCATGATGATCATTGTGACTGCTCGCCGCCTCCCTGCTCAGCAGTGTTTTCAGGAGCCACTTCCGCATCCTGGGGCGCCGCTGCCTGCTGTCCCGCAAGGGCTGATGCTCCCCCGTCGATTGCTACGGAGGCAGCCACAGCCTTGCAGTAGGCTATGGACTGGGTCGCGATCGCTGCGCTGATTGCCGACTGTGTCACGGGATTCGATGTAGCCGTGCCCATGGTGAGCGTCGCAGGGACTGCATTATATTTTGAAGAATTGACCTTTATCCTGTCTATTTCCTCTCCGTTCTGTTTTACGATCTTCCAGAATTCGGATTTGTAGCCTACATGGGCTGACTGGCCTTTTGCGTAGCCTGCCGGCTGCGAGGAATCGGCTATGACCTTTTCTCCAACAGGTTCTGTGGTCTCAAGATCCACGCTCTCAAATGAAAGCTTTCTCGAAGGGTCTCTTGTCTCCACTCCGTAGATCGTGAAGGTTATCGTCTTTTCCGGACTTGTGTAGCCCTCGATATATATGGGATACTCAAGGTTATTTGTAAATTTGAAATCCTTTCCTCCGCTCTCGGCTATTGCCGCATCAGCCGAGTGATCGACATAGTTTACGACCATGGAATGGTTGTGTCTCTCATCCACCTGGAGCTCGGCTCTGAGCACTGCCTGATAGAGTGTCGTGCTGACCTGGCATATGCCGCCTCCGAAGCTCTCAACTACCACTCCGTTCAGGTATGAGCCTGCCAGAGCATAGCCGTTCTCCTCGGTAAAGGGTGTAATGCACCCGAGCACGGAAAGCTGTTCTCCCGGGAAGAGTGTCCTGCCGTTAACAAGACTGCATCCGTTTGATACATTTGTCACCCTGTCCTTGCCGGAAGAAGTAAACTTTGTGGTAAATGTGCCCAGTACATCCTTTACTTTTGCAAGCTTTTCGGGATCTCCCTTCGGATATTCCATATCGACCTTCATCTCGAGGGTTACCGGGGATCCGTTAAAGGATGATGCCATGTAGTCTTCGATCAGCTTTGCTGACTCACTGACATTGAGGCTCTTTCCATTCTGCCCGCCGACTACCGTAAATTCTCCGTTTTCGCGTTTCAGGGTCGCATCCTCTGCCGGAGTGTCAAAAGCGCTGCATTGTGTCTCCAGGACCCGCCTGACTGATGTATCATTTGCCTCAAAAGTAATAGGAAATACCTTGTTCGTCCTTTTCAGGTCTGAGATATCCTTGAACCGTTTGATGATATTGCCCTGCTTGCACAGGCCCATGGCTTCGTCGATCAGGTCTTTGTTCGTCCAAGCCAGTCCCAGATCCCCTGCTGTGACGGAAACCGCGTTTTCTCCGACCTTCAGGCTTACCGCTGTCTGGCCCATGCTCTTTACATATTGGCTTACAGCTGATTCTGCTTCAGCTGCAGTCATACCGGAAAGATCGACCGGCCCGGCAAATACACCTGGTTTGATCGTATCCGTTGCGGAATAAACCTTTTTTTCCTCGACTCCCGTGACCCCGCTGTCAGTGCTCTGCATCTGATTTGTATTATCTGTCGGGGTCTTGCCGTGTGCACCTGCGCCGAGTCCGTCCAGTACCGACATGCCGCCGCTGTCAGCGAAGGCAGATACTGTTATGCCCGATATCAGTATCAGGCTTAATAAAACACATAAAAACTTCTTCATATCAATCCTCTGAAATGGTATATTATAGAAGACACGCTTACGGTACGTAAAAGAGATTTACACATACCGGAATGATCAAGGCCAGGACCAGGATTCCTATTATTATCCCGGTAAAGACCTTCTTATTTTTGCCCTGAAACCATTGGAACATTTTTTCATAACCTCCTGAAAGGAAAAACCATGAACCGTTTTCCCCCTGTTTTTATTATAATAGTAGTTGTCGGTCTCTTTTTCAAGGTGTTTATGAACCGTTCCATCAAAAAATACAACCCGAATGAAGAGTTTCTCGAGCTTGAGAGAAAAGCCGACCTGACACCGAAAAAGAATATTGACGATCTTCCCTATATTGATGTCAGTTCGAAGGAACTCCCGCTTGATATCCCCACGGATAACGAAGAAACAAAGGAACACCAGTACAATATCCGCACTCTTGAGGGGAAAAAGATCCTCAATTTCACCGGAATATCAAATACCGAGCTGAAACTGGCCTACGGTGCCGCAAACATCCATTTCCTGCAGTCCTGCGACCTGAATTTCACGCGCCTTGCTCAGAATATCTCCCGGCTTGCAGAGGATTACCTGAATGAGGGACATGAGCAGGAGGCCAGGCAGCTTTTGGAATTCGGCATCCGCATCGGAACCGATGTCAAAAAGAACTATACGCTTCTGGCGGATATATACCAGAAAAGCGGTGAAAGCGAAAAAATATCCGGGCTGAAGGATACAGCCCGGGATATCAATTCTCTGTCAAAAGACGGCATTTTGAAGGCTCTTGACGGGTACAGCCCCTCATAAGGAGCTTTCTGTCAGAATTTGCTGATCGTATCGTTGCTGTCGTCGGTTGACTTGTCTATGTTTTTTATCACCACATAATAGCTGTATTTGTCATTTACGGCAATCTTTACGCGGCTTCCCACCTTTTTCCCCATGAGCGCTTTTCCCATGGGAGATTCGTTTGATATCATACCCTTGATGGAGTTTCCCCTGATGGATGTCACTATCTTGAAGGTCTGCTCCTCATCATCTTCCTCAAAATAGACGGTGACCGTATTGTTCAGGCCGACTTCATCCTTTTTTGAGCTGTCTGATATGATCTCCGCTGTCCTGAGCAGTCTTTCCAGGTAGCTGATGCGGCTTTCATTCTCATTTTTCGCTTTTTTTGCCGCATAGTACTCAAAGTTCTCGCTCAAGTCACCCTGGGCTCTTGCTTCCTGGACCTCTTTTATCAGCTTTTTTCTGACATTGACCTTTCTGTCTTCTATCTCTGCCTCTATCTTTGCAACATCATTTTTTGTAAGCTGTTCTCTTGCCATTATTGTTTCATCCTCCTCCGGTCATTTTTTCTATCGGAAAGGGAAATATCCCTTTTTTCATAAATATCCCCGTCGCCGGGCGTGGCATAAAAAAGCGGGCCCTGTAAAGAGCCCGCCTGAAAAACCTTTGTTTTAGTTTGTGATCGTAAGGGATGTCTCCTTGTCGAAGATGTGGATCTTTTCGACATCCATCGCAAACTTGACTGTATCTCCGGGTCTTGCTGTCGTCCTGGGATCGACACGAGCGGTGATCGGGAATTCTTCCAAATCGAAATACAGGAAAACTTCTGCTCCAAGAAGCTCGTATACCTTGATCGTTGACTCGAATACTGCTTCCTGAGGAAGAGTGTTGATGGTCATCTCGGAATCGTATACATTTTCGGGACGGATACCAATGGTAACTGTCTTTCCGTCGTAGCCGCCTTCTATCAGCTTCTTTGACTTTGCGGGAGGAAGAGGAATGTTGTGTCCTGCAACCTTGAGGTTTGCCTTGTCGCCGTTTACCTCAACAACCGCATCCAGGAAGTTCATCTGAGGCGATCCCATGAAACCTGCAACAAAGAGGTTGCCGGGCTTCTCATAGAGATTCTGGGGAGTATCTACCTGCTGTACCACGCCGTCCTTCATAACAACGATCCTGGTTCCCAGCGTCATAGCCTCTGTCTGGTCATGTGTAACATAGATGATGGTGGTTCCCAGTTTCTGATGAAGCTTTGCGATCTCTATTCTCATCTGTACACGAAGCTTTGCATCAAGGTTTGAAAGAGGCTCGTCCATGAGGAATACCTTTGGATTACGTACTATCGCACGTCCCATGGCAACACGCTGTCTCTGTCCACCGGAGAGAGCCTTCGGCTTCCTGTCAAGGAGCGCCGTAAGGTCGAGGATCTTTGCTGCTTCCTTGACCATCTTGTCTATCTCATCCTTCGGAACCTTGCGAAGCTTCAGTCCGAATGCCATATTGTCATAAACCGACATGTGAGGATAAAGAGCGTAGTTCTGGAAGACCATCGCGATATCCCTGTCCTTGGGCTCTACATCATTTACAACCTTGTCGCCAATCTTGAGTTCGCCTGACGAAATCTCCTCAAGACCTGCTATCATACGAAGCGTAGTGGATTTTCCGCATCCTGAAGGACCAACGAAGATGATGAATTCCTTGTCCTGGATCTCAAGGTTGAAATCCTTTACAGCTTCGAACCCATTGGGATATACCTTGCATACATTTTTTAACGATAAACCTGCCATAAATTCCTCCTGTTAATCATTATCATTTGGTCCCAAAACGGGACTTTGCAGTTACGCCTGCATCAATCAGTATAGCAAAGAGGCCTGTGTTTTTCCATGTGCCAATTAGACAAAATTAAACCCGGATATTAGTCAACATGTACTACTATCCGGGTTTGTCTCTCATCAGAAATCCGTATATCCGCTTCCGGGTACTCCGCGGGGAAGATCGTCCTCCGGCTCCTGCTCCGGTTCTTTCTCCGGTTCAGCCTTTGTATCCTCAGGCTTCTCCTTTTCCGCTTCGTCCGATGTCGGTTTTATATCTTCCGGCTTTGTTTCCTCAGGTTTTACTTCTTCAGGAACCGGCCGGGAAGGTTTCTCTGTTTCGGGTTTTGTTTCCTCCGTCAGCGTTTCTGAAGGTTTTTCCTCTTCGGATTTTTCTGCTTCATCCTTCTTTGCTGAAGATTTCTTTGCTGCAGCAGTCTTCTTTGCCGTAGTCGTCTTTTTGGCTGTCGCTGTCTTCTTTGCTGCCGGCTTCTTTTCTTCTTCTGCAGGCTTTTCCTCAGCAGGCTTCTTTGCTGCGGCTGTCTTTTTTACAGTTGTGGTCTTCTTTGCCGCAGTCGTCTTTTTGGCTGTCGCTGTCTTCTTTGCTGCCGGCTTCTTTTCTTCGGTCTCTTTCTTTTCTTCTGCTGCAGACTTTATATCTTCAGGTTTTTCCTCTGTCAGTTTTTCTTCTGCAGGCTTTTCCTCAGCAGGCTTCTTTGCTGCGGCTGTCTTTTTTACGGTTGTGGTCTTCTTTGCCGCGGTCGTCTTTTTGGCTGTCGTCGTTTTCTTTGCTGCCGGCTTCTTTTCTTCTGCTGCAGGCTTTATGTCTTCAGGTTTTTCCTCTGTCGGTTTTTCTTCTTCAGGCTTTTCTGCTGCAGGCTTTTCTGCTGCAGGCTTCTTTGCCAGATCGACCTTTTTTTCGGTCGTGGCCTTCTTTGCCGCGGTCGTCTTTTTAGCTGCTGCAGGCTTCTTTGCCGCAGGTTTCTTTTCCGTTTCGCCTTTTATCAGTTTTTCAGGCGTTGTCACCGCTGCAGGAACAGCAGCTGCTGCCATGCCCTTTTCGTCTTTCTTCTCCTCAACGGGCTTTGCCTCGATCGCCGCTGCAGTATCGTCTTCCCTTCCGGGAACCTCTCCTGCATCGTTTATAAAGCTCCTGTCAAAGAAGGTCAGCCTGTTCTTGCCATGTCTCTTTGACTGATATACTGCCTGGTCTGCAGCCTTGTACAATGACTCAAAACTTGTGCCGTCTTTAGGATACATGGCGGCGCCGATACTTGCGGTAGCAGAATACTTGACATATTCTCCTGCCTTGAAGTTTTTGAAGAAATCGGCAACACGGGCTGCTTCCCTGTCGCGGATCTCGTCAGTTTTTATATCCTTCAGGAATACAACAAATTCATCTCCGCCGATACGGCCAAAGATGTCGGTAGCACGGAATTCGGTGGAGATCTTTTCACCGAGGGTCGCCAGAACCTCATCTCCGAACGCATGACCCATGGTATCGTTGATCTTTTTGAAATTGTCTATATCCAGCAGGAAGAACAGTCCCTTCTTGTCCTTGCCTTCACCCTCCAGATAATCCTGGATATATTTCTCCGTAGAGATCTTGTTGAGAAGGCCTGTCAAAAGATCTGTCTCGGCCTTTCCCTTCAGCATCTCGCTCTGCTTGTTGTACAGAAGCTTTGATATTACGTTCACGCCTATGATGATCATAAAGAAGAGCGCCATCGAAAGGATAACCCTGACGATCAGATCCTTCATAACCTTGCCGTATCTTTCGACCTGTCCTGTTACATACTGTCCGTGAACAAGCTCGCAGACATACCAGTTGTTGAATTTCATGCTCCTGTAAACGAGGTATCTGTCTTCACCGTTTACCGTACAGGAAACAACTCCGCTCCGTCCGTTCTCAAAATGTCTTTCCATCTTGACAACAGTGGTCTCCTCGCCGAGTACCAGCTTCGGGTTGTCTATGACATTTTCATCCACATCCAGGATCTTTTCTCCCGTTACATGAGCTATGTGTCCGGTGGAATCCGTGATCAGGTACTGCGTTCTGCCGCTGAACTTGGAGGATGTGGGAAGTGTGTCAAATGTATCGGTGTTCACATACAGGATCACATATCCTGAAACCCTGTCAGACCCGATGGGCGCAATGACCGGTATGAGAACATCGGATCCGTCAGTGAAGAAGTCACCTATTCCGGAACCCTCATACTCGGTTATATTCTCAAAAAACGGCATGCCGGATACATCGGCAGCTTTTCCGTGACTGTCATAGCCGGCGCCCTTTGTATCCACTACAACTCCATCGAATACAAGAGCATTTGACGCCGCATCCCCGACATATTTCTCTGCAAAAACCTTGTTTGAGACACCGCTCTGAAGCCTGGCGGCCTCGGCAAGGGAATCTGCCGTACTCTGAACGCCGCGAAGCTGAAGCCTGAATTTGTCTCCAAGCTCCGTAGCATAATTGCTCATATCGTTGTATGTATCGGTCAGTGCACTGCTTCGTATGTCCTTGTTTGCTCCGTTGAGTGAAACGATCATAAAGATCAGCAGAGCAACTGCCGGGACACCCCACTGAAAAATACTTACGGATGTGGTATTGTTGTTGTCTTTCTTTTTGAAGAGATCCTTCATTTCTTTCACTCTACCCTTATTTATTCTGCATCAGACCCTTCCTGCCCTGAGATCTCATCACCTGATGTCTCTTCAGCAGGCATATATGCATCAAAGATCACTACCAATATCCTGGAACAAAGATAGGCGCTTGCCGATACCCCGAACAAAATCATCACCGGTATCACCCACAGCGCTTTTCCGGTCACAACAACCGCATAAGTCAGAGCCGGAAAAAGTGCATTTGTGATCATAAGCGCCACTGTCTTCGGAAAATGCACTATGCTCATCAAAAAGGCATTTCTGACAGTATTTGCCGTTGTATTGTCAAACCTTGCCAGCAACGGGTAAACATATGTGGAAGTCATCATGAGCAAAAAATGCAATATACCCGTGACCACAAGTATTACATTTGAAAGAGGAATCGTCCCTGCAGCCTTTGTTGTTATTATCCGGAAGTCTGCAAAGAAGATAAAGAGCATCACCGCCTCCATGATCCAGATCAGAGTGCTCTGCCTGAAATTCATCCTGAAGGACTTGAAAAAACTCTTTGTCAGGTAACCTTCCTCATTCCTTGCCATCTTTAATGTCACATAGTAACAGGCCGTGACAGCAGCTCCTGCCGTAATGACCGGTATACAGCAGACGATCGTCAGGATATTGATCCAGAATAAACTTGCTATCTTATCCATGAAGCCGAAAAATCCGCCTTCACCGCTGAAAAACTTCTTCATCCTATGAACGACCGCTCCAACCAGTGAACATTATCGTTTCAGATTATACACCTATCATCTGTAATTAGCAACAAAAATGACGCTTTACGGACAGTTAAAAGTATAAAAAAATAATAATTTAAATGAAACACGGCGCCCCATTTTTCAATGAGACGCCGGAAGTCTGTCTTACCTTCTGACAGTATTTATATTGGTCTTTCCTCTGGCATTGTATGTGAGACCGTCGTAGACCTCATCGGCACCGCTCATCATCGGCGGGGAATCATCCGATCGTGCCACTTCTTCAAATGATGATTTAAGCTTTTTCAGGATCTTTTCGGGTTCTTCAAGCCCCCCTATATCCATGCTGTAGGATACCTTCCTGATGCATTCGAGTACATAGTTGTATATCCTCATGAGATACAGGGAAAGCGCATAATCAAAGTTCAGGGCGGCCAGAAGCTGCTCGACGCATCTGCATGCATTCCTCAGCTGAACACGGCACTCTTCCGTGTTTCCCTTTTCCGCTGCCTCTTTTGAATCCGACAGATATCCAAGGGCGATCTCATAGGTTATAACTATTATGCCTGTACGATTTGCGGATGTTATCCTTCTGGTGTACTCCTGTTTTAATTCGGGTGTCATGCAGAACCTCCTGATTATGTGTCCCACTTTCCGCTCAAACATGAGTTTCTTCGGGGACGCTTCCGCTCGCTACAAACGCAGCGGTACTAACCTCGCAAAGAACGCTCGGAAGTACCGGCGTTTTCCGAACGCCCCGCAGAAATCTCATGTTTCGCTTCAAGTGGGACATGGATATGTCTCTATCATTGTAACAATTGCAGTGCCTGCTGAGGGAATTCGTTTGCCTGTGCCAGCATCGACATTCCTGCCTGAGTGAGCACCTGGAGATTTGTATACTCGGTCATCTCTTCTGCCATGTCTGTATCCTTGATCCTGGAATACGAGGTCGTCAGCGCCTCATCTGAGGTATTTACAAAGGATATGGTATTTTCGAGACGATTGTCATAGGCGCCAAGCTTTGAACGGACGGAATTCACATACGACAGGGCTTCCTTCAGTTTTTCGATCCCTATCGTCGCTCCCCTCATGGTCGTCATGTCAAGGTCCTCTATATGCAGCTTTGTCAGGCTCATCTCAGGTATCGAAAGGGTAAGTATTTCTCCTTCATCCGGACCTACCTGCAGTCTCATTGCGCCTTTTCCGCAGATCTCCATCTCCATTACATCTTTATAGGTTCCTTTTCCGTCCGCATCTTCTGTAAGCTTTGACGGATCTTTCAGGAGCTTTTCCCTGTTGAATTCAAAGGTTACCTCTGCTCCGTTTTTTGAGGTAACGGTCACATGATCAACTCCGTCCCAGGTACGGGTCTTTATCCTGTAAGAAGTGTCGGGACCAAAAAGATCCGTTGCCTTTTTTATGCCTTTATCAGATCTGTCAACCGACGAATCCTGAATCTTGTAATCATACTTTTCGTTAAAGCTGAAAATAAGGTCTTTTGAAGGATCTGTCTTTGATTTTACCTTCACAACGCCATCAGCAGGTATGTCGGACTTTGGTATGCTGTGAGTCTCGGATACTACCGATCCGTCATACCTTTCTGCAGATACCGTAAATGAATACTGTCCTGCCGAATAGGATACCTCAGATACATTCGGAAATGCCGTTTCGAACACATCAAACACATCCCCTGTCACACAGTAGCTGTCAAGACTGTAACCCTTTTCATAGGAGAATATGATATCATACACTCCGCTTGCGGTCTCATCTGAATAATTCTCAACCCCGACTCCGACCACATTCCTGCAGTAGCCTTTATTCTCAAAATCTCCGTTCAGCAGGTTCATGCTGTTAAATTCCGTCGTGTCGCTGATACGGGTGATCTCTGCCTTGAGCTGATCGACCTCTTCCTGGATAGTCGCCCTGTCCGAAGAAGACATTGTTCCGTTTGCTGCCTTGACTGCCAGCTCGCTCATCCTGTGGATCATGGACTGAAGTTCGGCTACGGCCGATTCTGCCGTCTCTACCACTGACATGCCTGTCGTGGCATTTGTCTTTACCTTGTTGAGGGCTTCCAGCTGCGCCTTCATCTTGCTGCCAATGGCATAGTTTGCGGGATCGTCGCCCGCCCTGTTGATCCTGAATCCGCTCGAAAGACGCTCGGACGATGCCGAATAACGCTTTTCGTTTCTCAGATATGCGTTGTTTGTGGTATAAGCTGTGATGTTACTGTTGATCTTCATAGATAAAACCTCCTATAAATGCCCTGGCTGTAAGGTACAATTCCCGTGTATCTGTCGCTTCGCCTTCCGTGGCATTTACAGGCGGTTCAAAAGATGCTTTATCCGCCCTGATCACTTCCATTGTGACCGTTCTTTCATTTATCGCAAGGGCCTTCATTATCCGGTCCCTGTTATCGTTTATATAGGCCAGGCCCGCATTTTTGCTGCATGCGACCATGCCTTCGGTAGCCGTTTTTGTTAATGTAAATGATGCGGATACCCTTCCGAGACTTTCGCTCTCAAATAGTATATCGACATTTCCGCGTTTTTCGCCATGCCTTATCTGAAGATTTATCGAAGTCAGCTCTCCGTTTATCTCCACGGGCACCTGATAATTCTCGCTCTCTGCCAGGGTTTTCTGGATGGCAGTGACTTTGTGCCCGTTTTTGAGCACCCTGATATCCAGCTTTTCGCCTTCAAACGCGGCTATGATCTCCTCGTTTACCATCTCATCATAGGCACTGGCAAATTCTTCCGGATCTCCCATCTTTTCTACGGCCCTGTCGCGGCTTTCCTTCAGTCTGGATGAAGATCTGTCTTTTTCTCCCTCAAAGAGTTTTTTCAGAAAACCGTTCCCGGAAGTCTGCAGTTCGGCAGCCGCGTTTATATTATCAGCTGACGGCTCGATGCTGCTCCTTTCGAGAAGCCTGTATATCCTTTCCTCTTCTTTTGCTGCATCGGCAAATTTCTGTGTCTCCTCCTCATAATACTCATCTGAAAAAGCCGTGCTTATCTGGGTATCGATCTTCAGGATGGCGGCATCTTCGACCTTTTGCGCTCCCCCGAAATCATTGTCTATCACATAATCCAAAGAACCCCGTCTGGCTGTACGTAGGGATGTCAGGAGGTTTTTCATCGTCAGAGATGAGTCCCGGCTGATAAGGGCTCCTATGGCTGCCCCGTCGCTTTTCACAATCTTGTCTATCAGCCTGTAGATACCGATATAGGATGCCGCTTCGTCTTCGGAGATCTCTCCTCTGTCCCTGATCTGTACGAGATGCCTGGCAAAATCCTCTGTACCGGCATCTTCTTCATCCTCATAGGTTCCAAGCTTTTGAAGGAGATCATCCATGTCCTGCTGCAGAGGATTGATGTTCTCACGGATGAGCCTCAGGACATTTTTCGGAGTCAGAAGCTTTATCATGTCATTTACTTTTCCGTCTGCTTCCCTGACCCTGCCGATATTATCCTCATTGATCTCCATCCGGCCGTAACCGAGTATCCTGACCGCGCGGCGGTTTTCATCGTTCACTTCAAGACCGGTTTCTTTTATCAGTTCATCTACATTTCCAAATGCCTTTCTGATACTGTCTCCGAGGTCGCTTCTTACCTGGGTTCCGACAGCTTCATAGGTTTCATTCATCCTGTCGTACCTGTCCTTCAGGACCGCTCCCTCTTTTTGCAGGGATGAAAGTGAAAGGGTATCTCCCCCGGCGGTTTCTTCAAAGAACCTGTTATTGCCGATACCGAAAAATGCCGTTTCGCCGATAAGGACAGCCGGAGAAGACTCAACATCTCTTACAGCTGTGATAGTTTCTTCAAGAAGATCAAATATTGCCTTCTCGTCGTTTTTCAGAGCTTCAACTTCATTCTCAAGCTTTTCCGTATCTATGCTGAAATCCGACTTCAGAAGCTTTCTGTTTGCCTCGGATGTCATTGCAAGCTCCGTTTCCTTCAGCATCCTTTCAGCCTTTACTTTTCTGTAATCCCTGTAAAGGTATGCATCTGCCGGCCTTTTTCCCTCCGCGATCGCGGAAGTCATTTCTCTGATATCCGGTATCAGGTCTATGGATTTAACATCCTCAAACAGACGGACAGTTTCCTTTGTCAGGGGAATGCCTCTTTCGATCAGCTGCATGGCATCCTTTATTATCCCGTCCTCAGCCTCAAATCCTGCAGCCTTTATTACATCGCATATCTGTTCATGCATGGACCCGCTCTCTGCCTGTGAGATATCGCTGCCCGCTGCCGAAAGATATGGCAGATCGCCCTCATAGAAGTATCCGGCCTGCCTTGTTGACCCGGCGCTTCCCGTAGAATACTGCGCCTCGTAAACATTTGCTATGGTAGGCTCCATGCCGTTTTCGACCATGTATCCCATGGCGGCTTCCGTCGGCGGCTTTAAGAGCGCTGCTGTCTCAAATGCTTTTCTGATATCCTTTACATTCTCTTCCGTAGCGGGAAGATCGGAATCCTTCAGTTCCTTTATTATCTGCTTTTCATCCGGTATCTGAAGGGGCTGCGCATCCGCCTCTGCCTTTGCGATGTCAGGCTTCAGTCCCTGTACATCAGATGTGATCTTTGCAGCACGGGTAACAGAGCCGGTGATGTTCTCTGCCTCGCTTGCCGAAATGGTATCGGTATAGCCTGCAACCTCTATTCCGGCTTCCGCAAGCTTTACCTTCATGCGGTCAAGGGAGTTTACGGCATCCTTTCCCGACATCTGACCGGGAGAATAACCGTTTTCTACCATTTCCCTGAAATCCCTGCCGGACATGGTATTTCCCATCACGACCATGAAATTGCGCTGTACCTTTTCATCGTAGGTATCAACCTTTGCCAGCTCATCCGCTGCCGTTCTGCGTTTTTTGCTGTATGCATGGATGTCATCCATGGCATTTTTTCCTATCTCGGTAAATACTCCGGCCGCATTGATTTCAGACGCGCTTAAATGCTCCTGCCTGTCTGAGCCGGAAATCCTGGGATACATCTTTTCTTTTTTGATCTCTGTCTGGGAAAAATCGATCTTCATAACGCCTCCACAGATAGGTGTACGGGTCCCTGACGAGGGACCTTAAAACACCGGCGGCGTCCGTGCCGATACACTTTTTTTGTGAAATCCGTTTCACGAAATTCTTATTTATGTACTGTGTATATCGGACACAACTGTGGATTTTTAAAGAGAAACAGGCATCTTCACTTGTTTTTTGTGAAGATGCCCGCTATTTTTTCAAAAGAATCAGAACCTCAGGACTATCGCGCCGAACGGAGGCAGCGTAAATCCTACCGAATACGGCTTTCCGTCCCACGGAATCTCCTCAGCCCTCAATACGGACTCTATCTCGGTACCTGTACCTCCATACTGCTTATCATCGCTGTTTAATAAAAGTGTGTATTTTCCGGCCTTCGGAACACCCACCCTGTAATCGGTCCTCTTCATCGGGGTAAAGTTCACAACAAATACCAGGCTGTCCTTTCCGGAGGAATTTGTTCTGATAAAGGAATACAGGCTTTTTTCGGTGTCATCCGCATTGATCCATTCAAATCCTTCATTTGAATTGTCAAATTCCCACATGGACTTATACTTTCTGTAGAGTTTCAAAAGATCCGAAACAAAAAGTTTCATGCCGGCATGAAGAGGATCATCCAGACAGTACCAGTCAAGCTCTCTTTCTTCGCTCCATTCTCTTTCCTGGGCAAATTCCTGTCCCATGAAAAGAAGCTTCTTGCCACAGTGTCCGAACATGAATGCGTACCCTGCCCTCAGGTTCGCAAATTTATCCACCTTGAAACCGGGCATCTTCATCAGCATCGAGCACTTCAGATGAACGACCTCATCGTGGCTGAGCACGAGGATATAATTCTCCGATGAATTATAGCTCATGGCAAAGGTCATCTTGTAGTGATTATCCTTTCTGAAATAGGGATCCAGCTTCATGTAATCACAAAAATCATTCATCCATCCCATATTCCACTTGAAAGAAAATCCCAGTCCGTCATCTTCGGGCTTGCCGGTGACCTTTGGCCATGCCGTGGACTCTTCCGCTATCATCACGGCGCCGGGGAATGCTCCCAGGACTTCAGAGTTCAGATGCTTGAAAAACTCGATAGCTTCGAGGTTTTTATTACCGCCGTATTTATTGGCAACCCACTGCCCGCTCTGCTTGCCGTAGTCAAGATAAAGCATGGATGCCACCGCATCGACACGCAGGCCGTCTATATGAAACTCCCTCATCCAGTAGTTGGCATTTGCTATGAGGAAATTCTTCACCTCATTCTTCCCATAATCAAAGATCTTTGTGCCCCAGTCAGGATGCTCTCCCTTCTTGGGATCTGCGTATTCATAAAGCGGAGATCCGTCAAACATGGCCAGTCCGTGCGCATCTCTGGGGAAATGTGCGGGAACCCAGTCAAGGATCACTCCTATTCCGTTTTCATGGAATTTATTGATCATGTACCTGAAGTCGTCAGGACATCCATACCTTGAGGTTGGCGCATAATAACCCGTGACCTGATAACCCCAGGACCCGTCAAAAGGATATTCCGACATTCCCATCAGCTCTACATGGGTATAGGGCATTTCCTTTAAATACTCCACGATCCTGTCCGTGAACTCACGATAGGAATAAAAACCATCATTCTCCTTGGTGGGATGTCTCATCCAGGAGCCGAGATGGACCTCATATATGGCCATGGGCTCCCTGTTCATGTCAAGACCTTCCCTTCGCTTCATCCATTTGGAATCCGTCCATTTGAAATGTGAAAGATCATAGGTTTTTGAAGCCGTTCCGGGTCTCATTTCCGCATAGACCGCATAGGGATCGGCCTTGTAGAGCACACTTCCGTTCTCGGAAATGATATAGTACTTGTACAGGCTTCCCTCCGTGACATCCGGTACGAAGCAGGTCCAAATCCCTATGTCCTCCATCCTGGTCATGGGATTTGCATCGGGCCTCCATTCATTTATGTCTCCGACAAGACTGACATATTTTGCATTGGGAGCCCATACGGCAAAGAAATATCCGTTCTTTCCGTCTTCACATGAAGGATGCGCTCCCAGTTTTTTGTATATCTCATAATTCCTGCCGTTACCGAAAAGGTAGGCATCCATCTGGCTGATCTCAATCTTTTGTATCTTCTGGGTTTTTTCTGCTTTTGTCATCTTCATTTCTTTTCAAAATCCTTTTCTCTGATAATGATCAGATCATCTTCATTGTACCGTTTTGCAAAGAGAACATCCATAAGATGTGACATGTTCTTTTTATTTACATTCCTTATCGCATCATCAACTATCGCTTCCACCTCTGTCGCAGTCACCTGATGATCGATAGTCTGCATTTCGTCTATCCTGCTGTACAGAGCAAGGATTGCCATCTCATCGATCAGATATTCCTGCGCTCTGGCATAATCCTTTGCATGCTGCACCAGATCGTTGTTTGAAAAAGTCGGGATCTCTATAGCCACGCTGAAAACCTTGTTGAAAGCCCCGTCATCCCACGGAAGATTTCGAAGGGAATTCTTTTCATCTTCAAGGATTACCAGAAGCGACAATCCTTCCGATGAAAGAGTTTCTACCAGCTTTCCTGTGGTCTGTCTGGTAAGTCTGCCGGCTTTTTCGACCACGAGCACATTTCCGTCAAGAGCTTTTAAGGATCTGGCTATGTCCTTTGTATTGAAAACATCGGCATCTATCTTTGCAACTTTGATTCCCATGTAGGAATTCTTCTGCTGCTGGTCTCTCGCAAGTGACTGGGCCATAGCCATACGCAGCGTCTCTTCGTTTCCGGCAACCACCACATTTCCTCTGGAGCCTGTCATGGAAACACGGGAGAGCGCCTTCAAAAGTCTGTCCTGCATGCCTCCCATAGATATGAAGGGAGCAAATATCTGCCTTTCTTCGGCAGTAAAGTCCGTTTTTTCTACTATTCTTTCTTCTTTCGGCTCTTCCCTGCGTTCCGGCTTTTTTTCCGGTGCCTTTTTTTCTTTTCTTTCAGCTTTCTCCGGTCTTACCGGCCTCTGAGGTCTTTCGGCCTTCTCAGGTCTCTGTGGCCTTTGCGGTCTTTCAGGACCTTCCGGCCCTTCACTCTGCGACATTCCCTCAGGAACATTCTTTTCGGATCTTTCCGATCCGTTTTCCCTGACCTGTCTGGGCGTCAGGGTTTCAAAACGCCGCTTGCTCTGTGCCCTGACCTCTTCCCACTGCGCCAGCACGGTAGCCAGATCCATCTGTCCGGTGATCTGCTTTTCAACCTGAGCCGGCTCATCCGGAACATTCATCCCCATCTGTCCGTCATAGTCTTCCTTGAGCAGGTTTCTGTACTGCTGCGGCATCCTGGGAAGGCTTTCTCCGAACTCCGTCTTTTTGATGACTGTCGGTTTTAATACTTCCTCGGTATGATACAGGGTCTCTGAAGATCTTTCCTGTCTGTAAACAGGGATATCCTGTACTTCCGGGGCCCTTTCAAGATCCTCCACTACCGGCTCTGCATAAGCATCCTTTCCGTTGAATATCTCTGTCATGCCTACATCGGGTTCAGGGATACTCTGTTCAGGCTGGGTCATGACTTCGCCGGTCTTTTCTTCAAGCTCGTCTATATTGGCCTTTAACTCTTCCTGCAGATTGATGGTACTGTATTTGTCTACATTTATGAATATCTCATTCTGTTCCGGAGGCAAAGACGGCTGCTGTACGGCCGATGAAGCCAGCTGCTCCTCAAGCTGTCTGTCCGGCATCCTGATCGTCGGTTCATTTGATGCATAGACATTTCTGACCTCTATGGACATCCCCTCCGGATGGGGCTGCTGCATCGCTGCCTGCTGCATTACCGGATCGGCTTCCTGCTGCATCATCCCGTTATATGCCTGTCCGTCATACGGCTGTCCGTCATATCCCGGCGCATATCCCTCATTTCCGGTCTGATAACCCATTCCCGTATAATAAGGGTCGTTTCCATACATGCCGCCATTCTGTGCAGGCTGCGTATATCCATCATTTACCGGACCGTGTGAAAGATCCTCTTCCGATACAAATAATGTCTTGAGTTCTTTTGCCTTCTGTACATAGGGCCCTTTCACGAACCAGAGGATTATCTCATCACAGGCATTTATGCACTGCTGTGACTGACCTGTCTGATAATACAGATAGGCCAGTTCATAAGCCCATCTTTCCAGGAAGTCTCCGAAATAGTTCTTCTTGAATTCCTCCAGGACTTCTATCATCTCCGAACGATCGGCGCCTACAGCCTTTAATATCTTGTATTTAAGTATGTATCTGCCCGGATCGTTAGGCGAAAGCTCTATAAATTCCTTCAGGAATTTATCCGCATATGCGTACTGGCCAATCTTTGTTGAGATCTCGCAAAGGTCGTAGACCACCTTTCTTTTAATCGGATCCTCAGGATCCCTGTCATAAGCTATGCCCAGCACAATAAATGCATCGTCGTAGCGTCTGTTAATTTTATATACTTCGCTTACCATCCTGAGTGTTCGGACACTCTTTTCCGTACGCCAGTCTATGGTATCTGCTATCTCAAGCGCCTCACCAAACTCATCTCTGTCGATCAGCGAAAGGATCTGATTGACGCGCACTCTTCTCTCGTACTTATCCAAAACTTCCTCCATGATGCATTTCATGCATCATTTTTACATATATTCAGGCACAGCATTACCGAACGGCAAAGTGTTATCCGTTCGGGAAGTCATACTTTTTTAGTGTATCATAGGCAATTTCTTATGTCAAAATATCCGCCAGCCTGGCAAACTCTGAAAGTGTCAGCTCTTCTCCCCTTACCGACGGCTTTTTTCCAAGCTTTTCTATGGCGTCTTCTATCTGTTCTTTTGAAAGGTTCAGGCCGGCATAATTCTTCAGTCCGTTCACCAGCGTCTTTCTTCGCTGATTGAAAGAACCCCTGATGAGCCTGAACATCAGATCCTGATCCTTTACTGCGACCGGTTTTTCCCTGTAGATCCCAAGCCGCAGAACCACGGAGCCCACATTCGGTCTCGGAACAAAACAGGACGGCGCAACCTGAAGGGCTACAACGGGATCCGAATAATACCGGACCGCCAGTGAAAGGGATCCGTATTCCTTTGTTGACGGTTCAGCCTTGATCCGCTCTGCCACTTCCTTTTGTATCATAACGGTCACGCTTTCAAACGGACATCCGGATTCAAGTATGTACATCAGTACCGGAGTGGTAATGTAATAAGGAAGATTTGCAACAACCTTGATGCTGCTGAAATCCTCCGCATTTTTTAACAGCTCATAAAGATCGCACTTCAGGATATCATCATTTATCAGGGTCAGATTATCATATCCGGAAAGCGTATCCTCCAGGACCGGCATGAGTTTTTTGTCTATCTCTACGGCTACAACCCTTCCCGCTTTTTCGCAGAGCATCTGGGTCAGCGTCCCCAGTCCGGGCCCGATCTCAAGAACAAGATCCTCTTTATTGACCCCGGATATCTCTACTATCCTCTCGAGCACATTCCCATCGATCAGAAAATTCTGTCCGTATTTTTTCTGCGCCCTGATCCCATATTTTTCAAGTGTCGCTCCGGTAACTGAAGGATTTCCCAAAAAAGCCATATCTATCCGATCCCATATAAAAGCTTTGCGTTTTCAAAAGTTGCCTGACAGGTTTCCTCATAGGAGATCTCTTTTATCTGCGCTATCTCCCTTGCGATGTATACCAGGTTCAGGGATGAGTTCCTCTCCCCTCGAAAAGGAACCGGAGCAAGATAAGGACAGTCGGTTTCCAGCACTATCTTTTCGATCGGTATCTCTTTTACTACACTTTTGAGCTTCTTTCCGTTTTTGAAGGTGACTACTCCCCCGACTCCGATGACAAAACCAAGTCTGATATACTTTTCAGCCTCCTCGGGCGCATAAGAAAAACAGTGCACGATCCCGTTTCTCCTGTCCGTGCAGCTGCCAAATTCATCAGAAAGAACCCTGTATGTATCTGCCGCCGCCTCCCTGCTGTGGACTACCAGCGGAAGATCCAGTTCCTTTGAAAGCCTGATCTGCCTTCTGAACCATTTTTCCTGTATTTCCTTTGGAGGATAGCCCTCCTGCAGGTCAAAACCCGCTTCGCCTATCGCCCTTATCTTTTTATTTGACAGGGCAAGCTCCTTTATAACTAAGATGTCTTCCTCACTCAAACTGTCTGCCGACTCGGGATGAACGCCCAGAGCTCCGTAGATATAATCATATTTTTGAGTAAGCTCTGCCGTGGTCTTCACCGATTCCATGTCCGCTGCGATATTTACCGCATAACGGATGCCGGCTTCAGGAAGCTTTGTCCCCAGGAGTTCCTCCCTGTCAGGATCAAAGCGCGCATCATCAAAATGCGCGTGCGTTTCAAATATTTCCGTCATTTTTTTCCGCCAGACGCGCGGCCTTTTTTGCCGCCTTTCTCTTTTCGAGTTTTTTCAGGATCCAGTCCTCATAGATGAAATCGCAGATCGCTGCAAGAGGAATGGCAAGAAGTATGCCCATGAACCCGAAGATCTTTCCAAAAAGTATGATCGCTATCAGTATCCATATGGATGCAACCCCGAGAGATGATCCGAAAAGCTTGGGTTTTATTATATAACCGTCAACTGTCTGTATGATCACGGTAAATATCAGGAAAAGAAGGGCATCCCACGGGCTTGCAAAGAGGAGGATGAATGTCCCTATGAGAGCACCGACTATGGGTCCGAAAGTAGGCGCCAGATTTGTCAGGCCCACCACCACGGATACGAGGATCTTGTAATTCATCCCCGTTGCGGTCATGAAAATGAAATTTGCCACTCCGACGATCAGTGAATCAAGCAGCTCGCCTCCGACATAGCTTAAAAGGATCTTGTTGCATCTCTTCCAGAAAAGAGCCGACTCTGCATACCTTCTGTCAGATAATATGAGCCTCAGCAGATGCTTCAGCCCTTTTATCATGCGCTCCTTGTCAAGCAGGAAATAAATGGCAATGATAAAGGCAAGGATAGCATTGAAAAAACTCTTCCCTATGTTCATGGAAGTATTTATTATGCTGCCCACATTTTTTGGTATGTTCTGGGTCAGAAATTTGATCACATTGTCACTGACATTCGTGAAATTTGAAATGTCTATATTGAATCTTGCAGCCGTCTGTCTGAACTGGCCAAGCATCTTTATAAGCTGATTTGCGTAATTGCCGAAGCTGTTGACAAAAAGAACGATATTGCCGATGATCTGGGGAATTATGGCAACAAGGAGCAGAGTCACCAAAGCGATGACAATGATGGTCGTAAGAAGTACTCCCAGCGCTCTTTTGAGTTTGACCGATTTGATCTTTGAAAAGATGGTACGCTCAAAAAACACCAGTACCGGGTTTAGCAGATATGCGATCACCACGCCTGCGATCACAGGCTTCAGATATCCGACCGCAACCTTCACATAACTGATAAAGATGGGGATATTCATCAACAGCACAAAAAGCAGCACTGCACTGCAGGCCGCTATAGTATATCCCACCCATTTTTTTTCAAGCCAGTTCTTGTCAAATCTCATTGATCTTTCCCGTCCGAAATCTTCGACTGTATTATCATTTTACATATTTCATATATTTTAATCAATACGAATTCCGCGGCAAGTACGAAAAAAACGGTTGAAAAATTGAATATGATATTCTTTGCCCGCGGTATGTATTCCGTAATCTTGAAAGACAGCACCTCCGCGCAGTAAAGGATATAGAAATTGATATGCGTTATCATGATGAAAAGAGAATTTCTCCCGAAAAATTCAAGAAAAGACAAGGGAGACACGGGGACGGTCCTATTGTCTCCTTTTTTCCTGTCGACAGCCATCGATATAAGGATAACCCCCAGGCTTCCCATGATCGCATTTATATAATAAAGGCCGATGTTTCCGTATACTCCAAAATGCATGTCGACGGTGCCGTTAAAATTGTGGATCAGAATCAGCAGCAGCAAAAGGACTGCCCCCGCTGCCGCCAAAAACAGTCTTTTAATATTGATCTTTTCAATAAACAGGTACATCAGATATCCCGTGGCAGCAAAAAACGCTGCCGGGAAGAACCTGACCAGGGCGATAAAGAAATGCTCCCCTCTGTTCCCCAAGGTAAAATAAATGATCAGTGAAACAAATAAAGTAACGGCGGCCGTGATATAAGCCGCATATTTTTTCGAAAATGACAGGGCTGCCTTCATAACCAGAAAGAACAGCATGTCTCCAAAAAACGCCGTGGGCAGAAACCAGAGCACGGAATTGCCGTAAAGAACAAGTGTATCGGATATGTTCTGACGAAGGCTTCCAAAAGGGTCTCCGTTCCCGGTCACATAGAAGTAGGCCAGGTCTATCAGAGGATAAAGAACGGAAAATACAAGATAGGGAAGCATGATCCTTTTTAATTTTTTTAAAAGGACTGTTTTTATATCCCTGGCAGTCTCATTGATATGACATGAAAGCATGCCGGATACAACAAAAAACAGCGGCATGTGAAAGGAAACGATATAGTTCCTGATGCCGAAATCCACATATTCGATATGGGCGATGATGACGAGGATGATACCTATCCCCTTGGCTATGTCAAAATAACCGAGCCGGGGTCTCCGGTCTTTTCTTTTTTCTGTATCCATGACACCTCTAAAAAAAGCCGCCAAGGGCGACTTTTTTGATCGAGGTGACAAGATTCGAACTTGCGGCCTCTACGTCCCGAACGTAGCGCTCTACCAAACTGAGCCACACCTCGTTTATCAATTCTGTTTTTGAAAGAAAAGCATCAACCCCGTCTTTTGCGGAACCGATGCTTTTTAGTGCGCCTCCAGGGACTCGAACCCTGGACACCCTGATTAAGAGTCAGGTGCTCTACCAACTGAGCTAGAAGCGCATCCTGCATAACGCAAGTGCTATTATATTATATTATTTTTGCGTATGCAAGCACTTTTTTCCTCATGCCTGTTCGGCTTTTTCAAAGAAGTTCCGAAGTTCTCCTATAGGTATAGGCCTGGAATATTTATATCCCTGCAGATAGGATGCCGACATATTCCTGCAGCGCTCCTCATCTTTCTGATCCTCTATCCCTTCGTACAGTACCGCGTAGTCCAGCTGGGCAAAAAGTCCCGCCAGGCTTCCGACCATCTTTTCGGATCTGGCATTCATATCACTTGCTATCACCAGAGAACGGTCAAATTTTATGATATCGAACGGAAGCTCAAGGATCCTCTCCATGTTGGAAAAGCCTGTTCCGAAATCATCCAAATAAAACTTGATGCCGTGATCTTTCAGTTCTTCGATCCTGCTTTTTATCATAATAAAATCATATTCGCTCTGGGTCTCTGTTATCTCAAAAGCTATCTTGTTTTCGGGTATCCCGGCATTTCTTATTATACTCAGCGCAGTCCGTGAAAGATCTTCCTCACGAAGATCGAGTACGGACAGATTGACCGACAGACGCTTGAAATCATAGCCCTCGTCCAGGAGTTTTCTTATCTCATCGCAGGTCTTTTTCAGGATGATGCAGGTAAGTGTATGGATGTAGCCGTTCTGCTCAGCTGCGTCAATGAACTTGTAGGGCGCAACGATGCCTGTTTCCGGAAGATCAAGCCTCATCAGAGTTTCTGCCGTGTCATATTTTCCGGTCTTGAGACTGTAGACAGGCTGGCACCATGCTAGTACCCGGGAATCATCAGGATCGTTTTTCTGACAGATATCTGCCAGCTGAGCCAGGATATACTTGTTTTCGCGGAAACGTTTGATATCCGAATCATCAGCAATATGTATCCCGGTTGCTGCCATCCTGTGTTCTATGTCCCTGATAAAAGAGGGATACTCGTTATTCAGGCTTATCTCGTCTATCGACTCTCCCACTACTATCCGATAGGTGTATGCGAACTGATCCAGTTTTTCCCTGACGGAACCAAGCATGGATTTGCATTTTTCAATATAATCCAGATTCCGGTCTTTTCTTGCTATGAAGATAAAATGACCCGGTGACAGCTGGTACAAAGAGCCAACCTTGGATATGCGGCCTGCCGTATTTCTTATCATATCTCTCAGCTCATCGGGCAGTTTTGTATTTTCCTGATCTATCTCCTTGAGATGAAGGCTCACAAACAGGAATTTCTTTTTAATGCGCCGGTAATAATTGATCGAATCTACAAGAGAATCCGTATCAGCCGCCCCCAGCATTGCATCTATGGGATTGGAATGCAGAAGATAAAGGATCGCAATTGTGGGGGGTATGAAGGATACGACCGTAAAAGAATTCTGATTATGTCTCCCCTGTGAAACCAGTATGATTAAAGACAGGCCAATAGTTGCATAAAAGCCCATCATGACTCTCTTGTATATATGCCTTCCATACCTGAGGGTAAGTATCACTATGATGATCAGAAACAGGATATACCCGACCAGAAAAACATTGATCATTCTGTATGAACGGTTTGCAGGATCTGTACTGATGCCTATAGTAAAAACTGATACAAATACATCCCCTGCTATCACAAGGATATATAAAGCCATGCTGTTTGCCATGATGATCTTTTTCCTGACGCCCTTCAGGTCAAGCAGGGCAACAATGTAGACCACATAGAGCAGCAGATCTGAAAAGAGAAGCGCGTGATAAATGATCCTTATAATATTGACAAACCGGAAATCTCCATTCGTGATATTCCCGTAGGAAACATGATAGATCACATCGGCAATAGCTGCCAGACCGAGATAGATCACAATATTTATAAAAATACCGGAGTTTTTGTTCTTTTTTATATAAGAGCCGAAAAGAAGCGCAAAGATCGTCATGCACACTGCCATTACGGTAATGTCACCAACCGGCGAATAATTGTCTAAATAAATCTGTGCCCCCATATCATTCCGCTTTCCTGCCATCTGCCTGCCCGTATCCGTTCCGGACCGACAATGTGTCATGAACCTAAACAAAATTATAACAAATACTCCCTCTGTTCGCAACGACGAGGGGTTATCGGGACAGAAGCCTTTGCGGGCTGTTAATGAAGTGTCCTTTATGATAAACACAGTGATGGGAAACAGAGGTTCCCGTTGAGAATCGATAAGTGTCGGTGTATCATGGAATGTATAAATCATGGAGGGCGAAAGTATGAATAAACACACGAAAAAGATCAGAAGCTTTATCGGGATCCTGCTTATAGCAGCCATGCTGTCCGGGCTTACCGGATGTACTGTAACCATAAAACCGGATGGAGCAGGAAAGGATATAGTGCTGTCTGATCCTTCCGAAAAATCCGGCCCGGATGAAACCCGCAGCGAGGCCTCTCTCGCGTTGAAGAAGTATCTGGATGATGATCCGGAACTCATGGCGCTCATGGAAAAGTCAATTCAGAAAGCGCATGAGATCAATCCGGACCCTGACACTGCACCGGTCACAAATGTAGAAGAGCTTTATGATTTTATCGACTGGAATGTTAAAGCGCTTCCCTGGAATCTCCTGACAGATGCCGAGTATCCTACGCTGTATAACCATATCGATCAGAGCATTGATTATATATGGTTTCTTATGGATCAGCCTCTCGATGAGCTTGAAGGAAAGGGCTATTATTATCCGACACTGCAGTATCACGAACCGATAGCATCCTGGTGGAAAGAATACGGCGATGAATGGGGAGCTTTTCTTTCCACGGAAGACAGCTGGAATGACGAATACTATGAAAAGATAAAAAATGACCCGAGCATGAACATGCAGCAGGGCTGGTATGGAGACGCCAATATATGGAATACCTTTAACGAATGGTTTTCCAGACATCTGGTGGATCCGTCAGTAAGACCGATTGCGGACAGCGAAGTGGTTGCGCCTGCAGATTCTACTCCGCAGGGAATATGGCCGGTTGATGAGAACGGTGATCTTGTTCAAAAAGAAGGTGTGGTCATCAAGTCTGCCAATTTTACGTCCATTCCGCAGCTGATAGGGCCGGACTCGGAATATGCAGAAGCATTCAAGGGCGGAACTCTCACACATACTTTTCTGGATGTAAATGACTATCACAGGTATCATTTCCCTGTAAGCGGTACGATCAGGGAAGTCAGAAAGATCCGCGGAATAGATGGCGCAGGCGGTATAACGGCATGGGATCCAGAGAAAAAGCGTTATATTCTGGAAGACAGTATCCCGGGATGGCAGATGATCGAAACAAGAGACTGCGTTATCGTGGATACTGATGAATTCGGACTCGTGGCAATCCTTCCTATAGGAATGTCACAGATATGCTCATGCAACTGGGAGGATTCGGTAAAAGTCGGCGCGCAGGTTAAAAAAGGCGATCCCATGGGCTACTTCCTTTTCGGCGGAAGCGATATCGTTATGGTGTTCCAGTCAGGCATCAAAGCGGAACTTGTATGTCCTGAATCCGAAACAGAAGATGGATACGATCATGTTCTGATGGGAGAGCCCTATATGAATCTTACCAGAGAAGATAAGGACTTCTCTTCATAAATGATGATCTGAAATGGTGGCAGGAGACGATTGCTTACGAGCCAGATAACGGCATAATTTGCCGGGTCTGGCTCGTTTTTATTATCCAGAAAAACTTCCCCAAATTTTCACACAAAAAATCAACCCCCTGTATTCATAGTGAAAGCACCAACGCGCAGCAAGCGCACGCACATGAAAGGAAGGCGCATATGAACGGTCTTATTTTGAAAGAATCATCAAGGGGGATCGATGCGTTCTCACCGGAGAGCAGCCTGTTGAAGAAACGGATACTGTTCTTCACGGAAGAGTTCACGCATGAAAGCAGCGACCGCATGATACAGTATCTGCTCTATCTGGATTTGGATGCTCCCGGAAAGGAGATTACCATCTGTATCAACAGTCCCGGTGGGGAGGTCACAAGCGGTTTAGCCGTATACGATACGATCCGCACACTTAAGAGCCCGGTACGTACCGTATGCACGGGTACCGCAGCCAGCATGGCTTCCATACTTTTCCTTGCAGGAGAAAAGAGGGAGATGCTCCCGCATACCAAGATCATGATACATGATCCGCTGATCAGCGGCCTTTCAGGCAGCAAGAGGGCCCTGGAACTTGATAAAGAAGCTGCCCGGCTCATGGAGACCCGCTCAATCATAGCCGGGATAATCGCGGAACGCAGCGGACATGAACTTGAAGAAGTATATGCCAAGACGAAAGAGGACTGCTTCTTCAACGCGCAGGAAGCCATCGGCTTCGGCATCGCAACAGGTATCGCCGATACGATACTGTAACAAAAGCTACCGTTAACTTCAGTTTCCAAAAGGAGAAAAATAATGAAAAATGAAAAGGATGAATCATTCCGAATACTTGCAAAAGGGGTAAGGCAGTCCGAAAACAGCCGCGTGACCGGGCTCAACAACAACATGCTCGTAACGGGCATATCCGGGTGCGGCAAGACCGGCTCGTTCGTCAACCCCAACATCAACAGCGCACATAACAGCATAGTGGTGGTAGATACCAAAGGACTGCTCTATGACCGGCACCGTGCCGCGCTTAAGAAGCGTGGCTACCGGACAATGCTGGTGGACTTCGTTCACCCCGAAAAGTCGGTACCTTATAATCCGCTCGACGGCGTGAAGAGATTTAAGAAGAAGGTCACACGGGTGATATGGCCGGGTGATTATGACGAAATGAACGATCTCGCGATCGATGCTGAGGTCGCCGAAGAAGAGATCGTCTCATACCGCCAGCAGGATCTCATGCGCATATCCCAGCTGCTCATACCGCGCAATATGGATGATGAGGCTTTCTGGCCTATGTCTGCCCAGCAGGTCCTCGAGAGTCTGATGGCCTATGTACTGGAAGTGCTCCCCGAAAAAGAGCAGAACTTTGGCTCCGTGGCCAGGCTGTTCAGGGAGATGTGCCGTGAGACAGGGGCTAAGGATTTTCAGGATGTTTCTTTCTTCGCGGAACTTGAGCATGAGTATCCCGAGAGCTTCGCGGTAAACAAGTACCGCATGTATTACGGCAACATCAAGGCAGAGAAGTGCTGGGCATCCATAATTCAGTTCGTGTCCAACGCGCTTGCGGTATTTGACTATGACGAGAATGCTGCGATGCTCTGTAATAAAGGCATTGATCTTGCAGACATCGGCCGCGAAAAGACCGCTCTTTTCGTCAATGTGAGTGACACCGACCGCTCGATGGACAGCATAGTGAATGTTTTCTACACCCAGATGTTCCAGTTGCTCTGCAATGAAGCCGACTCAAGGCCCGACGGACGCCTTGCGGTGCCGGTACATATCATGCTGGATGATTTTGCCGCGAATGTCTACATACCTGATTTCGACAAGATCATCTCCGTGATAAGATCGCGTGACATCAGCGTGAGCGTCATGCTGCAGTCAATATCCCAGCTCAGGGGGCTTTACACCGACGGACAGGCGTCGACCATCATCAACAACTGCGATACCATGCTCTACATGGGCGGGCAGGATGTCGAAACGGCCAGGTTCTTCGCCGATAAGGCGGGCCGGCTCCCGGAGGGCATACTCAGCCTCGATCTCAATCAGGAATGGCTGTTCGTCAGGGGCCAGGCTGCCAGGATAGTCGAAAAGATCCCGCCATATTCGACACAGATAGAGTAACCGGATAAAAAAGGAGGTATAAAACATGGAACGGATAAGCATAGATAAGGTCATAAGCAATGCAAGGACCGGCAGGGCTATCAGCCCTGTCGGTATCAGATCTGCGGCACTGAAGCTCCTTTCAACACCGATAGATAAACTTGTCAAACCGGTCCGGGATGACTGCGGACCGGAATGGAAGGATGAATTCTGCGGATTCGCTCACCTGTCCAATCCCGGAAAACCGTATATCGAAGCTGTACGGCACATAAACAGTCAGCTGGATTCGGGATTTCCCCGGCTCACTTCGGATCTGTTCCTTTTTATGTCCGGACTGGGTTATCTGGCCAATGATCCGATCAAGCCCTGGCTTGCCATGTGCGCCGAAGATGCCCTGAAGGAAGCCGGAATGGACAAAGAGTTTGAACTATGGCTGGCCGCGGATGCAAGGGAATGGGAAAAAGAGAACGGGCGGGTCCCTTCAATAAGGAATATTCTCATTGAAACTTTTGATGGTTTCGGCGATATGGGCAAAGAGAAAATGGACATCAGCTGTGATGATCTGACAGATGAACTGGCAGAAAAGGTCAGCCTGGATGAGTACTCCGAACCCTTCAGCAGGACAGACCATATGCTCGGGCTTTCGTATTCCAAAGAGGAGATACGGCAGGATTTTGCAACATATTATACCCGGCTGTTCTGCAAATGGATGTTGCTTATTATGGTAGAGGCCCCCTACAGGATATATTTGCGAGAGTTGTCACCTTCCGTGGCTTGACCTATAATCGGATTTGAAAGGTGGTGCAAGATATGGCATTCAGATACCATAATGAACGGTTAAGGATCAGCATGGACGAAATGCTCCGTCGTTTTAAGGAAGTATGCGAAGGCAAGGACATCTCCGTCGTCAGCCTGGCAAAGGACAAGACCGGTAATTACGATGATAAGAAATTCAAAAAACTCCTTAAGGAGATAGCGCTGGCAGATATTTCGGAGCCCCAGCTCATGATCATGACGGATGATGAAACAAAGGCGCTCGAAGATGATGCCGAATATATGACTGCCCTGCTGTATGTCCTCATAAGAGCAGCACAGGCAGGCCTTGGAAAAGTGCTCGTACATAACGGGAATAACGGTGACTGCGCGCCGGTAAGCGACGACTCATTCGCGTCTGTCATACGGCATGCAAGCGATGAAGAATGCATCATGTTCTATGGCACCAGCATAGCCCAGAAGGATCGAGCGAAGATGTTCAGCGATTCCATGGAAGTCACCGCGGAAACCGTATACACGATGCTGACCGGCAGGTATCTTCCTTTCCCCGATCCGTACAGGATGAAGAACAAAGCAGCATGGGACGCATATATGAAAGACAAAACAGACGGCGAAGCCCTGTCCGTTAAGGATATTGGCGCTCCTGACTTACCGTCGGATGACTATGTTTATCCCGACGATGATCTCTATGACTCCGACGATTCCTACGAGCCCGGTGATTTCTACGAGCCCGATGAATACAGCATGATGGATATGTACTCCTTTTACCAGGAACAGGAGATGGAAGATTACTACCACGGAGATCCTCAAAGCGACCGGGACTGGCATAAGTATCTTGAATTCGATCCCGAAGAAGGCAGTTATTATCTGGAAAGGCAGTACGGCGACTTAAACGATCCCAAGACAAAAGAGATCTATGACAGGGATGTAACCCGGCTTAAGCTCTTCTTCCCGGAACAGCATGAATATGTCAGGATGTATGAACATCTTGTCGAGATCACAACAACCGAACATGCAGGGTGTGAAGGCGGGATCGAGCGTAAGATCGACGAATGGCTGAAAGAAAATGAGAAGATGATCTATTCGGACGAGGATGGTTTTATATCCGTTTTCGAGATGGTCTGTACCGCCGCAAAGGAAGCGCGCAGGTTCCGGAGAAAATAGCATTATGGGCGATATGTGTTTTACCGACAGGCTTTATAACAGAATACGCGCCCAATATGATGCCGACCCCCAGGGATCACTCATCTACAGGATCAAAAAGGCAGAACTCGAAGCGGAAGGATCTTCATCCGTAACGGATAATAAGTCCGGGAAAAAGAAGCAGCGGTATGCTTATCATACCCTGTATTTCCTGGAACTGCGTGAAGCATTTGAAAAGGCCTCTTCCGGAAACGATGATGATATGCGACGATACCTTGAAAAGGTGACCGGACTGCTTACAAAGAAGGGACGGGAGCAGATATTCATCCCGAAGGACAAAACAGAACTGGAGAACTTCTGCGAGAGATGGAACCGTTATCTGAAAGCATTTAATAAAAACTATGAGGATGTAATAACCGGGAGCGATTCCAAAACGCGCACACGGGTCAGCAGGGCGGCTGAAAGGATGACCGGCCTCATATGTGTCGGAAGGGATGCGTTCGCGGAGCAGAAGATAATAGAGAAGATGCAGGAAGAATTCACCGATGCCTGCGTAAGAAGGGCCTCTGAAGTTTACCTTGGGATCGATGACGATCACGATCACGAAGCGAAGACCATCGACAGGACTATCCTGGATGAGTGCGAAAAAGACGGATGGTTTGCCGAACTGTTCTCCGGCGACGGGAATGATGATGAAACCGCGGATGATATCGAAAACGACAAGGCCATGTTTGCGGCTGTCATCAGGAAAGGAATGGACCGCAATACCAGAGGCAGCGAAGAATGCCGTAATCTTTTCATCCCGCTGTATGTCGACCGCCTGACCGGCGTAAGTCTTGTCATGATCGGAACCGACTATTGCATCGACAATCATGATCATACCGTCCCCTGCGGCCTTGCGGTGATGGAAGCGGATGATGCCCTGATGATCACGGGCAGGGGCCCGGGGCGCTCTTTTTACCGGGCGTATGATGATTTTGCCTTAAAATATGAATCCGCTGCCCCGGATGAGGAGAAGTGCCGCAGGGTCTGCTACTCTTATTTTCTGAAAAGATATGACGATTACAGGGTCGCATGCCTTAGGGCAAGGCGGCTGTTAAAGGAGACCGGCATAGGGGTTTTCAGCGATATCCCGGAAGAGCTGAAGAAAAGCCGCTTCTACGCAGAGCTGTATAAATCACATGAAAAGGATGAAGCCTCGGCGCAGGCGGAACTTGATCGTATCGGTGCAAAGATCACGCATTCTGCACGCCTTAAGAAAGCCTTTCGTTGAGCCTTTCCCTGCGCCTGCGTATGCGCGACAGGCAGGAGCGTATATAAACGGCAGTATAAGCCCGGTCCGTTCCGGCCTCTTCCTCGGAAGCCAGTTCCTTTCCGAGCCCGTTCAAAAGATCATGGACATCCTTATTTCTGTCGTTCTCCGTGCCTATGGTATTAAGGACTTCGGGTATCAGCATATCGACAGGAGGCAGCGCGTCCTGAACACTGTTATTCCTGTAATACCTTTTTAGAAAGTGCCTGTTATACCTGCCGTCCGTGTAGATGTTCACTATCAGTAATTCCACCAGGGCACGGTCTCTTTCCGAGAAGTACTCCTCCGGGAAAGTCCTGAGAACTGCCGCCCTTACCGCATCACGGATCTCTTGGTGATGCTTATTGAACACCTCGTTGCTTTGCTGTGTTTTGCTGCTGTAATCGATACTGTCTCCCGGATCAAACACTTCGGCGTTTTTTATCCTGTCATCCCGGTATCCGCTGTTGAGCCTCCACGCGCACTGCTCTGTGAGATAATTCTTAAGCGTTACCCCTTTCGAAGGATCATACTGCGGTATGAGATCATAAAGCGCCAACGGTATGCACCCAAGCATATCATACCCGTCATACCCCACACTTTCCTTTGTGCGCAGTTTCTTAAAGCGTGTAAGCACGCTTTTCACAAAAGGCGGCAGCGCCGTCGTACTGTCACTTATAAAGAAATCCTCCGGATACAGCCGCCCTATCATCTCAACGAGAAGCGCATCCCTCTCCTCCCCCTCGGACTTCTCCGCAAGTTCCGCTGTCTTTTTTTCCAGATAATCCCAGTCAATGGCGGTGGTCATCAGGGCATACCTATTATCGTCTTCATTTCTTCCGTATTCAGCATCGATCTGTCAAGCAATGCATTTGCAAGATTCTCTATCTTGTCCCTGTTCGCTCTGATGATCTTTTGTGTCTCTGTAAGCTGATCCGTAAGTATCTCATTTAACCTTGTGTGATACTTTCCTGCAAGCGGTGATGTTAACATCATCTCCATAGAAAGCACGGGCAGGAATCCATCTTCCATTCCATAGCGTGTGATCAGGGCTTCCGCCAGCTTTGTCGCCCGCTCAAGATCATTAGATGCACCAGTGGTAAGTCCATCTTCCGGAGAAGCCGAGAATTCCATCTCGGCTGCACGGCCTGCCAGCAGTATCCTGATCCTTGCCAGCAGTTCCTCCCGTGTATATCCCTTTGCTTCTTCATCCTCTATCTGCCTGACCATACCGAGAAAACCACCGCGTGCGATAATAGTCGCCGATTCAGGCGTAAACCTCTCGCCGCTTATGAAGCTCACATAAGCATGGCCGGCTTCATGCAGCGCTGTCATCCTGAGATGATCCTGTGAAACCTTCTTGACTTCACCGTAAATCATTTCATCGAAACAGTCCTTCAAAATTTTAAGCGTAAGGTTCGTTTCTTTTTCAGCCGCCCTGCCGATAGCAATGGTGAGCGCATTCTCTATCTCTGCTATGGAATGTCCGGCTGTCTGTATCGCGAATTCGTTCAGCGCCTTATCATTCAGTCCGTTCATATTAACGGTAAAATCCTTCATACGGTGCTTCTGCAGCTTAAGGAAATCCAGACGCTCCGCCTTATTTGGCCAGCGCATATATACCTTCTTCGTAAAGCGCCTTAAAAGCGCAGGGTCAAGATAAATGTTCTGTTCTCCGAGATTCGGTTCGGAAGCAGCATTGGTCGCAGCAATCACAAATACGGGTTTATCACCCGGCTGCTTGTCAAAACCGTCCATCTCCGTCATGAGTTCGATCAGTATCGACGCAAATAAGTTTCCTCTGTCCCTGTCACCACCGAAGGCATCTATCTCATCGATAAATACAATACTCGGTGCATATTTCCTCGCCAGCCTGAACACCTCGGCTACCTTCTTCTCGCCCCTGACAAACTGAGTACCCTTGACCGCGATGAACGGACAGTCCGCCTTGGCTGCAAGAGCCCTGGCAAGTTTTGTTTTACCGGATCCGGGAGGCCCGTACATCAATATCCCGCGTGATATCATCTGACCGCTTCGCATAAATTCCTGCGGATCCCTGATATACTTGACAAAATGCATGAGTTCTTCCTTGGCCTGCTGTCCTCCGATCACATCATCCATATCCTCATCCAACTGTCCGGAATCACTCAAGAATACATCCTGCGCGTCAATGCCCATGTTGCTGATCAGCCTCATATCCTTTAGCAGCACCGTGATATTTACTTCCTCCTTTGTTATCGCGATACTGTGACCCATTTCGAAATCAAGCGCCCGGCCGCGTGACTGGAGGCGGGAAAGTGTCTCGGAAAGGAATCTCTCGTGCACCAGATCCGAAATGATGCTCCGGCAGTCTTTCTCTTTACAATTATGTAATGAGATCACACCCGCAAGGCCCTTCTCTTCCAGCTGTTCACGATCAAGTACCCCTATCCTGTCTTCTCCGAGTTCCATGGCATAAACCGGAGGCATATCCTTCTCCTCGAACAGCCAGTGCAGTATCGTATTGCCTTTTGAATCAAAATCAGCGACACCCTGTCCCGATCCTTTATGCTTTTTTTCGACACGCATGAAAGGATCCACCAATATGGCCGTTACTTCCTTCTCCCTGATCGTTTTACATATGAATTCCTCACCGGTCTCGACATTTTTCTCGGCATATGCAAAATAGACCTTGTAACTTCCTCTGACAGGCTTAAAAAGATACCTGTCATTTGTGTTGCACACTATGATGACTGCCGTTTCCTTAACCGGCCGTATAAGCTCCTCGGCAAGTTCCTCATCGGCAGTTTCTATCTTCAGTGAAATGGGTTTGTCCGCAAAACTCTTTCTTTCTTTTTCGGATAATTCCTCTCCGAGCTGTTCGACCAGCCTGAAAACACAGTCTTTTATCATGGACTCACTTCTAACGGACGCTACCCTTGCATCCAGCTGTGCTCCCATATGATAAAGGAACAGATACGGCAGCACGACATTGTCATAACTGCAGTTCACATCAAGCTCGTTCTTCACTGTCTCTGTTGCCCTTTCCATTCCTTTTCGTATAAGCGGCAGAAGCTTCGCCGGTTCCATGTGGTCAAACCCTATGATAGATCCCTTGGCAAGTCTTGAAAGAAGCTCCGTCGGCATTCTTTCCGATCCGTTCGTCGGTTCACTATTCAATGCATCGATCATCGTCGTTTCCGATATCGAAGAGATCCTTCGCTCCCGGTTATTCTCATAAAAACCCCGGCCCGCATTTGTCGTAAATATAAATATCGTCCCGGTAAAATCTATGTTCTTTTCCAGGCAGATGTCATGCAAGAATCCCCCATCCAATACAGACAGGAACTGATGCAGCGTATTAATGTGCGCTTTTTCAATCTCATCAACTATTATCACCGCATTGGGATTGTCCAATACGAACTGTGTCAGTTCGCCTGAATGACCTTTCCTGTACACCTGATCCGAACCTATCAGATTCATAAATGATTCATGCTGGGCATACAGGTTCATCTGCAGCAGCTTACACGGCCTGTCAAGAAGCTCCGCGGCATTCTTTGCAAGAAATGTCTTGCCCACGCCCGGAGGACCCACGAACAGGAAACATGACTCTGGTCCGTTCTTCTTCTCTTCCTTTCTAAGTTCTCCGTTAAACAGCCCCCTTAGGAACTTTTGGATCGCAGGATCCTGGCCGATGATCCTTTCCGAAAGCTCGCTCCTCAAATGCTCGTACTTGGAAGAAAGATCCATAAGTATCACATCGGATCCTGCATTCTTTTTTTCTTTCCTGTTCTCTTTTTCCCACTTGATCCCAAACCTGATGATCTCATCAAGACTCCGCATTGAACCGGAAGCTGTCTCTTTGAAAAACTCATCTAATGCCTTCGCAAATTCCCCATCCGAAGAATTCCGTATATACTCCGCCGCTTTTATTGATAATTCCGGTCTGAGTTCCTGTGTGGCATATTTTAGAAACTTAAAGAAATCATCGTGTTTTTTCGCACGCTTATGCATAACCTCCCTTAACCAAAGGTTTACATACCGCTCAATATCTCCTTTGACATAGTTTCGAAGACAATTCATTAGAGGATCGTATACCGGATTATCCGTGATGTTTTTTAGTTCATCTATCAATGCATTAATCTTATTCTCATTGGTCTCTGACTGTAATTTCTTTTTGATGGAGATCACTGTCATATCCCTGGTGATCGCATCTGTATAAGTGATGATGGAAAACAGCAAAAGCATATGGGGGTGCATGAGCCTGTCCATATTAAAATCCTTAATGCCGCCCTGCGTATTAGTAACCTGCGTCAGAGTCGACCCATAATAGATATCATAGAGACCGTAATCCAACACGGCCATAACCTGCTTATCAATATAAAAATAATACTGCTCAACCCATTCATTGTAAGTCATTGAAAAACCTCCCTTAATCCGTCACACACCGGTCGCAAAAAACAGCTAATCTCCCTTATTTTCCGTATTTATGCAGAATAACCACCAGATCCTGATATTAAATATTTTAGTATAGTTTTGCAATAATAACTGCATTGGTATCATCACTGCTTTACCCTTCAGGCGACCATGACGGCTGCAGCTCTTCGATCTGAAGATATCCGTCAGCCTTTGCAGCGATCTGATACCTGTCTTCATAAACAATCTCTCCGGGATTGTTTGTATATACCACGAAATAGGGATGGTCATACCGTTCCAGAAGCCACATGGCCGGACGGATCATCTTTATCATCTCATCGGAGTTTTCCGTCTTGAACCAGCAGACGACCGGCTCCTGTGCTTTGCATTGGGGCGGCCATGGAAGATTTTCCGCAAACCAGCTGTCGATCTCCTTAAACAGATCCGCATCTTCTCCTGCCATGACATCCTTCTGTATAAGCTGCCAGCACATGCTGAATATACCCTTGGCATGCATGGTATTTTTTGCCAGTTCTTTCCCCTGGATACGGACATATTTGAATCTGGCTTTGCCCGGGGCCGGCTTCAGTGACATTATATATATCTGGCAGGGATTGTCTTCTCCCCAAAGCTCCGGGATCACCTCGAGTTCCTTAAAACCGCAGTCAAGATAGAATCTGTTGGTTATGTCATAGTCTTCATACATACCCATCCGCACGGTTTTTACCTGGATAAAAGAATAACCCGATTGAGTGGCTGTTATTTTTGCCTGCTCGAACAGCGCCCGTCCTAATCCTTTGCGGTGATACTTTTTCTTCACACCCATGACTGCAAGTTCAACGGTAGCTTTTCCCGTTTCCTTAAGGCAAAGGAAGCCTGCGATCTCCTCTTTTTCCTTTGCCGCAAGAAAAATCTGATCAGCACTTTCTTCTATATATTTCTCCCTGCTCTCCTCCACCTCAAACCATTCGGTCAGGTCTTCAAGGATCGTAC
>JAGACK010000020.1 GCA_017614155.1 Lachnospiraceae bacterium
AGGCAGCGCCCGCAGCAAAGAAGGCAGCGCCCGCAGCAAAGAAGGCAGCGCCCGCAGCAAAGAAGGCAGCGCCCGCAGCAAAGAAGGCAGCGCCCGCAGCAAAGAAGGCAGCAGTCAAGGTTGATCTTACCGTTCAGCTGAATAATAAGGATTATACAAAGAAGGATATCGAGAAGGCTTTTGAGGGAGTTTGGACCGATCGCTACAATAGAAAGGTATCTGAAGTAAAGAGTGTAAACTTCTATTTCAAGGCAGATGAGCCGGCAGTGTATTTTGTAACTGACGACGGAACAGATGGAAGGATCGATATCTGATCATATGACAGCAAAAAAGAAGGCTGCCGGATACGAAAGCATCCGGCAGTTTTTTATTAAAAAGAATATCATGAATGCCCTTGGCGTCCTGATCTTCGCTTATGCTGCAATATTGATCTTCAGGATATTCAGGGTGTCTTTTTTGGATGTTTCCTTTCCCAATGAGTACAGGGAAGCGGCAAATGTCCAGCTGACAATGGAGTTCCTGAAGGGGAATAATCCATATTCTCTCAGCGCTTACGGCGGATCCGAGCCGGGCATGATATATGTGTACGGACCGCTGTACTCTCTTTTTACAGCCCTTGTTTGCCGTGTCATACCGGTAAATGTGATACTGATGCATTATATTGTCAGTTTCCTGTCAGTTATTATCGGAGCAGCGCTTGCTGCATACATGACATATGAAAAAACGGAGTATCTGGCAGCGCCGGCGGCGGTATTTTTGTTCCTGATAAACTGTAACTGGAGATACGGTTATATAAATGCCGTTCCCGACTCCTTTGCTCTTATGATAATGATACTGATATTTTTTGCAGCCACCAGGAAAGAGTTCAGGTTCAGGGATACAGTCATGGCCGTTTTAGGAGTGATGCTGTTTTTCGTGAAGCAGTATTTTGTCGTTGTCCTTTTTTCGGTTTTGGTCTACAGGCTGATCTGCAGCAGAAAAAAGGCTGTCTCTTTGCTGATACGCATAGCTGCTGTTTCAGTGATCACATTTACAGTCATATCATTGACCTGTCCACTGTATTTTACCTATACCGTTTTCATGGCGCATGGTCCGTTCGGCATGTCAGAAGAGCAGTTTTCCGAGCTTTATGCTTATCTGCGGGAAGAGAATGAGCAGGATAAGTACTATGAAGATGAAGAAGAGACTGAAGAAACAGAAATTAAGGAGGAAGAGTCTCTTACAAATAAAAGCGAGAATACCGATCCGGGGTCGGGTTTTTCGTATGAGATCCTGCAGATAAGATCTCTTGCGGGCATGTTCATTTTTATTTTCATCGCTGCGCTTGCAGGGATGTTCCTGGAGATGAAAAACGGATTTAAGCACAGAGGTGATCCGGAATTCTTTTATATCATACATATGGCCGCTGCATTTCTGGCCCTTCTGTACCTTGGGAGAAACAACGGGGCATGGCTTTCTTATTATCTTCAGCTTCTGATGCCGGCAGTCATCATATATGCATTTATTGCCCTGGATGTTCTCATAGCGGAAAAAGAAGGCATACTGCAGGACCTGATCATGGCATTTTTTGTGATCACGGTTGCTTTCAGCGCATACAGAACGACAACGAGACTGAAGGTATATGAAAAAACCGATGAACAGATAAAAGCGTGGGAAAGAGCATATGAGATCGTATCCTCTGCGGCGGAAAAAGGAGAGGTTTACTATGTTCCGCCTCTGGGTTACTGCGCCCTTTCCAACGGACAGTATCTGTATAATAACGGCCACAACATGGTGGTCAACATCCAGTTTCTGATGGAATATGAAACTACGCCCTGGGAACAGAAGCTTTTTCCCCATGCCGGAATGGTGATGAGGGCTCATTATGACGAACAGATGAAGATAAGGGAAAAAGCAGAAAACGGGGAGTATGAGCTTGTCACGCTGATAGATGGGATGGATACCGACTATGACAGGCTTGATATGGCAGATCTGAAAAAGGCGGGCTATAAAAAAACGGATGACATTCTTTTGTACAGCGGCCGCCTGTCCTATAATGTCCAATTCTGGACGAAGTGATCTCATGGCTTGACAAAAGGAAAGTGCGGTGATATATATAGTTCATGAAGGTATTAGCACTCATACTAATCGAGTGCTAATATTTAAGGAAACAGGATATGGATCTGGACGAAAGAAAGATAAAAATACTGACAGCAGTCATAAAAACATATCTGGAGACAGGCGAACCTGTAGGTTCGAGGACTATTTCCAAATATACGGATTTAAAGTTAAGCTCTGCTACCATCAGAAATGAGATGGCGGATCTGGAAGAGATGGGATATATCCTTCAGCCTCATACTTCCAGCGGGAGGATACCAACCGACAAGGGCTACAGATTCTATGTTGACAGCCTGATGGAAACAAAAGAAAAAGAGATCGAGGACATGAAAGAAGTTGTTCTCGAAAAAGCGGACAAGCTTTCCGAGGTTTTGAAGCAGGCCGCAAAGCTTCTGGCAGCCAATACCAATTATGCAGCCATGGTATCGACACCTGAGATACACCGCAACAAGCTGAAATTCATCCAGCTTTCAAGAGTGGATGAAAACAGCATACTCGCTGTGATAGTAGTAGAGGGCAATATCATCAAGAACAAGATGATACAGACGGAGGCTCCCCTTGACGATGATACGATACTGAAGCTGAATCTGCTGTTAAATACTCATCTGAACGGGCTTTCTCTTGAAAAGATCAACCTGGGTCTCATCACGCTGCTGAAGGAAAAAGCAGGCATACATACAGATGTGGTCAGCTCCGTGATAGACGCTGTGGCAGATGCCATCCGGGCAGATGAAAACCTCGAGATATATACCAGCGGGGCAAATAATATATTTAAGTACCCGGAGCTTGCGGATAATGAAAGAGCCAGCGATATCATAAATACCTTTGAAGAAAAAAAGCAGCTTGAAAAAATGGTTACTGAAAGGCTCATGGAAGACAGCGCCGAAAAGAACGGCATCCAGGTTTATATAGGAAGTGAAGCCCCTGTGCCTGCCATGAAAGACTGCTCCGTAGTGACAGCAACCTATGAGCTGGGAGAAGGCATGAGAGGCACTGTCGGGATCATAGGTCCAAAGAGGATGGATTATGAGAAGGTCATGGGAACCATAAAAAAACTGATGGATCAGCTGGACATGATATACAAAAGCACCTGAAGGACGATCATGAAATGCTGCTGAAAGGAGCATGGTAAATTGAAGGACACAAAAAAGAAGGAAGAAAAAAAGGCAGAAGAAATAAAATCAGAGGAAATAAAAGAACAGGAAATTCCTGAAGAAGAAACAGAGGAAGAAACAGCCGGTGATCAGACTGAAGATGCCGAAGATACCGGAGGATCCAAAGAAGCAGAGGAATCTGAAGCCGAAAAAGAACAGGAAAAAAAGGATCCGAGGGATATAAAGATAGAAGAGCTGAATGACAAGGTCATGAGGCAGATGGCAGAGTTTGATAACTTCAGGAAACGGACCGAGAAAGAGAAGGAGCAGATGTTTGAGGTGGGCGCCAGAAGCATCATAGAAAAGATCCTTCCAATCATAGACAATTTTGAACGGGCGCTTGAGATGGCCGGCAGCAATGAAGAGGAAAAACAGGATCCCTTCATGGACGGAATGGAGATGGTCTACAGGCAGCTGATGGACGAACTCGAAAAAGCGGGAGTCACGCCGATAGAAGCGATAGGGAAAGATTTTGATCCTGACTTTCATAATGCCGTGATGCAGGAAGAAGGCGGTGAAGATCAGTCCGGAAAGGTCATCAAAGAGCTTCAGAAGGGATATATGTACAGGGATTCGGTTGTCAGACACAGCATGGTTTGTGTAGGAACCTGAATTTCTTCAGAAATTCATGTATGCAATTCCTCTTTGCATGCATGAAGACAGATAATATAAAAAATTAAATGGCGCGGACAACAAGCGCAGAAAGGACAAAGATATGAGTAAGATAATAGGAATCGATCTTGGAACAACAAACAGCTGTGTGGCGGTAATGGAAGGCGGAAAGCCCACAGTTATAGCTAATCAGGAAGGCGCAAGGACGACACCTTCGGTAGTTGCATTTACAAAGACGGGAGAAAGGCTGGTCGGAGAGCCGGCAAAGAGACAGGCTGTGACCAATGCCGACAGAACTATATCTTCCATAAAAAGAGATATGGGTACGGATCACGGCCGTTCGATAGATGACAAAAAATATTCACCCCAGCAGATATCTGCGATGATCCTTCAGAAACTGAAGGCAGATGCAGAAAGCTATCTGGGAGAAAAGGTATCGGATGCCGTCATCACTGTTCCCGCATATTTTAATGATGCACAGAGACAGGCCACAAAGGATGCCGGAAAGATTGCAGGACTTGAGGTCAAGCGTATAATAAACGAGCCTACAGCTGCGGCGCTGGCATACGGTCTTGATAATGAAAAAGAACAGAAGATCATGGTCTATGACCTCGGAGGCGGTACATTTGATGTATCGATTATTGAGATAGGTGACGGTGTCATCGAGGTTCTCGCTACAAACGGAGATACCCATCTCGGAGGAGATGACATAGATAATGTCATTACCAAATACATGATCGATGATTTCAAGAACAAGGAAGGCGTGGATCTTTCAAATGACAAGATGGCGCTCCAGAGACTGAAGGAGGCTGCAGAAAAGGCAAAGAAGGAACTTTCATCCGCAAATACGACAAATATCAATCTGCCCTTCATCACTGCAACGGCTGACGGACCGAAGCACTTTGATATGACACTTACAAGAGCTAAATTTGAGGAGCTCATTCACGACATAGTTGAAAAGACTGCTATACCCGTACAGAATGCGATGAAGGATGCCGGACTCAACAATTCGGATCTCGGAAAAGTCCTTCTGGTTGGCGGATCTACCCGTATACCCTGCGTACAGGAGAAAGTAAAGCAGCTGACCGGCCAGGAGCCTTCAAAGACTCTCAATCCCGATGAATGTGTTGCCATAGGAGCCTCGGTACAGGGCGGCAAGCTTGCAGGGGATGCAGGCGCCGGCGATGTCCTTCTCCTTGATGTTACTCCTCTTTCACTTTCGATAGAGACCATGGGAGGAGTTGCGACAAGACTCATTGAGAGGAATACGACCATACCTACAAAGAAGAGCCAGGTGTTCTCTACGGCAGCGGATAACCAGACGGCTGTTGATATAAATGTCCTTCAGGGTGAGAGACAGTTTGCCCGTGACAACAAGAGCCTTGGACAGTTCAGGCTGGACGGCATACCTCCCGCAAGAAGAGGAGTACCTCAGATCGAGGTTACTTTTGACATAGATGCAAACGGTATAGTGAATGTTTCCGCAAAGGACCTCGGTACCGGCAAGGAACAGCATATAACCATCACAGCCGGATCAAATATGTCAGACGCGGATATCGAAAAGGCTATCAAGGAGGCTCAGGAGTACGAAGCTCAGGACAAGAAGCGCAAGGAAGCCATAGATACAAAGAACGATGCAGACTCCTTTGTATTCCAGACCGAAAAGGCCATGGAAGAAGTAGGAGACAAGATAGATGCAAACGACAAGGCAGCACTTGAGGCGGATCTGCAGGCTCTCAAGGATATACTTGCAAAGCATCCCGATGCTGAGAACATGAGCGACTCGGATGTTGACGAGATAAAATCCGCCAAGGAGAAGCTCATGGAAAGCGCCCAGAAGCTTTTTGCAAAGGTTTATGAAAGCGCGCAGGCAGCCGGAGCGGGAAATGCGGGAGGCTCTGATTATACGGGTACATCGTCGTCAGGAAGCGATGATTCCTCGGACGGTGCCGGCCCTGATGTAGTGGACGGAGATTACCGAGAGGTAAAATAAAAAATAATGGCAGAGCAGAAAAGAGATTATTACGAGGTTCTCGGAGTCGACAAAAATGCCGATGAAGAGACCATAAAAAAAGCATACAGGGTTCTGGCCAAAAAATACCATCCGGACATGAATCCCGGAGACAAAAACGCGGAGGCAAAATTCAAGGAGGCTTCTGAGGCTTATGCTGTCCTCAGCGATCCTCAAAAGAAGGCTCAGTATGATCAGTTCGGTCATGCGGCATTCTCGCAGGGCGGCGGAGGATACAGCGGAGGCTTTGATTTCAACTCCATGGACTTTGGTGATATCTTCGGAGATCTTTTCGGAGATATGTTCGGAAGCAGAAGGGCAAACAGGACCGGGCCGAGAAAGGGCGCGAATCTTCGGACCGCTGTGAGGATCACTTTTGAGGAAGCAGTCTTTGGATGTGATAAAGAGATAGAGCTTACGCTGAAGGATGAGTGCTCAAAATGCCATGGCACCGGAGCAAAAGCCGGCACATCTCCCGTGACCTGTCCGAAGTGCGGAGGCAAGGGACAGATAGTATATACCCAGCAGTCGCTTTTCGGAACAGTACAGAATGTACAGACCTGTCCTGACTGCTCGGGTACAGGCAAGATAATAAAAGAAAAGTGTACGGACTGTTACGGTACCGGCTACATATCAAACAGGAAAAAGATCGAGGTCAGCATCCCGGCAGGTATCGACAACGGGCAGTGCGTGAGGATCAGGGAAAAAGGCGAGCCCGGTTCGAACGGAGGACCGAGGGGAGACCTTCTTGTTGAGATAAATGTATCAAGACATCCCATATTCCAGAGACGGGATTATGATATCTTTTCAACTGCTCCCATATCCTATGCCCAGGCTGCGCTCGGCGGTGAGATAATGATAGACACAGTCGACGGAAAGGTTATTAACACGATTAAACCCGGAACCCAGACAGATACAAAGATCAGATTAAAGGGCAAGGGTGTTCCGGTGCTCAACAACAAGAATGCAAGAGGGGATCACTATGTCACATTAGTGGTCCAGGTACCGACCGGCCTGACTCAGAGCGCCAGGGATCTTTTGAAGCAGTTCGACTCTGTTACGGGCGATTCTCTGAATTATGTGAAAAACCATACAGATGAGGCGTCGACGGATAATTCGGCAAAGAATAAAAAGAAAAAGAAAGGGATATTTAACTGATGAAGGTCACGGCTCTGATCATGGCAGGAGGACGGGGTGAGAGGTTCTGGCCCCGATCCAGAAAGGATAACCCCAAGCAGTTCCTTTCACTTACGAATGACGGCAAAACACTGATCCAGCTGACGATGGAAAGGATACTGCCTCTGGTATCCGAGGAAGATATATTCATATCCACGAACAGAGGTTATCTGCCTCTTGTTGAAAAACAGCTTCCGGGCATAAAAAAAGAGAACATCATATGTGAGCCTGTTGGAAGGAACACTGCTCCGGGTATCGGACTGGGAGCCGCCTATATCTCCAAAAGATATGACGAAGATGTGATCATGCTCGTTCTGCCCTCAGATCATCTGATCAAATACAATCAGATGTTTCTGGCAACACTGAGAGATGCCGTGGAGGTTGCCGAAGACGGAAACAATCTCGTGACCATGGGAATCGCTCCGGATTTTCCGGAAACGGGGTACGGCTATATCAAATTCATCCCCGATGATATGTATAAAAGAAGCTACCGCGTAGAGCATTTTGCGGAAAAGCCGAATCTTGAGACAGCAAAGGAATACATATCAACAGACCAGTATCTGTGGAATTCAGGCATGTTCGTCTGGAAAGTCTCCTCGATAATGAAATGCTTTGAGAGATTCATGCCGGATGTGCACGAGGGCCTTTCAATAATAAAAGACGCCGTGAACACAAGCCAGGAACAGGAGATCATAGAAAAAGTATATCCTGGATTTCCGTCGATATCCATAGATTACGGTATCATGGAAAAGTCGGATGATATATATACTATACCCGGAAATTTCGGATGGGACGATGTTGGAAGCTGGCTGGCGCTTGAAAGGATACAGACATCCAATGAAATGGGAAATATCACTGCCGGGAATGTCATCACTGTCGGTACGAATAACTGTATCATCCAGGGCAAGGAGAAGCTTATAGCCACGGTAGGAATGGAAAACTGCGTGATAGTGGATACGGATGATGCGCTTCTCATCTGTTCAAAGGATGACACGGCCGATATAAAAAAGGTGCTGGAAAATCTGAAGATCTGCAATAGAAATGAATACCTGTGATCACAAAGAGAAATCATACTGATAAAGTGATCTGCACAGACAGTACGAAATGCGGTACAAAACCCCTGTAAAAGGGGATGTACCGCGTTTTTAATTGTATACAATACGCTTTTGTGGTATAGTGAATTCTGTCGGTTGTTTTTGAGGGAGTTTCAGGTGAAATGCAGATCAATGCTTACGCGAAGATAAATCTTGGACTTGATATCACAGGGAGAAGGCCTGACGGATATCACGATCTGAATACGATCATGCAGACCATAGACCTGCATGATGTGATCACTATGAAGGCAATACCTGAGGTAAACGGAAGCGCGGAAGAAGGCAGCATAGTCATCACATGCAGCGACTCATCTGTTCCGTCTGATGAAAGAAATCTTGCCTGCAAGGCTGCAAGGCTGCTTTTCAGGGAGTTTTCGATAACCGACAATCTTGAGATAGATATAATAAAGAACATCCCTGTTGCCGCCGGTCTTGGTGGCGGAAGCGCTGATGCGGCGGCCGTGCTGAAGGGGGTAAATGAATGCTTCGGCCTGGATCTTTCAGATGAAGAACTCATGGAAAGAGGAGCAGGGATAGGAGCTGATATACCTTTTCTGATAAAGGGCGGAACAGCATCTGCAAAGGGCATAGGAGAGATCATAGAACCATTGTGTGCGCCCTGCGGTCTTTCGGCAATAGTTGCCGTACCGGATATCAGGGTATCCACAAAGGAGGTATATGAGGAATACGACAGAAAAGTCTTTTCGGGAATACATCCCGATATAGAGCACCTGAAGGCCGCAATAGAGATGGATGATACCGGCTGCATACCTGAATTTCTGGGAAATGTTCTCGAAAGCGTTACTATACCAAGATATCCGGTAATAGAGCAGATCAAAGAGATAATGATGAATAACGGAGCTGCGGGAGCATTGATGAGTGGCAGCGGACCATCTGTTTTCGGATTGTTTGTAGATGATGCCTCAGTTGAAAGGGCGTTTAACAGTCTTGAAGAGTCAAAGATCACAGATAAGGTTTTTTTAGCCGGGTTATATAATGGATGAGCAGTTTTTACCGTTAAGAGATGTTGTATTCAACACTCTGAGAGATGAAATTCTATATGGAAAGCTTAAACCCGGGGAAAGACTCATGGAGATTTCCATTTCCGAGCGGCTCGGAGTGAGCCGTACTCCGGTAAGAGAAGCGATCAGGAGACTGGAACAGGAAGGCCTGGTGGATATGTTCCCCCGCAGAGGAGCACAGGTTTCCGGGGTAACCGAAAAGAGGCTTGCAGATGTGCTTGAAGCCAGAAAAACGCTTGAAACCTTTACGGTGAACGCAGCCTGTTCGCGTATCACAAAGGATCAGCTGCAAAGACTGATACAGGCAAACACTGTTTTTGAAGAAGCCACAAAACAAAAGGACGCTGCAAATATAGCTGAAGCAGACGAGGATTTTCATCATATAATAATAGAGGCAGCGGGAAACGAAAAGATAGCCGAGACACTGAACAATCTGAAGGAACAGCTCTTCAGGTACAGGTATGAATATTTAAAGGATGTGAAGGAGTATTCCCACCTGGTGGAGGATCACAGGATGCTGATAGAGGCGATAGAAGCCGGAAAGAGTGATGTGGCCGTAGAAATCATAAAGCTTCATATCGATCAGCAGACGATGGGCATATATGGGAAGCTCTCTTAAAAAGCCATGAGTGAAAAAGAAAAAGCCATAGGAGTTTTTGATTCCGGAGTGGGCGGGCTGACGGTATTCCGCGAAATGATGAAGCAGATGCCGAAGGAAAGACTGATCTTTTTCGGAGATACAGCCAGAGTGCCATACGGTTCAAAATCAAAAGAGACAGTCACACAGTATTCCAGGCAGATCATCAGGTTTTTGAAATCACAGAGCGTGAAAGCCATAGTTATAGCCTGCAATACTGCAAGCGCATTGGCGCTTGATGACATAGAAAAAGAGATAGACATACCTATCATCGGAGTGGTAAGGCCCGGAGCCGTTTCAGCAGCAAAAAAGACAAAGAACGGAAAAATAGGCCTTATCGGAACGGAAGCTACAATTTCTTCCGGGATATATGAAAGGATCCTCCGGGATATGGATGAGAGTTTCAGGATCATCGGAAAAGCATGTCCTCTTTTTGTTCCGCTTGTCGAGGAAGGACTCATAGATGATCCCGTTACCACGGAGATAGCCGGAAGATACCTGGCCGATCTGACGGATTCAGATATAGATACGCTGATAATGGGATGTACCCATTATCCCCTGATCAAGGATACGATCAAAAAGGCTGTCGGTGAAAAGGTGGAGCTTGTAAATCCCGCCTATGAAACAGCTCTGGAGTGTTCCCAGATGCTGCAGGAAAACGGCATAGCAAACGACAGGGAAATTGAACTGGGTGAAACGCCCTACAAGTTCTTTGTCAGTGATGAGGCCGAAAAGTTCAAGACAATAGCAAATATGATCCTTCCATATGGCATCCTCGGCGCAAAAAAGATCGCTATTGAGGAATATTAGAAAAATGACAAAGAACTGCCATGTTTGTATCAGCGGGCATGCGGATGCCCCGGATATAGAGGGGATCGCGAGATATCATAAAAAAGATTCCATACATTATGTTTTCTTTGAAAATGAGCAGAACGGGGTCACGGAGAAGTTTTCTTTAAGGTTTGGAAAGGATTATCTGTTTTATAAAAGGGACGGGGAAGTGAAAACAGAGGTGCTTCTCGAGACCGGACAGAAACATGTATCCAGATATGCCACCCCTTATGGGACATTTGAGATAGGTTTTGACACCGTTGACTTCCTGCTTACGGAGACGGGATCAGAGATAAAAATCTGCGCAGCATATAGCATGACCCTGAACGGGGAACCTCATGAAGAGGGAAAGATAAAAATACAGATATCGGAGGTGAAGACTTGAGCACAGGATGGATAGTATTGATAATTGTGGCGGTATTGCTCATAGCAGCGACTGTGGGCCTTTATTTTTTCGGCAAAAAGATGCAGAAAAAACAGGCAGAACAGCAGGCCCAGATAGATGCGGCAGCACAGACCGTGCAGATGCTCATCATTGACAAGAAAAAGATGAAGCTGAAGGATGCGGGACTGCCGGCCGTAGTTATGCAGAATGCGCCAAAGCTGATGAGGTTTTCAAAGGTACCGGTGGTAAAGGCAAAGGTCGGTCCACAGGTCATGTCCTTTATCAGCGATGCGGCGATATTTGACACCATTCCCACAAAAAAAGAGGTAAAAGCCACCGTAAGCGGGATCTATATCACAGCCGTAAAGGGTGTCAGAGGAAGCATAAAGGCTGAGCCGGTAAAGAAGAGCAAGTTTGCGCAGTTCAAGGAAAACCTGCAGAAAAAAGCGGGAGCAAAACCCATATAAAGAAAAGAGGAGAGAAAAATGGCTGAGAAGCTTGTTGAGAACATCACGGCGATGGAAGATGACTTCGCCAAATGGTATACGGATATTGTTAAAAATGCAGAACTCATTGATTATTCAAGTGTAAAGGGATGCATGATAATAAAACCTGCAGGTTACGCTCTGTGGGAAAACATACAGAGAGAGCTTGACAGGAGATTCAAGGAGACCGGAGTAGAAAATGTCTACATGCCGCTTTTCATACCCGAAAGCCTCCTTCAAAAGGAAAAGGATCATGTGGAGGGCTTTGCGCCTGAGGTGGCATGGGTGACACAGGGAGGGCTTGAGCCTCTTGCAGAGAAGCTGTGCGTGCGTCCCACATCCGAGACCCTTTTCTGTGATCTGTACAAAAATGATGTGCATTCCTACAGGGATCTGCCAAAGAATTATAATCAGTGGTGTTCGGTTGTCCGCTGGGAAAAGACAACAAGACCCTTCCTTCGAAGCCGTGAGTTTTTGTGGCAGGAAGGACATACCATACATGCGACCTATGAAGAGGCTGAGGAACGTACGGTTATGATGCTGAACATTTATGCTGATTTCTGCAAAGACTTCCTTGCCATACCGACCATCAGGGGAAGAAAGACAGACAAGGAGAAATTTGCCGGCGCCGAGGAAACCTATACGATCGAAGCCATGATGCACGATGGAAAGGCTCTTCAGTCAGGAACCAGCCACAATTTCGGAGACGGTTTTGCAAAGGCTTTCGGAATAGAGTATACAGACAGGGACAATAAACCCCATCATCCTTTTCAGACATCCTGGGGTGTATCTACGAGAATAATCGGGGCTATCATCATGGTCCATGGTGACAGCGAAGGTCTCGTGCTCCCTCCGAAGGTTGCCCCCACCCAGGTAGTGATCATACCCATCCAGCAGAAAAAGGAGGGTGTTCTTGAGGCAGCAGCGAAGCTGAAGGAAGTCCTGAAGGATTACAGGGTAAAGATAGATGATACGGACAAATCTCCGGGATACAAATTTTCCGAACAGGAGATGAGAGGATTCCCTATGAGGATAGAGATAGGTCCCAGAGATATCGAAAACGGGGAATGCGTGGTCGTAAGGCGTGATACACATGAAAAGCAGACAGTGAAGCTTGAGGATATAGCTTCTTTTACAGGCAGGCTTCTGGAAGACATACATAATGATATGTATGAAAGAGCAAAAAAACATCTGGAAGAGAGCATGTATGATGCGGTAACCTATGATGAATTCAAAAAGATCATGAACGAAAAACCCGGTTTTGCCAGGGCCATGTGGTGTGGGAATGTTGAATGTGAAGACAGGATAAAAGCAGACACTACGGCTACATCAAGGTGCATACCTTTTGAGGACAAATCGGAGATATCAAAAACCTGTATCTGCTGCGGAAAACCCGCAAAGCATCTGGTGTATTGGGGCAAAGCGTATTAAAGGAGGTATTGATGAAAGTACTTGTCATTAACTGCGGATCATCATCATTGAAATATCAGCTGATAGATACTGATAACGATACAGTCCTTGCAAAGGGTCTCTGTGAAAGGATCGGTATAGACGGCAGCAATTTTGAATACAAAACGGATGACGGAAAAAAGATATCAAGGCTCACGGAGATGAAAGATCACAAAGATGCCGTCTCTGTGGTGATTTCCGCGCTGACAGATGCTGATACCGGAGTTGTCAGATCCCTGGATGAAGTTGATGCAGTCGGTCACAGGGTAGTTCACGGTGGGGAGCATTTTAAGAAAGCAGTTGTAGTGGATGATGAAGTAATAAAGGCTATAGAAGATGTCAGCGATCTGGCGCCTCTTCACAATCCCGGAGCGATCACGGGCATCAGGGCCTGCAGGGATCTCATGCCGTCGCTTCCGCATGTAGCGGTGTTTGATACGGCCTTTCATCAGACCATGGAACAGGAGGCGTACCTGTATGCCATTCCTTATGAATACTATGAGAAATACAAGATCCGCAGATACGGATTTCATGGAACAAGTCATGAATATGTTTCGGACAGGACGGCAAAGATCCTCGGCCGGGATAAGACGCAGTTAAAGACCATAGTATGCCATCTCGGAAACGGTGCATCCATATCAGCCGTAAAGAACGGAAAATGTGTTGATACCTCAATGGGACTGACTCCTCTTGAAGGGCTTATCATGGGGACAAGGTCAGGAGATATCGATCCTGCCGTGATTACATATATCATGGAGAAGGAAAACCTGACCGGAAAAGAAGTGATAGATATCCTGAACAAAAAATCCGGCGTTCTCGGCATGACGGGGATATCATCTGATTTCAGGGATATTTTAAAGGCAGTAAATGAAGGAAATGAAAGGGCAAAAATGACACTGAAGGCTTACTCCCTGAGGGTAGCAAAGTATATCGGAGCGTATGCTGCTGCCATGAACGGGGTGGATGCAATCTCATTTACTGCAGGCATAGGAGAGAACAACAGCGTAGTCAGAAAAATGATCTGTGAACATCTGACTTTCCTTGGAACCCGGATAGACGATGAGAAAAATGAGAGCGGATCTGATGAAAGAATCATCTCAAAAGAAGGACCGGGTCCCGTCATACTGGTTGTTCCTACAAACGAGGAACTGTCGATAGCCATGCAGACTGTGGAGCTTGTTAAATGAGATTTGTCCTGCCCGCAAAAGTGGACCAGATAATAAAAACATTAAAGAACGCAGGTTTCGAGGCATATGCCGTCGGGGGCTGCGTTCGTGATCTTTTATTGAAGAGAAGACCGAATGACTGGGATATTACCACAAATGCAAGACCTGATCAGGTAAAGGCGCTGTTCAGGAGGACTTTTGATACGGGCATTAAACACGGTACTGTGACGGTGATACATAAGGGCGAGCATTTTGAGGTCACTACTTATCGTATAGACGGGATATATGAGGATGGGAGACATCCGAAGCAGGTGGTTTTTTCGACGAGTCTTAAAGAGGATCTGAAAAGACGCGATTTTACCATAAATGCTCTTGCCTATAATGAGGAAGACGGACTTGTAGATGAGTTTGACGGCAGAAAGGATCTGGATAACAGGATAATAAGAGCCGTTGGGGATGCAGGGGAAAGATTTACCGAGGATGCCTTGAGGATCCTGAGGGCTTTCAGATTTGCCGCGCAGCTTGGCTTTTCAATAGAAGAAAAAACCCTGAAGGCAGCGGGAGAGCTGGCGGGAAATCTGAAAAATATTTCCGCGGAAAGGATAAATGAGGAATTTACAAAGCTCATCTGTTCTCCTCATCCGGAGATCCTGAGGGATATGTACAAGGCGGGCATTACAGCCGTGATCCTGCCCGAGCTGGATGTATGCATGGAAATGGATCAGAAAAATAAGCATCATCTCTATACCGTGGGAGAACATACTATCAGGACGCTGATGGCTGATGCAAAAGAACCGCTGCAGATCGCTCCGCAGTATGTTACTGAGGATGAATGGAGGGAATTCTGCTCATCCTATGAAAAAATAAGGAACAGTTTTGATTTCGGTAAAAAGGACATACAGAAAAAAATCAGATATGCCCTGCTCTTTCACGATCTCGGAAAACCTGCCTGCATGACTGAGGATGAAAACGGGAACAGGCATTTCAAGGGACACGCTGAACGCTCCGAAAGAATAGCGACGGATATACTCCGCCGTTTTCGTTCCGATAATGAGACCCTGGACACGGTCAGCAGACTTGTGAGATACCATGATACGCGTCCGGATGCAAAAAAGAATCTGATCAGAAGAGCTATGAGCAGGATAGGATCGGATTATATACTTCTTTTTCCGGTCAGGGTCGCAGATACTCTGTCACAGAGTTCTTACAGGAGAAAAGAAAAACTTGAGTATGAGGCTGAGGTCATGGACCTGTATCTTGAGATAGTCCGTGACAGGGAGTGTGTAACGCTTTCAGATCTGGCGGTGAACGGATCGGATCTGATAAAGGCCGGGATATCCCCGGGGCCGGCCCTTGGAGAAAAATTAAAGGAACTTTTGGATATAGTTCTGGAGGATCCGGAATGCAACACAAAGGATTATCTTTTATCAAAATTATAAGCGTTCTGCTTATTGTTATATCAGTAGTATCGGGCTGCGGAAAAAGACAGGCAGCTGATGTTTCAGTATCAGTATCGGATGATACATCCGGAAATCCTGCCGCGCAGGGATTGTCTGCGTCAGATACGGCCGTCTATATCTCGCATGATGAAGAAAAGGGGACGATAAGGCTTTTAAATCCGGGCAACAACAGGATATATGAAGTAAATTACGACAGACTGACAGAGTTTTATGACAGGTTCGGAAAAGTATCTGTCATTGAGCTTTTTGATATGGGATCCATCGTGGATGTGGATATATCCGTGCATTCAAAAACTGTAACAAAGCTACAGCAGAGTCCGGATGCATTCATCAGAAGGGATGTGGAAAATTACAATGTGAATGCGAACAGGGGCGTACTTTCGTGTGACGGAGAGAACTTCAGGATAAATGTGGAAACGCCTGTGTTCAAGAGCGGGAACAGACTGAAACCGGCCGATATTTCGGATGGAGATACGATAACCGTAATGGGTATGAATCAGGATGTGTACAGTATCCTGATAACCAGCGGTGACGGTCATGTGAGACTGTCAGGCACTGAGTATTTCATCGGCGGATGGGTACAGATCGGAAGGGATATCATCAAGCCGGTATCGCAGGAGATGATAATAGATGTACCGGAGGGATCCTACGACATGGTAGTGACCTACAGTGGACGCGGCGGGACAAAGCATATCGATGTTGAACGCGGAAAAGAGATAACCGTAGATATCAGTGATCTCAAGGGTGAGCTTGTCAAATACGGAACACTGGTCTTTACTATCCTGCCTGCATCTGCCGAGCCGAAGGTAAAGATTGACGGAGAAGAGATTGACTATCTCGAGCCGCAGGAACTGGAATACGGTGTTTACAGGATAGAGGTGGAAGCAAAGGGATATCTGCCGATCAGGGAGAACATAAGCGTCGGGCAGGAAATGGCAAATATTCAGATAGAGCTGACAAAGATGGATGAAGACACTGAGACTTCAAGGGACAGCAGTTCTTCTGCGCCATCGGCATCGGGAAACGGTATTTCTTCAAACAGGCCCATGTCATCATCTTCGACATCTTCGTCGTCTTCGTCCTCATCCTCATCATCGGGGTCGGGGAGCATACCGACTACGACAAAGGGCAGACTGTATATCGATTCTCCCGAGGGGGCAGAGGTATATTATGACGGATCTTACAAAGGAGTGGTTCCTACCGGCTTTTCAAAAACCCCGGGTACACATGTCATAACTCTCAGGAAAGACGGATACAGGACAAAGACCTATACAGTGACCTTTGATGATTCAGCGGACGATGAGACATATTCTTTCACGGAACTGACGGAGGAATGATATATGAAATATATTTCATGGAATGTAAACGGTCTGCGCGCCTGTTTTGAAAAGGGGTTTGGGGACTTTTTTGAAAGCTCGGATGCGGATGCATTCTGTCTGCAGGAGATAAAGCTTCAGGAAGGGCAGACGGATTTTGCTCCGACAGGATATAAGGCCTTTTGGAATTATGCTGAAAAAAAAGGGTATTCAGGCACGGCGCTGTTTACAAAGAATGAACCGATAAGTGTTACGTACGGAATGGGTATCGAAGAGCATGATAAAGAGGGAAGGCTCATCACTGCTGAATTTACGGATCACTATCTGATAACATGCTATACTCCAAATTCCAAACAGGATCTGTCAAGACTGTCATACAGGATGGTATGGGAAGATGATCTGAAAGCATACATGAAGGGTCTGGAAAAGAAAAAGCCTGTGATACTTTGCGGAGATCTGAATGTTGCCCATGAAGAGATAGATCTGAAAAACCCGAAGACAAATCACCATAATGCCGGATTTACGGATGAGGAAAGACAGAAGATGACGGATCTGCTGTCAGACGGGTTTACAGATTCATTTCGTTATCTTTATCCGGATCTTTCCGATGTCTATTCCTGGTGGTCATACAGATTCAGCGCCAGGGCAAAGAATGCCGGATGGCGCATTGATTATTTCATACTTTCGGACTGCCTGAAAGACAGGATAAAGGATTCAAGGATCCACACGGATATAATGGGATCGGATCACTGTCCGGTGGAACTGGATTTTGAATAAAAAACTTAAGAGGAGGAAAATGAGATGAGTGAGATCACAAAGGACACAACGATAGGAGATGTTTTGAAGATCAAGCCGAATGCCGTGCCGCTCCTGATGGAGATAGGCATGCACTGCATAGGATGTCCGGCATCCATGGGAGAGACTGTTGAGGAAGCTGCCATGGTACACGGAATAGATGCAGATGATCTGGTGGCTCAGATGAACGCCGTCGCAGATTAGGTGCTATTTGATTTTTTGATGGACAATGTAGTATAATGATGAAACACCATACAAGGAGGAAAGAAAAATGGCACATGTAATCAATGATTCATGCATCAGTTGCGGATCCTGCGCTGCACAGTGTCCCGTGAACGCTATTGCTGAAGGCGACGGAAAGTATGAGATCGATGCTGCAACCTGTATAGATTGCGGAGCATGCGAAGCCGGATGTCCGGTGGGAGCAATCGCAGCTGAATAAGAACGTTTGAAAAAAGAGGTCCTGTGAGGGGCTTCTTTTTTTGCGGTTTATTCTTCCGTTTCTGAGATCTTCAGCGTGAATATGAATTCACTGCCAACCCCTTCCGTAGAGATCACATTTATGTTCTGATTATGCGCCTGGATGATTTCCTTTGTGATGGCAAGGCCCAGTCCTGTGCCCTTCTTGTCCTTTCCTCTTGAAAGATCTGTTTTGTAGAATCTGTCAAATACCAGCTTGATGGAATCCTTTGGTATCCCTATCCCGCTGTCTTTCACGGATATGAAGGCTTTATCGTTTTTTTCGGTAGTCTCTATTTTTATGATGGAATTGGTGTGAGAGAACTTGATGGCATTATCTATCAGATTGTAGAGGACCTGCTGAATCTTGTCGGCATCAGCGTTTACAAAGAGCTCGTGGCCGGAAAGAATCAGTTCAAAAGCGATCTTTTTCCTGTCGCACTGTACTTCAAAGGTCTCACAGGTATGCTTGATCATGGAATTGATATCAAAATCCGTGATCGTCAGGATCATGCCTTTTTCATTCAGGGAATTCAGTTCCAAAAGTCCGTTTGTGAGTTTTGTCAGTCTTTCGGTCTCGTTGAGCACTATGGTCAGGTATTTCTCATGGAGCTCCAAAGGGATCGTTCCATCGATCATGGCTGCCAGATAACCCCGTATAGATGTGAGAGGAGAACGGAAATCATGAGAAACATTTGAAATGAATTTTCTCTGATCATCCTCTGACCGGGCGATCTCATGTGCCATGAAATTCAGGGTTCCCGAAAGGTACCCCATCTCATCCCTTCTGTTGATCTCGAGAGGATAGTCCATGTTTCCTCCGGCATATTCCTCTGCAGCGCGGATTGTTTTTCTCAAAGGGATATAGACCGCATGGGAAAAGAGTATCAGAAGGATCAGACTCAGGATGAATATTGCCAGAAAGGTGATATAGGAAACATTCAGAAGCCGGTTTGAAAGTACGGTTATCTCCTCCATAGGAGCATGTGCTATGACATAACCCATCACCTTGAAGCGGTAGGTTATGGGGTAAAAAACACTCAGATGGGGTTCATTGAACACACCGTAGAAATCACCGGTCATATAATAAGTGCCTGCAGAAACAGCATCAAATTCAGATATGACAGAGGAAGTAACCGACCCCTCATTGTCTCCGGAATAAAGGATCTGACGGCCCTGATTGTCTATAATCCGGATATCACATCCTGAATATCCGGCTGTTCTTGTCAGTTCACGAAGCGCATCATCTCTCTCCTTCAGAGCTTTTCCCAGTTCCATGCCATAGTCGGTTGCGATGAGCTGGGCAGTTGAATACATACGGGATGCCTTTTCCATGACAAGAACATGGAGGATCATACGGCTTGTTGCGACTGAGATCAATATGAAACCCAGAATGCCGAATAAAAGGTAGGTCAGAAGAAATTTAAGGTAAAGAGTTTTATGGAATTTCATAATGTTTCAAATTTGTAGCCTATGCCCCAGACCGTGGAGATACGCCAGGAGTCATGATCCTTGATCTTTTCGCGAAGCCGTTTGATATGAACATCTACTGTCCTTGTGTCGCCGATATATTCGTAGCCCCAGATATGATCCAGAAGCTGTTCCCTGGTAAACACCTGATTTGGTGAAGAGGTCAGAAAATACAGCAGTTCAAGCTCTTTTGGGGGCATATCAACGCTTTTTCCGAAATATGTGACGGAGTAATTGGTCAGATTGATACAAAGATCCGGATATTCAACTACCTTTGCCCCGGTATCCTCCGGTTTTGCTGCCGGAGGAGCACTGTATCGGCGAAGCACTGCCTTTGCTCTTGCTATAAGTTCTTTTGAATCAAAAGGCTTTTCTATATAATCATCTGCGCCGAGCTCCAGTCCCAGCACCTTGTCAAAGACTTCTCCCTTTGCGGAAAGCATTATGATCGGAACAGAGCTTTTGGAGCGGATCTCCCTGCACACCTGGTATCCGTCTATTCCCGGAAGCATCAGATCCAGCAGGATGATGTCCGGCTTGAAGGTATCAAAGACCGAAAGAGCGCTTTCCCCGTCATTTACTATCTGGGTGTTGAAGCATTCCTTGGTAAAATACAAAGATATGAGATCGGCGATGTGTTCATCATCATCCACGATCAGTACGCGCTGTTTATCAACCATCCTTATTCCCCCTTAAATCTGACTATAGTGACACCGGCATCCCCTTCGCCGAACTGTCCGCTCCTGAAATCTTCCACATATCTGATCTTTTTTAAGGCGTCCTGCACCGCGCTTCTGAGCGCGCCTGTGCCTTTGCCGTGTACTATGCGTACCTCGGGCAGATGGGATATATAGGCATCATCCAGATATTTCTTTAACATTTCAACCCCGTCTGTCGTTGTCTGACCGATGATATTCAGTTCGGGTGATATTGTCATGGCATGGCCCTTCGCGCTGCCGGAGGATCTCTTTTTCTTCTTTTCATAGGGATCCTTTATCACCGTTTCATTCAGCTCAGAGCAGTTGGTACGATATTTTATTATACCACAAAGAACCGTGAGATTTCCTTTTTGATCGGGCTTTGTTGCCACAGTTCCCTTAAAACCGCTTGAAACTATTTCAACTTCCATACCTATCTTAACTTTTGAAGGATCTATTCCGGCGGCTTTCCTTTCAGAAACCTTTTCGGCCGTCTGATCTAAGGACAGTCTCAGGCCTGCCCGGTCGGATTCCATCTTTCGGATCCCATCCCTGTCAACGGCAGTTCCGTATTTTTGTATGTTTCTCAGGGTTTCATCAGACCTGTCTTTTGCATCCTGAAGGATCTGCCGCGCCTCCCTGCGCGCCTCTCCCAGGATGCGCTCTCTTTCCTTTTCAAGCTGGTCGTTCTTTTTCCGAAGCTTTGAGGCATTTTCCTCTGCTTCAGATCGCTGCTTTTCTGATTCTTTCTTTATGTCCTCCAGTTCAATGCGGGCTTTTTCAAGTTTTCCGACAACATCCTCAAATCCTCTGTCCTTTTCATCCATTCTGCGTTCGGCTTCTTCTATGACATAGCCCGGAAGACCCAGTTTTCTTGAGATTGCAAAAGCATTGCTTTTTCCGGGAACACCGATTAAAAGATGATATGTGGGCGAAAGGGTTTCAATGTCAAATTCCTGGGAGGCGTTTTCTATGCCTTCGGTATTCAGGGCGTAGATCTTGAGCTCGGAATAATGTGTTGTGGCAACGGTACGCACACCCCGGACATGCAGGAAATTGAGGATGGACTGCGCCAGGGCAGCTCCCTCTTCAGGGTCTGTACCTGCGCCAAGTTCGTCAAAAAGGCACAGGGAGTCCTTTGTGTATGAACGCAGGATACCTACGATATTGGTCATATGTGATGAAAAGGTCGAAAGAGACTGCTCTATCGACTGCTCATCCCCGATGTCCGCAAAGATCTCCGAAAAAAGTCCAAGAGTCGAATCGTCCGCAGAAGGGATGAAAAGACCCGAAAGTCCCATGATGTGCAGCAGACCGATGGTCTTTAGGGTGACGGTCTTGCCTCCTGTGTTGGGACCTGTGATCACCAGCTGGTCAAAATCCTTTCCCAGCCGGATATCGATGGGAACCACCTTCTTTTTATCCAGCAGAGGGTGCCTGGCTTTTTTTATCTCCATGGAAAGGTCCGTCGAGTATTTCGGACGCATGGCATCCATATCGGCAGCAAGCTTTGCCCGTGCAAAAATGTAGTCAAGTGATGTTGAAATATCCAGATCCGCGATGATCTCCTCGCTGTGAATGCTTACTTTTGACGACAGGTCAGCAAGGATCTGCTGTATTTCCTGTTTTTCCTCTATCATCAGTTCCCTTATGTCATTGTTGAGCCTGACACAGCCCTCAGGCTCTATGAAAAGAGTTGAACCGGTGGAAGAAGTATCATGAACCATGCCGGGAACGAGGTTTTTGCACTCAGCCTTAACCGGGAGACAGAACCTGCCGTTTCTGATAGTGATAACTGGATCCATCAGATAAGTACGCAGGGAACCGTTTATCATGGAGTTTAAGTCAGAGCGTATCCTGTTGTTTGAAGAGAGGATCTTTCTGCGGATGTCTTTCAGTTTAGGGGAAGCGTCATCAGCGATCTCTTCCTCTGAGAGGATGCATTTTCTGATCTGTGCGGATATCCCGGGCAGCGGGCTGATACAAGAAAACATATCTGAAAGAGAATCCGAAGTCTCGTCATCTCCGTAAGCCAAAAGAGAAGCAAAGCCCTCAAGAGTGGACGCAACATCAAGAAGCTCCCTTGCTGAGAGTATGAAATCCTGTTTTGTTCCCAGGATATTTCTTCTGATATCCTTTATTGCCCCAAAGACCGGAGCTCCCTTTTTGAAGATCCTGTTCAGGGCATCCTCGTTTTCCTGCTGCAGATGCTCCAGCCGGACTGTATCATTAACAGGAGCGGTGCTCCGGCAAAGCTCCTTTGCTTCCCTTCCGGAGGCAAAGGATTCCAGCATATCCAAAACCTTATCAAATTCAAGTTTGCTTAATACTTTTTCGTTCATAACAGGTTCACAGAATTGTAACAACCGGCTTATACATTTAATTGATTATGGAGTTATTATAAACTATAATATGTGATGTTAACAGGGTCAAACGGTACAGATCCGGCTGCAAAGCCTTCCGGGGCATGAGCGTGATACGAACATCAGCCAGGGACTTAAGATTTGAGGTGTATATGTCATCCGGTTTTATCAAGGAGAAAATAAAAGATAAGCCCGTAAACAGAAAAAAGCTGTTTACAAAGTTTCTCACTACAGTCTTTATGGCTGTGATATTCGGTGTTGTGGCAGCAGTCTGTTTTTATCTGACAATGAAGGGCATGGAAACCGTCAGGGGTGAGGTCAATCCTCCTGAGATTGATCTTTCCTCGGAAGATGAGGGGATTTCCTCCGATGAGGCTCTTTCCGAAGATGAGGTCCCTGTGGAAAAAAATGACGGAGAAATAAGCTCGGAGTCTGAGAACAAAAAGAGCGAACCTGCAAAGATGGTGATAAACAACATAACCAATAAAGTCCTCATGACACCGGAGGGATATGAAAAGCTCTATGCGTCTTTGCATGAAGTTGCGCTCGATGCAGAAAAAGCGATTGTGACTGTGACAGGATCAGTTTCAAATACTGACTGGTTTGACAATACCTATGAAAACAGCAATAACGAAGCGGGACTGATAATTGCCCAGAGTGAAAAGGAGCTGATGATCCTCACTTCAAAAAGCGTCACGGACGGAGCAGAGAAAGTATCTGTCTCCTTCGTAAACGGGCAGACCGTCGGGGCAAGGATAATAAAGGCTGATCCAAACACCGGTCTGGAAACGGTAGGCGTCAGTCTGGCAGATATTGATGACAAAACAATGGAAGCCATAGCAGTTGCAAAGCTTGGGAATTCATCCTATCCCTCCCTTGCGGGCACACCGGTGATAGCGATAGGCAATCCCCTTGGTATCAGAGGCTCGGAGGCTTACGGTCTTATTACCTCGAACACAGCAGAAGAGCAGATGACGGATATGAACACACATCTGATCACTACGGATATATACGGAAGCGCAAATGCTTCGGGTGTGATCATTAATTATTCGGGAAGTGTTTTGGGTATCATCACAACGAAGTATGCCGAAGAGGATACAAAAAATATCATCACTGCATACTCGATCTCTGATATGAAAAACCTCATAGAGAGGATGGCAAATGACAGGGATGCGATATACATGGGCATATATGGCATAGATGTGACAGATGAAGCATCAGAGAATTACGGAGTACCGGCAGGAGCCTATGTAACCTCTACCATAGCCGGTTCTCCCGCGATGGCTTCAGGCATACAGAGCGGAGATGTCATAGTGAAGATGGGGGACAGGGAAATATCGGATTTCGGGGATTATACCGAGGCTTTGGGACAGCTGAAGGCTGATGATGATGTGACCATAACCGTACAGAGATTTTCCAGAGGAGAGTATCAGGAGATGAAGCTGGAGGCAAAGGTCACTTCAAAGGAGTAGAAATGAGATATCTGAAGGAATTGAAAGAAGGGGACAAGATCTCCGACATATATCTTTGCAAGCAGGTTACATCTGCCGTCACCAGGAACGGGAAGGAATATCTGAATGTGATACTTCAGGACAAAACCGGGACTGCTGATGCAAAAATCTGGGAACCGTCGTCGTCGGGGATCGGAGATTTTGACTCTCTTGACTATATCTATGTCGGAGGCGATGCGGTACTGTTCAACAGCCAGATACAGATCTCGATCAAGAGGCTGCGCAGGGCAGAGGAGTCGGAATACGATACAGCGGATTATCTGCCGGTCAGTCCAAGGGATAATGACGAGATGTACAGGGAACTGCTTGCAGTCTGTCACAATGTGAAGAATCCGTTTCTTCAGGAACTGCTTCTTTCTTTTTTTGAAAAGGATACGGATTTTATCGACTCTTTCAGAAAGAGCTCGGCGGCAAAATATATCCATCACGGTTTTGTCGGGGGACTGATGCACCATACTCTTTCAGTCACAGCCCTGTGCGAGTTCTATACAAAGGCATATCCGATGCTCAATCATGATCTTCTCATCAGCGCGGCCCTGCTTCACGACATAGGAAAAGTCAGGGAACTGTCGAGATTTCCTCAAAACGATTACACGGATGAAGGACAGCTGCTTGGGCATATCGTGATGGGAAGCGAGATGATAGCAGATCATATCAGGGAAATCCGGGATTTTCCTGAGATGCTGAAGCGGGAACTGCAGCACTGCATACTGGCACATCACGGACAGCTGGAGTTCGGATCTCCAAAGGTTCCTGAGCTCATAGAGGCTATGGCGCTGAATCTTGCAGATAACACAGATGCAAAGCTTGAGACCCTTACAGAACTTCTGGGCGGAACTGCAGGCAGCGACTGGCTTGGCTATAACAAATTCCTGGATGCGAACATCAGAAAAACAACGAATGAGAATTGAGAAAAACGATATTTTAACAGTGGAGATCATCTCTCTGGGATCAGATGGGGAAGGCATAGCAAAGGCTGATGGCTTTCCCGTTTTTATTAAGGACTCGATCCCGGGGGATATCTGTGAGATAAAAATCATAAAAGCAAAAAAGAATCTTGCCTTCGGAAGGCTCCTTCGCATAATAAAAGCCTCCCCGGACAGAGTCAAAGCGCCGTGTCCCGTGGCAAAACGGTGCGGAGGATGCTCGATCCAGCCTCTTAGCTATGACAGGCAGCTGGACTTTAAAAAGGACAGGGTAAGGGAGTGTCTTTCAAGGATAGGCGGGATCGACAGGGAAACCGTTTTTGCGATCACCGAAGACACCGTCGGAATGGATGAGCCGTACAGATACAGGAACAAGGCACAGTACCCGGTGGGATACGACAGAAAAGGAGATCTGACAGCGGGTTTCTTTGCTTCAAGAAGTCATGAGATCATATCAAATGATGACTGTCTTTTGCTGCCTGACGAATTTGCGGACATACTGGATGCCCTGCTCAGGTTTATGAAGGAAAACGGGATAAGCGCCTATGACGAGAAAACCTGCAGTGGAAGCATCAGGCATCTGGTACTCAGGAAGGCGTTTGCAACCGGTGAGATAATGGCTGTCATCGTATCGGCATCCGATCAGATCCTTCATGAGGATATGCTGCCGGAGGTTTTGGGCAGAGCAGGAAATGTAACGACAGTCGTTCTGAATATCAACAAAGAAAACACGAACATCATCCTGGGGAACAAAAACAGGATTCTTTCCGGCAGCGGATATATTACGGATATTCTCTGCGGACTGAAGTTTCGTATTTCTCCGCTTTCATTCTATCAGGTCAATCCTTATATAGCGTCAAAGCTTTATGAAACGGTCCTTGAATATGCAGATCTTTCCGGGAGCGAAACGGTATGGGATGTCTGCTGCGGCATTGGGACGATAGCCCTGTTTCTTGCGGGACACTGCAAAAAAGTACTTGGCATAGAGATAGTGGATGCCGCCGTAAAGGACGCAGAAGAAAACGCTTTGCTGAACGGGGTTTCAAATGCTGATTTCATCACGGGAGCAGCGGAGGATGTCCTGCCCCGGATGACAATGTCAGGATCCGAAAAGCCTGATGCCGTGATCCTTGACCCTCCACGCTCCGGCATGGAAAGGCCGGCTCTTGATGCAGTCATCAAAGTATCCCCGGAAAGGATCGTCTATGTGTCCTGTGATCCCGCTACTCTTGCCAGGGATGTAAAGATACTTCTGGAAGCCGGCTACAGCATCAGAAAAGCAAGGCCTTTTGACCAGTTCTGCCAGTCAGGCCATGTTGAGGTCGTGAGCCTTTTGCAGAAAATGAGCAACACCCGGGAGAGAACGATCACGCTTGATGTCGAGATGGAAGACTATTACAGACTTAAAAATGAAACAGGGAAGGCTTAGCTGGAGACTCAACCAGAGGTAGAGTTGCTTGAAATCAACCTGTAGTTCGTGTCAATCCACACTGCCTTTGGTTATGCTGAGACTATGAAAGGAGGTGCCCGATATGGATCAAATCAAAATTGGAAAATTCATAGCATCCTGCAGGAAGGAACAGGGCATGACTCAGGCAGTCCTTGCCGAGAAGCTCGGAATCAGTGACCGGGCGATATCAAAATGGGAGACCGGAAAGGCTATGCCGGATTCCGGGATTATGCTGGAGCTGTGTGAACTTCTAAAAATTAATGTCAACGAACTCCTGTCGGGCGAAAGAATTATGGCAGAAGCATATGACAAAAGGGCAGAAGAAAACCTGTTGGCGATGAGACGAGAGGTTGAAGAAAAGAACAGGCAGATGCTTCAGACGGAATACTGGATTGCGATTCCTGCCGTCATTGCCGGACTGATCATGGTGTTTGTGGCTTCATTTTTAGAGATGCCAGTCTGGCTGCGAATTGCACTTATCGTGTTTGCTCTCATAATGATATTTACGGTAGCTTTTATCGCTGTGGGCATTGAGCAAAAGGCCGGATACTATGAATGCCAGAATTGCCACCACAGATATGTACCTACATACTGGCAGACAAATCTTGCTATGCATATTGGCAGGACAAGATACATGAAATGCCCTGAATGTGGGAAAAGAAGCTGGCAGAAGAAAGTTCTGACAAAAGAAGATTAAGACACACTAAAGCCCCCAAGCTGCCATAAGAGGTAGTAAGGGGGCTGTTTTTGCCATGACAGACCTGGTAATCTCGAAAAGGTGATAGTTTGACATTGATTAAGTCTCGAAAAGGTGTTAAAATAACATTAATCGCGAAAAGGTGCAAAATTAATCAAATATAAATCTCGAAAAAGTGATAATTATATATTAAATTGATTTCGAAAAGGTGCGTTCCATGAAAAGAAAAATACTCGAAAAGATGCTCAAATGGAAAGAAGACAGCGCCGGAAAAACTGCGCTGCTGATCGATGGGGCCAGGCGAGTTGGAAAAAGTTATATTGCTGAAGAATTTGCAAAAGAGAATTATAAATCTCATATTCTGATTGATTTTAACAGGGCCGGAGATGAAGTGAAGGACCTGTTTTGCAATAGCCTGAATGATCTGGATTCTTTCTTTATGTATCTATCAGCAATTTTTGGCGTTACCCTCTATGAACAGGAGTCTTTGATCATCCTCGATGAGGTGCAGCTGTTTCCAAGAGCACGGGCTGCAATAAAGTATTTGGTTGCAGATGGCCGCTTTCATTATATGGAAACAGGATCTCTGATGTCGATTCGTGAAAATGTAGAGGATATTGTAATACCTTCAGAGGAACGTCATATCAGGATGTATCCGATGGATTTTGAAGAATTTCTTTGGGCAATGAATGAGCAACCGCTTATAGACGTCATTCGTTTATCGTTTGATAAAAAGAAGGCAATGGGGCAGGCCCTTCATAGAAAGGCAATGACATTGTTCCGGCAGTATGTGATCGTTGGCGGAATGCCACAGGCGGTGAATACATATATTGAAACAAGAAGTTTTGAAAAAACTGATGAAATAAAAAGAGATATTCTCTCACTTTACAGAGAAGATATAGCGAAGCATGCAAAAGGATACGAACGAAAGGTAGAGTCTGTATTTGATGAAATCCCTGAGCAACTGTCAAAACACGAAAAAAAGTTTACATTGTCTTCGCTTGGGAGAGGGACGAAGTACCGAAGCTACGAGAGTTCTTTCCTTTGGCTTGAAGACTCTATGATCTGTAACATTTGTTATAATTCCACGGCTCCAAATGTTGGCATTAAATTAAACAGGGACAGGAATACATTAAAACTCTATATGGGAGATACAGGACTCCTGATCAGCCATGCTTTTGACGAAAACGGTTTGGTGAAAGAAGAAATATATAAAAAACTGCTGCTTGGAAAACTGGAAGTAAACGAGGGAATGGTCTTTGAAAATGTAGTTGCTCAGATGCTTACAGCTTCCGGACATAAATTATATTTCTATTCCAATTCGTCCAGAGAAAAAAAAGATGAAAGAATGGAAATCGATTTTCTTATCGCTAAAAAAGATCCGACGAACAGACATAATGTATCGCCGATTGAAGTGAAATCCGGCAAGCGATATACATATTCTTCTTTGGGAAAATTTATGAACAGATTTAATGCACAGTTGGATGTACCCTATATTCTGCACACTGCTGACTATGCTGAAAAGGATGGGATTGTTTTTATTCCGGTGTATTGGGCCTGGTTGCTTTAACTGAAAACCTGATACTGCTGCAGTGTTAGGGTCGGGAGATATTAACCACCCAGAGTCGCACTAAATCGACCAATACGGGTCGGAAAGAAACGACCAATGAAAGTCGGGTTAAAATAGCCATTGCCTTTCCCTCCATTTTGATTGAAACTGATGTAAGCCAATGCAACAGTTCATATCAATGATGGAGGAAAAGAAAAATGACCTTAATGAAACAATAGCACAAGCGCTCAAT